>NZ_JBVJHK010000009.1:254693-263248 GCF_055586845.1 Micromonospora sp. NPDC049139 | reverse complement strand
AACACCCCCCGGATCATGCGTACGACAGGGGCAGTAAGTCATACCAGGCCGGGCGACCGAGCAGTCCCCGGCTGGGGACGATCAAAAAGGTAACGGGCGGCGATGGGCGGCGGACCGTGGGCGTTGCTGCGGCTGGGCGTACTGGCCCTGCTGTGGGGCTCGACCTTCTTGTGGATCAAGGTGGCCCTGGAGGGGTTGTCCCCGGCCCAGGTCACCGTCGCCCGGTGCGCCCTCGGCGCCGCCGCGCTGCTGGTCGCCTGCCGTTGGGCGGGGCACCGCCTGCCCCGCGACCGGGCGACGTGGGGCCGCCTGGTGGTCGCGGCCTTCTTCTGCAACGCCCTGCCGTTCGCCCTGTTCAGCGTGGGGGAGCGGACCGTCGACTCCGGAGTGGCCGGCGTGCTGAACGCCACGACGCCCCTCTGGTCGGTGCTGCTCGGGGTCGCCCTCGGCACGGAGCGGGCGCCGCGTCCGGTCCGACTGACCGGACTGCTGCTCGGCTTCGTGGGCGTACTGACGATCTTCGCGCCCTGGGGCCGGGCGGGGCTCGTCAGCGTGGACTCGCTCGCCATCCTCGGTGCCGCCGCGAGTTACGCGGTCGGCTTCGCCTGGATGGGCCGCGAGCTGGCCGGCCGGGGCACCCCCACCATCGCGCTGTCCGCCGCCCAGCTCGTGGCGGCCACCGGGTGGAGCGTCCTCGCCCTGCCCGCCGGCGGCCTGGTCGTGCCCCGGCCCACCCCGGCGACCGCCGTCGCCGTCGTCGTCCTCGGCGTGCTCTGCACGGCGATCACATTCCACCTCACCTTCCGGGTCGTCGCGGAGGAGGGCGCGACGAACGCCGCCGCCGTCGGATACCTGCTGCCGGTGGTGTCAGTGGCGCTGGGGGCCGTGTTCCTGGGCGAGGGCCTGACGCCGCGTACGGTCGTCGGAATGGTCGTCGTGCTCGCCGGCGTGGCGCTGACCCGGCGCGGCGCGGCGGCCAGGGACGCCCCGCCCGCCGAGAACCCGCCGCACCCCGTCGCCGCCCGGTCATGACGGCGCACCCGGCGGGCTGCGGCGCTCCGGCGAGGGTCTGGGGCGGGGTGGCGCACCGGAGGGCTCGACGCGGCGCGCCGGCGGTCAGCCGGTCCGAGCTGCTACGGCAGCGGGACCGAGATGCCCCGGGCGTGGTCGGTGAGGGCCGCGCCGACCACGGTCGCCTCCAGCGGCAGCACCTCCAGGCAGCGGCGCACGGCGGCGGCCATCAGCGCGTTCGGCACCCGCATCGACAGCGTGCAGTGCGGCACCCAGCGCCCCGGCTGGTAGTGCTCGACCAGCCCGATGCCGGCCTCGGCCAGCCGGCCGTGCACCTCGGCGTGGTGCGCGAGCAGCTCGGCGGTGGGGGTCGGGCCCAGCCAGAGCACCCGCCCGACGAACTGACCGGCGTGCTGGAAGCTCAGCCGCAGCGGCGCGGCCACCACCGTGCCGCGCAGCGCCGCCGCGACCCGTTCCGGGTCGAAGCGGGGCGCGACGGCGAGCGAGACGTGCGGTCGGTGGCGCTGCTCCAGCAGCGACCGCATGCTCTGCACGCCCTCGGCCTCCAGCGCGTCCCAGAGCACCCGGATCCGCCGGGTGGCGTCGGTGTCCAGGTAGAGCTCCAGCGCCGCGACCACATGATCACTTTAGGACGTGGTGGTCACGGCACGACGACGGCCCGGCCCTCCAGCGTGCCGTCGGCCATCTTCCGGTACGCGAGGACCGCCTCGTCGAGCCGGAAGGTGCTGGCCTTCGGCTTCACCAGGCCCCGGGCGCCCAGTTCCAGCACCTCGATGAGCTCCGGCCGGCTGCCCCAGTACGTGGTCTGGATGCTCACCTCGTACGGCACGCCGAAGTAGCTCACCGGCAGGGTGCCCCCGCCGATGCCGACGATGGTGAGGTCGCCGACGGTGCGGGCGGCGGCGGCACCGAGCGCGAGGGTGGGGTTGGCCCCGACGAAGTCCAGCACCACGTCGGCGCCCCGGCCACCGGTGGCCCGGCGGATCTCCTGGGCGGTGCCCTCGCCGGAGAGCATGGTGAGGTCCGCGCCGCACTCCTCGCCGAGCTTCAGCGCCTCCTCGCGGGTGTCCACCGCGATCACCCGGGCCGCGGTGGTGGCCTTGAGGATCTGCACGCCGACGTGGCCGAGCCCACCGACGCCGACCACCACCGCGGTGCTGGTCGGCCCGAGCTTCTGCCAGGAGCGGCGGATCGCGTGGTACGGGGTGAGGCCCGCGTCGGTCAGCGGCGCCGCCAGCACCGGATCGAGCCCCTCGGGCAGCGGCACCACGTGCCGGGCGTGCGGCACCAGCATGTACTCGGCCATGCCGCCGTCCAGGCCGAGACCGCCGCCACCGCCGGGCACCGGCGCCTCGGCGATGTTCTCGCAGTACGGGTCGATGCCCACCCGGCAGCGCGCACAGGTGCCGCAGCCCCACGGACCGTAGACGGCCACCGGCTGGCCCACCGTCAGCCCGGTGACCCCGTCGCCGAGGGCGTGCACCCAGCCGGCGTTCTCGTGGCCGAGGGTGAACGGCGGGTTCCACGGCACGGCGCCGGCCTCGAAGTCGTGCATGAGGTGGAGGTCGGAGTGGCACGCGCCGGCGGCCCCGATCTTCACGACCACCTGCCCGGGGCCCGGGGTCGGCTCGTCGACCTCGACCAACTCGGGTTCCGACTTCCAGTTCGGCAACCGCAGCGCGCGCATGAATGTCTCCTGTCCTCCGGTTTCCGGCTCCGCCCGCCGCCTGCCCGCTCAGCGCCCGGTCAAACGATCCGCCTTCCGGTGGCCGCAGCGCTGCGCCACGTCGAGTGGCGCGGTGCTGGCGGCCTCCCGCGTCTCACCCCGTCCGGGTGAGTCGGGCTCACCCCCGCCGGTGTCCTGCTCCGAACCGTCGGCTGCCCACACCGACAGGTGCGGCCCGATGCCGAGCCCGCACCGCTGGCCTTGGGCACTGGTCGAAGACCGCGTACAGCTCTGCGACGGTCGCCGGGAGCGCGGTCGTCACGGCACGGCCGGCGCGTCGGGCCGGCCGCCCGGGGTGGCGCCCGACACCGGGGCGGAATCGACGGCCGCCGACCGCTGCGCCGGGGCGGCTGTCCCGGACGGGGGCGTGGCGGGGGCGGCCGGTGGTCCGGCACGGCGGGCCAGGCCCCGGTCGACGCCCACGAAGAGCAGGCCGAGCAGCCAGAACGCGACGGCGAAGAAGACCGCGCTGACGCCCACCCCGTCGTAGCCCAGCTCCCCGGCGTCGAGGAACGGGTA
This sequence comes from Micromonospora sp. NPDC049139, assembly GCF_055586845.1. Taxonomy (NCBI): domain Bacteria; kingdom Bacillati; phylum Actinomycetota; class Actinomycetes; order Micromonosporales; family Micromonosporaceae; genus Micromonospora; species Micromonospora sp. NPDC049139. The sequence continues at coordinate 259,971 of NZ_JBVJHK010000009.1, read as the reverse complement.
CGGGTACCGCTCGACCACCAGCCCACGGACCAGCGCGAAACCGAGGTAGCCCAGCGGGAACGCCAGCCACCACGCCGCATACCGCGGGCGGAGCCGGCCCCGCCGGTCGAACAGCGCCCAGTCCGCCACCGCGAGCAGCGGCACGACGGTGTGCAGGAACTGGTTGCCCAGCGCCTCGCCGAACGCGCGGTCGGGCTGCGGCATCGCGAACGGGCTGGCGGGGTTGTCGAGCACCAGGTGGTAGACCACGCCGGTGATGGTGATGTAGAGGGTGACCGCGCCCTTGAGCGGCGACGGCGGCTCGGGACGGTCCCGCCAGGCCAGCCAGGCGGCGTATCCGGCGAGGAGACCGACGGCGACGTTGCTCTGGATGGTGAAGTACGGCAGCAGGCCGGTGACGGTGGCGGGACCCAGCGCGGTGAGCACGATCCCGGCCAACACGCTGATCACGATCACCACGCGGAAGAGCATCGCCACGCGTCGACGCCGCAGACTCATCGGGGCAAGCTATCAGCCGGGCCGATCTGGGTCACCGGGCGAGCGCCGGCCGGTGCGCGTCGGCGTCCCACCGGCTGGCCGAGCCACCCGCGCGGCGCGTTCGTCACGTGCGCGGCGGCCCCTTCCCGGCGGCGCCCCGGGGCGGTGCGTGACCCCGGACAGCGGTGGTCCGTCGTGCCCCGCGGCGCGATGGCGTGGGGGTCAGCGCCCGTCGCCGCTGCCCGGTGTGGGGCGACCGTGGTCGGGCGAGACCTGGATGTTGCCGGGCGAGATCTGGATGTTGCCGGGCGAGACCTGGACGTCGCCGGGCGAGATCTGGACGTTGCCGGGCGCCGAGGGTCGGCCGGCCGGGACGGAGGGTGATGTCGTGGGTCGCCCGGACGGCTGGGGGGTCGGGGTGCCGTCGGGCCGGTCGACCGGTGTGCCCGATGCCCCGGGGACCGCCGACTCGCCGGGCAGCAGGCGGTCGCAGTAGCCGGCCACCTTGCCGCGGCCGCCGGCCGCGCGGACGAGGTCGTCGAAGGCCGGCTTGTCCAGGGCGCGGCCCGGGCCGTCGCCGTCCGTCCGGTAGGCCCGGCACAGCGCTGCCACGGACGCGCTCGGGTCGGGCCGACCCTCCGTCGTGGTGGGCGGCGCGGACGGCCGGCCGGAACCCGCGGTGGGGGAGACGGCCGGAGGCGGCGCGGGTGTGGCGGTGGTGGGGGCGGGGCCACGCAGCGGTCCGGGCAGGGTGCCCCCGGTCGCGGCGAAGGCCACCCCGCCGGTGACGGCGAGAGCGACACCGGCCAGCGCGGCGCGAACGCCGAAGCCGGCGAGGGCGCGGCCCCGACGACTCCGCTCGGGACTGCCGACGGGGGTGCCGGCCCGCGCCAGCCGGTACGCCCGTACCGCGGCGTCCTCCCCGGCGAGCTCAGCCGCGCGGGGTGCGGCACGGACCGCCGTCAGGAGCGACGCGACAGGTTGCGGAGCGTCCCGCGGGTCGACGACCGGACCGCCGAGCAGTCGCTCGACGGTCTCCTGGTCCATCCGGTGTGCTTTCATCTCGTGTCCCTCAGCGCCGCCAGATGCCGGGACGTCACACGGAATGGAGTGTGACGTCCGACAACCACCGGGCCGGGAAGCGGGCCGCGCGGGGGGCGTCAGCCCATGGTCTTGGCGCCGTCGATGGCCTCGCGGAGGATGTCGGCGTGCCCCGCGTGCTGGGCGGTCTCGGCGATCAGGTGCAGCAGGACGCGGCGGACCGTCCAGCTCGCGCCGGGCTCGAACCAGGGGGCCTGCGGCAGCGGGTGGGCGGCGTCGAGGTCGTGCGTGGCGACCAGCTCGTCCGTCGCGGCGGCCACCCGGTCGTAGTCGGCGAGCAGCCCGGCGAGGGTCTCGCCGTCGAGCATGCGGAACTGGGCGGCCCAGTCGAGGGGCTCACTGTTCATCGCCTCGGCGCCGCCGACGGCGAACCGCATCCACCGGTGCTCGACCTGCGTCACGTGCTTGATCAGGCCGCCCGGGCACAGCTCGCTGACCGTGCTGCGGGTCGCGGCCTGCTCGTCGGTGAGCCCCGCGACGGTCTGTCGGAGGAAGCCGCGATGCAGGCGCAGCGTCTCCACCAGGTCGGCCCGCTCACCGGTCAGCTGCTCTGTCGTGGTCATCCCGCCACCCCTCTTCACGGACGTCCGAACGGGCTCAGGATAGGGCCGGCCACCGACAGAAACCGCGTCCTGTCGTGCCGGCTTTCCGCCACCGGTTGCCGAGTCGTCCGATTCGCGATCCACTGAACCACATGGGTGTCATCAAGGTGGGCACGTCGTCCTGGGCGGACCAGATGCTGCTGCGCTCGGGGTGGTACCCGCGTGCGGCGAACACCCCGGCCGGCCGGCTCGGCTTCTACGCCGGGCGCTTTCCCCTGGTCGAGGTCGACACCTCCTACTACGCCGTGCCCGTGCCCGAGACGACGCAGGGGTGGGTCGACGCCACGCCGGAGGGGTTCACCTTCGACGTCAAGGCCTTCAGCCTCTTCACGGGCCACCCGACCCCGGTGGCGGCGCTGCCCCGCGACCTGCGCCCGGCCGGCGGTCCGAGCCGGATCCGGCGCCGGGACCTGCCGGCGACCGCGTAGGACGAGCTGTGGGACCGGTTCCGGGCGGCGCTCGACCCGATCGCGGCGGCCGACCGGCTCGGCGCGGTCCTGCTCCAGTTCCCGCCGTGGCTGGCCCGCGGCGCCGCCGCCGAGCGCCGCATCGCCGAGCTGGCCGAGCGCTGCCGGCCGTGGCGGGTCGCCGTCGAGCTGCGCCACGGGTCCTGGTTCGACGGCACGGCGGCGCTGGACACGCTCGGTTTCCTGCGGGAGCGCGACCTGTCGTTCGTCTGCGTGGACATGCCGCAGGGGCACCCCTCGTCGGTGCCGCCCATCCTGTTCGCCACGGCGGAGCTGGCGGTCGTCCGCTTCCACGGGCACAGCAGCGCCTGGGGGACGGGGGACAAGCAGGAGAAGTTCCGCTACGCGTACGGCGACGAGGAACTGCGCCGCTGGTCGGAGCTGCTGACCGAGCTGGCCGGGCAGGCCGGCGAGCTGCACGTGCTGTTCAACAACTGCTGCGGCGACCAGGCCCAGCGCGACGCGGACCGGCTGGCCGAACTGCTGGGCGTCGAACCGGTGGGGCGGGTCCGCCCGGCGCGGGCGGGGGCGGCGTCGCCCTCCTGACGGCGGGCGTGCGACCCGGGTCGGCCGGCCCCGCGGGGCTAATTGCGTCGACCGGGCCGCGCGGGCTCCGGCATGATCGCCGGGTGACGGCACCCTCTCGCGCGCTCTTGCGCTGGCAGTTCGACCTGACGTGGTCGCTGTTCGAATACCACCTCGAGCGCATCGAGCCGGCGGACTTCCTCTGGGAGCCGGCCGGGCTCTGCTGGACGGTGCGTCGCGGCCCCGACGGCGGCTGGACGCCCGACTGGGCCGACACCGAACCCGACCCGGTACCGGTCCCGACGATCGGCTGGCTGACCTGGCACATCGGCTGGTGGTGGACGGTCACCACGGACCACCTCCGGGGGCAGCCGCCACGACAGCGCGCCGACGTGGAGTGGCCGGGCGCGGGCGAGCCGACGGTCGCGTGGCTGCGCGGCCTGCGTACCGAGTGGCTCGGTGTCCTCGACCGCCTCACCGACGCCGACCTCGACCGCACGGCATCGCTCCCCTGGCAGGACGACACCGAGCACACGGTGATGCACATGCTCGGCTGGGTCAACGCCGAGTTGATGAAGAACGTCGCCGAGATCGGTCAGCTCCGGCTGCTGCGCGCGGCGGGACCCGGGGCCTGACCGGGCCGCGCCCCGAGGCCGGGGACGGCCGGGACGTACCGCGCCGCCGCCCACGTCGCTCAGGAGCGCCGGCCCCGGGTCCGTAGCGCGTCCTCCGTCCGCTCCTCGACGTCGGCGGCGTCGGGGAAGGTCCGCCGGGACGGCGCCGGGTCCGGGGGCGCGCCGGGTCCGGCCGGCAGCGTACGGGTCGGCTCGGTCGGCCCGAATCCGTGCCGGCCCCCCTTCCCGGCCGGCCCCGCCGGCTCGCCGGCGCGGCGGTCCCCGCGCCGGCCCTCCGGCACGGCGGTCTCCTCACTGCCCTCGTCCATCGGGTCGTGCTCGCCGGTGCCCCAGGGCGGTTCCGCGTCGAAGCCGTCCCTGGTCACCCACGGGGTGATCGACTCCGGTGTGCGCCTGCCCCCGCTGCGTCCGTCTCCTGCCGCCATGGTCACCTCGCTGGTCGGGTCCGCCGCTACCGGCCCCGATTGCCCGTCCCGGGGCCGGTCATGCCTGCGCGGGCGCCCCGGCGCGGTCGTGCCGGGCGGACCCGCCGCGCCCGACTCCGGACGCGGAGCGGCGCCCCGCCGCCGAGGAGTCGGCGGGACGCCGGTGGGCACGTCGCCCGGTCAGCGACCGGACATCGCCATCCGCCTCTTCTTGGCCGCCGCGCCCATCGCCATCACCGCGCCCATCCCCTTCGGCAGCCCGCCCGCGCGGCCGAGCATCCCCCGGAACACCTCGCCGGGCTTCTGCTGCTCGCCCATGTACGCGGTCACCACGATGAGCGCCCCCGTCAGCGCGGGCACCGCCCACTGGAGCATCCGCATCTTCCGCTGGCAGGACGCCACGTTCGACGGGGTCTGCGAATTGGGTTCGGTGACCCCCTCGACCGACGGGCCGCCGGCCTTCTCCAGCTTCATGCCGAGCATCCGGCTGTAGCCGGTCACCGCCAGCGCGCTGACCGTCAGCGCGGTCTTCAGGGTGCTGACCCGGGCGACTCCCGACTGCGCCGCCATCCGGGGGCTCTCCGTCACCAGTTCGCCGACGGCACCCGCGAGGTGGGCCCCGATGGCGGCGGCGTTCACCGGCGTCCACCGGGCCCAGCCGGCCGAGGCCATCGGCAACCGCTGGGTCGAGTCGTTCATCTGTGCCGCCGCGCCGTTGACGCCGAACGCTCCCATCAGGGAGCCCCCGAACCAGGCCGCCAGGCCCAGATCGTGCATCGAGCGCAGTGCGGTGTGCCGTTCGGACATCTGATCCCCTTCCACCGTGTTGGGCGCTGCGGCATACCCGCCGCCCGGTCGGCTATGCCCGTCCGTCACCTGCCGATAGGGCGCGGTCACGCGGATTCCGGGGAAGACCGGGAACCGGTGGCGTGGCCGCGCCGCGCCGCGGGCCCGGCCGGGCCCGGCCCCCGCGGGGGCGGGCGGGGGCCCCCGCGCCGGGGGCCGGCCGGGGGGCGGCATCCGGGCCGCGGGGGGGCGGCCGGCGG
>NZ_JBVJHK010000009.1:0-254683 GCF_055586845.1 Micromonospora sp. NPDC049139 | reverse complement strand
CGCGGCGCAAACCCCCCGCCGGGGTGGTATTGCCCCGACCTACCCCGCCGTTTGGGGGGGGGCCCCGCGGTTCCGGGCACCCCCCGCCCCCGGGGGGGGGGCCCCCCCCCCGCCGCCCCCCCCCCCGGCCCGGCCCGCGGCGGGTACGGGCGGTCGCACCGGCGACGGGGCGCGGCCGGGAGGAGTCGGCGGGGCCGGTGCGGGTAGATCGCGGGACGGACGATCCGAGCGAGAGGGGAAGAGGATGTCGCAGCCCGACGAGAGCCGGGAGAAGACCGCCTCCACCGACGCGGTGCTGATGCACCCGGGCAACGATCCGCGCAAGACGACGTCCCAGGTGCCGCCGCCGCCCGAGCGCGGCGAGACCCGTGTCGAGCGGGACGGCGAGATGGTGCCCGTCGAGACCGACGAGTGACCGGGCTCCGGGCGGCGGGCACACGGCACGCCGCCCGGGGAGGCGTGCGGGCGTGACGTCGGCGGGACCGACCCGACCGTGGCGCGCAACGGTCGGCCGAGGACGCCTCAGCGGGCCGGCAGGTCCGTGGCGAAGCGGGCCACCCGGGCCGCCAGCGGCGCGGCGGCGCGTACCCAGGTGAAGTGGTCCATCCGGGCGCCGGCCTGCGCCGCGGTGTAACGCTCGCGCACGACGGGCGCCGCGGCCAGCTTCGCGCAGAGGTGGTCGAGCGTCTCGTGCGGCGTGTACTGGTCGTCGTCGACGCTGACCGCGAGCACGGGGCTGCGCAGCTCCCGGACGGCCGCCTCGGCGTCCACCCCACCCAGGCGCGGGAAGCGGCCGGTCCGCGCGGTGTGCGCCCAGTCCCGGATCACCCCGCGCGCCTGCCGGCCGCCGAAGCCCCAGCCGGGCCAGACGCCGAGCAGCCGGGCCGTCGCCGCGATCCCCTGGGTGTACGGCAGGACGCCGTACCCGCGCAGTCCCGGGTAGCTGCGCCACCAGGGCATGCCGACGGCGACCAGGGCCAGCCCGTCGACGTCGTGGGCGCCGTGCACGGCGAGGTGCAGCAGCGCGGTCTGCCCGCCGAGGGAGTGCCCGAGCAGCACCGTCTTCCGCCCGTCCCGCCGGGCCTTGAGCGCCGCCAGCACGGCGCCCACGTCGGCGGCGAGTTCCGCGTAGCCGTAGCGACAGGCGCGGCTCGGCGCGGGCGTGCTCTCCCCGGTGCCCCGCAGGTCGGCCACCGCCACGGCGAGGCCGGCGGCGCGCAGCTCGGCGGCGAACGGCCGGTAGTAGCGGGCGCGCACCCCCATCGCGGGTGAGACCAGCACCAGCGGCGCGTCGGCGACGCCGTCCGGCTCGGGGTAGACCTGCAGCCCGATCCGGGCCCCGTCGACCTCGACGAACTCCTGCCGGTATTCCCCCGTCGCGTTCATCGCCCCAGGCTACGGCCCGAGGCTACCGGCGGGTAACCGAGGGGTGGTGGGGATCACCCGCGTCGCCGGCGCCCGCCGTGCCGTCGGCTGTCAGGCCAGGGCCGGGGCGGTCCGGCCGACCGTGCTGACCGAGGCGTAGACCGCGCTCAACTGCTCGGCGCAGCGCTTCCACGAGTACCGGCTGCGGACCCGGTCCAGCGCCGCCGTGGCGTACGCGAAGCGGCGGACCTTGTCGGCGAGCAGCCGGCGGATCGCGGTGCCCAACGCCCGGGGGTCCCGGGGCGGCACGAGGTCGCCGGTGAGGCCGTGGACGACCGTGTCGGCGATGCCGCCGACATTCGACCCGACGACGGGCACGCCGCAGGCCATGCCCTCGAGCGGGGCCAGCCCGACCGGCTCGTACCAGGGGGCGGCCACCAGGAGGTCCGCCGAGCGGTACCAGGCGGCCAACTCCGTGCGGGGCACCGCGCCGACCAGCTTCACCCGGTCGGCCACCCCGCAGGCCTCGGCGAGCGCCCGGAGCCGGCGGGCGAAGCCGTCCGCGGGGAGCGACCGCGCCGGCGGGCCGCCGACCACCACGCACTCCGCGTCGGGGACGGCCGGCAGGGCCCGGATGACGTCCTGGAAGCCCTTGCGTTCCACCAACCGGCCGACGGTGACGATCCGCCGGCGGGTCGGGTCGCGCGGGGCGACGGGCCCGTCGGGACGGAAGAGCTCCTGGTCGACCCCGCAGGGGACCAGCACCATCCGGGACCGGGGCACGCCGAGGCGGACCAGCTCGCCGATCTCGTCCTGGCACTGCACGACGACCCGGTCGGCGGCCCGGCCCAGGGCCCGCTCGTAGCCGATCCGGCCTGGTGGACTGGTGTCCCGGGCGCCCTGCTGCCGCCGTGCGACGGTGCCGAGCGAGTGGTACGTCAGCACCACCGGGACCCCGGTGCGCCGGCCGGCGTGCAGGGTGGCCAGGCCGCTCATCCAGTGATGGGCGTGCGCCACGTCCGGCGTCCAGTCGCCGTCGCGCCACTGACCGGCCAGCCAGCGCCCGAACTCACCCAGGTGCGGCATCAGCTCACTGCCGGGCAACCGCAGCGCCGGCCCGGCCGGCACGTGGCACACCTGGTAGCCGTCCGGAGTGGACACGGTGTCGGGTTGGGCGGCGGACTCCCGGCGGGTGTAGACGCGGACGTCGTGCCCCTCGCGCACCAGCGCGGCGGCCTGCTCCGCCACCCGCGTGTGCCGCCCGCCGGCCTCCCCGAGGACGGCGAGCGGGCTGGCGTGCTCCGAGATCATCGCGATGCGCATGTCTTCCTCCATCGGCCGGCCCGGTCGTCCGGGAACGGGTCGCGCCGCGGACGGTGTCGCCCCGCGAGCCCGTCGCACCCGCATGCGGAGTCCCCTACCCCCGGCCCTGTCGCCTAACCGCCGGCCCGCCGAGTTCTCGGCGGGCCGCCCGGCCGGCGGCGGGGACCCGGCCGGTGGTGGGGTGAGCAGCCCCACCACCGGTGGCCGGTCGGTCGCGGAGGGTCAGTTCCGGTCGTCGCGGAGCATGCCCGGGCCGAACACCTCGTAGGCGATCCGCTCCGCCGGCACCCCCCGCCGCAGCAGGCCACCCCGGACGGTGTTCATGAACGGCAGCGGCCCGCAGAGGTGCACGTGGGCGTCGGGGGAGAGCGGGATCAACGCGGGGTCGACCCGGCCGCCGGCCACCTCGGCGGCCAGCCCGGCCAGCTCGGCGTCGGTGACGTCCTCGTACCACAGGGCGGTGCGCAGGTTGGGCAGCGCGGCGTGCAGGCGTGGCAGTTCGCCGCGGAACGCGTGCGCCGCGCCGGCCCGGTCGGCGTGCACCAGCACCACCGGGCGGTGCGGCTCGGTGGCCGCCAGGTGCTCCAGGGCGGACATCGCCGGGGTCAGCCCGATGCCGGCGCTGACCAGCAGCAGCGGGCCCTCCCCGGCCACCGCGCTGACCTCGCCGAAGGGCGGGCTGAGCCGGAGGGTGTCGCCCTCGGCCACGTGCTCGTGCAGGAAGGTGGAGACCATGCCGTCGGGGCCGGCGTCGGTGCCGCGTACCCGCTTGACGGTGATCCGCCAGTGGTCGGCCCCCGGCCGGCCGGAGAGGCTGTACTGGCGGATCTGCTGCCCGCGGCCCTCGTCCAGGTCGACGGCGACCGAGGCGTACTGGCCCGGGACGAAGGTGGGCACCGGGCCGCCGTCGGCCGGGACCAGGGTGAACGAGACGACGTCCACCGCCTCGGTGACCCGACCGGTGACCCGCCAGTTCCGCCAGACCGACGCGCCCTCGGCGAGCCCCGCCCCGACGTAGAGGCGGGCCTCCCGGGCGATCAGCTCGCAGGCCAGCAGCCAGTACACCTCGTCCCAGGCCGCCGCGACCTCCGGGGTGACCGCGTCGCCGAGCACCTCGCCGACGGCGGCGAGCAGGTGCCGGCCGACGATCGTGTACTGGCCGGGGGTGATGCCGAGAGAGGCGTGCTTGTGCGCGATCCGGTCCAGGATCGGGCCCCACGGCGCGTTGCTGCCGCCGGTCAGGTGTTCCGCGTACGCGACCACGGAGGCCGCGAGCGCGGCCTTCTGCGCCCCGGTTGCCTGGTTGCCGCGGTTGAAGATGTCGAGCAGCTCCGGGTGGGCGTCGAACATCCGCTGGTAGAACCGGCCGGTGATCGCCTCGCCGTGCGCCTGTACGGCGGGCAGGGTCGCCGTCACCACTGCTGTTGAGGACTCCGAGAGCACGACTTGTCTCCTTATGCGCTGAACCGCTCGGGCCATGCCAGCAAAACAGGCATTCGAGATACCTCTTTAGGGCCGAAGGTCCCGGGTCGGAGGTCGGGTGGATCACAGATCGCGTCCGTCGGCCCGTGGTGGGGCGCGTCGGCGCTGGCTAGGGTCGGGACGTGAAGCTCAACCGGTCCACCGACATGGCGCTGCGGATCGCCATGCTCACCGCCGCGAACCCACGGCGGATGACCGTGGACGAGCTGGCCGACCAACTGGCGCTGCCCCGCAACCACGTGGCGAAGGTGGTGCAGCGGTTGCAGCGGCTCGGCGTGCTGGTCACGATCCGGGGCCGCTCCGGCGGGGTCGCCTTCGCCGAGGGCGGCCACGAGACCACGGTCGGGCGGGTGGTCCGGGCGTTCGAGGGCGACGACGAGGTGGTGTCCTGCGACGAGCCGGCCTGCTCGCTGCGTGCGGCCTGCCGGCTCCGGGACGAGCTGCGTCGGGCCCGTGACGCCTTCCTCGCCGTGCTGGACGGGGTGACCCTCGGCGGCCTCGTCGACGGGCCGACCGGTCCGGTGCTGCTCGCCCTCGGCCTGCCCCGCGCCCGCCCCGGGGCGTGACTGATCCGGGCGTGGACGCGGCGGAACCCCGCGCCGGGCGGCACGGGGTTCCGGGACGCGGTCGCGGTCAGGACACGGTGACGGAGCCGTCGGCGGCGCGGACGCAGGCCACGGAGCGGGCGCCGGTGGCGGCCGCGCCGGTCAGGCACTGCCCGAGCACCTGGTGGCCGGCGGCGTTCGGGTGCCAGGACTCCTGGCAGGTCTGGAAGTAGCTCACGCAGGTGTTCGCGATCCGCTGGATGGCGATCTTGTCCTTGCCGGCGAAGCTGGTGACGAAGACGCCGTTCGGCGGGCTGTCCTGGAGCCGGATCGGGGTGGCCAGCGCCCCGGTCGGGCTGGCCCCCGACTCGCAGAGCCGGGCGCCGTCGAAGGCCCGCTGCACGTTGAGGTGGACCAGGTCCGCGCCGGGGAACTCGGCGGCCAGGGCGTCGCGCGTGGACCGCACCAGGGTGCCCAGGCCCTGCGAGAAGCGGTGCCCCGGCAGCAGGCTGGCCCGGTGGATCGGGCAGCCGGCCGCGTACCGCTCGGCACCCAGCGCGCGGAACTTGTCCCGGGTGTCGTCCCGGCTGTCCTCGCTGTGGAAACTCGGCTCCAGGTCGAACGGCAGCGGGTTGGTGTAGTCCTGGAAGACGATCCGGTGCTGGCCGTCGGCGTCGATCTCGCGCAGCGTGGTGAGCAGCTGGCGTACGGCCGAGGTGGTCTCCGCGGTCGCGGCGCTCCACTGGGCGGCGGTGGCCAGGTCGGCGTCCGTGCAGGGCTCCTGCTCGACCGGCCCGCCCAGGTAGGCCCAGAACTCCCACCAGCCGGTCCAGGCGTCGGCGATGAACCGGTTGGCGCACTTCTCGGCGACGTCGCCGAAGGTGAACGAGCTGTTGTTCGAGCCGAGGCCGAGCAGCACCAGGTCGATGTCGTGGGTCCGGCCGACCGCGCGGAGCTGGTCGAGCTGGGCGGCCACCTGCCGGCCGCCGGCTCGGGCCGACGAGGCGGTGGCGATGTCGTGCGGCTGCCCGCCGGAACACGCGAGGTTGAACCGGTCCTGGATGCCCGGCAGGCTCGCCCGGTGCAGCGAGGCGTTCGCCGAACGGTGGCAGAAGAACGCGTTGCTGTTGGGCGCGGTCCAACCCGGGAAGCCCTGGGCGACCCCGGTGACGTCGACGACGGGGGTGTACGCGCCGGCGCCCTCGCCGCTGATGAAGCTGTCGCCGAGCGCCACGGCGGCGGTGGGTGGCGCCGCCGCGGCCGGAGCGGGCAGCCCGACGGCGGTCGACAGTGCGGCGGCGGCGGCGACGGCGAGCGCCGCCGCGAGAGTCGTACGACGGAACCTGGACATGACGTCCTCCATCTGTACATCGAAATGCGAAAGATCCTCTCGGTCGCGATCCCATCACCTCGGCACGACGGACGTCAATGGCTCGGCGCGGAATGGTCCGTTGCGGGACGCGCCCGCCCCGGTGCACCGGTCCGTTTCCACCTGGCGGCGGCCCCCCGGCGTCGACCACACCGCATCGCGGCGGCCACCGGGTGCCATGACGGAACGTCGATCATCCGGCGGTACGGCGGCTGTCCTGAGGGCCTATGTCCCGCTTGTACTCACAGGATGTGACGGCTATGGACACCGGTCGAAGTGCGTCTCTACAGTTCCGGCGTCCGGCTTTCTACTTCCACGGGGGTTGCGGTGGCCGTCGGCCGCTCGATGCACGCTGTCCAGGTCCAGAAACGATCCGTACGCCGCCTGATGGCCGGCGGGCTCGCGGCGGCGCTCGGCGCCACCGTGCTGGCCCCGCCCGTGTCGGCCGCGCCGCCGGCCGCCGCCGGTACGGGCACCACCGAGGCCGCGCGGGCCGCCGCGGCGGCCGAGCGGACCGGCCAGCGGGTGGAGGTCCTCTCCGCCCGCACCGAGTTGACCCAGGTCTTCGCCAAGCCCTCCGGCGGCTTCGTCGCCGAGACCGCCGCCGTCCCGCAGCGGGTGCGTCAGAGCGACGGGTCCTGGGCCGACGTCGACCTCACCCTGCGCCGCGACGCGGGCGGGTTCCGTCCGGCGGTCTCCCCGGCCGACGTGCGGTTCTCGGCCGGCGGTCGCGGCCCGGCCACCACGCTGACCAGCGGTGGGAAGTCCCTGACCCTCGCCTGGCCGGGGGAGTTGCCCGCGCCGGTGGTCAGCGGGGACGCCGCCACCTATCCCGAGGTGCTGCCCGGGGTGGACCTGGTGCTCCGGGCCACCCACACCGGCTTCACCCATGTGCTCACGGTGAAGACCCCGCAGGCGGCCGCGAACCCGGCCCTGCGGGAGATCCGCTTCGACCTCGGCGGCGACGTGCGGGTCCGGCGCGACGCCGACGGCTCGCTGCGGGCGCTCGCCGGGACGGCCGAGGTGGCACGCAGCGCGCCGGCCGAGATGTGGGACTCGACCGCGACCTCCGCCACCGGCCGGTCGGCCGCGGGGAAGTCCTCCGCCGCAGGCCCCGGCGCGGGGGCCCGGACGGCCCCGGTCGCCACCGCGATCGACGCCGCCGGCGACCTGGTGTTGCGCCCCACGCCGGGCCTGCTCGACCCGGCGCGGGCCAGCTTCCCGGTCTACATCGACCCGGCCTGGTCCTCAGGCGCGTCCCGCTGGGCGTACGCCACCAGCGACAACTTCACCAACAGCGACACCACCCGGGCCATCGTCGGGTTCCTCCCCGACAGCAACCGCACCTACCGCTCGTATTTCGAGTTTCCGACCAGCAGCCTGGTCGGCAAGCACATCCAGTCGGCATACGTGCGGATGAAGCTGGACCACTCCTGGAGCTGCTTCGCCACGCCGACCTACATGTACCAGTCGGCGCCCATCGCGACCACCCCGCGCACCGCTTGGGCGCCAACGCTGACCACGCTCAGGGCCAGCGCCAGTGCCAGCGCGTGCGCCAGCGTCACCAGTCCGCAGCCTGACGCCATCATGAACTTCGCCGGGAGCAACGTCACGGCGGCCATCCGGACCCAGGCCGGCACCGGCGCTACCTCGATCACGTTCGGCTTCTGCGCGTGCAGCGACTCGGCCGGCACCGGCGAGGGCGACCAGAACCGGTACAAGAAGTTCTACCCGGACGAGGCCCGCCTGGTGGTCGACTACGACTCGCTGCCCGGCCAGCCGACCGGCCTCCAGGTCGGCGGGCAGGCCTGCGTCACCGGCGACCGGGTCGCCCTCGCGACCCCGCCGACCCTGTCGGCCGTCTTCCCCGACGCGGACGCCGGCCAGATCCTGCAGACCGCGTACGAGCTGCTGGAGATCCCGGCCTCGGGCAGCTACGACAGCAGCACGCCGCGGCTGACCCCGCCGGCCGGCTCGGCGGTGACCGCCGGCGCCCGCTCCACCACGGCGCCCGTGACCGGCGTCCTCGGCGGCAAGGCGTACGCGTGGCGTGCCCGCAGCACCGACCCCGCGCCGTACGGTCTGCTCAGCCCCTGGTCGGCGTGGTGCGAGTTCACCGTCGACGACCAGCCCCCGACGGTGACCGTCGACCCGGTCACCAACCCCGCCCCGCCCGGCCAGTTCTACACCTACAAGCTCCGCTCGCCCGACCCCGACGTGGTGATGTTCCGCTACGGCTGGACCAGCCCGCCCACCGAGGAGGCGGAGGCCGGCACCACTCTCGGCTACCCCGGGAAGACCGTCTCCGTGACGCTGACCACCCCGGCGTACGGCACGAACACCCTGTACGTGGCGGCCGTGGACAGTGCCGGGAACGTCGGGTACGGCTCCCTTGTTGTGCAGGTGGACCCGCCCGCGGCCGGCTGACCCGCGAACCGGTCACGGCGCCGCCGGACGCCGGATCCGGACAGACCACGCGACGACGCCGCCGAGGCCCGCACCACACGACGTGGTGCGGGCCTCGCTGCGGGGCGCCGTCGTCCTGTCGCATCTCCCGGTTAGGCTCGCTGCGGCGCGCCGGCCGACCGCCGATGTCGGACGCGGCACCACACCGCCGAGACCTGGGAGTACGACCAGTTGACCGCAGAGCCTGAGACCCTGTACGGGGCCGACGACCTCACGCACCTCGAGGGGCTGGACGCCGTCCGCAAGCGGCCCGGCATGTACATCGGCTCCACCGACAGCCGTGGCGTGGGTCACCTCGTCAACGAGATCCTCGACAACTCCACCGACGAGGGCGTCGCCGGCCACGCCTCGAAGGTCGAGGTGACGCTGCACGCCGACGGCTCTGTCCAGGTCGACGACGACGGGCGGGGCATCCCCACCGACGTGCACGCCAAGTCCGGCATCTCCGGCGTCGAGCTGGTGCTGACCCGGCTGCACGCCGGCGGCAAGTTCGGCGGCTCCGGCTACAAGACCTCCGGCGGTCTGCACGGCGTGGGCGCCTCGGCGGTCAACGCCCTGTCCCGCCGGTTCGATGTCACGGTCCGCCGGGGCGGCAAGATCCACGCGATGTCGTTCCGGCACGGCGTGCCGGGGATCTTCGACGGCGACGGCCCCGAGGCGGCCTTCACCCCGGGCCCCGGGCTCCAGATCGTCGGCGCGATGAAGCGCGGCCAGCGCAGCGGCACCTCGATCCGCTGGTGGCACGACGCGCGCTACTTCGAGACCGGCGCCGCGTTGGACGCGGACGCCGTCCGGATGAAGCTGCGCAACACGGCCTTCCTGGTCCCCGGCGTGAGCTACACGCTGCGCGACCACACCGGCGAGGAGCCGACCGAGGAGCGCTTCCACTACCCCAACGGCCTGACCGACATGGTGGAGTTCCTCGCCCCGGCCGGCGACCGGCCGGTCTCCGGCACGCTGCTGGTCACCGGCGAGGGCACCTACCGGGAGAACGCCGCCGACGCCAACGGGGTCATGCAGTCCAACGTGCAGCGGCGGGCCGAGGTCGAGGTGGCCTTCCGCTGGGGCACCGGCTACGAGCGCACCGTCGAGTGCTTCACCAACACCATCCGCAACGCCCACGGCGGCACCCACCGCAAGGGCTTCGAGCGGGCCCTGGCGCGCACCCTCGCCGACGCGGTCCGCAACACCCGTGGCCTGCTGAAGGCCAAGGAGGACCCGCCCACCCTGGACGACGTCCTGGAGGGCATGACGGCGGTCGTCCACGTCCGGATCCCGGAGCCGCAGTTCACCTCGCAGACCAAGGACGAGCTCTCCACGGCCGGCATCACCAAGGTGATGCAGTCGCTGGTCGAGCAGCACCTGAAGTCCTGGCTGGAGGACCGGAGGACCAAGGCCGAGGCGCGTACGGTCCTGCAAAAGATCGTCGATGCGGCCCGGGTGCGGCTGACCCAGAAGCAGCAGAAGGACGCCGCCCGGCGCAAGACCGCCCTGGAGGGCGCGTCGATGCCGGCCAAGCTGGTCGACTGCCGCGCGGCGGGCATCGAGCGCAGCGAGCTGTTCATCGTGGAGGGCGACAGCGCCCTCGGGACAGGTCGACTTGCCCGATCTGCCGAATACCAGGCGCTTCTTCCGATCCGGGGCAAGATCCTCAACGTGCAGAAGGCCAACCTCCAGCAGGTGCTCGACAACGCCGAGTGCGCCGCCATCGTGCAGGTGCTCGGCGCCGGCTCGGGCCGCACCTTCGACCTGTCGGCCCTGCGGTACGGCCGGGTGCTGATCATGGCGGACGCCGACGTGGACGGCGCGCACATCCGCACCCTGCTGATCACGCTCTTCGCCCGCTACATGCGGCCGCTGATCGAGGCCGGCCGGCTCTATGCGGCCATGCCGCCCCTGCACAAGATCACCACGAAGGGGCGCAACCCGCAGACGATCTACACCTACACCCAGGCCGAGATGGAGGCGACCGTCCGCAAGCTGGAGAAGGCCGGCAAGCAGATCGTCACCCCGATCCCGCGCTTCAAGGGTCTCGGCGAGATGGACGCCGACGAGCTGTGGGAGACCACGATGAACCCGGCCACCCGGGCGGTCCGCCGGATCACCCTCGACGACGTCGACGCCGCCGAGCGGATCCTCGAGCTGCTGATGGGGGAGAAGGTCGAGCCGCGCCGCAACTGGCTGATCGACTCCGCCGACCGGGTCGACCGCGAGGCGATCGACGCATGACCAGGCCCGCCACCACCCGTCCGGAAGAGAGCTGACCGATGGCACGCCGCAAGGACGACCGCGCCAAGGTGGACCTGTCCGCCTTCGACCAGGCCGGCGCGCGGGTCTTCGACAACCCGCTGGTCACCGAGGTCTCCGACTCCTACCTGGAGTACGCCTTCTCGGTGATCCACTCGCGGGCCCTGCCCGACGCCCGCGACGGCCTCAAGCCGGTGCACCGGCGCATCCTCTGGTCTATGTACGAGCAGGGGCACCGCCCCGACCGGGGGCACGTGAAGTCCGCCCGGATCGTCGGCGACGTGATGGGTAAGTACCACCCGCACGGCGACACCGCGATCTACGACGCGATGGTGCGGCTCGCCCAGGACTTCTCGCTCAACGCCCCGCTCATCGACGGGCACGGCAACTTCGGTAGCCCGGACGACGGGCCGGCGGCGGCGCGCTACACCGAGGCCCGGATGTCGCGGGAGGCCATGCTGCTCGTCGGCGAGCTGGGCGAGGACACGGTCGACGTGGAGCCCAACTACGACGGCTCCCTGACCCAGCCCACCGTGCTGCCGGCGGCCTTCCCCAACCTGCTGGTCAACGGCGCGTCCGGGATCGCGGTCGGCATGGCGACGAACATGATCCCGCACAACCTCGGCGAGGTGGTCTCCGCCGCCCGCTGGCTGATCAACCACCCGGACGCCACGCTGGACAAGCTCATGGAGTTCGTCCCCGGGCCCGACCTGCCCACCGGTGGCCTGCTGCTCGGGCTCGACGAGGTGCGCCGTGCCTACGAGACCGGGCGCGGCGTGGTCCGCATGCGGGGCCGGGTGGAGATCGGCCCGCTGGAGGGCAGCCGGGGCCGGCAGGCGATCACGGTCGTCGAGCTGCCGTACGGCGTCGGCGCGGAGAAGGTCATCGCCGCGATCACCAACGAGGTCAACAAGACCAAGCGGCTCACCGGCATCGCCGACGTCAAGGACCTCACCGACCGGGAGAGCGGCACCCGGCTGGTCATCGAGTGCAAGGTCGGGGTCAACCCGCAGGCCCTGCTCGCCGACCTCTACCGGCTCACCCCGCTGGAGCAGTCGTTCGGCGTCAACAACCTGGTGCTGGTCGACGGGCAGCCGCAGACCCTCGGGCTGAAGGCGCTGCTGGAGGTCTTCCTGGCCCACCGCTACGAGGTGGTGACCCGGCGCAGCTCCTACCGCCGCCGCAAGCGCGAGGAGCGGCTGCACCTGGTCGACGGTCTGCTGATCGCCCTGCTCGACATCGACAAGGTGGTCAAGCTGATCCGGGCCAGCGAGGACGCCCAGGCCGCCAAGGACGGCCTGATGCAGAAGTTCAGGCTCTCCGAGATCCAGGCCACCTACATCCTGGACACTCCGCTTCGCCGGCTGACCAAGTACGACCGGATCGAGCTGGAGGCCGAGCAGGAGAAGCTCCGCACGGAGATCGCCCAGCTCTCCACGATCCTCGACGACCCGAAGGTGCTGAAGAAGGTCGTCTCGGACGAGCTGGCGGCGGTGGTGAAGCAGTTCGGCGCCCCGCGCCGCACCACGCTGGTCGACGGCGACCTCAAGGAGGTGCTGGCGGCCTCCGTGCCGGCCGGCCCGCTGGAGGTCGCCGACGACCCGTGCCAGGTGATCCTCTCCGCGACCGGGCTGGTCGCCCGGACCGCGGCGGAGTCGGAGGAGGCGTCCGAGGGGCGCCGGCGGCACGGCCGCGTCAAGCACGACGCCGTACGCGCCATCGTCCACTCCACCGCCCGGGGCCGGGTGCTGCTGGTGACCAGCGCCGGCCGCGCGTTCAAGGTCGACGTGCTGCCGCTGCCGGTGCTGCCCGAGCAGGCCGGGACGGTGTCGCTGCGCGGCGGGATGGCGGCCGCCGAGCTGGTGCCGCTGGAGCCGGGGGAGACGGTGGTCGGGCTGGCACCGCTGGGGCCGACGGCCGAGGGCTCACCGGGGCTGGCGCTGGGCACCCGGCAGGGCGTGGTCAAGGTCTGCGCGCCGGAGTGGCCCGTCCGCTCCGACGAGTTCGAGGTGATCGGCCTGCGCGAGGGCGACGAGGTGGTCGGGGCGACCTGGCTCACCGACGGGGCGGAGACGCTCACCTTCGTCACCTCGGAGGCGTCGCTGCTGCGCTTCCCCGCCGGGCTGGTCCGTCCGCAGGGCGTCAAGGGCGGCGGCATGGCGGGCATCAACCTGCCGGCCGGCGCCCGGGTGGTCTTCTTCGGCGCGGTCCGCACCGACGACCCGGGTCACGGCGAGCCGATGGTGGTCACCTCCACGGGAGCCACGGTGAAGGTGACGCCGTTCCAGGCGTACCCGGCGAAGGGGCGGGCGACCGGCGGGGTGCGCGCCCATCGCTTCCTCAAGGGTGAGACCGACGTGGTGGTCGCCTGGGTCGGGTCGCGTCCGGTGGGCGCGACCGCCACCGGTGAGCCGGTGGAGCTGCCGGCGGCCGACCCGCGCCGCGACGGCTCCGGCTTCGCCGTCATGCTCGGCCCCACCGTCGTCGGCCACCAGGTAGAACGCGACTGACCCCCCGGACGGGCGAGGGGCGGCTGCTGACGCAGCCGCCCCTCGCCCGTCCCCCCTACTCCCCGCGTTGATCATGAAGTTGTTGCGCGACACGCCGGTGTCGAGGACAACAACTTCATGATCAACGGGCTTCGGGCCGGGGTTCGGGGGTTTGGCGGGGGGTGGGGGTGGTGCCGCGGAGGCGGGCCACCAGGCGCATGCCGTGGTGGACGACCAGGGCGGCGGCGGTGCCCAGGGCGATGCCGTTGAAGGAGAGGTCGCCGGCGGTGAGGGTGTAGTTGGCGGCGCCGACGATCACGGCGACCGCCGCCGTCATCAGGTTCACCGGGTCGTGGAAGTCCACCCGGTTCTCGATCCAGATCCGGGCGCCGAGGATCGCGATGAGGCCGTAGAGGGCGGTGGTGGCGCCGCCGAGCACGCCGGCCGGCACGGTGAGGATCAGCGCGCCGAACTTCGGGCTGAGCCCCAGCAACACCGCCGCCACGCCGGCCACCCAGTACGCGGCGGTGGAGTAGACCCGGGTCGCGGCCATCACGCCGATGTTCTCCGCGTACGTGGTGGTGCCGGAGCCGCCGGCGGAGCCGGCGAGCACGGTGGCCAGCCCGTCGCCCAGGAACGCCCGGCCCATGTCCCGGTCCAGGTTGCGGCCGGTCATCGCGGCGACCGCCTTGACGTGCCCGGCGTTCTCGGCGATCAGCACCAGGATCACCGGGATCACCAGCACCACCGCGCGCAGGCTGAAGCTCGGCGCGTGGAACTCCGGCAGGCCGACCCACGCGGCGTCCCGCAGCCCGTCGACCGCCTTCGGGTCCAGGTCGCCGAGCGCCGCGGCGAGCAGCCAGCCGACCAGCACACCCAGCAGGATGGACAGTCGGGCCAGGAAGCCCCGGAAGGCGACCGTGGCGAGCAGGATCGCGGCCAGGGTCACCACCGCGATCAGCGGCTGCGCCTTCACCCCGGTGCCGCTGCCGCCGCCGTCCCACGCGACCGGGGCGAGGTTCAGGCCGATCAGCGCGACGATCGCCCCGGTGACGACCGGCGGCATCAGCGCGTCGATCCAGCGCGACCCGGCGAGCTGCACGACCAGCCCGACGCCGGCCAGCGCGACGCCGGCCACGACGATGCCGCCCAGCGCCGGGCCGATGTCCCCGCCGGCCTTCGCGGCCAGCACCGGCGCGATGAAGGCGAACGACGAGCCGAGGTACGAGGGCAGCCGGTTGCCGGTGATCAGCAGGAACAGCAGCGTGCCGAGCCCGGAGAAGAAGAGGGTGGTGGCCGGCGGGAAACCGGTGATCAGCGGCACCGTGAAGGTGGCGCCGAACATGGCCACGACGTGCTGCACGCCGACGCCGAGCGTGCGTGGCCAGGACAGCCGTTCGTCGGGGTGGACCACGTCGCCGGGGCGGACGGACCGGCCGTCGCCGTGGACCGCCCAGGCGGACCAGCGGGAGCGCGGCTCGGTGGAGGACTTGGTCATGGGTCGCCCTTCGCGTCGTCAAGAGGTGACGGGGGCGCTGACGAAACCCAGGAGTCGTTTCTAGCAGAGCGCCGCCCCGCCCCGCCCGCCACCCCGGGCACCAGGCACGGTCGGTCCCGCACCTGATGCCCTGTCAGGCGGGCGATGGCGTTTTTGTCCGGGCAGGAGGTGCAAGATCGGCGGACGGGGGACCGGGACGGGAGTCAGCTGCCGGTGAGGATCCGGTCGTGGTCGGGGCCGGACTGGCGGACGATCGCCGGTGCCGGATGCGTGGGGCGGAGCGTGAGCAGGCTGCCCACCAGGCCGGAGAAGAGCACGACCACGCCGAGCGCGATCGCGGTGGCCGAGGGGAGCACCACCCGCAGCGTGTCGTGCGGGTTCAGGTCGCCGAACCCGTCCAGCCCCCAGTAGGCGACCGCCCCCACGGTGCCGGCGACGCCGGCGACGAGCAGCAGCAGGCCGACGGTGACGCTGGTCTCCAGCCGCAGCAGACGGATCCAGCGGTCGGACGCGCGCTGCGGGACGAGCCTCTCCTGCCGGCCGTAGATCTCGGCGAGGCCACCGAAGAGCACGAGCTGCACCCCGACGAGCACCATCAGGCAGGCGTACACGAGCGTGCTGACGTCGAGGCGGACCGGGCCGAGGGTCAGCGGGCCCGGGGTGAGCGCCCCCACGCCGGCCAGCCCGAGCGCGGTCAGCGCGGCGCCCGGCCGGACGAGGGTCTTGCGCGGCGCGAACACCAGCAGGAACCGCAGGTGCCGCCAGCCGTCCCGCCAGGTCCGCAGGTGCGGCGGGCGGGACCGGCCGTCCGGCGACAGCGTGGTCGGCACCTCGACGATGTCGTACCCGGCCAGCGCGGCGCGCACCACCAGCTCGGAGGCGAACTCCATGCCCGGCATGCACAGCCCGAGCGCGCGGATCCGCTCGGCGTTGAAGCCGCGCATGCCGCAGTGGAAGTCCCGGACCTCGCGCAGCCCGAACAGCCGCCGGCCGAGCCAGCTCAGGACCGGGTTGCCCAGGTAGCGGTGCAGGGGCGGCATGGCGCCCGGTGCGATGCCGCCCCGGAACCGGTTGCCCATCACCACGTCGTGACCGGCGCGCAGCGCCTCGACGAACGGGCCGAGGTCGGCCAGCGCGTACGAGTCGTCGGCGTCGGCCATGATGACGTACCGGCCGCGCGCCTGGTCGATGCCGTTGAGCAGGGCGCCGCCGTAGCCGCGGATCGGGGCGTGCACCACCCGGGCGCCGGCCCGCTCGGCGATCTCCTGGGACCCGTCGGTGGAGCCGTTGTCGGAGACCAGCACCTCCCCGACGACCCCACACTCCCGCAGCGAGCGCAGCGCCTTGCGGACGCAGACCTCCAGCGTCTCAGCCTCGTTGAGGCACGGCAGCAGCACCGTGACCTCGATCTCTGGTTCGTTCGTCATGCTCCCCGTTGCTTTCTGCCGTGGTGGGCGCGAGCCGGTCCGGCTCGCCGTCGGCCGGCGCGGGCCGGTCCGCCGGACCGTCGGCCGGCGCGCGCCGGTCCGCCGGATGAGGTGCCGACCGCAGCCGCTGCCAGCCGAGCGCGGCGGCGATCGGGAGGAACGCCAGGGCCGGCAGGCCGTAGCGGTGTTCGAACATCGACGTGGCCACCGAGAAGACCATGATCCCGACGCCGATACCGGCGTACAGCAGGGCGATCAGGCTCAGCCGCAGCCGGCCCCGGCGCGGCCACACCGCCCCGACCAGCGCGATCAGCACCAT
Source organism: Micromonospora sp. NPDC049139 (assembly GCF_055586845.1). Taxonomy (NCBI): domain Bacteria; kingdom Bacillati; phylum Actinomycetota; class Actinomycetes; order Micromonosporales; family Micromonosporaceae; genus Micromonospora; species Micromonospora sp. NPDC049139. The sequence continues at coordinate 238,153 of NZ_JBVJHK010000009.1, read as the reverse complement.
GGCGGCCAGGACCGGCGGCGGGGTGACCCCGTAGCGGCCGTAGGCGTGCAGGAAGCGGCTGGCCGCGTTCGGCTCGACGTCCCGCGACGGCGCCGGTTTCCACTCGTAGCCGGGGCTGGCGGTGCGCGGCACGCAGTCGTGGTCGGCCGCCCAGTCGGTCGGCGCGGGCTGCGGTCGCCACCAGTTGGCCAGGCACGACTCGGTCGGCGCGAGGGGGGTCGGCCAGAAGTAGCGCGCGGTGTCCGACGCCACGGCGGCCAGGTAGTCGCTGGGCTGCTGGCGGAGCACCTCCCGGGCGAACTCGTCGAGGTCCTCCGGGCGTTCGGCGTCGCGGATGGGGCTGTCCCGGTTCCAGATGAACCAGTCGGGCCGGGCGGGGCGCTGGTCCAGCGGCTGCGTCGGGCAGAGCTTGCGCAGCCCCGGCCGCAGTTCCAGCCGGTCGCAGTCGGCGATCTGCGCGGTCCGTCCGTAGAGGAACTTCCCGCCCTCCAGCCCCAGCGCGCCCTTGACGGTGCCGATGCCGGCGAAGGCGGCACCGAAGAACACGACGATGCCGAGCAGGTACGCGGCGGGCGCCCGCCAGCCGCGCCACGGCACGAGGAGGAACAGCAGCAGGGCGCCGAGGGCGACCACGCCGGTGGGTCGGGTCGCCATGCCCAGCGCGACGGCGACGCCCGCGCCCAGGGCGGCGAGCGTCCCGGGGCGTTCCCGGCGGACCAGCAGCAGCGCCGCGACGGCCAGCGCGGTGGTGAACAGCGTCTCGGTGAGCAGGTACTGCTCCAGCGTGAGCTGGGTGGCGTCGAGCAGGATCGGCGTCGCGGCGAGCGTGGCCGGCCACGGGCCGACGCCCAGGCGGCGCAGCAGCAGGTAGGACGCGACGCCCAGGGCGAGCCCGGCGAGGTGCTGGACGGCCACCACGGAGGCGACGGTGCCGGTCCACTCGAAGGCCCTGAGCAGCCACGGGTACGTCCACCGGGCCGGCATGTCCGGCCACTGTGCGGAGAGCCGGAGGTACGTGCCGGAGTCGCCCTGGAACCACAGCGCGGGCGGGTACGCCGCCATCGTCGTGATCCGCAGCGCGAGGCCGGCGGCGAGCACGACGACGAACCCGACGTGGCGACGCAGCAGGGCGGGAAGGGAACGAGCGCCGGCCCGCCGTGCGGCCGGGCGTCCAACGAGCACGGAAAGCTCCAGGAGACAGCGGAGAGTGATTGAATGGTCAAGCTAGCACGGTGACCGGTGACGGTGGGTGCACCGACCCGGACCCGAGGGCGGCTCAGGCGACGCCGGCGGGTCGAAACTGGACGCTGACCCGGGGCCCGACGGGGCGGGCGGTCTTCGGCACCGCGTGCTCCCAGGTGCGCTGGCAGGAGCCGCCCATCACCACGAGGTCGCCGTGCCCGAGCGGAAAGCGCAGGCTGTCGCCGCCGCCCCTGGGCCGCAGCAGCAGCGTGCGCGGCGAGCCGAACGAGACGATGGCGACCATCGTGTCGGTGTGCGCGGAGCGGCCCTGGGTGTCGCCGTGCCAGGCGACGCTGTCCCGGCCGGAGCGGTAGAGGCACATGCCGGCGGTGACGAAGGGCTCGCCGAGCTCGGGGGCGTAGTGCCGGGTGAGCGCGGCACGCGCCCGCGTGAGCAGCGGGTGCGGCAGCGGCCGGTGGCCGGAATACCAGCACAGCAGCCGCGGCACGTCGACCTCGGCGTCGTACATCGTGCGGCGCTCGGCCCGCCACGGCACGTCCCGCAGCAGCGTGTCGAAGACCTGGTCGGAGCCGGCGACCCAGCCGGGGAGGTGGTCGACCCACGCGCCCCGGGTGAGCGGGTGCCGGCGCAGCCGGCCGGCCAGCGGACCCAGCGACGGCCCCGCGTCGGTCAGGTCCAGCATCGACGGCTGGTAGGCGGCCCCGGTCATCCGCCCAGCGTACCGGCCCGGTTGGCACAGGTGTACGACGCGGGGGATCTCGTCGCCCGCCCGTCACCTGGCGCACACGTCGGCGTCGCCCGGCGTCGGCGGGCCGCCCCTACCGTGAGGCGGCTCCGTCCGGGCCCGGGCGGGCCGCGCGCCGAGGAGACGACCAGTGCAGAGCAGTTCCACCCGCGTGCCGGTGGCGCCGCGCCCGGCGGCCCCGCCGCAGGCGATCCCGGTCCGCCCGGCCCGCCGAGCCGCAGCCGTCGTCGGTTGGCTCGCCGCCGCCTGGGTCGTTCCGGTGCTGGCGTACGCGCTGGGCGTGGCCGCCGTGCTCCCGCCGCTCGTGCTCGTGCTGACGGCCGCGCTGCTGCGGGTCGGGCGCACCCTGCTGGACCGGCTGGTGCTGGCGACGGCGCTGCTGCTCGGGGCGCTCTGCGCCGCCGCCCTGCTCTTCTCGGTCTGGCCGTGGGGCCTGCACCCGGTCCCGGTGGCGGGCACGGCGCTGACCGTGCTGCTCGGCCTCGCCCTGGTCACCGGGGTCCGGCCGCGCCTGCCCCGCCCGGCGTCGGCCGACGTGGCGCCGGTCGTCGCGGCGGCGCTGGCGACCCTGGCCCTGGCCTGGCCCTACCTGCGCGCCGACGGCCTGGCCGGCCGGCTCGCATACGCGATGACGGGCGAGGACAACAGCCGGCACCTGGCCGCCGTGGAGGGCATCCGGGCGGTCGGCGGCTACCTGTTCAGCGACCCGGACGGCGCGGCCCGGATCGCGCCCGAGGCGATGGTCTGGTACCCACAGGGCTTCCACGTGACGGCCGCGCTGCTGGACGGCTTCCTGCGTTCCTCGACCGCGCCCGGCTCGGCGACGAGCACCCTGGGCCACTACCTCGGCTGGTCGCTGGCCGCGTACGCCCTGCTGGTGCTCGCGGTGCTCTGGGCCGCCGCGCGGATCGCCGGCCGACTGCTCGACCCGCTGCGCGCCGCCGCCCTGGCCGGCGCGGTCACCGCGCTCGCCCTGGGCTCGGAGCTGGCCCGCTTCGTGGTGTACGGCTACCCGGGGGAGAGCCTCGGCCTGGCGCTGACCGCGATCCTGGTCGCGCTGGTGTGCCGTCCGGTGGCCCGCACCGGCACCCAGCTCTGCCTGCTCGGGGCGCTCTGCGTCGGGGTCGGGTTCGCGTACCTGATGTTCCTGCCGGTGGTCGGGGCGCTGGTGCTGGCCTGGCTGGTCCGGCACCGGCGGGCGGTGCGCCGGCGGCCCTGGCTGGCCGGCGCGGTGGCCCTGGCCACGGCCGTGCTCACGCCGCTGCCGAGCGTGGCGGGCCTGCTCTTCACCGACCAGGTCGACAACGCCGCCACCGGCGGCGGCGTCTTCCCGCGCTACGACGCCTACCTGGCGCTGACCGGCGTGGTCGCCGCGGGGCTGCTCGCCGGCGGCCTGCGGCTGCCGGTGTGGCGCCGGTACGCGGGCGCCCTGGCCGCGGCGCTGGCCTTCGCGGCCGGCTTCTACCTCTGGTTCACGCTGCAGGGCACCGACCCGCGCTACTACTACGGCAAGACCCTGCACCTGCTGCTGGTGGTCCTCTTCGTCGGGGTGGGCGCGGTGTTCCTGCTGCGGCCGGTCCCGTGGCGCGCGCGGCGGCACCCGGGCCGGTCCGGCCCGGTCGCCCGGGCGCTCGTCGCGTTTTCGCTGGTGGCGGCGACGGCCGGGGCGGCCGGCCTGGCGCGCGGCGGCGGGATCTTCGCCCAGCCGTTCGGCGCCCGCACCACCACCTGGGCGGCGGCCTGGTGGTCCGGCCTGCTGGACCGGCCGAGGCAGGCCGACGTGACCGTACGCGCGCTGGCCCACGCGCCGGTACGCGTGGGCGAGGTCACGGTCGTGGTCAGCGAGCACCGGCGGGAGGGCTACCTGGAGACGCTCTTCCTCGCTACCCTCCAGGGCACCCACGGCGCCTCCGCGCCCGCGTTCTACAACCTGCCCCTGTCCGAGCCGGCCCGCTCGGCGGCCCTGGTCGAGCAGGAACGGCGGCCGATCCGCTTCCTCGCCACCGGACCGGAGGCTGCCGCCGTAGTCGAGCGGCTCCTGGCCGAGCGCCCGGAGCTGCGCTCCCGGGTCACCCTCGAACTGCTGCCCTGACGGCACCGCTTTTCCGGCACCGCTTGAGGCTGACCGGCACGCCCGACTCCGTATCCTGAGGACCGTGGCGCGCGACCTCCCGTTGCTTCTGCTCGACGTCGACGGTGTCCTGAATCCGTTCGCGGGAGACCAGTGCCCAGTCAGCTACCAGGAGTTCCAGTTCTTTCCGGGGGAGGCTCCGGTACGGCTGTGCCCAGCTCACGCGGATTGGCTCCGGGAGCTGGGCGAACGGTTCGAGATGGTGTGGGCCACCGGGTGGGGCGCGGAAGCGAACCGGCGCCTCGCGCCGGTACTGCGTCTTCCGCAACTGCCGGTCATCAGCCTTCCGTCGGGCCCGTTCGAACCGCGCGAGAAGGTGGCCGCCGTGGCCGCGTACGTCGGCTCACGTCCGGTGGCCTGGATTGATGACGCGCTGACGACGGAGGCGCGGGCATGGGCCGAAGCCCGTGAGGCACCCACCCTCCTTGTCGACATCGACCCTGCCGAGGGGTTGAGCCTGGCTGTGGTCCGCCGGCTGCTCGCCTGGTCGCAGGGCTTGCCGAGTCAGACAGATTCCCCGAGGCGACGACAGCAGAGCTGACAGCAACTGGCCCGGAAGAGGAGACCCACGTCGGACAGGTGCGGTCAATGCCCCGAGGCCGGGACCCGGACGGACGACGGCCAGACAACCTGCACAGAACCGGATACTGGTCGGGTGGCGGAGGAGCAGGTTACCGAGTTGACCAGGTGGACGATTCATGGCGAGCGGGTTGTGGACGGCAGCCGGCGGGCGCGGTTGAGCATCGCTGAGGTGGAACTGCCGGACGGTGTCAGGTTCGAGCAGTACGTGATCCGGGCGCCCCGGTCGGCCATGGTCGCCGTGCTCGACGAGCAGGAGCGTCTGTTGCTGATGCGGCGGCATCGGTTCGTGTTCGACCGGTGGGTGTGGGAGCTGCCCGGTGGCTACGTCGATGACGAGGAGCAGCCGGCGGCGTGCGCGGTCCGGGAGGTCGAGGAGGAGACCGGTTGGCGTCCGGGTGCGGTAGCGCCATTGCTGTCGTTCCAGCCGTGGGTGGCGACCGCGGACGCGGAGAACCTGCTGTTCCTTGCCCGGGAGGCGGAGCACATCGGCGCGCCGGTGGATGTCAACGAGGCTGAGCGGGTGGCGTGGATTCCGCTGGAGGAGGCGCGGGATCTGGTGTCCCGGGGTGAGATCGTGGGCGCCGGCACGGTGATCGCGGTGTTGGAGCTGGTCGCGCGCAAGGCCAGGGGCGAGCTGTAGTCAGCGGCGTTGGCCGAGGGTCGCGTCGATGCGGGTGATGAAGTGTCGTACGGCTGGCCGGCGGCGGTGCGCCGTGATCTGGGCTTGCAGGTCGCGTAGGTAGCGGATGGCCCGGGCTGACCGTAGTTGCGAGGTCAGGGTGAGGGCTTCGGCTCCGATGGCGCCGGCGCGTTCGGGCTCGCCGTGGCGGGCGTGGATGGTGGCGAGAAGGGCGAGGTTGAAGGCTTTGCCGCGTACGTAGCGTTCGTCCATTTGCAGGGATCGGGCGGCGAAGCGTTCGGCCTGGTGGTGTTGACCGAGGGCGTGGAAGCAGTGGCCGAACTTGGCGGACAGGTACGCCTCGTCGAAGTAGCCGAGCCATTGTGGGTCGCTGCTGCGGTCGGCTCGGTCGAGGGCTTGTTCTGTCTGGTGCAGTGCGGTGGCGCAGGCGCGTTCGTCGCGGGCTGCGGCGTGGGCGTGGGCTTCCATGACCAGTGCCTCGGCGGTCAGCACGGTGAGGCCGGCGCGGTGTGCCGTCTGTCGGGCGGCCCGGGCGAGGTCGACGCCGGCGCTGGTGTGGCCGAGGTAGGTGGCTTGGTGACTCATCGCGGCGAGGATCTCGGCACCCAGGCCGGCGTCGTCGGCTGCGCGGGCAAGGTCGAGGGCGTGGGTGAGGTAGCGCTGGGCGATGCCGTGTTCGGCCATGTCGTACGCCTGCCAGCCGGCGAGCTGGGTCAGCTCGGCGACGGCGGGGAGCAGCCTGCGGCCGGTCGCCGGGTCGTAACGGCCCTCGGTCACCAGGGGCGTGACCTCGTGGGTGAGGTAGCGGGCAACGGTGTCGCGGGCGTGGCCGCCGCCGTACTGGTTGTCGAGTCGTCGGTAGGTGGTGGCCATCTCCCGGATGGTGTCGATGTCGGGCTGACCGACCGTTCGGCGGCCTTCCTGTGCGACGGGTTGTGGGGTGGAGGCGGTGAACCAGCGTAGGGCCGGCAGGGTGTAGCCGGCGGAGCTGAACACTGCCTGACGGAGCATGTCTCGACGGTTCACGTCGCCTTCCCACAGTTGTACGGCGGCGCGGACGTCCTCGCGCCAGGACCGGTTGACCGGCACGTCACTCTGCCGGCTGTCGAGGCCACCGGCCATGTTCGGGCGACATGCCGGTCGGCGGGGCGCGAGGCCGAGCGTCATCCGGGCCTCGTCGGGCATGCCGCAACCGTCGGCGACTCGCTCCAGCACGTCGATGGAGGTCACCTTCCGTCCGGCGATGATCCGGCTGACGTAGCCCTGTTCGAGGCCGACGGCGGCGCCGATGCGGGTCTGGCTCGCCCCGGTGTGCCGGGCGAGCAGCCGGAACAGAGTGCCGATGTCGCGGGCTTGCAATGCGGCGCGCATGTCCTGGTGCGACCAGAGATCGTCGGGAATCCGAAGATGATCGCGCAGCACGGCGGCCCCCAGCGTCGTCACGTGACTACCCATGGTGCTCAGCCCGGAGCTTAGGGCCGGTGTCCGTGCAGGTCGAGCCCGCTCATGTCACCGTGACATGGCCAGCCGACATGGCTGCCGAGCCACGGCCGGCGGGATCGTCACGGACATGTTCCTCGACGCCGAAAGCCCGCCGGTCGAGCCACGCCACGACTGCCGTGGCGCTCGTCCCGTACATCGTGGGAAGACCATCACCCGCCGCCACAGACGCATGGCGGGGTGACGATGGGTGCCACCCACGGCTCGAAGGCCCTCATCGAGTACGCCCAGGCCCAGGTCGACGCCGCCGACGTGATCCTCACCCATCACGACGAGGTAGGGCTGGGCCTGTGCCGGTGCGGCCGGCTCCACCCCTGCCCGGAGCGACAGCAGTGGATTCAGAAGCGGGCGCACTACGTACCCCTGCTCGGTGGTCCACGATGACCACCCACGGCCCGGTGCTGCCGATCTGGAGTTGTGGCGGGTGCGGCGCGCCCTGGCCCTGCCGGACCCGCCGCCAGGAGTTGCAGGCGGAGTTCGCGGGCGCACCGATGTCACTGGCGCTGTACATGGGAGCGCAGTTCGTCCGCGCCGCCGAAGATCTGACCTGGGCTCCGGCCGGCACCCTGCACCGACGCTTCCTCGGCTGGACCCGGTGAGCATCCTGCGGACCGGCGACGAGAAGTTCCACTACAGCGACGGCTCCCACCGGTGGATCCCGCCGGACCCGGACTACGACCAGGAGGTCTGGGACGAGCAGGTCCGCCAGCACAAGCTGGGCCACCTGAGGAACGAGAGGCCGAAGGTGCACATCCAACGCCTCGTCTGACGCCAGCAGTGCCGGCGGCTCCCCTCCAGGATCAGGCCGGCGTGGCGGCGAGGGCGGCGAGCACCGCGTCGGCTACCCGGCCCCGGCCCAGGCCGTCCACGGTGGACCAGGCGCGGGCGGAGAGTGCGGCGCGGCGCTCCGGGGAGGCGAGCAGCCCGGTGAGGGTCCGGGCGGCGGCGGCCCGCGCCGCCCGCCCCGGCACCCCGGCGGCGGCCAGCTCCGGCAGCTCGCCGAGGCCGGCGACGAGACCATGCGCGACCACCCGCTGGTACGACTCCCGCTGGTTGTCCACGACGCAGACCAGCGCGGACGGGGCGCCGAGGCAGCACAGCTCCCACGTCGACGTGCCGGCCGCGCTCACCACCAGGTCCGCCGCGCCGATCAGCGCGGGCAGCTCGTCGGTGGGCGGCACCGGGCGCAGCGACTGCCCCCGCCCCGGCGGCACCGCCGCAAGTTCCGCCTCCACCTCGGGCCGGCCGACCACGACGGTGAGGTCCATCGGGTGCCCGGTGGCCAGCAGCACCCGGGTCAGCACCGGGGCCGCCCCGACCGCGTCGGTGCCGCCGAAGAACGCCAGCACCCGGGGCCGGCCCACCGCCGTCGCGGGCCGGGGCGCCGCCGGCCGGGCGGCCACCACCGAGTCCCGCAGCAGGGCGTACGCGGTGCCGGCGAGCAGCCGGCCGGCCGGCGCGACGGTCGCCGCGCCGAAGTTCTGGTCCAGGTAGAGGTCGGCGTCCTGCCCTCGGGTGTCGCCGTCGACGACGGCCAGGGTCAGCACGCCCGCCGCGCGCAGCGCGCCCGCGCCGGCCGGGTCCAGCTCGTAGGAGTCGAGCACCATGACGTCCAGCGCGTGCCGGCGCGCGGTCGCCACCAGCTCCTGCGGGGTCTCCGGGCCGGGGTGCAGCGGGATGCCGCGGGCGGCCAGTTGCGCGCCCGCCCAGCCGACCCGCTCGACGGTGCCGAACACCTCGACCGAGGCCCCCCGGGCGAGGAACTCCTCGCCGAGGGCGAGACAGCGGACCAGGTGCCCGACGCCGCGCCGCGGCCCGGCGTCGCAGCGCAGTCCGACGCGTACGGTGCTCAGGACTCCTCCAGCCGCTTCTGTCGTACGCCGGCGTTGACGGCGCGCAGCGCCGGTTGCCCGTCGAGCCAGTCGGCGAGCTTGGCCAGCGGCACGCTCACGTCCCCGAAATGGTCGGTCACCGCCCGCACCAGGGTCCAGTCGGCCTCGGTGTCGAGCGTGAGCCGCAGGTCCGACCGGTCCGGGGTGAGCGTCACCCCGAGCACCCGGAACAGCTCCGGGCGGGAGTACGCGTACGAGGTCACGTGCACCCGGTGGTGGTCGGTGGCGAGCCGGTCCAGCGTCCGCAGCGTGTCCGCCCGGACGATCTCGACGTCCAGGCCACGGGGGAGGGTACGGGCGATGGACGTGCTGGCGTAGTCGAGCCCGGGCACCGCGCGCCAGACCGCCGCGACCAGCGTGATGATCTCGGGGTCGAGCAGCGGGCAGTCGGCGGTGAAGCGCATCACCGCGTCGCCGGGGTGGGCGTCCAGCGCGCCGACGAAGCGGGTGAGCACGTCGTCGACGGGGCCCCGGTGCCACGCCACGCCCAGCCGGTCGCACTCGGCCACCACGGCGTCGTCGGCGGGCTCGGTGCTGGTGGCGACCACCAGGTCGGCGAGGACGGCGCTCTCCCGCGCGGCCCGCACCACCCGACCGAGGACGCTGCGTCCGGCGAGCGGCCGGAGCACCTTGCCGGGCAGCCGGGACGAGCCCATCCGGGCCTGCACGACGCCCACGATCCGCGGGCCGGAGCCGGTCGCGGCCGCCTCGGGTGGCTGGAGGCCTCCTGCCGGTTCGGGTGCCAGCCGGTGCCCGGTGCCGGTCTCGCCCGCCGTCGACCGGGAGGCGGTGCCGGTCTGGTCGGGTGCCGCCGGGATGCCAGCGGCCGGTGCGTCGGTCACTGCGTCTCCTCCGGCTTCGGGGCGAGGGCCTGCCGGGCCCGGCGCTTGGCCGCCCGGGCGCCCCGCTTCGCGATCCGCGCCGGGGCGATGGCCAGCCGGCCCACGCGGTAGCTGAGCGAGCCGCTGAGCAGGTGGATCGTCGCGTCGGCGCGGCGCAGCGCCCGCTCCCGCGAGGTGAGCAGTTCCTCGGTCCACTTGAGCAGCGCGGCCAGCCGGGTCAGCTCCTCGCGCTGGCGCAGCCACGCCTCCCGCAACTGCTGGTAGCTGCGACTGCCGATCGGTGGGTCGGTCGGCTCGACGGCCCGCAGCTCGGTGGCGAGGGCGACGCGCCCGTCGGCGTCCAGCCCGTGCAGGGCGGCGGCGATGGCCGCCTCGGCCTCCACGGCCGCGGCGACGGTCGGCCGGTCCAGGTCGTGGCCGGCGACGCCGCCGAGCACCACGGTCAGGCCCGCCACGTCCAGCGTGGACGTCCACGGGTGGGCGTACCCGCCGGTGAGCAGCTCGGCGGCGAAGCGCCACAGGCTCCGGGCGAGCACCACGTCCACGGCGAGCGGCTCGGCGGCCCGCCAGCTCGGGTCGAGCACCGCGTAGGCGTCCCCGGCCACGACGACGTTGTCCACGCTGGCCAGCCCGAACGGGCCGGCGAGCCGGCCGTCGGCGTCGACCTGCCCGGCGAGCCAGCGCGCGTACCCGCGCAGGAGCCGGCGCAGCGCGTCCGTGTCCCGCCGCAGGCAGCCGTCCAGCAGCAGGGTGCGCAGCAGGCGCCCGTCCGGCACCGGCCCGGTGAGCGCCCCCGGGTCCCGGTACGCGGCCAGCCGGCTGGCGAACGGCGCCGCCGCCGGCCCGCCCCGGGTCTCCGCCCTGGCGGCCCGCCACCGCCAGCCGTCCGGGCCGTCGACCACCTCGACCACGCCGGCCCCGGGCGGCCCGGTCTGCACCAGCGCCACGGGCAGGTCGGCGCGCCCCCGGGCGGCCGGGCCCGCGGTCGCCGGGCCTGCGGCGGCCGGGTCCACGGGGGCCGGGTCCGCGCCGGCGTGGACCGCGCCGGCCGGGTCCGTGGTCGCCGGGTCTGCGGCGGCCGGATCGTCGGACTTGCGGGCGAGCACCAGCCAGGCCGGCGCCAGCTCGCCCGCCCGGCCGGCGTGCAGCGCGTCGACCGCGAGCCGGGCCGGGTCCTGGAGCACCGTGCCCCGGGCGACGACGCGGGAACACGCGCCGTGCAGCGCCGCGTCGAGGAACCCGGACGTGGTCCGCCGAGCCAGGGCGCCCGTGTCGACCAGCGCGGTCGGCGCCGTCGGGTGCGGGTACGCGGCGAAGCAGGCGTCCGCGCGCAGACCCCGGGCGCTCAGCCGCCCGCGCAACTGCTCCAGGTTGGCCGGGCGGTCCGCGTCGAGCACCCCGCCGATCAGCCAGGCGGAGTCGTCCCGCCCGGCGTACCAGGGAGAGGTGGCGACGAGCCGGTGCAGGCCGAGCGGGTTGTCCAGGCGTAGCAGCAGCACGCCGCCGGGGCGCAGCGCCGCCGTCAGCCGGTCGAGCACGCCGGCCCAGCCGAGCCGCGTCCCCTCCACCGACTCGACCGCGTCCAGGCCGGCGCCGGCGATCACCACGTCGAACCGCTCGCCCGCCGGCAGCCCGGCCGGGCCGGCCACCACGACCTGCGCGGCGCGCTCGGCGAGGGCGACCCCGTCGGGGTGGCTGCGCAGCAGGCAGGTCACCTCGGCGTGGGCCAGCCGGTCGAGCAGCGCGGGGTCGTGCGGCCCGGCCAGCAGCACCCGCGCGCCGGCGGGCACCACGTGGGCGGCCAGCGCCGCCAGCGGCCCGCCCTCGGCCAGGCGCTCCGCCGGCAGGTCGGACCAGGCCAGCATCTCTCCGCCCGGCAGCGCGATCCGCGGCGCCGTCTCAGTCGTCACTCTTCTCCTCCTGGAGGTTCGCCCACCCGAGCAGCTCGCGCAGCTCGGCCGGCGTGCAGCGGTGGTCGGTGCCCAGCTCGGCGCGGGCGATCGAGACGGCGGTGGGCAGGTCCACCTGTTCGCCGTGCAGCTCCGGCCACTGGCGGCGGATCCGGGCGGTGCCGCCGAAGGTGGGGTCCTCGTCCGCGAGCACCATCGGGTCGCCGTACACGGCCGGCTCGCAGCCGGCGGCGATGCCGTAGAAGATGGCGCTGGTCAGCCGGTTCGACGCCACCCGCCGGTGCCGGCGCAGCTCGGTGAGCTGCTTGTCGAGGAAGAGCGGGTCGGTGTCCTTCCACCAGTGGCCGCGGTAGCCGTGGCAGATCACCCGGAAGCCGGCGTTCTCGTAGAGCCGGCGCACGCGGCGCATGCCGTACTCGTGCCAGTAGAGGCAGACGGTGACCGGGCCGGGCTCGGTGTCCCGGATGCGGGCGATCAGCTCCCGGTGGTCGCCCCGCACGTGCTGACCCTCCCAGCCGTGGAACGGGTACCAGATGGTGCCCTCCCGCTCCGACTCCGGCGGGTCCTCCGGTCGCATGGCCAGCAGGTACGCGAAGGGCGCCCCGATGACGGTCACGTTGCGCCGCCCCACCGACCAGGCCCGCCGCCGGGTCTGCTCCGACCACAGCAGACTCGGGGTCCGCTCGGCGTACGGGTGGCCGGGGGCGAGGCCGTCGCCGATGTTCCAGCCGTGCTGGAGGTACCCGTTGATCCGGGGCGGATGGCCGTCGCCCAGCCCGGCGTAGCGGGCCAGCACGTGGGCGTGGCCGTAGAAGTGGTTCGCGTGGTGCATCGGGTCCCCTCAGGCGGCGGAACGCGCCGTGGCGGCGCGCAGCGCCGTGCCGAGGGCGTCGATGACGCGGTCCTGGTCGGCCTCGGTGAGGTCCGGGAACAGCGGCAGGGACAGCTGCTGCTCGTAGAACGACTCGGCCACCGGGCAGGACCCGCGCCGGTAGCCCAGGTCGGCGAAGACCGGGTGCCAGTGCACGGGGATGTAGTTGACCTGCACCCCGATGCCGGCGGCGCGCATCCGGTCGTACACCTCGCGGCGGCGTCCGTCGAGCACCCGGATCGGGTAGAGGTGCCACGCCGGGGCGGCCCAGGACCGCCGGCCCGGGGTCAGCACGCCGGGCAGGTCGGCCAGCGCCTCGTCGTAGCGGGCGACCAGGCGGGCCCGGCGGGCCAGGAAGTCGCCGAGCCGGCGCAACTGGCTGCGGCCCAGCGCGCAGAGCACGTCGGGCAGCCGGTAGTTCAGCCCGAACTCGTGCACCTCCTGGTGCCAGCCGCCCTCGTCCGGCCAGCGCTGCTCGTCACGCTCCCGGACCAGGCCGATGTTGCGGAACCGGCGCGCCCGCTTCAGCAGGTGCTGGTCGGTGGCGGCGACCGCGCCGCCCTCGGCGGTGGTGAGGTTCTTCGTCGGGAAGAACGAGAACGTGGTCAGGTCCGCCAGCGAGCCGACCGGCCGCCCCCGGTAGGTGGCGCCGATCGAGTGCGCGGCGTCGGCGAGCAGCAGCGCGTCCGTGCCGGCCGTCGCGGCGCGCAGCGCGTCGTAGTCGGCCGGGTGGCCGGCGTAGTCGACCGCGGACACCACCCGGGTCCGGCTGGTCGTCGCCGCGGCGACCGCCGCCGGGTCGAGGGTGAACGTCTCGTCCTCGACGTCGGCGAAGACGATCTTCGCGCCGAGGGCGACCGCGCTGCTGGCGGTCGCCACGAACGTCATGGGCGGCACGACCACCTCGTCGCCGGGACCGACCCCGGCCGCCGCGTACGCCACGTGCAGCGCCGCCGTGCCGTTGGAGACCGCCGCGCAGCCGGCGCCGCCGGTCCACGCCGCCAGGTCGGCCTCGAACCCGTCGACCTGTGGGCCGGTGGTGAGCCAGTCGCTGCGCAGGGCGGCGACCACGGCGGCGACGTCGTCCCCGGTCACCGACTGCCGGCCGTACGGGAGCAGCCCCGTCATGCGGCGATGCCGAGCATGTCGCGCAGGTGCTCCACGCTGAGCCACTCGTCGTTGCTGTCCGACTGGTACGCGAACCCGTCCGGCACCGGCTCGCAGCCGACTGGCGGCTGGTAGCCCCAGGTGGCGATGGTCGGCTGCACGATGTAGCGGTCCTTCGCGCGCAGGGTCCGGCGGCTGTCGTCCGGCGCGATCATCTCCTCGTGCAGCTTCTCGCCGGGGCGGATGCCGACCTCGTGCGTGGTGGCCTCCGGGGCGACCGCCTCGACCAGGTCGAGGATGCGCATGCTGGGAATCCGCGGGACGAACAGCTCGCCGCCCTGCATCTGGTCGAACGAGTCCATGACGAACTGGACCGCCTGGTCGAGGGTGATCCAGAACCGGGTCATCCGCTTGTCGGTCACCGGCAGGCTCTTGCCCTCGGCGGCCAGCCGGCGGAACAGCGGGACGACCGAGCCCCGGCTGCCGACCACGTTGCCGTAGCGGACGACCGCGAACCGGGTCGGGTGCTGCGCGGCGTAGTGGTTGGCCGAGACGAACAGCTTGTCGCCGACCAGCTTCGTCGCGCCGTACAGGTTGATCGGGCTGGACGCCTTGTCGGTGGAGAGCGCGATGACCTTCTTCACGCCGGCCTCGATCGCCGCGTCCACGACGTGCTGGGAGCCGGTGATGTTGGTGGCGATGAACTCCGACGGGTTGTACTCGGCGGTGTCCACCTGCTTGAGCGCGGCGGCGTGCACCACGTGGTCCACCCCGTGCATCGCGCGGGTCAGCCGGTGCCGGTCCCGGACGTCACCGATGAACCAGCGCAGCCGCGGGTCGTCGCCGAGCTGCTGGCGCAGCTCGTACTGCTTGAGTTCGTCGCGGGAGAACACCACCACCCGGGCCGGGTCGGCCTCGGTGAGGACGTGCCGGAGGAACGTCTTCCCGAAGGAACCGGTACCGCCGGTGATCAGAATGGAAGACCCATTCAACTCGCTCAATTGGTGCTCCCGTGGTCGTGGTTGTTTCCGCGGCGACCTTGCCCGGTCGACCGGATCGAGACGCTAGACCCGGCGGGTTAACACCTCGACGCCCTTCGGTGAACGGTCGCCGCGCCTGAAGTGAATGCGGAACACCTTGCAGGCAAACACTTTTCGCCAGTTCAGGGCCAGGTTGAGGGGCCTTCGGCCTCGGCTACACTCGGCCCGCACGTCGAGGCGTGCGGACCAGTTACGGAGGAAATCGCGGTGGAACTTCAGCGACTGAGGGTCGTCTTCCGCGCGGCGTTGGAGCTTTCCGACGACGCCGTCGTGGACAGTCTCGAATATCGCGGAATCGAGAAATGGGATTCGCTCGCGCACATGTCGTTGGTGGCCGCCATCGAGGACGAGTTCGGCGTCATGCTGGACACCGACGAAGTGATCGACCTCAGTTCCTTCGACCGCGCGCGGCTGATCCTGGAGAAGCACGGTGTCGTCCTCACCGACTGACACCGGCACGGCCGCCGCGTCCGGGCCGGGCGCCGGCCGGGACGCGCCTGCCCGTCGGGTCCTGGTCACCGGGTCGACCCGGGGCATCGGCCGCGCCGTCGCCCGGCGGCTCGCCGCGCAGGGCTGCGCGGTCGCGGTGCACGGCCGGCTGCCCGGCTCCGCCGACGAGGTGGCCGCCGAACTGCCCGGCGGACCGCACCTCGCGGTGCACGGCGACGTGGCGGAGCCCGACCAGGTCCGGGCGGCGATGCGTACCGTCTTCGCGCGGTGGCGGGGGCTGGACGCGCTGGTCGTCAACGCCGGGGTGCACGAGGCGGGGCTGCTGGGCTCGGTGCCGGACGAGACGGTGACCCGGCTGTTCGCGGTCAACGCGGCCGGTGCCGCGCACACGCTGCAACAGGGGTCGCGCCTGCTGCGCCGGGGCGACCGGCCGGCGGTGGTGCTCACCGCCTCGCTGGTCGGTTCGGCCGGAGCGGCCGGCCAGGCCGTCTACGCGGCCAGCAAGGCCGCCGTCGAGGGGCTCACCCGGGCCGCCGCGAAGGAGCTCGGTCCGGCCGGGATCCGGGTGAACGCGGTCGCGCCGGGCTTCATCCGCACCGACCTGCTGGCCGACCTCGACGAGCCGGGCCGGCGGGCCCGCGTGGACGCCACGCCGCTGCGCCGGCTCGGCGAGCCGGAGGAGGTGGCCGAGGTGGTCGCGTTCCTGCTCTCCCCGGCCGCCGCCTTCGTCACCGGCCAGGTGCTCGGCGTGGACGGCGGGCTGACCCTGTGACCGGTCTGCCGCACCCCGACGCGGCCGCTCTGCCGTACCCCGACGCGGCCGCTCTGCCGCACCCCGACGCGGCCGCTCTGCCGCACCCCGACGCCCGGCTGGTGGACGCGGCGACCGGCCGGCAGGTCGGGGGCGCCGAACTCGCCGCCCGGGTCGCCGACCTCGCCGCGCTGCTCGACCGGGAACCACCGGGCGTGGTGTTCGCCGCCGCCCCCGCCGAGATCGACGCGGTGCTGCGGATCCTCGCGGCCTGGCAGGCCGGTCGCGCGGTCGCGCTGCTCGACCCGCAGGTCACGCCGGGCGCGTTGCGCGAGCTGGTCGACCGGTTCCGCCCCGCCGTACTGCTCACCGGCCCCGGGCCGGTCGACGGCTACGAGCCGGGCCCGGTCGGCCTCGGCCCGGCCTGGCGGCGCACCGGGCCCGCCGGACCCGCGCCCCACCCCGACCTGGCGCTGCTGCTGACCACCTCCGGCTCGACCGGCAACCCGAAGCTCGTGCGGCTCTCCGGCGCGGCGGTGCGGGCCAACGCGGCGGCCATCGCCACCGCGCTCGGCATCGACGGCGACGAGGTGGCCCCCACCACCCTGCCGCTGCACTACACGTACGGGCTGTCGGTGCTCACCAGCCACCTGCACGCCGGCGCCACCGTGCTGCTGGAGCGCTCCGGCCTCACCTCCCGCGAGTTCTGGACCGCCGTCGACCGGCACCGGGTCACCTCCCTGGCCGCCGTGCCCTACCAGTACGAGATGCTGCGCCGGCTGCGCTTCGCGCCCGCCCGGCACGAACGGCTGCGGACGCTCACCCAGGCCGGCGGCCGGCTGCACCCGGAGCTGGTGGCGGACTTCCACGGCCGGATGGCCGAGGTGGCCGGCCGCCTCTTCGTCATGTACGGGCAGACCGAGGCGACCGCCCGGATGACGGTGCTGCCGCCCGACCGGCTGCCGGAGAAGCTCGGCTCGGTGGGGCTGCCGGTGCCCGGCGGGGCGCTGTCGGTGCGCTCCGACGACGGCACGGAGACGACCGCGCCCGACCGGACCGGCGAGATCGTCTACCGGGGGCCCAACGTGATGATGGGCTACGCCGAGACGGCGGCCGACCTGGCCCGCCCCGACGAACTGGGCGGCGTGCTCGCCACCGGCGACCTGGGCCGGCTCGACGCCGACGGGTTCCTGCACGTCACCGGCCGGATCAAGCGGATCGCCAAGGTGTTCGGGGTCCGGGTCAACCTCGACGACGTGGAACGGTCCCTCGGCCACCACGGGCCGGTCGCCGCCATCGCGGGCGCGGACCGGCTGGTGGTGGTGGCCGAGGGCGCCGACGCCGACCGGCTCGCCCGGATCCGCGCCGAGGTGGCGGAGGCGCTGGGCACCCACTCGTCCGGCGTCCAGGTGCGCGGCGTGGACGCCCTCCCGCTGACCCCGACGGGCAAGCCCGACTACCGCGCGCTGGAGGCACAGTGCTGACCGACGTGTTCACGCTCACCCAGCCCGAGAAGGAACACCGGCTCCGCGACGAACTGGTCGGGCTGCTGGCCCACCACCGCCGCCACTGCCCGCCGTACGCGCGGATCCTGGACGCCCTGGGCGGCGCGGACGGCGACGTCGAGACGCTGGCCGACCTGCCCTGGCTGCCGGTGCGGCTGTTCAAGACCCGCAAGCTGGCCAGCGTGCCGGACGACGAGGTGATCCGGGTGCTCACCTCCAGCGGCACCACCGGCGAGGTCAGCCGGATCCACCTAAACCGGGAGGCGGCGGCCACCCAGTCCCGGATGCTGGCCCGCACGCTGGGCGCCGTGCTCGGCCCGCGCCGGCTGCCGATGGTGGTGGTGGACCGGGCCGGCGTGGTCGGCGACCGGCGCTCCTACTCGGCGCGCGGCGCCGGGGCGCTCGGCATGGTCAACTTCGGCCGCGACCACCTGTGGCTGCTCGACGCCGACGACCGGCCGGACGTCGCGGCGCTCAAGGACTTCCTGGCCCGGCACGGCGACGCGCCGTTCCTGGTCTTCGGCTTCACCTTCATGGTCTGGCGCTACCTCTACGAGGTGGCCCGCGACCACGGACTCGACCTGTCGAACGGGATCCTCGTGCACTCCGGCGGCTGGAAGAAGCTCGCCGACCAGGCGGTGGACAACGCCGAGTTCCGCCGCCGGCTCGGCGCGGACACCGGCCTGGAGCGGATCCACAACTTCTACGGGATGGTCGAGCAGATCGGCACGGTCTTCCTGGAGGGGCCCGACGGCGGCTCCCTCTACTGCCCGGACTTCGCCGACGTCATCGTCCGCGACCCGGTCACCTGGCGGGAGGCGCCGATTGGCACGCCCGGCGTGATCGAGGTGCTCAGCACCCTGCCCACCTCCTACCCGGGCAACGTGCTGCTCACCGAGGACCTCGGGGTGGTGCACGGCGTCGACGACGGGCACTGGCCGGGCAAACGGTTCAGCGTGCTGGGCCGGCTGCCGCGCGCCGAGGCCCGGGGTTGCAGCGACACCTACGTCGGAGGTCAGGCATGACGGTACGGATGAGGTTCCCCGCCGGGCCGGAGGTGCCGGTGGACGACCTGCTGCCCCCGGCCGCCGACCCGCCGCTGACCGTCGGCGACGAGCGGATCGTGGACTTCCTGACCTCGGTCTCCCGGCGGCTGCTGGCCCCGGCGCTGGCCCGCCGCCATCCGGAGTTGGGCTCGCTCGGGTTCTTCCTGCGCCGCCGGGAGTTGCTGCGCGGCGTGGAGCGGCTGCACGCCGGGCTCGAAGACGGGGTGCTCGCCTTCCCCCGGGGCGTGGTGTTCCACATCCCGCCCGCCAACGTGGACACCATCTTCGTCTACTCCTGGGCGCTGTCCGCGCTGGCCGGCAACACCAACGTCGTCCGGGTGTCGCCCCGCTCGGCGGCGGCGGCCGACGCGATCCTGGACGTGCTCAACGACAGCCTGGACGCCGCCGACCCGGTCGTGGGCCGTACCCAGCGCATGGTCACGTACGGCCACGACGACGCGGTGACCGGCCGGCTCAGCGCCGGCTGCGACGTCCGGGTCATCTGGGGCGGCGACCGGGCGGTGACCGCCGTGCGTCGGCACCCGCTGGCCCCCGCGGCGCGGGACCTCACCTTCCCCGACCGCTCGTCGTTCGCGGTGCTCTCGGTGGCCGGCTGGGAGGCCGCCCCGCTCGCCGCCCGGCGGGACGCCGTGGCGCGATTCGCCAACGACGCCTACTGGTTCGACCAGGCGGCCTGCGCGTCGCCCCGGGCGGTGTTCCTGGTCGGCGACGCCCGGCGCGCCGACGCCGTCCGGGCCGAGTTCGTGGCCCTGCTCGGCGTGGCCGTGCGGGAGCGGGGCTGGGACGTGGACGCGGCGATGGCCGTCGAGAAGCGGGTCGGCGCGTACGGGCTGGCCGCCGACGGGGGAGTGGCCCGGATGGTGTTCCACGACAACCTCGTCACCACGCTGGAGCTGGACGGGCCGGCGGCGGCGCCCCGGGAGTGGCTCGGCGCGGGGACGTTCGGCTTCGTCACCCTGGGAGAACTGGCGGAGCTGGCGCCGTTCGTGCGCCGGCGGGACCAGACGCTGACCCACTTCGGGTTCACCCGGTCCGAACTGGTCGACTTCGCCCGGCGGCTCGGCGGCCGGGGCATCGACCGGATCGTGCCGTTCGGCGCGGCGCTGACCTTCGCGCCGGTCTGGGACGGCCACGACCTGCTCCGCGAGTTCGTCCGGCTGGTCACGGTCGCCGACTGACTCCACCCCGGCGGTCGCACGAGGAGGCCGGCGCCCGCCCCGGGCGGTCGCACGAGAAGGGGGGCGCCCGCCGGGCGGTCGCACGAGAAGGGGGGCCCGGTCCGCGCGGACCGGGCCCCCCTTCTCGTGCGGGTGGCCTCAGACGAGGTCCCAGCTCAGCGGCGTCCCCTTCGGCACGTCCCGGGTGAAGGCGCGGCCGAGCACCCGGTCGAGGTCGGCCGGGGGGAGCCCGCCGGCCGGCCGGATCGAGCGCACGACCGCCGCGGTGACCGGGTCGCCGGCCCGGACGTCCTCGACCACCCAGAGGGACCGGCGGAACCGCAGCCCCTCCCGCTCGGTCGGGGTGGGCCCGATCGCGGTGCCGCCCAGCGCCGCCCACGCCCGCTCCGACTCGACGGTGAGGGCGGTCAGCTCCGCCGGCTCCAGCGAGAAGTCCGAGTCGACGCCCCCGTCGGCGCGGCGCAGCGTCACGTGTTTCTCGATCAGGCAGGCGCCGAACGCCACCGAGGCGACCGGGACGCCGATGCCCGGCGTGTGGTCGGACAGGCCCACCGGCAGGCCGAACGTGTCGGCCAGCACGGGCAGCCGGCGCAGGTTGCTGTCCTGCGGGGGCGCCGGGTAGGACGCCGTGCAGGCGAGCAGCACGATGCCGCCGGCGCCGCCCTCCCGGGCGGCGCGGACGGCCGCGTCGATCTCGCCGACGGTGGCCATCCCGGTGGAGATGACCAGCGGCTTGCCGGTGGCCGCGACGAGCCGGATCAGCGGCAGGTCCACCAGCTCCGACGACGCGATCTTGTACGCGGGCGCGTCCAGCTCCTCCAGCAGCTCCACCGCCGTCGCGTCGAACGGCGAGGAGAACACCGTCAGACCGTGCCGGCGGGCCCGCTCGAAGATCGGCGCGTGCCACTCGTACGGGGTGTGGGCGCGGTCGAAGAGCTGCCAGAGGCGCTCGCCGCCCCACAGGTCGTGCCCGTCGGAGAGACGGAACGCGGGGGCGTCCACGTCGATGGTGATGGTGTCCGGCCGGTACGTCTGGAGCTTGAGCGCGTGCGCCCCGCTGGCCGCCACGGCGTCGACGATGGCGAGCGCCCGGTCCAGGCTGCCGTTGTGATTGCCGGACATCTCCGCGACCACGAGGGGCCGCTCGCCGGGGCCGACCGCGTGCGGGCCGATCTTGACTGTCGCCGTCATCTTCCTCTGCTCTTCTCCGTCCACACCACCTGGTGCGGCGTGCCGTCGATGTCCCGCTCGTAGCGCCGGACCTCGCGAAATCCGAAGCGCCGGTGCAGGGCCAGCACCGGCTTGTTGGCGGCCAGCGTCTCGCCGCCCAGCGTCTCCGCCCCGAGGGTGTCGAAGGCGTACGCGATGGCGGCCCGCTCCAGCGACAGCCACGCGGGCAGCAGCTGCCCCCGGGCGTCCAGGCCGTCGACGTCGAGGTAGAAGCCCCAGGTCAGGGCCCGGTCCGGGGCGGTGACCCCGGAGAACGTGACGATGCCGGACGGCACCTCGTCGTGCAGGTGCACCAGCACCCGCCGGTCCGGGTCGACCCGGGCCCTCGCCCACCAGGCGGTGTGCTCGACCAGGCCGATCTCGTGGCTGGTCAGGCTCACCGCCCGCACCTGCGGGTGGTTGCGCCAGAGCAGCATCCGGTGCAGGTCGCCGTCGTCTGCCGGCCGCAGCGGCCCGGCCACCAGCGGCTCGGTCGTCGGAAGCCCGGTCATCGGCGGCTCGCCATCGCGGTGGTCTGGTCCGCCGCCGTCCCGGCCTCCGGGGCCGTCCCGGCCTCCGCCTGGCCGGCCTCCGGCGAGGGGAGGGCCGGCGGGACGGGTCGGCCGCCCCGCACCCGGCCCGCCGCCCGGTGGGCCCGGCGCAGCGCCGCGTACGCGAGGTAGCTGTTCCGCCCGACCAGGCGGTGCTTGAGCCCCGCGACTCCGGCGGGCCGGGAGTAGCCCACGTCGGGCAGGTAGCGGCGGTAGTGCTCGGCGACCCGGCGGAAGAACGCGCGGCGCAACCGCGGGTGCAGCCGGCCGTCGTTGCCCGCCACCACCAGGTAGTGGCTGATCATCAGGGTGAACAGCTCGGCCCGCAGCCGCTCGTCCGGGGCGTGCCGGTCCAGCCAGTCGAAGAGCCGCTCGTACTGATCGAAGGCGTCGAAGTGCCGGCGGCTGCGGGTGGAGGTGATCGCGCCGAGCCGGCCCTGCCGGTAGAGGTAGCAGACCCGGTCCAGTACGGAGATCCGCTCCGCGCCGATCAGCAGCGGGTGGCTGAACGGGATGTCCTCGTACCAGCCGGGGAAGAAGCGCAGCTCCAGCTCGGCCATGAACCCGCGGCGGACCACCTTGTTCCAGGCGGTGTGCTGCACCTTCAGCAGTTGCGGCCGGTCGGCGAGGCGGACCACGCCCGGCACCCCGCGCAGCAGGTGGCTGCTCGCGTCGACCTCCCGCCGGCCGCCCTCGTGCACCCGCAGGTGGTCCAGCATCAGCACGTCGGGCCGGTCCCTGCGCAACCGGTCCAGCACCGCCGGGATCGTGCCCGGCGGCAGCCAGTCGTCGCTGTCGACGAACCAGACGTACGCGCCGGTGGCCACGTCGAGACCGGCGTTGCGGGCCAGGCCGAGGCCGACGTTGTCGGTCAGGTGGACGGTGCGGATGCCGACCCGCCCGGCCGCGTACGACCGCAGCATCTCCCCGCAGCGGTCCGGGGAGGCGTCGTCCACCCCGATCAGCTCCACCGCGCCCGCCTCGCCGGCCGGGATGTCGGCGCGGATCGACTCGAGGCACTGGTACAGGTACGGCTCGACGCCGTACACGGGCACGACGATGCTCAGCAGCGGTGCTTGCGTCGGCTCAATGACCACGCCGACACCATCGACCGCGCGGATGGACGGCCCCGGAACCTCACGTTGCCGGCGAAGGTGGAGTCCCTGAACAGCCGCCCAGCGCCGGGTTAACGGTTCAGGATGCGCTTCACCGGGCCGCCCACCACCCGCTTGACCCGGGTGCGCAGGCGCTGCTCCCGCAGCGTCTCCGCGTCCTGGTGCAGCGCCGCGTTGCGGTCCCGCAGCCACTGGATCCGCTCCAGCAGCACGTCCGGCGCGGTCGCGGTGGCCGGGCGCACGGCGGGCGGGTAGGTGGTGGCCCGCACCCGCGCGTCGAACCGGGCGGCGCTGTCGCCGTCGGCGAAGGCGTTGCCCAGGTCGTGCTTGGCGAGGAAGGCGAGCATGGTCTCGTAGCGTGCCTTGTGGCCGTCGTTGAGCGCCGTGTAGTCCGCCTCGTCGTAGAGCTGGGCGGCGTCGACGTCGGCCGGCACCTCCTTCATCACCCGGTGCGGGATGTCGAAGTACCGGGCCAGCTCCAGGGTGCGCGAGTCGTGCGCGAAGAGGTAGCCGGGCGTGCCGGCGACCAGCGCGGTGATGGTGCCGTGGATCCGGGTGCCGAAGGCGAACTCGAACCCGGAGAGGTAGTCCATCCAGGTCCAGGGGTCGACGAACATCCGCACCTTGTCCTCGGTGAACAGCGGGTGCGAGGTGTGGATGGGGATCGCGCTGGACTTGCCCCGGTCGTCGGGGGCGTCGCCGTAGAGCAGGGTGCCGAGCGTCTTGAGGTCCTGCGGCAGGTAACGCAGGTTCGGGTACCGCTCGTGGTGCCGGGCGATGATCTTCGCCATCGACTTCACGTACGGCGAGATGGTCAGCGCGAGCCGGTCGTCGGGCGCCAGCGCCGCCTTCCGCTTCTCCACCCGCAGGCTGTCGCCGTGCAGGAACATCGACGGGCACCCGATCACGTCGACGGCGGAGAAGCCCAGCGTGCGCAGGTAGCCCTCGGTGATCTCACCCCGTACGCCGATGCTGTGCGACCGGTCGAGCACGGCCCGGACGAAGCGGGTGACGGCGTCGTCGATCGGGCGCAGGTACTCCCGGTCGCCCTTGACGTCGGTCTGCACGCCCACCCCGAGCACCACCACCGGGATCTTCAGCCGTTCGACGAGCTTCGTCATGAGTTCGATGCGGTGGGCATAGCTGCGCCGGAAGGCGTTGGCGAGCGGGACGACGTAGACGTCGTACCGCTCGTTGATCATGTCGGCGTCGCGCGGGTTGACCTTGAACTCGGTCGGGGTGATCTCGGTGGTGCTGGTCTGCAGCAGCTTGTGCGCGGCGTGGCTGAAGACGAGGTTGCCGTTGTTCTCGCCGATCCAGTTCCCCTCGAAGGCCTCCTCGGGGGAGTAGACGTCGAACGGGCCCTTCTTCGCCCGCATCAGGATCCGCTGGTGCATCCGTCCCCGCCTCTCGTCACCTTCGGGTCACGGAATATTAGGCCACCGGCCGACCCCGGCACAGACGCGCGTCACTCTGCCACGCGGAGGGACGGAACCGTCACGCGGTGGACGGGGACGCAGGGGGACATCCGGGGCGGCGGGTAGGGTGCCCGGCGGCGGCGCCTACCGGAGGCCGCCGCGGGCCGTCCTGCGCCGCCCGCCGACGGCCGAGGAGGAGACGTACGTGCTGGTGACCCTGCGGACCGCCGGGCCGCCGGCATGACGGGGGCCGCGACCGTCGCGCCGGAGGCCCGGCCCGCGCCCCCGGCCGGTCGGCTGCCCTCGCTGACCGGGCTGCGCTGGGTGGCGGCCCTGCTCGTCTTCGGCTTCCACGCCGGCACGATGGGGATCATCGCCGAGCCGGACCACCGGGCAGTGGTGAACTGGGTCTTCACCCTGGGCCTGTCCGGCGTGCAGTTCTTCTTCATCCTCAGCGGTTTCGTGCTGGTGTGGTCGGCCCGGCCGACCGACTCCCGCCGGGCGTTCTGGCGTCGCCGGATCGCCAAGATCTGGCCCAGCCACGTGGCGCTGTGGGCGCTCGCCCTGCTGGTCGCGGCCTGGTTCGCCGACCCGGTGGACCGCGGCGTCGCGGTGGAGAACCTCTTCCTGCTCCAGGCGTGGGACCCTCGGCCGGGCGCGTTCTACAGCATCAACACGGTCAGTTGGTCGCTGTCCTGCGAGTTCTTCTTCTACCTCTGCCTGCCGCTGGCGCTGCCGCTGCTCCGCCGGGCCCGGCCGTGGGCACTGTGGACCGTGGTCGTCGCGGTGCCGCTGCTGATCCTGGCGCTCTGGCCGGCCCAGGCCCTGGTGCCCGAGGAGAGCCGTTGGTGGTTCACCCAGATCTTCCCGCCCGTCCGGTCCCTGGAGTTCTGGATGGGCGTGGCCGCCGCCGAGCTGATGCGGCGCGGCCGGTGGCGGGGGCCGGGCCTGCCGGTGGCGAGCCTGGTCTTCGTGGCCACCTGGGTGGTCGCCGCGCAGTGGGTGCGCGCCGAGCTGTGGGCGGCCCTGCTCGCGGTGGCGTACATCCTGGTCATCACCGCGGCGGCGGACGCGGACGTGCGCGGGCGGCGGTCGCCGTGGCGGTCCCGGCCGATGGTCTGGCTCGGCGAGGTCTCCTTCGCCTTCTACCTGGTGCACGTGCTGGTGATGGTGACCGTGCTCCGGCTCACCGGCGACTGGGGCGTCGGGTACCGCGGCTGGTGGGGGCTGGCCGCGGTGCTCGGCTTCCTGCTGGCCAACCTGGCCCTCGCCGGAGCGTTGCACCGCTTCGTCGAGACGCCGATGATGCGGCTGCTCGGCCCGCGCCGCCCGGCCCGGGCGACGCCGCCGGTCGAAGGTGTGGCCGCCCCGCGGCAGCGACCAGGGGAGCGAGCGCCGGCCGTGCCGGGGGAGCGGGGACGCGTCGTGCCGCGCCCCCGGCACGCCGAGCCGGAGGCGGACCGCCGACCGGCGTACGTCGAGTCCCGTGCGACGGCCGGCCGGCCGCGCCCCCGGGCGTAGGACGATCGCGTCCACTGACACAGGTCGACCCGCTGGGGCGGCCGGACCACCCGTCCACCCTGGTCCGTGCGGTCCTCCGGTGGACGGCCGGGCGCGCAGAGCACCGGTCCAAAGGGCCGCCGCGACCGCCGCAGACGGGACACGCCGGGCGGCGATGCGGACCGGTGGCATCGGCGGTAGCGTGGTCGCGTGCTTCCCGTCGCGCTCACCTGTCCCCTGTGGTGGGTGGCGCGGTGGGCCGTGCGGCTGCTGACCGGCCTCGCCGTCGCGGTCGCGTTCGCCGTCGGCGCCGGGGCCCTTCCCGCCGCCGCCTCGGCCCAGGCCGGAGTTTCCGCGACCGACACCTGGGCGCCCCTGGTCCCGGCCTTCCCCGTCACGCTGGCACCCGCCGACCCGCCCGTGGCGGTCACCGACCACCGCGTCCTCTCCGACGGTGCCGCCGTCGACCGGGCCGCCACCGGCCCCGGCCACCCCGCTGCTCCGGCCGACCCGGGTGAGGCCGCCGGGGCCGTCACCCCCGGCCCGGCCCCCGCGCCGGGCGGGCACACCCCCGGCGCGGCCGTCCCCCGGGGCCCGCCGCACGTTTGATCCGCACCATCCCGCGGGGCACGCGCGCCCCGCGACCACGCCCGCCGCACGGCGTAGGAAGGGCTCCTTCCGCTATCGCAGGCGTTGACAGGTGCCCGTCCTCCGCTCTCCACCACCCGCGCCCGTCCCGGCGGCGGGACGTGGCACCGCCACGCCCCGCCACCCGGGCGCCGCGTGCGACCCGCTGACGCACTCGCTCCCCGTGAGGTGCCGACCATGGAGACCGTCGTCTACCAGTTCCTGATCGAGGTGCCGCGGGCCGCCGCCATCTGGTCCGCCCTGCTCCTGCTGGCCCTGACCGTGCTCGCCGTGCTGGTCGCCCGCCCCGAGCGGCTCCGTCTGGCCGACGAGCCGGTCGCCCCGCCCGCGGTCGACCCCGTGGCGGAGGCGGCCGACCTGCGCCGCTACGCCGAGGAGGTGGCCGTCGCGGCGGGCCGGGCCGCCCGCACCGCCCGGCGGTGGCGGGCCGACTGGCTCGCCGCCCAGGAGGAGGCCGACCGGGCCTGGCGGGCGTACGACGAGGCGGAGACCGCCGCCCGCCGCCTCACCGGGGCCGCCGCCCTGCCCGCCCCGCGCACGCCGCGCACGCCCGCCGAGTACGCCGCCCGCGAGCGCTGGCTGCACCATGCGGCGGTGGCGGCCCACTGGCGCGGCGACCTCTCCACCCGCCAACTCCGCGAGGTGTTCGGCCGCCGGGCCGGCTGGGATCCCCGCCGGCACCCGGTCGAGCAGGAGATCGCGCTGGCCCGGGCGGTACGCGACGCGAAGCGGGCCGCCCACCGGGCCGCCGCCGAGCGGGAACGGGCGGCGTGGCGGGACGCCGACCTGGCCGCCGAGGCGGCGCGGGCCCTGGCCGGGGAGGCGTACGCCGCAGCGGTCCGGCTCCGGCCGGGCCGGCTCCCGGCGGCCCGGCCGGTGTCCGCCGGGCGTCGGCCCGCGCTCGCCGCGCGCTGGCGGCCCGCGCGGGTGGGCTGACACCGCCGGGCAATTTCGTGACGCCGGTCATAGCGGCGCCGAACCGGTCATCCGGCGCGGCCCGGCCGATTCCCGCCGACGATTCCGCGCCGATGTCCGCCGCTCGTCCGGTTGTCGACGCAAGGTGCGTCGGGAAACGGTCGTCCCATTGAGTCGCGTCAGTGCCGAACTGACCGCAAAAAAAGTCCGAAGATCAAGGTTTAGGCAGGTGGGAGCGGGTTGGCAGGGCGCGGGCCGGCCAGTAGTGTCGGCCCGTCCGGTGCGGTAACCGATCGCAAGAGGCGACGCCGCGCCGACCCGCCTAATCGTGAACAGGCGAGCCGGGGACCCAGTGCAACATCGGGGTGAATCCGCGGGCCACGGCCCGCGGTAGGGCGTTCTTCCCGCCCGAATCCGTCAGCTAACCCGGTCGGCGGCGTCGGAAGGAGTTCCATCCCCGTGCAGCACCCACCCGCCCCCCGGTCGTTCCGGCGCCTCCACGGCGCCGCGGTGCCCGCGCTCGCCCGTCCGCACGCCGCGAGCTGACCCACCGGTCACCGCCCGTCGCCCGGCATCCCGGGCGCATCCCCTGAGTGGTCCACCACCGCCGGACGCCGTCCGCGCGGTCGGTCCCCCCTGCGCGGACCGGCGGCCGCTCACCCCCCGAGCCCGTGGAGGAAACCGTGAAGCACCACCTCAAGCGTCAGCTCCGTCGCCTCACGTCCGAGCGTCCGTACCAGGTGGCCGCCGCGTCGGCCGCGGCGCTCGTGCTCGCGTCGGGCACCGGCGCGTTGCTGGCCGGCACCGACGAGGCACCCGCCGCCGCACAGGCCCCGGTGGCCGTGAGCGAGCTGCGGGACGGCAGCGTCGCCTCGCGCGGCGACGCCCGCGTCGCGACCGCCCCGTCGACCGGCGCCCCGGCCGCGTCCAGCGCCGCTCCGTCGGCCAGCGCCACCAGCGCCGCCCCGAACCCGGATCTGACCCGCAAGCCGGAGCCGCCGAAGCCGCCGAAGGCGAAGTCCCTGGACTACGACTACCAGGCCCAGACCACCTTCTACAACTGCGGTCCGGCGGCCGTCCGGCACGCCCTCAGCGCCGCCGGAATCGCGCGCAGCCAGGACGCCCTCGGCGCCCAGCTGGGCACCGACGAGATGGGCACCGACTCGGCCGAGGACACCACCCGGGTGCTGAACGCGACGGTGAAGGGTGACCCGTACCGGACCCGGATGATCCCGGGCGGTGCCGCGACCCCGGCGCAGATGGACCAGCTCCAGGCCGACGTGGTCGCCGCCATCACGGACGGGCGGGGTGTCGTGGTGAACGTCGCCGGCAGCGCCACCGACACCGACGGCGGCTGGCACTCGTTCCCCGGCGGCCACTACATCGCCGTCGTGGGCTACCAGGACGAGGGCCGGCAGGTGAAGATCGCCGACTCGGCGAACCCGGCGACCGCGTCGTACTGGATGTCCACCATCGCCCTGGCGAACTGGGCTGCCACCCGCGGCTACTCCGCCTGAGAAAGACACCCGTCGGGCGTCGGCTCCCCACCCCGGGAGCCGGCGCCCGATGTCGTCTCCGGGTCACGGCCCTCGCCGGGGCGTACGGCGGGTGGCACACTGCGGCCTATGGCCGACGAATCGGGTGACCGGGACGGCCGGCGCGTCCTGCTGCTGCTGCACGGCATGGGCGCGACCGGGGACGTGTGGCTGCCCTGGGCGCCGCTGCTGGAGCGCCGGTGGGCGGGGCGGTGGCTGGCGCCGGACCTCGCCGGCCACGGCTGGTCGCCGCCGCTGTCGGCGTACTCGTTCGCCGGGCTGGCCGACCGGATCGCCGCGGGGCTCGCGGCGGGGGACCGGCTCGTCGTGCTGGGGCACTCCCTCGGCGGCGTGGTCGGGCTGGCGCTGGCCGCCCGCCGCGCCGGGCTGCCGGTCGACGCCGTGGTCGGGCTCGGCATCAAGGCCGTCTGGTCCCCGGCCGAGCTGGCGAAGGCCGGGGAGTTGGCCGCCCGACCGGTGACCTGGTTCGCCAGCCGGGACGAGGCGGCCCGCCGGTACCTGCGGGTGGCCGGCCTGACCGGGCTCTTCGCGCCGGACCACCCGGTGGTCGAGGCCGGGCTGCGGCAGGTCGACGGCCGCTGGCGGCTGGCGATGGACCCCGCCGCGTTCGGGGTGGGGGAGCCGGACCTGCGGGCCCTGCTGGCGGCGACGGACGTGCCGGTGCTGCTGGCCCGCGGCGAGCACGACCCCATGGTCACCGACGCCCAGCTCAAGGAGCTGGGCGTGCCGGTCGCCACCCTGCCCGGCCTGGGCCACAACGCCCACGTCGAGGCCCCCGAGGCCGTCCTGGAGCTGGTCGACCCGTACCGCTGACCCGCGAGAGGTGCCGGGCCGGTCAGGTGGTGGGGGAGAGGGTCGCCTCGTCCGGCTCGACCGGCAGGCCGGTCCCGCCGACGGCGCGCGGCGTCGGCGCGTTCCAGCCCGCGTCGAGCAGCCGCCGCGCGGCGTCCAGGAACGCCTCGGCGTACGACTCGGCCGGGAAGTCGCCCAGGTAGCGGCGCCGGGTGGCCCAGCGGGCGGCGGCGAGCGGGTCGGTGTCGAGCAGCGCGGCCAGCACCTCGTCCACGTTGGACATGTCGCGGCGCAGCACGTAGCCCGAGCCGGCCAGCGGGAACCGCTCGGCGAACCGGTCGCCCTCGTCGCCCATGTCGGTGACCGCGTACGGCTTGCCGGAGTAGAGGTAGTCGGAGATCACCCCGGACACGTCGGAGACCAGCGCGTCCGAGCGGTTCACGCACTCCGTCAGGGTCAGCTCGCGGGCGGCGGCGCCGAAGACGTGCTGCCGGCCACTCCGGGCCCGGTCCGCGGCCAGCAGCTCCGTGAGCCGGCCCAGCTGCCGCGCCGAGGCCGGGTTCTGCGAGGTGTACGGGTGGGCCCGCAGGATCACCGTCGCGCCCCGCGCCAGCAGCCCGCGCAGCAGCGCCTCGGCCACCGGCAGCGAGCAGTAGTTGGCGTCCGCGTGGTGGCCCGTCCAGGTCGGCGTGTAGAGCACCGTGGGGTTCGGCAGGCCGCGCACCGGCTCCGGGCGGACCTCGATCGACTCGACCTGCGGCCGGCCGACCACCACGAACTTCTCCGCCGGGATGTCCACGCCCGCGCGGGCGTACCGGTCGACGGCGGCCTGACCGGCGACGAAGATCCGGTCGAAGATGGCGGAGACCGGGTTGGCGCTCGGCGCCTTGTCGCTGTCGCCGTGGTGCAGCTGGACGTGGGTGAGCTGGGTGAAGCGGATGCAGTGGCTGTTCTTCGCGCCGTGGTTGACGTAGAACGCCACCCGCAGGCTCGGCACCAGCGCCTCGTCCATCGCCTTCGTCGTCGGGCAGTAGACCACCGGTGCCGTGGTGGCCGCGGCGACGGTGGGCAGGAACTCCGGCTCCCGCACCATGACCAGGAACGGCCGGCCGATCCGCTCCAGGTACGGCAACCACATGGTGACCTGGTATTCCGAGCCGGGCGGGGCGGAGAAGTGGAGCAGGAACTCGGGCTGGTGCCGGCGCAGCGCGCGGGAGACCGCCGACCCGCCGGCCCCCGGCCGGAACCGCCGCCGGGCGAGGTCCAGCCCGACGGCCCCGGCGCCGGCGGCGACCAGCGCGACGGCGCCCAGCGCCACCCCGGCCGGCAGGGTCGCCGCGGCGGCCGCCGCCACCAGGGCGAGCAGCCCCAGCAGGGCGTCGCCGAGGCGCGCGGCGACCAGGGGCGTCCAGGTGCGCACCGGCAGGTTCGCGGCGCGCACCTCCAGGCCGCCGGCGTCCCGCAGCGGCCCGACGAGCAGCACCAGCCCCAGCAGGACCAGCGCCGTCGCGGCCAGCGCGGGGTCGAAACCGGCGTCGAGGCGCCGGGCGTACCCGACCAGGACCGCCGCCGCGACCAGCGCGGTCTCGGCGACGCTGTCGGCGCCCGGGCGGACCCGCCGTTCCCAGGCGGCCGCCGCGAGGGCGGCCACCGCCAGCCCCAGCCCCCAGCCGGTCGCGCCGGTCAGCGCGACGACGAGGAACGCCAGCACCGCCAGGCCGGTGGCCAGGGCGCGGGCGATCAGCTTCCGGACCAGGTCACCACGCATGTCGGCTCCGTTCCCCGCCGTGGCCCGAGACCCGCGTCAGCCGGCGCTGGCCGGGCTGGCGGCCCGCTCGGCCTGCCCCGGCACCGGCTGGGCCGGCACCTCGCCCGGCGCGCGGCGCACGTCGATGACCTGACCGGTCAGGTCCGAGATCAGCACGTCCAGCGAGGCCTGGGCGACGGTCTCGGCGGCGAGCAGGGTGTGCTCCGGCTCCTCGCCGAACGCCTTCGTGCGCATGGGGGTCGCGGTGCGCTCGGGGTTGATGCAGTTGACCCGTACGCCGAACTCGGCCCACTCGTCGGAGAGCGCCTGGGTGAGGTTGACCAGGGCCGCCTTGGTGGAGGAGTAGAGGGCGTACTGGGCGCGACCCCGGGTGTAGGAGCTGGACGTGTAGAGCAGCAGCTGACCCTTGGTCTGCTGGAGGTACGGCAGCGACTGGCGGGCGGCGATGACCGGCCCGACGAAGTTGACCTGGAGCACCCGGTCCATGGTCTCCTCGTCCATCTCGACGAGGGCGCCCTTCTCCAGGATGCCGGCGGTGACCACCACGTGGTCGATCCGGCCGGTGGCCTCGAAGGCGGTCTTCAGCGCCGCCTCGACGTCCGCGGCGCGCTCCACGTGGGTGCCGGTGCTGGAACGGCTGAACGGGAAGACCTGCGCGCCGTAGCGGCGGGCCAGCTCGGCCAGGTCGTGGCCGATGCCGTAGCTGCCGCCGAAGACGACGATGGTCCGGCCGGTCAGCTCCTCGGTGTAGCTGCGGTGGTCGGTGACCCGGGGGGCCTGCGCGGCGGCGAGCTGGAACAGCTTGTCCGCGAGGTGCACGTCGACCGGGTGGGTGACCTTGATGTTCTCGTCGGAGCCGTCGATGACCTTGATCGGCGTGCCCGGCAGGTAGCGCAGCACGACGCCGCAGTCGTCGGTGGCGGCGAAGTGGGGGTCGCCCTCGGCGATCCGGTACGCCTCGCGGATCGTGCCCGAGCGGAACGCCTGCGGGGTCTGGCCGCGGCGCAGCGACGAGCGCACCGGGATGTCGGTGATGCAGTCGTCCTCGTCGACCTGGATGATCGTGTCGGCCGACGGGATGGCCACGTCGACCGCGGAGTACGTCCAGAGCGCGTTCACGCACTCCCGGACGATCCGGCCGCTGACCAGGGGCCGCACCGCGTCGTGGAAGAGGATGTTGCAGTCGCCCTCGCCGACCGCGTCCAGCGCGATCCGGGTGGTGGCGTTACGGGTGTCACCGCCCTCGATGACCTTGGTGACCTTGCGGAAGCCGGCCTTGTCGACGATCTGCTGGGCCTCGGCGACGTGGCCGGTGGCCATCAGCACGATGATCTCGTCGATCTCGGGGGCGGCCTCGAAGACCGCCAGGGTGTGCTCGATGATCGGCTTGCCGGCGATCTTCAGCAGCTGCTTCGGGATGCCGAGACCCAGCCGGGTCCCGGTGCCGCCGGCCAGCACCACCGCCACCGTCCGCGAGGGCCGCCACGGCGCCGGGGTCTCCGGTGTGGCGTCCGGGCCAGTGGTGTGGTCCTGCGTCATTGCCGAATCCTCACTCTCAGGGGTGCGTGAACAGACGGTTCCGCCCGCGCGGCGACCGGATGAACCTTAACGCGCCGACCGCGCCGCCCCAACGGGACGACGCGGTCCGCCGGCATCTCCGTCGATGCCGTCCGGCGCGCTACTTGCCGTTGGCGAACGCCTCGTACGCCCGCAGGACCTCGTCGGTCGGGCCGTCCATGCGCAGGACGCCCGATTCCAGCCAGATCGTCCGCTCGCAGGTGTCCCTGATCGAGGAGAGCTGGTGGCTGACGAGGAACACCGTGCCCGCGCTCTCCCGCAGCTCCCGCACCCGCTGCTCGCTGCGCTTGCGGAAGCCCTTGTCGCCGGTGGCGAGCGCCTCGTCGATGAGCAGCACGTCGTGCTTCTTGGCCGCGGCGATGGAGAAGCGCAGCCGGGCCGCCATGCCGGAGGAGTAGGTGCGCATCGGCAGCGAGGCGAAGTCGCCCCGTTGGTTGATCCCGGAGAACTCGATGATCTCCGGGATCTGCCGCTGCACCTCCGCCGGCGGCATCCCCATGGCCAGGCAGCCCAGCACCACGTTGCGCTCGCCGGAGAGGTCGTTGAGCAGTGCCGCGTTCACGCCGAGCAGCGAGGGCTGTCCCTGGGTGTAGACCGCGCCGCGGTTGACCGGCAGCAGGCCGGCGATCGCCCGCAGCATGGTCGACTTGCCCGAGCCGTTGCTGCCGATCAGCCCGATCGCCTCGCCCCGGTACGCGGTGAAGCTGACCCCCTTGACCGCGTGCACCTCCCGGATGTTCGGCGCCGAGGTGCGGCTGACCATCCGCTTGAGCGCGCCGACCGGGCCGCCGCCCCCGCCGCCGCCCTTGTGCACCCGGTAGATCACGTGCGCGTCGTCGACCACCACGGTCGGCACCCGGTCCTGGACCCGGGGCAGCGTCACCGTCACGTCGTTGGACGACTCGAACTGCTCAACCACGGCCGTACTCCTGTTCGCCCCGCCAGAAGTAGATGAAACCCCCGACGCCCATCACGATCGCCCAGCCCACCGCGGCCAGCCAGAGCTGGAGCACGGAGGAGCTGAGCAGCGGCGCCTGCTCCAGCAGCGCGACGCGGGCCAGCTCGATGTAGACCAGCGCCGGGTTGAACTCGACCAGCCGGGAGGCCCAGCCGGGCAGTTGCTCCTCGAAGAGCGCCACGCTGTAGAGCACGCCGGAGCCGTACATCCAGGTGCGCAGGACGAAGGGCATGACCTGCTTGAGGTCCGCCAGCTTCGCGCCCATCCGGGCCACGGTCATGGTGAGCCCGGCGTTGAAGACCGCCTGGAGGATGATCGCCGGGACCAGCAGCAGCCAGGCGAAGGTGATCGGCTCGCCGGTCACCAGCACGATGGCGATGAGCACCACCATCGAGCCGAGGAGCTGCTGGAACTGGGTGACCGTGACGGCCAGCGGCAGGCAGGCCCGGGGGAAGTGCAGCGCCCGGATCAGGCCCAGGTTGCCGGTGATCGACTGGGTGCCGCTCTGCACGGCGGTCTGGGTGAAGTTGAAGATGAACAGACCGGTGCAGAGGTAGGCGATGAAGTTCGGGATGCTGTCCTGCTTCAGCACCACGCCGAAGATCAGGTAGTAGACCGCCGCGTTGGTCAGCGGGGTGAGCACCTGCCACAGCTGCCCGAGCCGGGCGTTGCTGAACGACGCGACGAGCTTCGCGTTGGCGTACGCGGCGATGAAGTGCCGGTAGCGCCAGAGCCGCCGGGCGTACTCGGCCAGGGGCGGCCGCTCGCCGGCGACCCGGAGCCCGTGGCGGGCGGCCAGCTGCGCCTGCGTGAGGCCGGAGTCGGGGTCGGCCAGCGCGGTGTTGGCCATGGGATGGGCGCTCCGATCTTTCGTGACGACGGATGAGGCGCGACGATGGAACCAAGCGGGGAGCGCCGCCTCGCCGCTGCGTGGACAGTAGTCCGAAACACGTCGGGACGCAACCGTACCGTCGTTGCGCTACATTGTTCCTCGTGACAGCCGAGACGAGATCCAGGTGACGACCGGGAAGAGGCGGGTGCCGGCCGGCGCGGCGGTGCTGCGGGACGACATCACCACGGCGATCCGCCGCGCGCTGATGCAGGAGCTCGCCGCGGTCGGCTACGGCCGGCTCTCCATCGAGGCGGTGGCCCGGCGGGCCGGGGTGAGCAAGACCGCGATCTACCGGCGCTGGAGCTCGAAGCTCGAACTGGTGCTGGAGATCGTCGCCGCGGCGGCCACCGGCAAGATGCCGGCGCTGGACACCGGCACCCTGCGCGGCGACCTCCAACTGCTCTTCCAGGTCGTGGCGCGCGCGCTGCGGCACCCGCTGGCCTCGCAGATCATCCCCGACCTGCTCGCCGAGGCGGCCCGCAACCCGACCATCGACCAGACCCTCCAGCAGCTGCTGCGGGCGCGGCAGCAGGAGATCGGCGGCCGGCTGATCGGCCGCGCCGTGCAGCGCGGCGAGTTGCCGCCCGACACCGACCCCGAGGCGGCCGTCGACCTGATCGTCGGCCCGCTCTACTGGCGGCTGGCGATCGCGCGGACCCCGCTCACCGACGCGTACCTGGACACGCTGGTCGAGGCGGTGGCCACCGGGCTCGGCGCCGGCGCCGCCGTGCCCCGGCCCCGCGCGGCGGCCACCGACGCCACGCCCGCCTGACCGGCCGCCCAGCGCCCGCCCCGGACCGGCGCCGCCCGCCCCGTGCGGGCCCCGGGAACTCGCCGCCCCGAACCCGTGCGGGCCCGGAACTCGCCGCCCGCCCGACCGGCCCGGGGCCGGGGCAGTCCGCCCCGGGCCCGTCGGGTCAGCGCGGCGCGTCGACCGGCAGCCGGGAGACGATGTGCCGGGCGATCTCCAACGAGCTGGTCGCGGCGGGGGAGGGCGCGTTGAGCACGTGCACCTGCCGGTCCGCCTCGACGATGAGGAAGTCGTCCACCAGCCCGCCGTCGGGCAGGATCGCCTGGGCGCGGACGCCGGCGCCGGCCCGGACGATGTCCGCCGGGGTCAGCTCCGGCACCAGCCGGGCCAGGCTCGCCGCGAACCGCTTCTTCGACAGCGACCGGGCCACCTCGGTCAGCCCGTAGCGGTAGTGCCGGCGGCCCAGCGCCCACAGGCCCCGGTAGGTCAGCTCGTCCCAGATGTCGCGCGGGCTGATCCGGCCCCAGGAGTAGCCCTCCCGGGCGGTCGCCAGCACGGCGTTCGGGCCGGCGTGCACGCTGCCGTCGATCATCTTGGTCAGGTGCACCCCGAGGAACGGGAACTGCGGGTCCGGCACCGGGTAGATCAGCCCCCGCACCAGGCCCTGCCGCTGCGGCACCAACTCGTAGTACTCGCCGCGGAACGGCACGATCCGCACCGGCGTGGGCACCCCGGCCAGCCGGGAGATGCGGTCGGCGTGCAGACCGGCGCAGTTGA
This sequence comes from Micromonospora sp. NPDC049139, assembly GCF_055586845.1. Lineage (NCBI taxonomy): Bacteria > Bacillati > Actinomycetota > Actinomycetes > Micromonosporales > Micromonosporaceae > Micromonospora > Micromonospora sp. NPDC049139. Next base: position 202,311 of record NZ_JBVJHK010000009.1, on the reverse strand, counting down.
CCAGGACGTCCGCGACGACCTCGCCCCTGGTGGTGCTGACCACCACGCCCTCGGGCCGGGTGGCCACGCCCGTGACCTCGGTCTCGGTGCGCAGCTCCGCCCCGCCCGCCGCGAGCAGCTCGGCGAGCTTGCGGCAGACCGCCCCGAAGTCGACGATGCCGGTCGAGGCGACGTGCAGCGCGGCGACGGCCGCGACGTGCGGCTCGTACTCGGCCGCCTCGGCGGCCTCGATCAGCCGCGCCGGCAGGCCGTTGGCCGTGGCCCGCTCGTGCAGGGCGTGCAGCCGGGGCAGCTCCTCCGGGTCGGTGGCGACGATCAGCTTGCCGCAGATGTCGTACGCGAGCCCGTGCCGCTCGCAGAACTCGACCATCGACGCGCTGCCGGCCTTGCACATGGTGGCCTTCAGGCTGCCCGGCTTGTAGTAGACGCCGGCGTGGATGACGCCCGAGTTGTGCCCCGTCTGGTGGGCCGCCCAGCCGGCCTCCTTCTCCAGCACGGTGACCTGGTCCCCGGGCCGGTCGGTCATCAGCCGGTGTGCCACGGCGAGCCCGACGATGCCGCCACCCACCACCACGAACCTGGTCATCTCATCTCCCCTGCCGACGCCGCGACCGATGGTAACCAAGCCGTCCCGCGTGCCCGACTCGCGGACGACCCGCCCGGTTGGCCTAGACTGCTCCGGGTCCATCACTCTGGGGGTCACATGTCTGAGGTCATCGCGCTCGGCCAGCCCACGGTCGGCGAGGCGGAGCTCGCGGCCATCGCCGAGGTCTTCGCCTCCGGCTGGCTCGCCGGCTCCGGGCCCACCTGCCGCCGCTTCGAGGAGCGCTTCGCCGCCACCGCCGGCACCCGGCACGCCCTCGCCACCAGCAACTGCGGCTCGGCGCTGCACCTGGCGCTGCTCACTCTCGGTGTCAAGCCGGGCGACGAGGTGATCGTCGGCGACTACACCTTCCCGGCCACCGGGCACTCGGTGATGTGGGCCGGCGCCACGCCGGTCTTCGCCGACGTGCGGCCGGACACCTGGACGGTCGACCCGGCCGCCGTCGAGGCCGCGATCACCCCGCGCACCGTCGGCATCATCGCCGTCGACGCGTTCGGGCAGCCCGCCGACTACGACGAGCTGCGCGCCATCGCCGACAAGCACGGCCTGTTCCTGGTCGAGGACGCCGCCTGCTCCGCCGGCGCCACCTACAAGGGCCGGCCGGCCGGCAGCCTGGCCGACGTCGCCACCTTCAGCTTCCACGGCCGCAAGGGCATCACCGCCGGCGAGGGCGGGGCGTACGTCACCGACCGCGAGGACCTCGCCGCCCACGCCCGCAAGTTGCACACGTACGGGGTGGAGGGGGCGCTCACCCGCGCCGAGCTGTCGCACCTGCCGATCCCGACCTTCACCGAGCTGGGCTACAACTACCGGCTCTCGGACATCTCCGCGGCGATCATGCTCGCCCAGCTCGACCGGCTGCCGGACCTGCTGGCCGCGAAGCGCCGCACCGCGGCCCGCTACGGCGAGCTGCTCAAGGACCACGAGCTGATCACCACCCCGTACGAGGCGCCCGACCGCGAGCACCCCTGGCAGTCGTACGTCGTCACGCTGGCGCCCTCCGTCGACCGGGGCGCGGTGGCGCTGGCGCTGCGGCAGCGCGGCGTGCAGTGCACCTTCGGCACGTACGCCTCGCACGTCCAGCCGCTCTACGGCCAGACCACGCCCTGCCCGGTCTCGGCGGACCTGTTCGCCCGGCACCTGGCCATCCCGATGCACGCCAACCTCACCGACGCCCAGGTCGAGACCGTCGCGGCCACGCTGGTGGACGTCGTCAACACCGCGGCCACCAGCCGCTGACTCCCCAAGGAAGGACACGCTCCGCCATGTCGAAGCAGACCGTCTTCATCACCGGAGGCGCGGGTTTCATCGGCCTGCACGTGGTGCCGATGCTGTTGGAGAAGGGCTACAAGGTCCGCATCTTCGACAACATGTTCCGCGGTGACCGGGACCGCGTCGCGGAGCTGGTGGCCACCGGCGACGTCGAGCTGATCGACCAGGACGTCCGCTACGGCGGCGCCGTGCACGCGGCCATGAAGGGCTGCGACTACGTGATCCACCTGGCCGCGGTCTCGATCAACAAGAGCCAGGCCGACCCGTACGAGTCGATCGACATCAACATGGTCGGCAACCACAACGTGTTCGCCGCCGCCGCCGACCACGGTGTCAAGCGGCTGGTCTTCGCGTCGTCGGCGTCGGTCTACGGCGACCCGAAGAAGCTGCCGATGCACGAGGACGACCGGCTCGACCCGCTCACCCCGTACTGCATCTCCAAGCGGGCCGGCGAGGACCTGCTCGGCTTCTACCAGCGCAGCAAGGGCCTGAACTGGATCGCCCTGCGGTTCTTCAACGTCTACGGCCCGGGTCAGAAGCCGACCGCCTACTACACCTCGGTGATCAACCACTTCGTGAAGCGGCTCAAGAACGGCGAGCCGCCGGTCATCGACGGCAAGGGCGAGCAGTCGATGGACTTCATCCACGTCCACGACATCGCCCGCTCGGTGGTCGCGGCGATGGAGGCCGAGCAGGGCAACGTGCCGGTCAACATCGGCACCGGCATCGACACCTCGATCGCGACCCTCGCCGAGATCCTGATCAAGGCTGTCGGCGTCGACGTGCAGCCGCAGTTCAACCCGCGCGAGGTGCTGGTCAGCCGGCGCGCCGCCGACATCACCCGGGCCCGCGAGGTGCTCGGCTGGGAGCCCACCATCGCCGTCGAGGACGGGATGACCGACCTCATCAAGACCGAGGTCGCGTGACCCAGTCGCCGTCCGCCGGGGGTCCGTCGTCGCACGGGCTCCCGGCGAACCCGTACAACCCGCACGCGTGGGTGATCGGCGAGCCGGTGATCGGCGCGGGCACGTGGATCGGCGCGTTCACCGTCATCGACGGCTCCGGTGGGCTGACCATCGGAGCCGGCTGCGACATCAGCTGCGGCGCGCAGATCTACACCCACTCCACCGCCCGGCGTTGCGTGTCGGGGCGTGCCCATGCTTCCGTGGACCGGGCGCCGGTGGCGATCGGCGACCGGGTGTTCATCGGGGCGAACGCGACCGTGATGATGGGCGTCACCATCGGTGACGGTGCGGTCGTCGGCGCGGGGGCCGTGGTCACCAGAGACGTGCCACCGGGGGCGGTCGTGACGGGGGTCCCCGCCCGGGTGGTCTCCACAGTCGAGTTGGACGGCGGCGATGTCCGGTTCGTCCCTGTAGCGGAGAGCTAGGAGCACCCCTCCCGTGCGTATCGCAGTGGTCAACAACTTCTTCCCGCCGCGCGCGGGCGGAAGCTCGCACCTGTCCGAGTCGCTCGCCAAGGGCTACGCCGCCGAGGGGCACGACGTGCTGGTGCTCACGGCCGCCTACCAGGACGCCCCGGCGGTCGAGGAGCGCGACGGGCTGCGGATCGTCCGGCTGCCGGCGTGGATGCTGCCGCAGACCCGGCTGGCGGTGAGCTTCGACATCTCGTTCACCACCCGGCCCAGCCTGCTGCGCCGGGTCCGCAAGCTGCTCGACGAGTTCCGGCCGGACGTCATCCACCAGCACGGCCAGTTCTTCGACCTGACCTGGGCGACCGCGCTCTACGCGCGCAAGCGCGGGGTGCCGGCGCTGCTGTCCATCCACACCCGGCTGGAGAACCCGCAGGCCCGCTACGCGAAGGTGTTCCGCGGGCTGGACGCGACCATGGTCAAGCCGTTCATGTGGCGGTCCAAGCCGCGGCTCGTGGTGATGGACGTGCTCATGCAGGAGTACATCGAGGCCCGCTACCGGGGCGCGCACTCCGGCCTGGTGCCGATCCCGGTCGGGGTGGACCCGGACTGGGTGGTCGGCGGCAACGCCCAGCGGGTCCGCGAGCGGCACGACCTGGGCACCTCGCCGGTGATCCTGTCGGTGGGGCACGTGATCCCGCTGCGCGACCGCATCGCGCTGGTCGAGGCGCTGCCCGAGGTGCTGGCCAAGGTGCCGGACGCGAAACTGCTCATCTGCGGCCAGGTCTACTACGGGGTGTTCGCGGAGCGGGCCCGGGCGCTCGGCGTCGAGCACGCCGTCATCGCGGCCGGCAAGGTGGCCAAGAGCGAGATCCCCGACTACCTGGCCGCCGCGACGGTGGAGTCGCACGAGCAGGGGCTCGGCCTCGGCACGGCGACCCTGGAGGCGATGGCTGCGGGCGTGCCCGTGGTGGCGCCCGCACGGGCGGACAACTTCCCCGGCATCTCGCTGCGCGACGGCGAGAACGTCCTGCTCTGCCGGCCCGGCGACGTGTCGGGCCTGGCCGAGCGGCTGATCGCCGCGCTGACCGACCCGGCCCTGGCCAAGCAGATCGGCGTCAACGGCCAGTCGCTCATCCGGGAGCGCTTCAGCCTCGACCGGGTGCTGCACCGGCACCTGGAGGTGCTCGGCGAGATGGCGGCCGCCCGCCGCCGCTGACCGTACGACGAGACGGTGCCCCCGGCCACGAGCGTGGTCGGGGGCACCGGCGTTTCGCGGGACGGTCTCCGCCGGGCACGGGCCGGCGGGGTGGCGTCAGCGGGTGGTGACCGGCGCGGCGGCCTGGTCGGCGGCGGAGCGGGGCGTCGGAACCTGCTCGACGGCGACCGCCTCGTCGGCCTCGTCGGGCGTCCCCCGACGGAGCTGCCGCACCCCGGACAGGGCGGCGATGCCGGCGGCGAGGAGGTCCGCCACCGTGAAGATCAGCCGGGAGGCGAGGGCGATGCCCGTCGCCGCCCCGATGCCCCCGGCGCCGGCGAGGAAGGGCGCCATGGTGGCGACCAGCACGGCCTCCCGGACGCCGAGCCCGGAGGGGGAGAGGAAGGCGAACATCCCGACGGTCATCGCGATGGCGAACGAGCCGATGCTGCGCAGCAGGCCGCCGACGCCGGGAGCGGCCTGGGCGTTGGCCAGCAGCCACAGGTGCACGCCGAACAGCGTGTAGCCCAGGGCGCTCCAGCCGACCACCCGCAGCACACCGGGCAGCGTCAGCCGGTGCTGTAGCGGCGGTCGGCGCAGCACCTTGAGGACGATCTGGATCAGCCGGGTGAGCACCGCCGGAATCGCGCAGATCAGGGCGATCGGGAACAGCACGGCGACGATGTAGAGCGCCACCCGGACCGGCTCGGCGTACTCGGCCCCGGTCTCGGCGGTCGCGTCCAGCAGCGAGGGCAGGCTCAGCAGGCCGACGCCGAGCGCGGCGACCACGCCGAGCCCCAGCGCGACCAGCGTGGCCAGGAAGGCCCGCGCGCGCGGCAGCCCGGCCCGCCGGCCCAACTCCATCTGCAGGACGTACGCCCACACGCTGCCCGGGATGTACTTGCCGAGCTGCCCGACCATGCAGATCCGCAGGGCGGCGGGAACGGACACCCGGTGCTCCAGGTCCTCCGCCGCGGCCCGCCACGCCATCGAGTTGGCGAACATCCCGGCGAGCACCGCCAGCACGGCGAGCACCACCGAGGGCCACGCCAGGTCGAGCCAGGTCTGCCGGACGTCCGGCCACTGGCTGACGACGCTCCAGGTCATGCCCGCCGCGATCGCCGCGATCACCACGACCCGTACGCCCAACGAGAGCCAGCGGGACGGGCCCTTCGCCGCGCCGGCCCCCTCGGCCGGTGCGGTCACCGTTTCGACCTGCGTCGCGGTCTCTGCCACGGCCGTCCTGCCTCCGCGTCGCCCTGACCCGTTGGGGTCGCCTGCACAATTCGCCGAGACTAGCGCAGCGCGGGGCGTACCACGAACCCAGCCCGGTCGGCGAGTCGGGCCCTCCCCCGGGCGTGCGCGGATTCTCGCCGGGGCGGTCCAGATGTGCCGGGGTCCTCCCGCGCTGCTACCGTCTGCACGCTGCCCCACACCCCAAGGAGAGCGCTTGTGATCCCGATTTCCGTCGTCAAGCTGGACGAGGCGGCCGAACGGTTGGCGGTCGAGGTGATCCGTTCGGGCGTCATCGCGCAGGGACCGATGGTGGCCCGTCTGGAGCGCGAGTTCGCCGACCTGGTCGGCGTCGAGCACGCGGTGGCCGTCAACAACGGCACCACCGCGCTCGTGGCCGCGCTCCAGGTGCTCGACCTCCAGCCTGGCGACGAGGTCGTCACCAGCCCCTTCACCTTCGTCGCGACCCTCAACGCGATCCTCGAGGCGGGCGCCACCGCCCGGTTCGCCGACATCCGCGAGGACGACTTCTGCGTCGACCCGGAGGCCCTCGCCGCCGCCGTCGGCCCGCGCACCAAGGTGCTCATGCCGGTCCACCTGTACGGCCAGCCCGCCGACATGGACGCGATCGCCCCGCTGGCGCGGCAGCACGGCCTCGGGCTCGTCGAGGACACCGCCCAGTCGCTCGGTGCCACGATCTCCGGGCGCGGCGCCGGCAGCTTCGGGCTCGGCACCTTCTCGCTGTACGCCACCAAGAACCTCACCACGGGTGAGGGCGGCATGATCACCACCGACGACGCCGGCCTCGCCGACCGGCTGCGGGTGCTGCGCAACCAGGGCATGCGGCAGCGCTACCAGTACGAGGTGGCCGGGCACAACTACCGCCTCACCGACCTGCAGGCCGCGCTGGGCATCCCGCAGATCGCCACGTACGGCGAGAACGTCAAGCGCCGCAAGGACAACGCCGCCCGGCTCTCCGCCGGCCTGGCCGACGTCCCCGGGCTGCGCCTGCCGACCGAGCTGCCCGGCCGCTCGCACGTCTGGCACCAGTACACGGTGCTGGTCACCGACGAGGCCCCGGTGAGCCGCGACGAGGTGATCACCCGGCTGACCGAGCGCGGCGTCGGCTGCGGCATCTACTACCCGAAGACCGTCTACGACTACGACTGCTACCGGGACCACCCCCGCGTGGTCGCCGACCCGGCGCCGGTGGCCGACCGGGTCGTCCGCCAGTGCGTCTCGCTGCCGGTGCACCACCACCTCTCCGACAGCGACGTCGACCAGGTGGTCGAGGCCGTCCGCGCGGCGGTGGGCGCATGACCGCCAAGGTGCGTTTCGCCCTGGTCGGCACCGGGATGATGGGCTCGCTGCACGCCCGGGTGATCGCCCAGTCCGACCGGGCGGAGCTGGCCCGGGTGATCGAGCCCCGGCGCTCCGTCGGCCAGCAGATCGCCGAGCGGTACGGGGCCGGCTGGGCCCCGAACGCCGACGACCTCTCCGACGTCGACGCCGTGGTGATCGCCGCGCCGACCGAGTTCCACCACGGCCTCGCCGACCAGGTGCTCGCCGCCGACAAGCCGCTGCTGATCGAGAAGCCGGTCTGCGGCAGCCTCGCCGAGACCGAGGAGATCGTGGCCACCGCCGGCAAGCGCGGCGTGCCGCTGCTGTGCGGCCTGCTGGAGCGGTTCAACCCGGCGGTGCTGACGGCCCTCGCCCTGGTCGACCGCCCGGTGCACCTGACCGCCACCCGGCACTCGCCGTACGCGCCGCGGATCCGCACCGGGGTCGCCTGGGACCTGCTCATCCACGACGTCGACCTGGCGATCCAGGCGTTCGGCGGCGAGGAGCCGGTGGGGGTCCGGGGCACCTTCGGCCACTTCCACCCGGACTCGCTCGCCGAGGCGGAAGACGTGGCGGAGACGGTGCTGAACTTCGGCAGCGGTGCCCTGGCCAACGTCTCGGCCAGCCGGATCGGGCAGCGCAAGGTCCGGACGTTGGTGATCAGCGAGGTCGACCGGCTGATCGAGGCGGACCTGATCCGCAAGGACGTGACCATCTATCGGCACGTCTCGTCGGACGCGGCCACGCCGGACGGGCGCGGCTACCGGCAGCAGAGCATCATAGAGGTCCCGGAGCTGCTCACCAACCGGGAGCCGCTCGCCGCCCAGCTCGACCACTTCCTGGACATCGTCGCCGGCACGGCCGACGCCGACGTGGAGCGGCAGCGCATCCTGCCCGCGCACCGGGTGGTCGGCCGGCTCTTCGCCGACAACGGGCGCTGACGGACCGACAAAAGGGGCGGGGCGACCGTGGTCGCCCCGCCCCTTCGTCGTCTCCCGGCCGTCGCGCTCAGCCCCCGGTGGCGCAGCTCCGGCCGGCCTCGGTGACCCGGTAGATGTTGATCCGGCCGATCGTGTGGGCCAGCTCCAGCCGGTCGCTGGTCTCCAGCCGCTCGCGCTCGTAGTGCTTGTCCCAGGCGCCGGGCATGTTCCGCTTTCCGACCACCACGTACGAGATGTTGAACTGGCGCACCTCGCACCCGGCGGGCCGGGCGTCGGCGTTGTTCACCAGCCAGTTCCACGCGTCCCACCGCCGCTCGTAGTTCTCCGCCGGCAGGCCGGGCAGCGGCGGGATGCCGAACAGCAGCGGCACCTCGTAGTCGGCGTAGGCCCAGGTGATGAACTCGTGGTGCCGGTCGTAGGCGACGGTGGCGCCGGGCGGGTTGTTCTCCGCCAGCCACTCGAACGTCTTCTCGTAGGAGGCGCCGACCGGCGCCCGGCCCTTGAGCGCGCCGCGCAGCGGCTGCCAGCTCGCCGGTACCGCGGCGAGGCCGAGCAGCACCGCCACCAGTACCCCGGCGGCGACCGCCGTCGGCGCCTCCGACCCGCGCAGCGCCCCGGCCTTCGCGGCGACGCGGGTCAGCAGCCACTGCACGGCCAGCCCCAGCACCACCGCGCCGGCGACCGCCAGCAGCCCGTACACCGGGAAGATCATCGAGCGGACCCGCTCCCGGACGCCGTACCACAGGCTGGAGAGCGTCATCGCGGCCGTCGAGTCGGACGCGGTGGTCCACACCCCGATCGCCGTCCAGACCACGCCGGCGGCGAACCACGGCCGGGCCCACCGCAGCCGCGGCAGCACCAGGCAGAGCGGGGAGAGCAGCAGGCACGGGATGACCAGCCAGAGGCCGACCTGGATCGTCGGCTCGCTGAGCTGGAAGTCCTGACCGCCGACGCCCGGGTAGGCGAACAGGACGTACCGCTGCGGGTCGGTGACCCAGTACTCGAACGATTCGCCGTACCTGCCGAGCAGGGCGGGCGGGTTCGACAGCCGCTCGCCGTTGGCGCCGGCCAGCACCCCGAGCAGGGGCAGCAGCGGCACCAGCCCGGCCACCACCATCGCGCCGGCCGCCGCGGCGACCCGGCGCAGCACCCACCGGCCGCGTACGGCCAGCAGCATGCCGATCGCCAGGACGGCGATGAACAGCACGTCGTACGTGTGCGTCATGACGATCCCGGCGCCGCACAGGCCGGCGAGCAGGCCCAGCCGGACCGGGTGGGCGCCGCGCGCGGCGAGCGCGATCAGCAGCGCGATCGCCCCGGCCATGCAGGGGGCGGTCTGCTCGGTGATCCGACCCGTGATCACCGACATCCACATCGGGCCGAGCACGGCCGGCGCGGCGGCGGCGCTGGCGGCCACCACCGGCCTGCCGCCGAGGGCCCGGACGCAGGCGTAGACGGCCGCCACCAGCGCGAGCGGCCCGACGAGGATCGACCAGGCGCTCAGCACCGTGCTGATCCGCCCGCCGGAGATCTCCGCCGCCTGGGCCCAGGCCACGTTGGCCGCGAGCGGGTAGAAGGAGCAGGACAGCGCCGGATCGGTGGAACCGCTGGTGCAGGCCGAGGAGATCAGCACGCTGTCGGTTTCCATGATCCGCCGGGTGAGGAAGCCGTGGTTCATGGCGTCCCACCCGGGCGGGGCGACGAGCCGACCCAGCATCAGCCAGCCGAAGGCGACGCTGACCACGGCGGGCACGGCGATCCCGAGGACGTCGGCGCGGCCGGGGCGTACCGCCGGCAGCCGCAGCCGGGTGATCCGCCCCCGCCACCCGGCGTCGGTCGGCCGCCTGGCGGCGTCGCCGTCGGCGGTGGCGGTGCGGTCGGTCGCGTCCGGGTCGACCAGGCCGCGGGTCACCAGCCGGGACGCGAGCACCGCGAGGCCGGCGAGCAGCACCTCGGCGGCGAGCACCGCCAGCGGACCGTCCGGCAGCCCGAGTTTCGGCAGCCATGTCATGGCGAGGGTGACCAGGCCCAGGGTCAACGCCGGGGCGGCGGCCCAGGTGGCCCACCGGTAGCGGCCCGGGGGCAGCGCGAATCCGAGCAGCGCGCCGGGCACGATGGCGACGGCGAGCGCGATGAGGCTGGTCAAACCGTGGATCCTTTCCAACGGAACTCGCGGTTGCCCCGCGGCGGCTGGTGCGCGGAGCCGAGGTGCGGCCGCCCGTGCGGCCACCCGGTCGGCGAGCGGCCGGACCAGTATAGGAACGGGAGCCGGCCGCGCTGACCCGGCGAACCGGCCATCGGCGACGCGTCGTCACCGGCGTCGTTTTTGCGGTGGATCATCCCCCCGAGGTGGCGACTGTGGCCCGGAGGGACCAAATCGTCCCGGTGTGGCGGTACCCGAGCGATACCGGCGCGTTCCTTCGCGTTAAGGTCACACCGGCGTGGTGGCGGGGTGGCCGCGGGCGCCGGTGCCGTCGCTGGTCAGCGACGATGGACGGACAGGCGGGTCGCCGCGACCGCTGTCCCGTCCCGTCGCGTTCCGTCGGGGCGCCGGTGGCGTCCGGGCGCCGACGGTCGCCGAAGCGGGGAACGCTGCCGTCACGGCGCCAGTGACGGTCGGTGAGCCAGTCGTCGATCTCGTAGGGAGCTAGTCCTTGTTCGGCAAGTTGATGGGACCGGCGGGAGTCGCCGCCCGCGGCGCGCTGCTGCTGCTGGCCTACCTGGTGATGCTCGCCGCCGGCGCGCTCGGTTGGATCGGCGTCTTCGCCGTCGCCGGGCTGGCCGCGCTCGCCGGCGAGTACGCGCTCGCCCGCTGGTCGCCCGCCACACTCACACTGCTCGAGAAGGTCGGCCTGCGGGGCGACTACCGGCAGCTCGCCCGCGACCTCTCGGTCGTCCTGCTGGTGGTCGCCGAGGTCCGGCCGAGCGCGTGGGAACTCAGCCTGGTCCTGGTGCTGCCGTCGACCGTCTGGCTGATCTCGGTCTTCGCCGGCGCGCTCGCCACGATGATCGACCGGCGCAACCCCCTGTCGGCGTTGGTGCGCAACATCGACCTCGGCCCGATGCGGGCCGCGCCCCGCCCGCCGGACTGGGCGGCCTGGCTCGCCGGCGACCGGCTGGCCCTGGTCAACGTGGTGCTGGCGCCGGCCGCCGTGTTCGCGGCGGTGCTCGACAACGCCGCCCCGGTGATCGGCGCGGGAGTGGTGGCCGTGTTCGCCGCCGCGCTGGTGGGCGGGATCGTCGCGCTGACCTGGCTGCGCGGGCGCGGGACGGGCCAGAGCCCGCTGCTGCCCGCCGTCCAGCGCTGGCTGGACAGCTACCGGCCGGAGGTGGCCCTCTACTTCGCGGGGCCGGCGAAGGACGTCTACCAGGCCAACATGTGGCTCGCCCCGACCGAGGCGCTCGACCAGCGCGGCGTGGTGCTGCTGCGCAACAAGGAGGCGTTCCTCGAGCTGGCCGACACCCGGCTGCCGGTGATCTGCGTGCCGGCCGGCGTGGACTTCATGAACCTCGAACTGGGCAGCGTGCGCGCCGCGCTCTACGCCGCGAACGTCGGCGCGAACATCCACATGCTCCGCGAGCCCGGCATGAAGCACGTCTTCGTCGGGCACGGCGACAGCGACAAGCAGGCCAGCGTCAACCCGTACAGCAAGGTGTACGACGAGGTGTGGGTCGCCGGCCTCGCCGGGCGCGAGCGGTACGCCCGGGCCGGGGTGGGCGTGCTCGACTCCGACATCGTCGAGATCGGACGGCCGCAGCTCGCCGGGGTGCACACGTTCGGCGCGGAGTCCGTCGACCGGCCGTTCACGGTGCTCTACGCCCCGACCTGGGAGGGGTGGCTGGACGACGACCCGTACCACACCTCGCTGGTGCTGATGGGGGAGCGGATCGTCAAGGGGCTGCTCGCCACCGCGCCGGCGGTCCGGCTCATCTACAAGCCGCACCCGCTGACCGGCTCCCGCGCCAAGGAGGCGAAGACGGTGCACGAGCGGATCGTGGAGCGGATCCGCGCGGCGGGCGGCAACCCGGACGCGACCTCCCTGGACGGCACGCGGCACCTCGTGGTCACCGGCCGGACGCCGGCGCTGTTCGACTGCTTCAACCAGACCGACCTGCTGATCAGCGACGTGTCCAGTGTGGTCTCGGACTTCGTCCAGAGCCAGCGGCCGTACGTGGTGGCGAACCCGGGCGGCCTGCCGGAGGACGAGTTCCGTCGGGAATACCCGACGTCGCGGGCGGCGTACCTGCTCTCCCGGGACTGCGGCGAGTTGGAGAAGATCGTGTCCGTCACCCGGGCCGGCGACGACCCGATGACCGACGCCCGGCGGGAGCTGAAGACCTACCTGCTCGGCCCGGCCGAGGCGAACCCCATGGAGCGGTTCCGGGAGGAGATCGCGCGGCTCTGCCGCTGAGCACCGGCGCGTACGCGCGACGGCGGTGGACGGGAGAGCCCGTCCACCGCCGTTTCTCGTCGGAGGGTCAGCCCTGCCGCTGCGGCGGGGTGTCCACGTCCCGGGAGACGACCTCGCCCCGCTCGTCGACCCAGCCCTTCGGCCGCGCCGGGTTGCCCGCCACGAGCTGGTACGGCGCCACGTCCTTGGTCACCACGGAACCCGCCGCGATCATCGCGTACTCGCCGACCTCGATGCCGCAGACGAGGGTCGCGTTCGCGCCGATCGAGGCGCCCCGGCGGACCACCGTCGGGGTGATCTTCCAGTCCGGGTTCTGCGCGCGGGGCCGGAAGTCGTTGGTGAAGACGGCGCACGGCCCGACGAACACCTCGTCCTCCAGGGTCACCCCCTGGTAGACGGAGACGTTGTTCTGGATCTTGACCAGGTCGCCGACCGCGACGCCGGCGTCGACGTACACGTTGCGGCCGATGACGCAGCCGGCGCCCACCTGGGCGGAGGACCGGATGTGGGCCAGGTGCCAGACCTTGGTGCCGTCGCCGACCCGGGCACCCTCCTCGACGTCGGCCGTCGGGTGGACGAAGACCGAGGGGGACGGGGAACTGCTGTCAGTCATCCTTCAACTCGCATGGGTCGCAGGGCGCGCCGGGCGCCGTCGGTGACCCGCGTTCGGCGTACGCCGGGAGGGGCGGCCGCCCGCGCGGGTCCGGGCTGCCGCGCCGGCCCCGGGCACGGAGAGTGAGGCCGGGGCGCGCGGACTCGGCGTAGCATATCGACCGCTCAGCCGAGCAGCTCCGCCACGGCGTCGGCGACCGGCACGTCCGCCGGCAGGGCGTCGGCGGCCACCACCGCCGGCACCGGCAGCGGCCCGTAGAGGTGGGGGAAGAGGGCGCCGCCGCGCGACGGTTCCCAACGCAGCGCGTCGCCCAGCCGGGCCGGGTCCACGGTGAGCAGGGTCAGCCCGGTGGCGCCGGTGAAGTGCCGGCGGGCCGTCTCGACCACCTGGTCGGGCCCGGAGAGGTGGATGAACCCGGACTGCGCGTCCGTGGCGGTGCCGACGAAGTGCCCCGCGGCCAGGGCGTCGTCCCACTCGACGGTGGTCAGCAGCTTGTAGATCACCCCGGCAGCCTACGCAGAACCGGCCCGGTTCTCCGCGGTACGCCCGCCGCCGCTCTCGACGGGGGTCTCCGGGCTCCGGCCCGCGGCCTGCCGCCCGCTTCCGGCGGGGGCCGGAGGGGTCCGGGCCGCCGTCCGCACGGCGGTCGACGCGGGGCCTACCCTCCCGCTCCCGGCCGGCTTCTGTCACCATTCGGGGTCGACACGCCGACGAATGGGGGCCCCGGGTGCGCATCCTGCTGGTCGAGGACGACCGTCGGGTGGCCGCCGCGCTCTCCTCCGCCCTCACCCGCCGGGGGTACGAGGTGGAGCACGCGGCGACCGTCGCCGCCGCCCTCTCCGCCGCCCCCTGCGACCTGGTGCTGCTCGACCTGACCCTGCCGGACGGGGACGGCACCGACCTGTGCCGCGAGCTGCGCCGGCGCAGCAGCCAGCTCGGCATCATCGCGGTGACCGCCCGGGGCGAGGAGCGGGACCGGGTGCTCGGCCTGCGGCTTGGCGCGGACGACTACGTGGTCAAGCCCTTCTCCATGACCGAGCTCCAGGCCCGCATCGAGGCGGTGCTGCGCCGCGCGGCGCACACGGTGCCCGAGCGCAACCTGATCGAGGCCGGGCCCGTCCGCATCGACGTGGCCGCGCGGACGGTCGCCGTGGCCGGCCGGCCGGTAGCGCTGACCCGCAAGGAGTTCGACGTCCTGCTCTCCCTGGCCCGGCAGCCCGGGGTCGCGGTCGCCCGGGACCGGATCCTGCTCGACGCCTGGGGCACCACCTGGGGCGACGGGCACACCGTCGAGGTGCACGTCGGGTCGCTGCGCGGCAAGCTGGGCGACCCCGGCCTGGTGGAGACCGTACGCGGGGTCGGCTACCGGCTGCGCGGCGAGTGAGGTGACGCCGTGCGACGTCGACTGGTGATCAGCTACCTGCTGCTGATGGTGCTGGTGCTGATCGCGCTGGAGACCCCGCTGGCGATAACCCTGGCGACCCGGGAGACCGACCGGGTACGCGCCGACCGGCTCGCCGACGCCACCCGGTTCGCCTCGCTGGCCGGTCCGGCGCTGCGCGGCGGGACCCCCGGCCCGCTCGACAACGAGCTGCGCAGCTACGACGACCTGTACGGGATCGGCGCGGCGGTGGTCGATCGGGACCGCCGGACGGTGGCGGCCTCCGACAGTTGGCGGCCGGCCGCGGGGACCCGCGAGGCGCTGGACACCGCGCTCTCGGGCCAGCAGGCCAGTGGGCCGGAGTCGGTCTGGCCGTGGGTCGACCGGCCGATCGTGGTGGCGGTGCCCATCAACGACGGCGGTGAGGTGCTCGGGGCGGTGGTCACCGCCACCCCGACCGACTCGGTCCGGCGCGCGGTCACCGTCTGGTGGCTGGTGCTGGCCGGGACGGGGCTGCTCGCCGTCCTGGCCTGCGTGCTCACGGCGTTCGGGCTGGCCGGCTGGGTGCTGCGCCCGGTCACCGAGCTGGACGCGGTCACCCACGAGATCGCCGAGGGGGACCGCGGCGCCCGGGTGCAGCACCGGCTCGGCCCGCCGGAGCTGCGCCGGCTGGCGACCAGCTTCAACCACATGGCCGACGTCGTCTCCGACGTGATGGACCGGCAGCGCGCCTTCGTGGCGCACGCCAGCCACCAGCTGCGCAACCCGCTGACCGCGCTGCGCCTGCGGGTGGAGGAGCTGGGGCTGGGCCTGACCGACCCGGACGGCCAGGCCGAGCACCGGCTGGCCCTGGAGGAGACCGACCGGCTGGCCCTGGTGCTGGACGCGCTGCTGACCCTGGCCCGCGCCGAGCGGCGGGAGAACCAGCGGGTCACCGTCGACGCGGCGGCCGTGGCCGCGTCCCGGGTCGCCGCGTGGGAGCCGCTCGCCCGGCACCGGTCGGTCACCCTCCGGCTCGCGGCGGAGGACTCCCCGGCGTACGCGCGGACCGTGCCGACTGCCATCGACCAGGCCCTGGACGCACTGATCGACAACGCCGTGAAGTTCAGCGGCGCCGGCGGGGCGGTGACGGTGACCGTGCGGCACCACGAGGGCGGGACGGCGCTGGAGGTCCGGGACACCGGCCCGGGCATGACGGAGAGCCAGCTCGGCCAGGCGACCGAGCGGTTCTGGCGGGCGCCGGAGGTGCAGAACGTCGACGGCGCCGGGCTGGGCCTCACCATCGTCGCCGTGCTGGTCGACGCCTCGGACGGGCGGCTCACCATGCGCCGGGGCGAGCCGCGCGGCCTGGTCGCCGGCCTCTGGTTCCCGGCCTCGACCCCGGCGGATCCGGCAGACCCGAGGGACCCGACGGATCCGGCCGAGCCGGTCCCCGCCGGCGCTCCCGCACCGCCCGTCGACGCGCCCGCCGCACCGGTCCCCGCCGCACCGGTCCCCGCCGCACCGGGGCACGCCGCGACCGGGTGACGCCCCGCCCGGGTGACGCCCCGCCCGGGTGACGTCGCCGCCGTCCGACCGAGGTCCTCCTGATCGCCCGTGACCGCCGCCGGCCGGCGGTCGGCCGCCAGGGTCAGGGCTTGGCGGCGCGGTACCAGCCGGCGGCGCCGGGGTGCAGCGGCAGCGGGGAGGTGGCGATGGCCGAGCGCGGGCTCATCCGGCCGGCGGCCGGATGCGCCGCGGCCAGCTCCTGCCGGCGTTCCATCAGCAACCGGGTCACCTCCCGGACCAGCGCTTCCGGCAGGTCGGCCCGGACGATCAGGAAGTTCGGGTTGGCCACGGTGGTGACCGGGTCCGTGCCGTACACCGAGCGGGGGACGTCCCGGGAGACGTAGACCTGGGGGTTGCTGCCGCGCAGCAGCTCGGTCCACTCGCCGAGGTCGACGATCCGGGTCGCGCTGTCGTCGGCGAGCTGCTTCACCGCGCTGACCGGCAGCCCGCCGGAGAAGAAGAACGCGTCGATCGTGCCGGCCCGCAGCGCCGCCACCGAGTCGTCGAGGCCGAGCCGCTCCCGGTGCACCCGGTCGCCGCCCAGGCGTGCCACCTCCAGCAGCCGGGAGGCGGTGATCTCGGTGCCGGAGCCGGGGGCGCCCACGGAGACCCGCCGCCCACGCAGGTCGGCCAGCGTGCGGACCGGCCCGCCGGCGGTGGTGACCAGGTGCAGCAGGTCGTCGTAGACCCGGGCGACCGCGACGACCGACGGGTGCGTCGCCGGCGCGGCCGGCAGCACGTCGGCCTGGGTGAATCCCAGCTCGGCCTCGCCCGAGCCGACCAGCCGGACGTTCTCCGCCGAGGCGGCGGTGACCACCACGCTGGCCTCGACGTTCGGCATCTCCCGGTTGAGGATGTCGGCCAGCGACCGGCCGAAGGCGTGGTAGACCGCCGTCGGGCTGCCGGTCGCGATCCGGATCCGCACCGGCGGCTCGGGGGAGTCCTGGCAGCCGGCGAGGCCGGGCAGCGTCACCACCAGCAGCAGCGACAGCAGCGCCGCCGGGCGGCCGGCGCGCGGGCGGCCAGGTCGGAACCAGGACGACGGGCGCGCGGCGCGGGCGCGGCAGGACCGGGTTCGACTCACGGGCTGCACTCTGCGCCGCGCGGGCCGTCACCGCAACCCGGGGCCCACCGGTCGGACTACGGCCCCGGCGCCGGGTCGACGGTGGGGATCAGTTCGCTGCGGTCCGCGACCGAGGTCGGAACGGTGGCCCCGGGCGGCCCGCCGGTGCCCCGCCAGACGCGGACCGCGCGGTGGTCGCGGTCATCCGGCCGTCATGCCGGCACGGCCGCCCGGGCGGGTTCCAGCGCGGCGCTGTGCAGGATCCGCTCGCGGTCCGGGCCGTCGGCGACGCAGACCAGGAAGCACCCGGTGCCGGGGCGCAGCAGCGCCGGCACGTCCAGCAGAGCGGCCCCGCGCACCAGGACGGCGGCCAGTTCCCGGTCGGTGAGCCGGACGCCGAGGATGTGCCGGCGCACGTGCCGCCCCCCGGCGAGCAGGGCGGCCCGCCAGGCCGCCGCGGCCAGCCGGGGCCGCCACACCCGCCGCGCCGTCGACGCGCCGGGGACCGGGCCGCCCAGCAGCTCGCGCCGGCCCTGCCGCCAGCCGGCCTCCAGCGTCCGCGCGTACGCCGGCCGGTCCGCCGGGGGCACCGAGAGCCGGTGCAGCTCGTACCGGCGGCGCAGCCCGCCGACGGTCACCTCGTGCTCGATCGGGACGTCCAACCGGCCGAGCAGTTGCCGGAACCGCAGGGCGGCCTCCTCCCGGTTGAACTCGACGGTCGCCGGGCGGTGGTGCGGCACCGGGCGGCGGGCGCCGGCGACGGCCGGCGGGGGCATGCAGCGCAGCAGGCAGGCGGCCTCGAACGCGTCGGCCAGGGTCAGCCAGTCCAGCGGCGGCGGGGTCGACGGGAGGCGCGGCCGGTCGAGCAGGATCGGTTCGGGAGCCAACTCAGGCACTCCTTGTCGGCGTCGGGGTCCCCCTACGGTGGCCCGAAGACGCCGACGGGGAAACCGATCCGCCCCAGCCTTGAGGAAATCTTGCGGCAGCCCTACAGCTCGGTGACGACCAGGTCGACCTGGCGTGGCCGGTGGGACGGCACGGGCTGCTCCAGCACCGTGTACTTCAGGTCGCGCAGCGCGGCAACCAGCCCGTCGGCCGAGCGCGGCCGGGCGCCCGCGGTCAGCAGGTCCCGCACCAGCCGACCCTTGGTCGCCTTGTTGAAGTGGCTCACCACCGACCGGACGGGCACTCCGTCGACCTCCCGCTCGTGCAGCACCCGCACCGTCACGGTGCGGGCGGCCACCTCGCCGCGGGGCGCCCAGGTGGCCGCGTACGCGCCGGAGCGCAGGTCGAGCACCGGCCCGGCGTTGGCCGCGGCGTCCATCGCCGACGCGAGGGCCCGCCGCCAGTACGCCGACAGCGCGCCCACTCCCGGCAGCCGCGCCCCGACCGGGCAGCGGTAGGGCGGGATCCGGTCGGTGAGGCGTACCGCGCCCCAGAGGCCCGAGCTGATCAGCACCGACCGGCGAGCCGCCCGCTGCGCGGCCGGCGGGAGCGAGGCGAGGTCGAGCGCCTCGTAGAGCACGCCGGTGTAGAGCCGCTCGGCGGGGGCGGTGGCCGCCACCCGCAGCCGGGCGTTGCGCCGCAGCTCGCCGCGCTGGCCCTCGCTGAGCCCCAGCGCCGCCCGGGCCGCCTCCTCGTCGCCGCCGTCGCTGAGCGCCACCAGCGCGGCCAGCACCTCCTCCCGGGCGCCGGTCAGCTCCGGCAGGGAGAGCCGGGCGAGGTCCAGCCGCCGGCCGGTGCCGGCGTCGGCCTTCCCCTCGGAGGGCGGCAGCAGGATGAGCATCGGTGACTCCTCGCCTCGACGCGGCGCCCGCGCGCCGGCCCGGCCAGCGTACGGCCCGTCCCTACCGCCACGGCCGCACCGGCGTCTCCGGGTGGTACACGCGATACCCGCCCACCTCGGCGAGCAGCGCCGCGTCGGCCCGGTCGCCGAGCAGCCGGCGCAGCCGCCTCTCCGCCGCCGAGTCGGCCGCCAGCACGTACCCGGGCCGGTCGGCCCGCCCCACCTGCCGCCAGTACGCGGAATAGCGGTTCTGCCCGGGGGTGAGTTCGCCGTCGAGCACCGCGCACACCACCGACTCGTCGGTGTTGAAGATCAGCCGGTTGCAGGTCCAGTAGTCCCCGTACACCTCGTGCGGGCCGCCCGCACGGAGCCGGTCGGCCAACTCGCGGGCCTGCCGCTCCTCGACCCGGGACGCCTCGGTGCCGGTGGCGGCGAACTGCACGGTGACCACCAGCACGGTCGCGGTCAGCGCGGCGAGCACGGCGGTGGCGAGTGCCCCGGCCAGCCGGCCGAGCGCCCCGACCGTGCCCCGCCAGCAGGCGACCGCCGCCAGCCAGAGCGGCCACAGCACCGCCGGCAGGGAGAGCTGGAGGACCGACAGGTACCGGGCGTTGTCCAGCGGGCTGGTGGCGGCCAGCGGGCTGCGCACGTACGACAGCAGGGTCAGCGCCGCGCCCACGACCAGCGCGAGGTGCACCACCGGGCCGACCCGGCGGCCGGGTGAGGTGCCCGCGGCCCGGCGATACGCGACCACGGCGAGCGCGGCGGCGACCACCAGCAGCAGCGGGTAGAGCAGGCCGAACCACCCCTGCCAGCGGGAACAGCCGTCCACCGGGCAGAGGCCGCCGGCGAGCGGCACCCCCTCCAGCAGCCCGCCGTCGAGCCGCCGGCTCCACGGCGGCGTCGGCCCGGCCCGGGTGCTGACCTCGCGCAACACCGACAGCGAGTCCTCGCCGGGCGGGGCGACCAGGTTGTCCCGGACCATCGGCGCGATCCCGACGGCGAACCCGGCCAGCAGCAGCACCCCGGCCCAGCCGAGCAGCTCCCGGCGGGCCACCCAGAGCAGCGCCAGCGCGACCGCCCCCAGGTAGGGCAGGATCAGCCAGTCCGACCAGGCGGCCACCCCGGCGAGCAGGCCGAAGAGCCCGACGGCCAGCCGGCGGTGCCGCACGGTGCCCCGGGCGAGTCCCACCACGACCAGCAGCATCAGCAGCACGGCGACCTTGACCTCCGGCCGGCCGCCGACCACCGTCAACTGGTCCCGGACCACCCGCTCCCCGCCGAGGGCGAGCAGCCCGACGACGAAGGTGGCGAACCAGGGCGAGCAGATCCGCCGGGTCAGCCGGTGAATCAGCCAGAGGAAGACGGCGTAGAGCACCAGCAGCGGCAGGCGCAGCAGCGGCCAGCTCGGCCCGGCGACCGCGATCAGCGGCGCCGCCAGATAGGACTCCAACACGCCCATGTAGCGCTGGCCGTAGAGGAAGACGGGCAGCTCGCGGCCCTGCGCGATGTGCATCGCGGCCAGCCCGAAGGTGGCCTCGTCGCTGTTGGAGACGGGCACCGTGTGCAGGGTCAGCACCAGCCGGTAGCCGACCCCGGCGAGCCCCAACAGCAGCGCGACGAGCGCCGGCCGGTCGAGCTGCGGGCGCCACCGCCCACGCTTGCGTACTGGTTGCGACACGACCAACGCCCCCGTCGTCGTCCCGACCGGAGTGTTACACGCCGCCGGGGCCGGGCGGGGCGGATCGGCGCAGCCGGCGGCCGGCGAAGATCGCCGCGCGTGGCCGAGGCCGCCGGGTTGTGGCAGGGTTGCTGACGTGCCACCCACTCCCGCTGGCCAGTTGGCCGTACCGAACCTGCACCGGGCCGCGCGGATCGAGGACGCCGTGCACGCGTTGGTCGAGCGTCGGCTGCGGCGCACCGGCTGGCGGACCAACATCATCGCGTACGCCGGTTACGGCGCGCCCGGTTGGGTGCGGGTGATGTGCCGGGTGCTGCTGGGGCGGCCGGACACCCGCCAGCGGGGCCGGCTGGAGAAGGTCCGCGGCTGGCGCAGCTTCACCACGCTGCCGGCCAAGCACGTGACGGTGACCGTCGAGGCCGGCGGGGTGTGCCACGAGGCGCAGGCCGACCGCAGCGGCTTCGTCGACACCGTGGTCGAGGCGGAGCTGTCGCCGGGGTGGGGCGCGGTGCGGATCAGCCTGCCGGACGCCGAGCCGGTCGAGGCGCCGGTGCGCATCCTCGACCCGGAGGTGCGTTTCGGCATCGTCTCCGACATCGACGACACGGTCATGGTGACCGCGCTGCCCCGCCCGCTGCTCGCGGCCTGGAACACCTTCGTCCTCGACGAGCACGCCCGGACGGCGGTGCCCGGCATGGCGGTGCTCTACGAGCGGCTGGCCACCGCGCACCCCGGCGCGCCGGTCTTCTACCTGTCGACCGGCGCCTGGAACGTCGCGCCGACGCTGACCCGGTTCCTGTCCCGGCACCTCTACCCGGCCGGGCCGCTGCTGCTGACCGACTGGGGGCCGACCGCGGACCGCTGGTTCCGCAGCGGCCGGGAGCACAAGCGGGCCACCCTGGCCCGGCTGGCCAAGGAGTTCCCCGACGTGAAGTGGCTGCTGGTCGGCGACGACGGGCAGCACGACCCGGAGATCTACCGCGAGTTCGCGGCCGCCCACCCGCAGAACGTGGCGGGGGTGGCGATCCGCCGGCTCTCGCCCACCCAGGCGGTGCTGGCCGGTAGCCTGCCCGCCCCGGCCGGCAGCTCCTCCGCGGGGCCGGTGGGGCAGAAGTGGCTCTCCGCGCCCGACGGCGCCGGCCTGTGGAAGCTGCTGCGCGACGCCGGCCTGGTCTGACGATGAGTGACATTCTGGTCGCGGGAATCAGCGAGAATCCTCAGCCAGAGGGTGCCCTCGTCTTCGGCGTGATAGTCGTCGTCGTGTCCCTGGTCGGCGTCTTCAACCGCAGGATTGTGCAGGGCGGCCGTTTGTATGTCCCGATAGTAGGAATCCTGTTCGGGCTGGTGATGATCGGTATCGCGGTCGCCGGATCTGGTGGGAAGGCCTAGCGTAAGGCTGGCTATGCCGTCGGTTGGCGGGACCGCTGCGCGGCCGCGGCGGCGCCCATGTGGTGCGCCCACCGGGTGTGCCGGGCGATCCTCGCCGTGGGCCGCGGGGCGACCCCCGAACGGTGAAGTTGTGAAGGATACTTGCGTAGCAGCTCGACAGGGCTGAATATCTTTTCGTGCGCAGAGACTTTGGTCGATTCCTTCCCGGCGCGGCGCTGGTCGCGGCGCTGACGCTCGGCGCGGCCGCCCCCACGGGCGCCCCCGTCTCCCGGCCAGGGCCGGACACGGTGCCGGTGGCCGCCCAGGCGGCCTGCGTGACCGATCCGGCCACCCCGAAGCGGCAGTCCCGGGCCATGTGGATGGCCAGCGTGGCGAACATCGACTGGCCCAGCCGCACCGGGCTGACCCCGGCCGCCCAGCAGGCGGAGTACCGGTCCTGGCTCGACCTGGCGCGCCAGCAGCGGATGAACGCCGTCGTCGTGCAGATCCGCCCCGCCGCCGACGCGTTCTGGCCGTCACCGTACGAGCCCTGGTCGCAGTGGCTCACCGGCACCCAGGGCACCCACCCCGGCTACGACCCGCTGGCCTTCATGGTGGCCGAGGCGCATGCCCGCAACCTGGAGTTCCACGCCTGGTTCAACCCGTACCGGGTGGCCAACCACACCGACCTCACCAGGCTGGCGGCCAACCACCCGGCCCGCAAGAACCCGGGCTGGACCGTCGCCTACGGCGGCCAGCTCTACTACAACCCCGGCATCCCCGCCGTCCGCGCCTTCGTGCAGGACGCGATGATGGACGCCGTCCGCCGCTACGACATCGACGCTGTGCACTGGGACGACTACTTCTACCCGTACCCGGTCAGCGGGGTCGCCTTCCCCGACCAGGCCACCTACGCCCAGTACGGCGCGGGCTTCGGCAACATCGCCGACTGGCGGCGCAACAACGTCAACCTGCTGGCGCAGGAGATGGGCGCGAAGATCCACGCGGCGAAGCCGTGGGTGAAGTTCGGGGTCAGCCCGTTCGGCATCTGGCGCAACGCGGGCACCGACCCCCTCGGCTCGCGCACCACCGGCCTCCAGTCGTACGACGCGATCTACGCCGACACCCGACGCTGGGTGCGCCAGGGCTGGGTCGACTACATCGCCCCGCAGCTCTACTGGCACATCGGTCACCCGGCGGCCGACTACGCGGAGCTGGTGCGCTGGTGGTCCGAGACGGTGAGCGGCACCGACGTCCAACTGCTCGTCGGGCAGGGCACCTACCGCGCGGGCGCGGCGGGGCAGGACGCGGCCTGGCAGGATCCGGCCGAGCTGACCGACCACCTGACGCTCAACCGCGCGTACCCCCGCGTCGTCGGCGACATCCAGTTCAGCGCCAAGGACGTGCGCGCCGACCGGATCGGCGCGGTCAGCCGGCTCGTGGCCGACCACTACCGCCGGCCGGCGCTGGTGCCCCTCGCCGCCGGGCTGGGCGGCGCCGCGCCCGCCGCGCCGAACCTGACCTCGGCGGTGCGCGGCACCGGCGGGGTGGCCCTGAGCTGGCAGCGCGGCGCCACGGGCAGCACCACGGCGTACGCCGTGTACCGGCTGCCCGGCGACGGCGCGGTCGACCCCTGCGATCTCGCCGATGGCCGGCACCTGCTCGGCACCGTCCGCGCCTCGGGCAGCACCGGGATGTTCACCGACGCCACCGCCGCCGCCGGCGGCACGTACCGGTACCTGGTGACCGCGCTGGACCGGCTGCACCACGAGAGCGCGGCCAGCAACGTGCGGCTGGTGACGGCGGCCGGCGGGACGTTCAGCGTGATCGTCGACAACGCCACCGCCGGCGGCTTCACCGCCGCCGCCACCTGGGGCACCTCGTCGTACTCCTCGGCGCGCTACGGCGCCAACTACCGTTACGCCAGCCCGCAGGCGGTCAGCGACCCGGCCTGGTTCAGCGCGGCGCTGCCCGCCACCGACAGCTACCGGGTCGAGGTCTGGTACCCGGCCGACCCCGGCTACAACAGCGCCACGCCCTACCTGGTGGTGACGGCGAACGGGACCGTGACGGTCACTGTCGACCAGCGGTCCGGCGGCGGGCAGTGGCGGGTGCTGGGCACCTACCAGCTCGCCGCGGGGGAGCGCCCCGTGGTCGGGGTGAGCCGGTGGACGAGCGCGCAGGGCTACGTCGTCGCCGACGCCGTCCGGATCACCCGGCTCTGAGCGCGCCGTTCCCCGGGGCGTCCTGACGTCCCCTGGGAACGGTCCGCTCAGTCGCGGTGCACGGGTCATCGCTTCTGAAAGATCACTGAGGCGACATCCGCCACGAGTTCCAACGCCCAGTCGAGCTGCGGGCAGGTGTCGGGACCCTGGCACTCCAGGCAGCCACCCACCCGCCAGGGGCGGTCGAGTGCCCGGGTCCAGTGAGTCTCAAGGATCCGCTTCGCCATGAACAACCTGGTCGCCTTGGACGCCGGCTCATCGATCGGCACAGTCGGCACCTTCCGCCGCGCTCGTGAGTAGGCCCGCCCAAGGGGGCAGAGTCCCTGCGTCGTGCTCCCCCTGGACGGCTTCGTGACGCGGCCCGCCGCTTGCCGAACGAAGGAACCTCGTCACACGCGCAACCTTAGAGACCTTTAGTACCTAAGGCAATGTTGGTCTTGAAGGCGGGTAACCCGCGTGATCCGATGGAGGTGCCGAACGAAGGAACCTTCACATGCCCATACCCACCGGCGGATACCGCGAGGTAGCCGAAGACCTCGCGGCCCGCATCAAGATCGGCGAGTATGCGCCGGGCGAGCGTCTGCCGACCTACAAAGAGCTCGCGGATCTTTACAAGGTCAGCGTGACCACAGTCCAGAGAGCAATCATTGTTCTTCAGACTCGCGGTCTGGTCGTTGGGCTACAAGGTCGCGGTCTTTGGGTCGCGGAGGAAGTCGCGCCCTGAACCGTCGGTGCAGCGGGTGATGCGGCCAAGCGACGGGCTCCCCCAGGGCGGGAAGGACCGGGAGCAGCCCGGCCACTATAGGTTGGCGCGGTAGCCCTGGTAGAGGCTCCATGGTCGTGCGTGACTTTGTCGGCAATGAGAGGAAAACTACCTGGCTTATGGCAGGCCCTTGGGATGTTCTGACCGAGTCTCAGCGAGAGCAGTGGACGTACACGCCATCGGTGAGCGTGGGACCGTTGCGGTTCGGTATGCGCCATGACGAGGCCGCTGCGGCGTTGAGCGGGTTCGCAGCAACCGTCTCCACCGCCCACCACGACATAGACCAGGCGCAGAAGGCCGAGTTCCGCAATGCGTGCGTGCCTGCATATGCAACGGCCGTGACGGCCTATTACGGCAAGTCCGAGGGTCTGTTCTGCGTCGTGGCCGATGCGCGGTACGGCCCACAGGTCACCCTGGACGGGGTGAGGCTGGTGGGACGCGTGCCGTCCCAGTTGGAGCAGCAGTTCCTCGACTACATGCTGTCGCGCGGTATTGCGCCGCAATACGCGCCGGAAGGCGATCCGGGAGCCGACGAGCTAGGAATCATCATGCGTGTGCAGCGGGCGGGTGACGTCGTGCTGTCCCGGCCGGTGTTCGCGGTCATCCGCGAGCGTGCGAACACCTTGTGGGACGGTATGCCGTACGACGAATCGCAGGTTCACTGACGGCATCCCGGGGGAGACGCCGGGCGCTCATTCGTGGCGGAGCCAGAGCACGCCGAGCGGCGGCACCTGGAGCGCGGCGGACGCCGGCAGGCCGTGCCACGGCACGTCCTCGGCGTGCACCTCGCCCAGGTTGCCCACCCCCGACCCGCCGTAGTGGAGGGAGTCGGTGTTGAGCACCTCCGCCCAGGTGCCGCCGGCGGGCAGCCCGACGCGGTAGTCCGTCAGCGGCCGGGCGGAGAAGTTCGCCACGCAGACCAGGGTCGCGCCGTCGGGGGCGATCCGCACGAACGAGACGGTGTTGTTGGCGACGTCGTCGCCCGCGATCCAGCGGAAGCCGGCCGGCTCCGTGTCCTGCGCCCACAGCGCGGGGGTGTCCCGGTAGACCGCGTTCAGGTCGCCGACGAGGCGCTGCACGCCGGCGCGGGCCGGGTCGTGCAGCAGGTGCCAGTCGAGCCCCCGCTCCTCGCTCCACTCCCGGTCGTCGGCCAGCTCGCAGCCCATGAAGAGCAGCTGCTTGCCCGGGTGCGCCCACATGTATGCCAGCAGGGCGCGGACGGTGGCCAGCCGCTGCCAGGTGTCGCCCGGCATCTTGCCCGCGAGGGAACCCTTGCCGTGCACCACCTCGTCGTGGCTGATCGGCAGCACGTAGTTCTCGCTCCAGGCGTACGCCAGGGAGAACGTGAGCTGGTGGTGGTGGTGCTGCCGGTAGATCGGGTCCTTCGAGGTGTAGAGCAGGGTGTCGTGCATCCAGCCCATGTTCCACTTGAAACCGAAGCCGAGCCCGCCGGCGTCGGTGGAGCGGGTGACCCCCGGCCAGGCGGTGGACTCCTCGGCGATCATCACCACCCCGGCGTGGTGCTTGTAGACCGTCGCGTTCACCTCCTGCATGAACGCGATCGCCTCCAGGTTCTCCCGGCCGCCGTACCGGTTCGGCAACCACTGCCCCTCGGGGCGGGAGTAGTCCAGGTAGAGCATCGAGGCCACCGCGTCGACCCGCAGCCCGTCGACGTGGAACTGCTCGCACCAGTAGAGCGCGTTGGCGACCAGGAAGTTGCGCACCTCGCGGCGGCCGAAGTCGAAGACGTACGTGCCCCAGTCCGGGTGCTCGCCCCGGCGCGGGTCGGGGTGCTCGTAGAGGGGGGTGCCGTCGAAGCGGGCGAGGGCCCACTCGTCCTTGGGAAAGTGCGCCGGCACCCAGTCCAGGAGCACGCCGATCCCGGCCCGGTGCAGGGTGTCGACCAGGTGGCGGAAGTCGTCCGGGTCGCCGAACCGGGACGTCGGCGCGAAGTAGCCGGTGACCTGGTAGCCCCAGGAGCCGCCGAACGGGTGCTCCATCACGGGCAGGAACTCCACGTGCGTGAAGCCCAGCCCGGTGACGTACGCGGTCAGCTCCTCGGCCAGCTCCCGGTAGCCCAGCCCGGGCCGCCAGGAGCCCAGGTGCACCTCGTAGACGCTCATCGGCTCCTGGTGCGGCTGCCGTCGGGCCCGCCGCTCCAGCCAGGCGGCGTCGCCCCACTCGTACGTGGACCGGTGCACCACCGACGCGGTGGCCGGCGGCACCTCGGCGTACGCCGCCAGGGGGTCGGCCTTGTCCCGCCAGTGCCCGTCGGCGCCGAGGATGCGGTACTTGTAGCGGGTGCCGGCCGAGGCGCCCGGGACGAAGACCTCCCACACTCCGCTGGCGCCGAGCGAGCGCATCGGCCAGCCGTCGTCCGGGGCCCAGCCGGTGAAGTCGCCGACGACGCGGACGCCGCGCGCGTTCGGCGCCCAGACGGCGAACGCGACGCCCTCGTCGAGGACCCGGGCGCCGAGCGCCTCCCAGAGCCGCTCGTGCCGGCCCTCGCCGATCAGGTGCAGGTCCAGCTCGCCGACGGTGGGCGGGTGGCGGTACGGGTCGTCGTGCACCCGGCCGTCGACCTCGATCCGGTAGTCGAGCACCTCGCCCGGCACCGTGGTCTCGAACACGCCGACGTCGTGCACCCGACGCATCGGGTGCCGCCGGCCGTCGACGAGGACGGCGACGTCGGCGGCGCCGCGGCGCAGCGTGCGGACGACCGTCCGCCCGCCGGCCGGGTGGGCGCCGAGGACGGCGTGCGGGTCGTGCGTCGCGCCGGCGATCAACTCGTCCATCGGGGGTCGTCCTCCTGCGCGAAAGCGGTGGGGGCGGTGCCGCCCGAGAGGTCGTCGGGAACGTTCTCGACGGTCAGGCCCTGCGCCGCCGGGCCGGCCGGGGGAGCGGGCCGCCGCACGGTCAGCACGTGCGCGGGTTGCAGGTACGGGTCGAGACGCACCGCGTTGTGCTGCCCCCAGTCGTAACTGGCGCCGGTCAGCTCGTCGTGCACCGTGAACCGGTCGTGCCAGTCGAAGCCGAGCGCCGGCATGTCCAGCGTGGTGTTGCCCCACTGCACGCCCTGCGCGTCGAACGAGCAGACCACGACGACCGTGTTGCCGGTGTCCGGGTCGTGTTTGGACCAGCAGAGCAGCGCCGGGTTGTCGATCTCGTGGAAGACGAGGTTGCGGAGCTGGTGCAGGGCCGGGTTCTCCCGGCGTACCCGGTTCAGGGTGGCGATGAACGGCGCCAGGGAGCGGCCCTGCGCCTGCGCGCCCGCCCAGTCCCTCGGGCGCAGCTCGTACTTCTCGTTGTCGAGGTACTCCTCGGCGCCGGGGCGGGCCACGTGCTCGAACAGCTCGTAGCCGGCGTACATGCCCCAGGAGGGGGAGAGCAACGCGGCCAGCACGGCCCGGATCTTGAACATGGGCGGGCCGCCGTGCTGCAACGAGGAGTGCAGGATGTCCGGCGTGTTCGGCCAGAAGTTGGGTCGCATGTGGTCGGCCGCCGCGACCAGCTCCTCGCAGTACGCCCGCATCTCGGCCGCCGAGGTGCGCCACGTGAAGTACGTGTACGACTGGGTGAAGCCGATCTTGCCCAGGCCGTGCATGATCGCCGGCCGGGTGAACGCCTCGGCGAGGAAGAGCACGTCCGGCTCGACCTTCTTCACCTCGCCGATGAGCCAGTGCCAGAAGTCGAACGGCTTCGTGTGCGGGTTGTCCACCCGGAAGATCCGGATGCCCTCGCCCACCCAGTGCAGCACCACCCGCAGGATCTCCGCCCGGATGCCCTCCGGGTCGTTGTCGAAGTTCAGCGGGTAGATGTCCTGGTACTTCTTCGGCGGGTTCTCCGCGTACGCGATGCTGCCGTCGGCCCGGGTGGTGAACCACTCCGGGTGCTCCGTCACCCACGGGTGGTCCGGCGCGCACTGCAACGCCAGGTCCATCGCCACCTCCAGGCCCTGCTCGGCGGCGGCGGCGACGAAGTCCCGGAAGTCCTCCGGCGTACCCAGGTCGGGGTGGATGGCGTCGTGGCCGCCCTCGGCGGCGCCGATCGCCCACGGCGAGCCGACGTCGTCCGGCCCCGCGGTGAGCGAGTTGTTGCGGCCCTTGCGGTTGACCCGGCCGATCGGGTGGATCGGCGGCAGGTAGAGCACGTCGAAGCCCATCGCGGCGACGCCCGGCAGGCGCTCGGTGGCGGTGGCGAACGTGCCGGAGCGGGCCGGCGCGTCGACGGTGGCCGGGACGGCCCCCTCGGAACGGGGGAAGAACTCGTACCAGGCGGAAAAGAGCGCGCGGGGGCGGTCCACCCAGAGCCGGTGCTCCGCGCCGGTGGTGACCAGCTCCCGGACCGGGTGCGCCCAGAGCAGGCCGGCCAGCTCCAGCGCCGGGGCGACCCGCCGGGGCAACGGCAGCCGGTCGTCGCGCAGCGCCGCCACCGCCGCCGACACCCGGTCGACGTCGCCCGCCGGCACCAGCGCGGCGGCGGCCGTCAGCACCCGGGCGCCCTCGGCGAGGTCGTTGGCCAGCTCCGCCGGCCCCTGGCCGGCGGCGAGCTTCTTGGTGACCGCGTTCTGCCAGGTCAGGTAGGGGTCCTGGAACGCCTCGACGGTGAACACCCACTCGCCGACCGCGTCCGGGCGGATGACCGCGTGCCAGCGGTCCTGGCCGGGCTCGCCGGGGCGCATCCGGGTGAACGGCCGGGCCCGTCCGTCGGGGCCCAGCCACACCACGTTGCAGCCGAGCGCGTCGTGCCCCTCGCGGTAGGCGCGGGCCGACACCGGCACGGGCTCGCCCACCACCGCCTTGGCCGGGTAGCGACCGCAGGAGACGACGGGGGAGACGTCTTCGATCGGAAACCGTCCAGTCACCCCGCCAACCTACTGCGCGAGATCGATTCCCGCGCGGCGTCAGCCGGCGGCGCCCACCGACCGGTACACCTCCAGCGTCCGCCGCGCCACGGCGTCCCAGGAGAACTGCTCGACGGCCCGGCGCCGGCCGGCGAGCCCGAACTCCGTGGCGCGCCCCGGGTCGGCCAGCGCCTCGTTGACCCTGGCCGCGAGGTCGGCGACGAACCGGTCCGGGTCCAGCGGCCGGCCGGAGCCGTCGGCGGCCTGCTCGATCGGCACCAGCAGCCCGGTCCCGCCGTCGACGACCACCTCCGGGATGCCGCCCGTCGCGGTGGCCACCACCGCCGTCTCGCAGGCCATCGCCTCCAGGTTCACGATGCCCATCGGCTCGTAGACCGACGGGCAGACGAAGACCGTGGCGTGCGTGAGCACCTGGATCACCTCGTGCTTGGGCAGCATCTCGGCCACCCAGACGACGCCCGAGCGGCCCGCCCGCAGCTCGGCCACCAGGCCCTCCACCTCGGCGGCGATCTCCGGGGTGTCCGGCGCTCCGGCCAGCAGCACCAGCTGGGCGTCGGCGGGCAGGTCGCGCGCCGCGCGCAGCAGGTAGGGCAGCCCCTTCTGCCGGGTGATCCGCCCGACGTACACCACGCTCGGGCGGGCCGGGTCGATGCCGAGCCGGTCCACCACGTCGGTGCCGTGGTCCGGGGAGTACTCGTCGGTGTCGATGCCGTTGTAGACCACCCGGACCCGTTCCGGGTCCACCGCAGGGTAGGCGGTCAGCACGTCGCGCCGCATCCCCTCGCTGACCGCGATGACCGCGTCGGCGGCCTCGAAGGCCGTGCGCTCGCACCAGGACGAGAGCGCGTAGCCGCCGCCGAGCTGCTCGGCCTTCCACGGCCGCAGCGGCTCCAGGCTGTGCGCGGTCACCACGTGCGGCACGCCGTGCAGCAGCTTCGCGGTGTGCCCGGCCAGGTTGGCGTACCAGGTGTGGCTGTGCACCACGTCGGTGCCGGCGCACGCCGCCGCCATCTCCAGATCCACGCCCATCGTCCGCAGCGCGGCGTTCGCGCCGCCCAGGCCCGCCGGTTCGGCGTACGCGGTGACGCCCGGCTCGGTGCGCGGCGCGCCGAAGCAGTGCACCCGCACGTCGGCGAGCCGGCGCAGCTCACGGGCCAGGTACTCCACGTGCACCCCGGCGCCGCCATACACCTCGGGCGGGTACTCCCGGGTCAACAGGTCGACGCGAAGCTGTGCGGAGTCCGTCATTCCCGGCACCCTAGTGCAGAAGTGTGCCCGTACGAGTGGTGAAGTCCCCGGCGGATGGTTAGCGTCGGAACATGGCTGCCAAGGTGCTCGCGATCGTCCTGGCCGGCGGAGAGGGCAAGCGCCTGATGCCGCTCACCACGGACCGGGCCAAGCCGGCCGTCCCGTTCGGCGGGATGTACCGCATGGTCGACTTCGTCCTCTCCAACCTGGCGAACGCCGGCTATCTGAAGATCGTCGTGCTGACCCAGTACAAGTCGCACTCGCTGGACCGGCACATCACCAAGACGTGGCGGATGTCGACGCTGCTCGGCAACTACGTCACCCCCGTGCCGGCGCAGCAGCGGCGCGGCCCGTGGTGGTTCGCCGGCTCCGCCGACGCGATCTACCAGAGCTTCAACCTGATCAACGACGAGCAGCCGGACCACGTGATCGTCTTCGGCGCCGACCACATCTACCGGATGGACCCGCGGCAGATGGTGGAGGACCACATCGCCTCCGGCGCCGGGGTCACCGTGGCCGGCATCCGGCAGCCGCTGTCGACGGCCGACCAGTTCGGCGTGATCGAGGTCGGCGAGGACGGCCGGCGGATCCGGGCGTTCCGCGAGAAGCCCACCGACGCGGTCGGCCTGCCCGACGCCCCCGACCAGATCTACGCCTCGATGGGCAACTACGTGTTCAGCACGAAGGCGCTGTGCGAGGCGGTCGAGCGCGACGCGGAGGACAAGACCAGCAAGCACGACATGGGCGGCAGCATCATCCCGATGCTGGTCGAGCGGGGCGAGGCCAACGTCTACGACTTCCGCGACAACGAGGTGCCGGGCAGCACCGACCGGGACCGCGGCTACTGGCGCGACGTGGGGACGCTCGACTCCTTCTACGACGCCCACATGGATCTGATCAACGTGCACCCGGTGTTCAACCTCTACAACTTCGAGTGGCCGATCTACACCGAGCAGCCGCCGTACCCGCCGGCGAAGTTCGTGCACCAGTGGGGCGAGCGGGTCGGCCGGGCGGTCGGCTCGATGGTCTCGCCCGGCGCGGTGATCTCCGGCTCGCTCGTGGAGAACTCGGTCGTGTCGCCGAAGGTGAAGGTGCACTCCTGGGCCCACGTGGACGGCGCGGTGCTGATGGAGGGGGTGGACATCGGCCGGCACGCGGTGGTCCGCCGGGCCATCCTCGACAAGAACGTGGTCGTGCCCGAGGGGGCCGAGATCGGCGTCGACCTGGAGAAGGACCGGCAGCGCTATACCGTCTCCGACAACGGCATCGTGGTGATCGGCAAGGGACAGAAGGTGGAACCGTGAGCAGTCATCCCCGGGCCGGCAAGCCCGCCCAGCCCGCCGACCTGGTCGACGTGCCGCGGCTGGTGACCGCCTACTACGCCGAGCACCCCGACTCGCAGGACCCGGCGCAGCAGGTCTCCTTCGGCACGTCCGGGCACCGCGGGTCGAGCCTGCGCAACGCGTTCAACTCCGACCACATCCTCGCGGTCACCCAGGCGCTCTGCGACTACCGGCGGGAGCGGGGCCTGGACGGCCCGCTGTTCGTCGGCCGCGACACCCACGCCCTCTCCGCCCCGGCCGCGGTGGACGCGCTGGAGGTGCTCGCCGCCAACGAGGTCACCGTGCTGCTGGACAGCCGGGACGGCTACAC
Organism: Micromonospora sp. NPDC049139; assembly: GCF_055586845.1. Lineage (NCBI taxonomy): Bacteria > Bacillati > Actinomycetota > Actinomycetes > Micromonosporales > Micromonosporaceae > Micromonospora > Micromonospora sp. NPDC049139. Next base: position 169,745 of record NZ_JBVJHK010000009.1, on the reverse strand, counting down.
GCCCACCCCGGCGGTGTCGCACGCCATCCTCACCCACAACCGGGGGCGCACCAGCGGGCTGGCCGACGGCATCGTGATCACCCCGTCGCACAACCCGCCCGACGACGGCGGCTTCAAGTACAACCCCACCCACGGCGGGCCGGCGGACACCGACGTCACGAAGTGGATCCAGGACCGGGCCAACGCCATCCTGGCCGACGGGCTGAAGGAGGTCCGCCGGATCCCCTACGCGCGGGCCCGCGCCGCCGACACCACCGGGTCGTACGACTTCCTCGCCGGCTACGTCGACGACCTGCCGGCGGCGATCGACGTCGACGCGATCCGCGACGCCGGGGTGCGCATCGGCGCGGACCCGCTCGGCGGGGCGAGCGTCGCCTACTGGGGCGAGATCGCCGAGCGGCACCGGCTGGATCTGACCGTGGTCAACCCGACCGTCGACCCCACCTGGCGGTTCATGACCCTCGACGGCGACGGCAAGATCCGGATGGACTGCTCGTCGCCGAACGCGATGGCCTCGCTGATCGCGGCCCGCGCCGACTACCAGGTCTCCACCGGCAACGACGCCGACGCCGACCGGCACGGCATCGTCACCCCCGACGGCGGCCTGATGAACCCCAACCACTACCTCGCGGTGGCGATCGCCCACCTGTTCCGCACCCGGACGAACTGGGGCCCGGCCGCCGCGGTCGGCAAGACCCTGGTCTCCTCCTCGATGATCGACCGGGTCGCCGCCGACCTGGGCCGCCCGCTGCTGGAGGTGCCGGTCGGCTTCAAGTGGTTCGTCCCCGGGCTGCTCGACGGCGCGGTCGGCTTCGGCGGCGAGGAGAGCGCCGGCGCGTCATTCCTGCGCCGCGACGGGGGCACCTGGACCACCGACAAGGACGGCATCCTGCTCTGCCTCCTCGCCGCCGAGATCATCGCCACCACCGGCCGCACGCCGAGCCAGCACTGGGCGGAGCTGGCCGAGCGCTTCGGCGCGCCCGCGTACGCCCGGATCGACGCGCCGGCGACCCGGGAGCAGAAGGCCGTGCTCGGCAAGCTCTCGCCGGAGCAGGTGACCGCCACCGAGCTGGCCGGCGAGCCGATCACCGCGACCCTCACCGCCGCACCGGGCAACGGCGCGCCGATCGGCGGGCTCAAGGTCACCACCGACTCCGGCTGGTTCGCCGCCCGGCCGTCGGGCACCGAGGACGTCTACAAGATCTACGCCGAGTCGTTCCAGGGGCCGAAGCACCTGGAACGCATCCAGCAGGAGGCGAAGGACCTGGTCTCCGAGGTCCTCGCGAAGGCCTGACCGGGCGGCTCACATCACCCAACTCCGCGCGGGTCGTTAGCTCTGGTGTTCACACCGGGCTCCGAGCCGAGGGAGAGCAGTGTCCATACCTCTTCGCACCGCTGCCCGGATGATCCGGCGCCGGTGGGTCGCCGCCCGAGATCCGCAGGCCTATGCCCGGATGATCGGCGTCAACCTCAAGGGCCGGGTGACGTTCTACGGCATGAGCCTGGGCATGTTCGGCTCCGAACCCTGGCTGATAACGCTCGGCGACAACGTCCACATCACGGCCGGCGTGCAGTTCGTCACCCATGACGGCGGGACGCTCATCCTTCGTAAGGAACATCCCGACCTGGAGTGGACCGCCCCGATCACCGTTGGCGACGACGTCTACATCGGGATGCGGTCGCTCATCCTCCCGGGGGTCGGTATCGGCGACCGGTGTGTGATTGGCGCGGGCTCCGTCGTCACCACCGACATACCCGACAACACCGTGGCGGTGGGCGTCCCAGCCCGGCCGATCCGTACCACCGACGAGTACCTCGATCGGCTCAAGGCGAAGTCCCTGCGGGTCGGTCATCTGCCGGCGCAGGCGAAGGCCGAGGCGATCAAGAAGATCTACGGCATCGTGACCGGCTGACGGATCTGACGGCGCGGTCAGCGAGGCGGGGGAAGCTCCCGGCGGTTGAGCTGCTCGCGCATCCCTTCGGGGAGCAGCTCGCGCAGCTGGTCGGGCAGCAGCGGCAGGTCCAGCAGACTGAGCTTGAGCTGATTGCGCTCCTGGTACCGGCGCGGGTCCAGGCGGACCACCAGCCCCGCCTCCCGGCGGTAGCTGACGTCGATCGCACCCTCAGTGGCCGCCTCCCGGATCACCAGGCCGTCCATCTCCACCGCCACGGGAGCGGAGTCGGGCGTCAGCTCCAGCCGGATCCGTTCCTCCGGGGACAGCACCAGCGAACGGGAGATGCCGGCCATCGGCGCCGACGGGGTGACCACCACGGCCTGGGTGGCCGGGGACACCAGCGGGCCGCCAGCGGCGTAGCTGTATGCGGTCGATCCGGTCGGAGTGCTGACCACGAGCGCGTCGCAGCGGTAGTAGCCGTACTGCTGGCCGTCCACGGCGAGGGAGGCCGTGACGAAGCCGGAGCCGGGTTGGCGGACGAGCGCGACGTCGTTGAACGCCACGGCGTCGTCCCCGCAGACATCGCAGACCAGGCAGCTGTGTGCCTCCACCGTGAAGTCGCGGTTGGCCAGCCGGTCGAGCGCCTCCGGCAGCTCGTGCGGCTCGACCTCGACCAAGAACCCGAGCCGGCCCAGGTGCACCCCGAGCACCGGTTTCGGATCGCGAACCAGCGACCGGAGCGCGCCGAGCATGGTGCCGTCCCCGCCGACGCTGATCAGCGCGCTCACGCGCGCAGCCAGTTCGGCGGCGGGAACCGCCTGCACCGTCGGCGGCACCCGGTGCTGGTCCTCGAGACGCACGGCGACGTCGGTGCGGTGCCGAGCCGCCCAGTCGGCGATGATCTCGACGATATCGGAGGCGTCCCGCGTGGGGTGGAGCACCAGCCCGAGCAGGGTGCGGTCCATGCGTACAGCTCATCACACCGGTGCGCCGGTCGGTGGGTGTACCGGGAGGTGACCGCGCCTTTCAGGAGCTGCCCGGTTGCCCAGCGTCCCCGCCGTGACCTGCGCAGACCCTGTTCGTTGTCTCCAGGAGACGGACCCGGCGCTCCGGGTCGACACGACGCGGGTAGGCGAGGAGAACATCGTTGAAGGTAGTCGTGACGGGGGGCGCTGGCTTCATCGGCGCCAATCTGCTCCATACGCTGGTCGACAACCCGCTGATGGACGAGTTGGTGGCCGTCGACGACCTCTCGACCGGGTCGCTGGACAACCTCACCGACCTGCCGGTCCGGTTGCTGCGTGGCACCGTTCTGGACGCGAAGGTGCTGGACGCAGCGCTGGCCGGCGCGGACTGCGTCGTGCACCTGGGCGCGTTGGGGTCAGTGCCGCGGTCGATCGACAATCCGCTGGCCAGTCACCATGCCAACGCGACCGGCACCCTGATGGTGTTGGAGGCGGTGCGGCGGCACGATGTTCCGCACGTCATCGTCGCCTCGTCGTCGTCCGTCTACGGCGCCAACCCCGTTCTGCCCCGGCAGGAAGCGCTCCGGCCGATGCCGGTGAGCCCGTACGCCGTGTCGAAGCTGGCGACAGAGGCCTACGCCCTCGCCCACGCCTCCTGCTACGACCAAGCGGTACTGGCGTTCCGCTTCTTCAATGTCTTCGGCCCCCGGCAGGCCGCGTACCATGCGTATGCCGCAGTGGTGCCGAGATTCGTGTCGGCGGCGCTGGTCGGCGAACCGGTGCGGATTCACGGCGATGGCCGGCAGACCCGCGACTTCACCTATGTCGGCAGCGTCACCTCGGTTATCGCGGATGCGATTGTCCGGCGGGTCTCGGCGCCCGACGTGGTGAACCTGGCCTTCGGGGAGCGGGTCTCACTACTCGACCTGGTTGCGGAACTGGAGTCCGTGCTGGGGCGCCCGCTCGACCGGGTGCACGAGCCACCGCGTTCGGGAGACGTGCGTGACTCCCAGGCCGACTCGACCCGCCTGCGTGAGCTCTTCCCTTCCCCCCGTCGGTACACCATGCGGGAAGGACTCCAGGCGACGGTCGACTGGATGTCCGACCGCGTTCTGGTCCGTCACTGAACTTGGCCATGCTCCCCACACCCCCCAGGACCCTCGACCGCGACGTCCCGACCGGCGAGCCACCGAACCCGTCCTCTGCGGACCGGGACGGCGCGGCCCGGAGTCGCCGTCTCGCCTCCGGAATCGCCACCGCCGTTCTCGGCCGGGCCATCGGGGTCGTCGTCCCGTTGCTGCTGATCCCCGTCACCCTCTCCTACCTGGGATCGGAGCGTTACGGCCTGTGGTCCGCCGTGCTGGCGCTGGCTGGCATGGCCGCCTTCGCGGACTTGGGCCTCGGCAACGGCCTGATGACGAAGCTGACCCTGTGCCACGGCACCGGCGACAGCGAAGGTGCGCGCCGCTACCTCTCCAGCGCGTACCTCCTCATCCTGGCGGTGGCGGCTGCGCTGTGTGCGTTGCTCTGGCTGACGGCTCCGGCCCTGCCGTGGTCGTCCCTGCTCGGGCTGCCGGGGAACATGAGTCCTGGAGAGGTTCGCGGCATGGTCCTGGTGGGCCTGACCGCCATCCTGCTGAACATCCCCTTGTCGCTGATAACCCGCGTCCAGTACGCCTTTCAGCAGGTGTCGGCGAGCAACATGTGGCAGGCGGCGGGCAGCGTGCTGGCCCTGCCGCTTGTGTTGCTCGCGGTGTGGTCCGGGCAGCCGCCCGTCGTGGTGGTCGGGGCGGCAGTCATCGGTCCGCTCCTGACGAACCTCGCCAACTCCGTGTGGGTGTACGGATACCGGATGCCGGAGATCCGCCCCCGGTTCAGCCTCGTGGACCGGCGTCTCGCCCGGGGCCTGCTCGGACTCAGTGGGATGTTCTTCGTGCTGACTGTCGTGATGTCGGCGGCCAACAACGCGGACACCCTGATCATCGCGCGGACACTGGGGCTGGAGCAGGTCACGGCGTACGCCGTGCCCGCCAAGGTTCTGGCGCAGGCCGGAATGCTGGTCGGGCTGGTGAACGTGCCGCTGTGGCCGGCCAACGGCGAAGCCCTCGCCCGGCGCGACCTGGCCTGGGTCTACCGGACCGTACGTCGGATGACGTTGATCTCCACGGCCGTCACGCTGGTGCCCTCGGTCGGTCTGGTGATCGTCGGCGGCCCGTTCTTCTCCGCCTGGCTCTCCGTTCCTCTGGGCGGGGACCGGTGGCTCCTCGGTGGTCTGGCGCTGTGGTGGGTGCTGCTTGCCGGCATTTCGCCCCGATTCATGGTGCAGAACGCGATGGGCCTGGTCCGACCGCAACTGCTCGGCTGGGTGGCGTATCTGGTCGTCTCCCTGGTCGGGAAGTGGTGGGCCGCGACCCGGTGGGGGATCACGGCGCTGCCGTACGTTGCCGTGGCCACCTATCTGGTCACGGTGCTGCCCGCCGCCATCTACGGCTACCGAAAGGCACTGAGAATGTCCAGCTCGCCGATGGCAGACCTGGAGGTGGCGCGTGCGGCTCGATGACGACTACCCACGAGTGCTGGTGGTGGGAGCAAAACCGTTCAGTCGATCGACGAACGAGGGGATCACCCTGTCGAACCTCTTCCAGGGATGGCCCGTCGACCGGCTCGCTCAGGTGCACACCGTCGAGGGAGTCCGCTCCGCGGACGTATGCGCGTCGTTCTACCACTTCGGGCTGCGGAACTTCCCCGTCGACCACGCGTTGCGCAGGGTGCTCGGCGCGGTCGGCGGGCCGACCGGCGCCGTCGCGGCGTCAGGCGGGACGGCAGCCGCGCGTCGAGGCAGCACCTCTCGGCTCATGACTCAGCTGCGGGCCGCGGCGGACCTGACCCCGAGCCGGTTCCCCGACGACCTGGCACCGTGGCTGCGCCGGCATCGGCCCGACCTGGTCTACTCGCTGTTGGGCAGCGTCCGTGTGAACAGGCTGGCCGTGCGGATCGCCCGTGATCTCGGGGTTCCCCTCGTACCACACTTCATGGACGACTGGCCGAGCACCAACTACGGCTCCGGTGAGTTGTTCGGGCTGGCCCGGGCGTCGCTGCTGCGCACGCTGCGCGCCGCGATGCGGATGGCGCCCCGCGGCATGTGCATCAGCCAGCCGATGGCAGATGAATACCAACGCCAGTACGGCATTCCCTTTGGCGCCTTCGCCAACTGCGTCGACGACACCGCTTTCGCGGACGGCCCGCCGGACGACACCGGGCGGCCGTCGTCCTGGCCGGTGGAGTTGGTCTACGTCGGCGGACTGCATCTGGGCCGCTGGCAGACGCTGGCGCGGATCGCCGAGGTGCTGGACCGGTCGGCCCAAGAGGAGCCGCCCGTGCTCCGGCTTACCGTGTACGCGCCGGAGCACGACCTGTCGCAGTTCAGGGAGGCGTTCGGCGGACGTCGGTCGGTGCGCCTCGACCGATGGCTGCACAGCGACGAGGTGCCCAAGGTCCTGCACACGGCGGACGTGCTCGTGCACGTCGAGTCTTTCGCGCCCGCCCACCGGCGGTACACGCGGCTTTCGCTGTCCACGAAGATCCCGCAGTACCTGGCTGCGGGGCGGCCGATCCTCGGCTTCGGGCCCGCCGAGGTCGCCTCCATGCGGCACATCGCCGACGCGCAGGCCGGTGTCGTGGTGGGGAAGGACGACCCGGAGCCGTTGTCGCGGGCCCTGCGCCAACTCAGGGACGCCGGCCTGCGCCACACCTGGGGACGTAACGGCCTGGATCACGCCCGCCGGCACCACCGCCGGGAGACGCTGAGCAGACGGTTCGCCGAGTTCCTGGGCGAGGCCAGCGGTACGGGCGCGGGCGCCGGCAAGGATCCGACCGACCGGGAGGGCCACGATGGGTGAGTCCACGGTTCGCCGGCGGGACTGGGTGGCGTACGTCGGCCCGTTCCAGTTTCCCTGGGGACAGCCCGGATCCCGGCGTGTCTTCGGCATCGCCGGCTCCCTCGCCAGCGCGGGATACCACGTGGTGGTCGCGAGCGGTGAGGAGAGCCCTCGAGTGGTCACCACGCTGGAGGGCGTTGACGGGCCTGGCTCCGTCTCGTACCTCGGGCTCGGGGAGACGACCTCGCCTGGCGGCTCGCTCCTGGCCCGGACCGTGCACTTCGCCGTGCGGCTCGGCCGGCGTACCGTGGACTGGCTGGACACCCAGCCGACGCCTCCCTCGCACGTGGTCGTCTATGGCGGCGCGGCGCAGTACATGCTTCACCTGCGCCGCTGGTGCCGGCGGCACGCGGTCCCGCTGCTGGCCGACGTGGTCGAGTGGTACGACCCCCGGCACCTGCGGGGCGGCTTCCTCGGCCCGCTGCACCTCAGTTCAGAAACGGCCATGCGGTACTTCTACCCGCGCTGCGCCGGGATCATCGCGATCAGCTCCTATCTCGAGGACTACTACCGGCAGCTCGGCACGAACGTCGTCCGGGTGCCGCCGACGCTCGACGTGCGCACCCTGCGGGTCGGCCCGGCGGTCCCTCGGAAGCGGGTCGACCTGTCCCTGGTCTACTCCGGTACGCCAGGCCGAAAGGACCTGCTGGGCACGATGGTCCGCGCGGTCGACCGGCTCGAGCGAAGGGGCGCGGCGATCGAACTGCGGGTCTACGGCCCTACCGTGACGCAGGTCCGGGACCTGGCGGGCCTCGGCCGCCTCCCGCAGGGAGTCGACGTACGGGGTCGGCTGGCCCAGCAGGAGGTACCGCTGGCCCTACGGGACGCCGACTTCAGCGTGATTCTGCGTCGACCCGAGCGGTTCGCGCAGGCTGGGTTCCCCACCAAGTTCTGTGAGAGCCTCGCCAACGGCACACCGGTGATCGCCAACCTGACCAGTGATCTTGGCACCTATCTGCGTCACGGCGTCGAGGGCCTGGTGTGCGACGGCTGGTCGGAAGCGGAACTGGCCACTGCGCTACACGCCGCGCTGGAGCTGACCCGGACGCAGCGGGAGGCCATGCGAGAAGCCGCCCGGGTGCAGGCGCTGGATTCGTTCGACTACCGAGCCTACGCTCCTCGGCTCGCCACTCTCCTGGAGTCGGCCCGCCCCTGACGGCGGAAGTGGTCACCAAACCGCGCGGGCAGCCGATGTCGCGGGTCGTCCGCCCGGCTCCGAGCCGGCCAGGTCTCCGTCAGTGGCGCGTCGGAGAACGATTCACGCTTGGCGGGCGGTGCCTGCCGCGAACTGTCCCCGAGCCGTCGGAGACCGATGCCGCCCGGGTTTCCGCCCGGTTCTATTTGTCGCGATCGCCACGGAGGAGAGCAGCGCGAGCACCAGCCACGAGCCCTGCGCGTACTCCCAGTGGCCGCTCATCCAGATCGGCAGCAGGCTCATCGCGAAGAGGCCGGCCGCTATCCTGCCGACGTGTCCGGCTTGTCGGGCGGCTGCGGCGAGGGCTGTGGCGACGGCTGAGCCGTAGAGGAGAACACCGACCAGACCGAGGTCGGTGCCTACGGCGAGAAGCAGATTGTGCGGGCCGATCTGAAACGGGTTGACCATGCGGAAGACTCCGGGGCCGAGCCCCGTGAAGGGTTGCTCCATCCACGCCGATACGCCGAGCGGCCACACCTCGAGTCTGCCGGACAGGTCACCGGTCTCGCGGCCGAAGAGGGTGTCGAGCCGTTGCGCGATTGCGCTGAATCTGCTGGCGGCCGTGAACGGAACCAGGAGGATCAGCACGGGAACGCAAACGCGTGCCACCGCCCACGCCAGCGGCGAGCTGATCGCTGTCAGGGCGAGGAACGACGCGCCCAGGATGAGCCCGAGCGTGGCGCCTTTGGATCCCGTCAGCAGAACGCCGTACACGAATGCCAGGAGGGCTCCGACAAGCGTTGCTCGTATGACGTGCGACCGCAGACCGACCCGAAGAAGGACGACTGCGAGCACTGCCCCCGTCACGAACGTGTACGAGGTGTAGTTGATGTTGATGCCGTCCACGCCGTAGCGGATGTTGTAGTCGAGGAGCGCATCGCGGTGGTCGGCGTTGCTGCGGGCGCCGAGGATCAACGTGACAGATGTGGCGGCGCAACCGGCCAGGTGGGCGAAGGCCACGGTAAGGAGGTGGGTCCTGTTGGTAACGACGTGTCGGGCTGCGATGAAGACCAGGCACGCGGAGGCGTACAGGTAGGCGAGCCACCAGGTGATCGAGGGGTCGACCGTGCCGAGCATCGTGCTGGCAAGGGCCCACACGGCGGTGAGACCTGCCAGGACATCGGCGAGGTGGAGGCGCGGCAGACGGCAACTGACCAGGATTGCGATCACTGCGGCTGCGCCACCGTAGGTGGCGGCCAGCTTCGGCGACCAGGCGGCAACGAAGGCCACCGCACAGATCAACACCAGTCCCGGGAGTTCTCTGGCGGGAAACAGCCCGTTCGGTCGTCGCCCGGTGCCGGCGCCGTTTTCGCGTCGCTGAGAAGCGTGATGCGGAAAGGGGGAAGGGAAGGTTCGTCGTTGGTCCTCCGTCACAAGGGCAGTGGGACCGAACGTCGGAGGAATCGTCATCAGACTACTTCCCCTTCGAGGTGGACACCGTCGACGCGCCGCGACGCGAGGTCTCGCGGGTGCGGCGCTGGTCCGACGAGCCGTGACCGTTGGCGGTGGTGTCGCGCAGGGATCGGTAGAAGACGTCGCGCCGTCGCCTGAGAGCCTCCTCGGAGAAGTCGCGGGCGCGAGTGAGGTTGCGGGCAGAAGCCTGGGCTCGCCGTGCTGGTTCGTTGAGCAGACGCCCTATCGCATCCGCCAAGGCGACGTGGTCGTCCGGAGCAACGATGTCCTGACTCGCGAGCAGCTCGGGGATGCCTCCCACCGAGGATCCGACGGCGGGTAGACCCCGAGCCATCGCCTCGACCAATGCCTTGGGAAGCCCCTCGGTGCGCGACGGCATCGCGAACAGGTCGGCTTGGTCGAGGTATCGCCGGACCTGCGCTCCCGCGGGAACGGATCCGACGAACTCGATCCGGTGACGCACGCCGAGCTGAGTGGCCAGTTGCTCCAACCGGGCCTGTTGCCGGCCCGTTCCCAGATGGACGCACCGCACCGGCAATCCGGCCGCGACGAGTCGAGCAAGAGCCATTATCAGGGTGTCGATGCCCTTGTAGAGCATCTCCAACGAGCCGACCGAGACGACGACGTACTCATCGCGTTGCACGAGCTGAGGAGGCTCGGTCACGAAGGCGTCCGGTGGCAACTCCACGCTCGAGTACGCCGCGGTCACGGCGTTCTTCCCGGCCGGATACCGTCGTTGCAGGTACCGCTCCGTTACGTAGGAGACTCCGACCGCGGTGCGGCACTGGTGCCGCAACAACGTCGTGTGACGCCACCTCAACCACGGCCGGAGGGGATGGCTGACGACGCCCGGTGCGTAGACCGTGTACGGGTCCGCCATGACCTCGACGGCATAGGGCAGACCCGAGCGCTCCCGCGCCGCAGCCAGGAGCGAGCCCAGTACCGTGGGCGCACGCAGTATGAGGACCGCATGCGGGTCGTCGGCGTCGCGCAGTGCGCGAACGACTGCCGCTCGACGGCGGACGTACTGCCAGGGCCCGAGGTAGTGAGGTATCGGCCGCACGAGCACGCGGTGCCCGTCCACTCGATGTGAGTCCGGCGGCATGGAGGGCACCTCCGCCACGCGCGCGAGCACCACCACCTCGGCGAATGCGGAAAGGTAGCGGGTGAAGAAGCCGTACCCCGGCCCTTCTCGCGTCCAGATCGCGCCATCCGGCGTCCGGGCGAACCGTGCTTCGACGGCGATCAGAGCTTTCATGTCGAGTCGTCCACCCGGCTCGTACGGCTCGTCCAAGGGCGGGAAGCCCGCCTTTGTCGGTGCTGGCTCGGGACTGCTGTCGAGCATGGTGCTCCTATGTCTGGCGAGGCTGTCGGGGTGCGGCGACGTGCACCGATGGGGCGCCAACAGAGACCACAAATGCGTGGGAAAGACGCTGTCTGAGTCCTACCAGGTTCTGTAGTGCCGATTGGGACTTTCACGAATTTCGTACTGTCACTGTCTCGCATGGCCGGGGAGCGAGGGCTGCGGCAACCTTCTTGGGCTTGACGGTGCTTCTTTGAGTGTTTTGGGCGTTTCTGCGGCTGCCTGGACTCGTTGCCCGTGGTGTGGCCGGCGGGCCGGCTGACCTGCCGCACCGGCAACAAGATCTGCTACGAGCCAGACGGGGAGCAACCAGTGACGTATTCGACCACCGGCCGCCGGGTCCTCATCACCGGCGGCACGGGTTCCTTCGGCAAGACGATGGTGCGCCGGCTCCTCGACCGCGGCGTCGGCGAGGTCCGGGTGCTCAGCCGCGACGAGGCCAAACAGGACGACATGCGCCGGCTGCTCAGCGACGACCGGGTCCGCTACCACGTCGGGGACGTGCGCGACTACGACTCGGTCCTGCGGGCCAGTCGAGGCATCGACTACATCTTCCACGCGGCGGCCCTGAAGCAGGTCCCGTCGTGCGAGTTCTTCCCGCTGGAGGCAGTGCGGACCAACATCCTGGGCAGCGCCAACGTCGTCGAGGCGGCGGAGCGCAACGGGGTGGGGTCGGTGGTCGTGCTGAGCACCGACAAGGCCGTCTACCCGGTGAACGCGATGGGCATGAGCAAGGCCCTGATGGAGAAGGTGGCCCAGGCGCACGCCCGGAACAACCCGAACAGCGCCACCACGGTCTCGTGCGTCCGGTACGGCAACGTCATGTACTCGCGCGGCTCGGTGATCCCGCTCTTCATCGAGCAGATCAAGGCAGGCCGGGCGCCCACGGTCACCGACCCGGGGATGACGCGGTTCCTGATGTCGCTGGCCGACTCGGTGGAACTGGTCGAGCACGCCTTCCAGCACGCCCGGCCCGGCGACATCTTCATCCGCAAGGCTGCCGCCTGCACCATCGGCGACCTGGCGGAGGCGGTCTGCGAGCTGTTCGACGTGCCCGCCAAGCTCGACGTGATCGGCGTACGGCACGGCGAGAAGCAGGACGAGACGCTGGCGAGCCGGGAGGAACTCGCCCAGGCCGACGACTTCGGCGACTTCCTCCGGGTGCCGCTGGACGCCCGCGACCTCAACTACGCGCTCTACGTGGACGAGGGCGAGCTGGGTGCGGGGCTGGCGGAGGACTTCAACTCCGCCAACGCGCCGCGGATGGGCGTACCGCAGATCATCGAGCTGTTGAAGACGCTGCCCGAGGTCCGCGCGGAGCTGGCCCTGCGGGACCCGGTGCTGGCGTGCTGAGGCTCGCGGTCACCGGAGCCGGCGGCTTCCTGGGCTGGCACGTACGGGTGCTGCTGCGCGTCCTCGGCTGGCCGGAGCCGGTCGTCGTCACCCGGGCAGAACTGGCCGACCCGCAGCGGGTCGCGGCGAAGGTCGGCGGGGTCGACCGGGTGCTGCACCTGGCCGGGGTCAACCGGGGCGAGCCGGCGGACGTGTCCGCCGGCAACGTGCAGCTCGCGGCCCAGCTCGCGCAGGGTCTCAAGCACTGCCCGACGCCGCCCGGCACGGTGGTCTTCGCCAACTCGGTGCAGGCCGGCAACGGCACGCCCTACGGCGACGCGAAGGCTGCCGCCGCCGGCATCCTGGCCGACACGGGCCTGCCGGTCGAGGACGTCCTGCTGCCGAACCTGTACGGGGAACACGGGCGGCCGTTCTACAACTCCGCGGTCGCGACCTTCTGTCGGCTGCTCGCCGAGGGCGGCCGGCCGGAGGTGCACGCCGACCGGGAGCTGAGCCTGGTACACGTCACCGACGCGGCGGCCCGACTCGTCGGCGTTCCCGCCGGGGGATCGTGGGATCCGGCCATGCCGGCGCTGCGGATCGGCGTGCGGGCCCTCGCCGACCGGCTCGCCGACGTGGCCGCCACCTACCGGACGGGGGAGATCCCGGCTCTGCTGGACCGGCACGACGTCCGGCTGTTCAACACGTACCGGTCGCACTGCTTCCCCGCGCACTATCCGCTGGTGCTGCCGCGCCGGGCGGACACCCGGGGCGAGCTGGTCGAGACGGTCAAGGCGCACGGTGGAGGGGGCCAGACCTTCTGCTCCACGACCCGTCCCGGCATCACCCGGGGCGAGCACTTCCACCTGGCCAAGATGGAGCGCTTCGTCGTGCTGCACGGCACGGCCGAGATCAGCCTGCGCAGGGTCGGCGACACCGAGGTGGTGCGGTTTCCCGTCTCCGGCGACGAGCCGGTGCTGGTGGACATGCCGACCATGTGGGTGCACAAGCTGGTCAACACCGGATCGGACGAGCTGGTCACCATGTTCTGGACGAACGAGGTGTTCGACCCGGGCCGGCCGGACACCTGGCCCGAGCCAGTGGAGGGTCCCCGGCCGGAGCAGCCGGTGGTCGACGCGTGAGGATCGGCCTGGTCAGCCAGTGGTATCCGCCGGAAGGGGTGTTCATCCCCGGCAACCTGGCGCGCCAGCTGGCGGAGCGGGGCCACGAGGTGCGGGTGCTCACCACCTTTCCGAGCTACCCGCACGGCCGCATCTTCCCGGGCTGGCGGCAACGCTGGCGGCACACCGAGGCTGACGGCCCGGTCACCGTCCGGCGGGTCCCCGCCTACCCCAGCCACGACACGTCCGCCGCCCGGCGCGCGCTGAGCCACCTCTCCTTCGGGGCCAGCAGCGCGCTGGGCGGCGTCCGTTGGTTGGCCGGCGTCGACGTCACCTACGTCTACCACCCGCCGCCCACCTCGTTCGCCGCGGCGGCGATCGCCCGCGCGGCCCGGCGTACGCCGATCGTGCTCCACGTGCAGGACCTGTGGCCGGAGTCCGTGCTCGGGTCGGGCATGGCGCCGACCGGCCGGGCCGGCCGGACATTGCAGCGGGGGATCGCCGCGCTGATGCGCGCGACGTACCGCATGGCCAGCGCCGTCGTGGTGATCTCGCCGGCGATGGCCGATCTGGTGGTGGCCCGTGGCGCGGACCCGGCCCGGGTCCGGGTGGTGTGGAACTGGACCGACGACGCGCTGTTCCGGCCGGTGCCGGCCACCGACGCGGCCCGCGCGGCGCTCGGCCACCGTGGACGCTGCACGGTGATGTTCGCCGGCAACATCGGCCTGTTGCAGGGCATCGAGACCGCGATCCGGGCGGCGGCCGCTGCCCGCGACCGGATCGACCTGGTGCTGGTCGGCTCCGGCGCGGACGAGGACGCCGCCCGACGGCTCGCCGCAGACCTCGGTGCCGACAACGTCCGCTTCGTCGGCCGGCGCCCGGCCGAGCAGATGGCCGAGCTGTACGCCGCCGCGGACTGGCAGCTCGTCTGCCTGCGCGACCTGCCCGCGTTGCGCGGCAGCATCCCGTCGAAGCTGCAGGCCGCCCTGGCCTGCGGCGCCCCGGTGATCGCCTCCGTGGGCGGCGACGCCGCGGCCCTGGTCCGCTCGACCGGCGTCGGGCTGGTCTCCCCGCCGGGGGACTGGCAGGCGCTCGCCGCGCGGTTCTCCGTCGCGGCGGCCGAGTCCGCGGCGGCGCGGGCGGAGCTGGGTCTGCGGGCCCGGCGCGTCTATCAGGAGCGCATGTCGCTGCGGGTGGGCGTGGACCAGTTCGAGGACATCATGAGCAAGCTGGCAGCAGAGAGAGGACGGGCATGACCCGGATCATGACGGTGGTCGGCACCCGACCCGAGATCATCCGGTTGTCCCGGGTGATCGCCCGGCTCGACGACACGGTGGAGCACCTGCTGGTGCACACGGGGCAGAACTGGGACAGCACGCTCTCCGACGTCTTCTTCAAGGAGCTGCGGCTGCGCGAGCCGGACCGGTTCCTGCGGGTGGACACCTCGTCGCTCGGTCGCGTGCTGGGCGGCGTGCTGGTCGGCATGGAGGCGGCCATCACCGAGACGCGGCCGGACGCGCTGCTCGTGCTCGGCGACACCAACAGCTGCATCGCCGCACTGATGGCCCGGCGGATGCGGGTGCCGGTCTACCACATGGAGGCCGGCAACCGCTGCTTCGACCTGAACGTCCCGGAGGAGACGAACCGGCGGCTGGTCGACCACGTCGCCGACTTCAACCTGGTCTACACCGAGCACGCCCGGCGCAACCTGCTGGCCGAGGGGCTGCACCCGCGCCGGATCCTGCACACCGGCTCGCCCATGCGGGAGGTGCTGGAGCACTACCGGCCGGACATCGGCGCGTCGGCGGTCCTGCGGCAGCTCGACCTCGCGCCCGGCCGGTACTTCGTGGTCAGCGCGCACCGCGAGGAGAACGTCGACCAGCCGGCCCGCCTCCAGCGTCTGCTCGACTGCCTCCGGGCGGTCCGTGACCGGTGGGGGTATCCGGTGCTGGTCTCCACGCACCCGCGCACCCGCAAGCGGTTGGAGGCGTTGGCGCCGGACGCGACCGCCCTGGAGGGGATCGCGTTCCACGAGCCGTTCGGCCTCTTCGACTACGTGCACCTCCAGACCAGGGCCTACTGCACGCTCTCCGACAGCGGCACGATCAGCGAGGAGGCCGCGATCCTCGGTTTCCCCGCCGTGACGCTGCGCGAGTCGATCGAGCGTCCCGAGGCGTTGGACGCCGGCGGGATCATCATGACCGGGCTCGACCCGCAGGGCGTGGTCGAGGCGGTCGAGGTGACCGTGGACCAGGTCGCCGCCCAGGGGGTGCCGTGCCCGGTCGACTACCGGGTCCCGGACACCTCCCGTCGGGTGGTCGACTTCATCCTCTCCACCGTTCGGCGGCACCACGACTGGGCGGGCATCCGCCGCTGAGGTACGACAGGGCCGGCGACCGGAACTCCGGTCGCCGGCCTTCTCGTGCCCCGTGCCGACAGGACCCGCCGCGCTGGCGCGTAGACCTGGACGGGTGGACGCCGCCGACCCGGCGGGTCGGCGGCGTCCACGGGAGACTTCAGCGCGACAACGGAACCTGCACCGGGGCGGCGTGGACAGGTCCGGTCGGGTGGGCACAGAGCTGGGCGAGCTGGGCGACGACCTTCTCGGGGTGGTCGTACGGGTCGAGGCCGCTGACCTCCATCGGGTCCAGCGCGGGCACCGCCACGTGCGAGACCAGCGGGTGCAGGGGCCGGGTGTCGACCTCCCCGGCACCGAAGAGGTCCTCGTGCAGCTTCTCGCCGGGCCGCAGCCCCGTGTAGACGATCGGCATGCTGCTGTCCGCCTGCTCGGCCATCTGCCGCGCCAGGTCGGCGATGCGGACCGGCTCGCCCATGTCCAGTACCAGCGCCTCCCCGTCCCGGCCGATCTCGGCGGCCTGCAACACCAGGTGCACTGCCTCCTGCACCGTCATCAGGTAGCGGGTCACCTCGGGGTGCGTGACGGTGAGCGGTCGGCCCAGCTCGATCTGCCGTTGGAACGCCGTCACCACCGAACCGCGGCTGCTCAACACGTTGCCGAAGCGGACGCTGAGGAAGGTGCCGGGGAAGCGGGAGGCGGCGTGCGCGGTCAGCCGTTCGGTGATCCGCTTCGAGTAGCCGAGGACGCTGATCGGGTCGGCCGCCTTGTCGGTGGAGATGTTGACGAACCGGGCGACGTCGCGGCAGGCGTCGAGCACGGAGAGCGTGCCCCAGACGTTCGTCTTCACCGCCTCGCCGGGGTGCCGCTGGAGCAGCGTGAGGTGCTTCAGCGCGGCGGCGTGGAAGATGACCTCCGGCCGGCGCTCGCGGATGATCCGTCGGATCCCCTCGTCGTCCCGAAGGTCGGCGAGGATCAGCTCGGGGCCGTCCAGCAGGGCCCGGCCGGCCAGTGACATCTGGAGGGCGTGCAGGGCCGACTCGTCGCGGTCGAGCATCATCAGCTCGCCCGGGTCCGCCTTCATCACCTGCCGGCACAGCTCGGAGCCGATGGAGCCGCCGGCACCGGTGACCAGGATCCGTCGGCCGGTGAGCCCGCTGGTGCTCATCGCCATGTCGGCCACCACCTGCCGGCGTCCGAGCAGGTCGCCGATCTGCACGTCGCGGACGTCGGTGACGGTGATCCGGTGGTCGACGAGGTCCCGGACGGGGGGCAGCACCTTGAACGCCGCCCCGGTCCGCAGCGTGGCCTCCCGGATCTGCCGGATCAGCGCGGCGTCGGCGTTCGCGACGGAGAAGATCACGGTCGTCGCACCGGTACGCCGGACGGCCTCCGCGACGTCCCGCCGGCCGCCGAGCACGCGTACTCCGCCGATGCGCAGGTCCCGCTTGTCGGGGTCGTCGTCGAGGGCGCCCACGGGCCGGTACCGCCCGCGCGGGTCGCTGAGCATGGCCCGCAGCAGCCCCTGCCCGGCGTCGCCGAGCCCGAACAGCAGCACCGGGTTCGAGGACCGGACGTCCGGCCGCATGGCGAGGTCGCGGCGATGCCGGTAGGTGAACCGGGCGGCGAGCATGAACAGCAGCGCCAGGGCGCCCCCGACCAGCGGGGCGCTCGCCGGCACCGGCCGCACGCCGGCCGGGAGCAGCCCGACCAGCAGGATCGCGGCGGTGGTGGCCGCGGTGCCGGCGACCCCCTGCACCTCCTGGAGGCTGCCCAGCGGGTGGCGTCCGGAGTAGATCCGGCGCACCGCCGCGACGGCCACGTGCACGACGGCGGCGAGGGCGCCGCAGGCGACGGCGCGCGCGAGCTGGTCGGGCGTCAGGTCGAACTCGTAACGGAACCAGACCGCGGCGACGAACCCGCAGACCCAGGCGGTGCTGTCGGTGGCGAGAAATCCGATGGTCCGGCGGCGCGCCCTGGACCGGTGTGACCCCTGCTCGCTGAGTCGGCTCGTCTCTGTCTCCGGCGGCATATGTGCTCCCTGTCCGTCTCCGACCGCTTCCGCCGCAGGGCGGAAAGAGCTTTGGGCTCATTTACTTGATACATGCCCGAAAGCGATGTTTGAGAGTTTTCAGGCTTAGTGACCGAATTTTGCCCGAGGGGTCGAGACCGTGTCGGTTCAACGGGCGGGTACGCCCTTGACGACCACGCCGTCCGGCACGTCCCGGACGACGCAGGCGCCAGCTCCGACGGTGCTGTGCCGGCCCACCCGCAGGCCCTGCAAAACGGCTGCGGTCGTGCCGACGAGCACCCCCTCCGCCAGGTGGCAGTCGCCGGAGACGGCGGCGAGTGGGTTGACCGACACGAAGTCGGCGAGGGTGCAGTCGTGGCCGACGGTGGCGTTCTGGTTGAGGTGCACGTGCCGGCCGACGGTGACGTTCGTGGTGACGCGGGCCCCGGCGAAGGCGACGAAACCGGGACCGTGCACGGTGTCCGGCCCGATCGTCGCCGCCGGGTGCACGAGGCTCGCCGCCGGCACGCCGTACGCGTCGACGCGCCCCGCCACGGCCCGCCGGACGCGCGGGTCGCCGATGCCGATGACGTGGTGCGTTTCCGGGGGTGCGTCGCGCAGCCAGGCGACTCCGCCGAGGTAGGGGACGTCGAGCCGCTGCACCCGCTTCAGGTTCTCCTCGGACGGGCGGTCGTCGACGAACCCGAGGAGGTGCCAGCGCCGCCGGCCGGCTGCGGCGTCCGTGGCCCGGGCGATCGTCAGGACCTCCCGGCCGTGGCCACCGCAGCCGACGACCACCAGGGGAGTCGTCACGCCGTCGACGCCCCCGCCCGCACCGTCAGGAACTCGTCCACGGCGGCGAGGACGCGGCCGATCTGCGCCTCGTCCAGGACACTGCCGCTCGGCAGGGCCAGCCCGTCGGCGAACAACCGCTCCGCCGCGCCGGTAACGAGACGCTCGGCGTCGGCGTACGCCGGTTGCAGGTGCATCGGTTTCCAGACCGGTCGGGTCTCGATGTCCCGCAGGGCCAGGTGGGCCGCCAGGTCGGCGGCCCGCCACCCGGACCGCTCCGGATCGACCACGATCGTCGTCAGCCAGCAGTTGGAGCCCGCGTCCTCCACGCCGACCAGGCGTACGCCGGGGACCGGGGCGAAGAGCTTGGCGTACCGGTCGCGGAGCTGCCGGCGCCGGGCGATCATCCCGTCCAGCCGGACGAGTTGGGCGCGGCCGAGCGCGGCGAGCAGGTTGCTCAGCCGGTAGTTGTAGCCCGTCTCGCGGTGCTCGTAGTGCGGCGTCGGTTCGCGGGCCTGGGTGGCGAGGTGACGGGCCCGGGCCAGCAGGGCCGTGTCGTCGGAGACGAGCATGCCGCCGCCCGACGTGGTCATGATCTTGTTGCCGTTGAAGGAGAGGATGCCCGCCCGGCCGAAGGAGCCGGCGGGCCGGCCGCGATGGGTGGCGCCGAGGGCCTCGGCGGCGTCCTCGACGATCGGGGCGCCCGCCGCGTCGCAGACCGGCAGCAGCGCGGTGTAGTCGACGCAACTGCCGAAGAGGTCCACCGGAACGACCGCCCCGACACGCTGGCCCCGGAAGGTCAGGTTTCGGATCAGCTCGGCGACGAGGGTGACGTCGACGTTGCCGGTGTGCGGGTCGCAGTCGACGAAGACCGGTCGTGCGCCGGCGTACCGGACCGCGTTCGCGGTCGCCACGAACGTCAGCGTCGGCACGATGACGGCATCCCCGGGCCCGACTCCCACCCCGAGCAGCGCCAGGTGCAGCGCGGCCGTGCCGGAACTCACGGCCACGGCCCCGCGGGTGCCCACCCGCGCGGCGACCTCGCACTCGAACGCGTCGAGGTCCGGCCCGACGGGCGCGACCCAGCCGGACCGCAGGGCCGCGACGACGTACGACTCCTCCAGCGGCCCGACGTCGGGCGGGGACAGGTGGATGGTCCGGCTCATCGGCCACCTCCGGCGGGAACGGTCAGGTTGGCCTCCCGGACCGGCACGGCGGGAACGGGCGAGGGCGTGCCGAGGAACTCGGGCGCGGTGGCCGAGCCCGCCGCGGAGATCCCCTCGCGGCGCAGCACGGTGCGGACGGTCGCGGCGAGGATCGACAGGTCCAGCCGCAGGCTGCGATGGTCGACGTACCAGACGTCAAGATCCAGCTTCTCCTCCCAGCCCAGGCTGTTGCGTCCCCGTATCTGGGCCAGTCCGGTGACGCCCGGCCTGACCTCGTGCCGGCGGGCCTGGGTGGGGGAGTAGCGCGGCAGGTACTGGGTGAGCAGGGGACGGGGGCCGACCAGGCTCATGTCGCCGCGCAGCACGTTCCACAGCGTCGGCAGCTCGTCCAGGCTGGTGGAGCGCAGGAACCGTCCCAGCGGCGTCAGCCGGTCTCCGTCGCGTACCCGTCCCCGCCGCGGATCGGGCGGGAGCATGGTGCGGAACTTGACCAGCTCGAACACCTGGCCGTGCCGGCCGGCGCGCGGCTGCCGGAACAGCACCGGCCGGCCGAGCCCCGCGGCCACCAGCGCCGCCACCACGAGGACGAGCGGCGCGGTCAGCACCAGCAGCACCACGGCTGCCGCCAGGTCGATGGCCCGCTTGAGGCCCTCCGGTCGGGCCCGCTCCGCCAGATCCCCCGGCGCGTTCACGGAACCATGCACGGTGTCGACCTCCCAGCCAATCGAGTCATCATGGAACAGACAGGTTGTATCAGGCATGAAAGCGTCAAGAGGGCGGAATCGCGACACCAGGTCCTGATCCCGACAGGTCAACCGCCCAACCGTCCGTCAGGACTCGGCCGGCTACCAAGACGTGACCTTCCATCCGGCCCGACCGGCAGTAGAGTGCTCGACCGTCGACAGGGCGAGGGGGAGGGCCGTGCTGCACCTGAGGGTGATCGCTCCACCGGACCAGTCCGCCGCGGTGGCCGAGCTGCTGGCCGCCGACCCCGGGGTGACCCATCTCGCCGTGCTCGCCGGCGCCGCCCGCCAGCCCGAGGGCGACCTCATCCTCTGCGACGTGGTCCGGGAGAGCGCCGACGGCGTGCTGCGCGACCTGCGGCAGCTCGGCGTGGAGGCACGCGGGGCCATCGCGGCCGACGACGTGGAGCTGGCCATCTCCGCGGCGGCGGATCGGGCGGCCCGGACGGCGCCCGGCAGCGGCGCGGACGCGGTGGTCTGGGACGAGATCGCCGCCAAGACCGGCGAGCAGACGGAACTGTCCGCCACCTACCTCGTGCTGATCACCGTCGCCACCATGCTCGCCGGCATCGGCGTCCTGCTCGACCAGCCGATCCTCATCGTCGGCGCGATGGTCGTCGGCCCCGAGTTCGGCCCCCTGGCCGCGCTCTGCGTGGCGCTGCTGCGCCGCAGGCCACCGACCATCGCCCGGTCGGTGCAGGCGCTGGTGGTCGGTTTCCTCGTCGCCATGGTGGTCACCGTGCTCAGCACCTGGGCGCTGACCGCCGCCGGTCTGGTCGACCGCGGGATGCTGTTGGCCGATCGCCCGCTCACGGACTTCATCTGGCGGCCGGACGCGCTCTCCTGGGTGGTCGGCCTGCTCGCCGGTGTGGCCGGCATGCTCTCGCTGACCTCGAAGAAGTCCGGCAGCCTGGTCGGGGTGCTGATCTCGGTGACCACGGTGCCGGCCGCCGCGAACGTGGCTGTCGCCGCCGCGTACGGCGTCTGGCCCGAGGCGGCCGGCTCGGCCCTCCAGTTGGTGATCAACCTCTGCGCGATCGTGCTCGCCGGCCTGGTCACGCTGGTGGTGCAGCAGTCGTGGTGGTGGTACCTGGCCCGGCGCGGCCCCGGGCACGGGCCCGGCCGGGCCCGTCGCTGACCCCCCGTCAGGGCCCCTCGTCACCGCCGTCCAGCCGGCGGGTGAGCAGCGTTCGCAGCGGGATGGACTCGCCGTCCCGGCCACCCGCGCCGACGATCAGCGGCGGCGGGCTGGGCTGCGGCTCGGCCCCGAGCAGTCGGGCGCGCAGGCTGCCCGACACGGTCAGCAGGTGGAAGCGCCCGTCCACGTCGACCGCCCGGGTCCGGGCCCGGTCGACGTACCAGCCGCGCAGCCGCGTCCGGTAGCGGCCGCGACCGTCGTAGGCCCGGGCCGTGAGCCGTTCCGTGGGCAGCCCGCGCCGGATCGCCTCGGCGACGAACCAGGCCACGAGCTCCGCCGCCTCCGCCTGCTCGGCCGCCCGGCGCCGCTCGTCGGCCGCCGCGTGCGCCCGCACCGCCCGTCGCTGCTGCTCCCGCCACTCCAGGCCGTCACCCTCGTCCACGACCGCGACGGTACGCCGCGCCGCCCGCCCCCGGTACCTGTGGCTCCCGCGCCGCCCGCTCCGCTACCCGCGCCGCCCGCTCCGCTACCCGCGCCGCCCGCTCCGCTACCCGCGCCGCCCGCTCCGCTACCCGCGCCGCCCGCCCCGCTACCCGCGCCGCCCGCCCCGCTACCCGCGCCGCCCGCCCCGCTACCCGTGGCGCCCGCCGCCGAGTCGTGGTGCGGGGCGGCTCGACGCCGTTCTGGTGCCGGCCCGTCGCCCGGGTTCCTGCCGGCTCTGTTTCCGGCGCCGGACCCCGGCCGTCCGCTGATCTCGGGCAGCGGTCGCCACCGGCTGCACCCGCCGGCCGCGGGCCCGCCGGGCGGTGCGCGTTCGCGCCCGCCCGGCGGGGTGTCCTCAGGCCAGGCCGGCCCGGCGCAGCGCGTCGGCCATGGCGCTGTTGGCCGCTGCCGGCGCGGCGCCGCCCCGGCCGCCCTGCCGCTGCGGCGATCCGCCGCGCCCGCCCTGCCCGCCGCCGTCCCGGCCGCCCTGCCCGCCGCGGTCCCGGCCGCCCTGCCCGCCGCCGTGACCGCCGCCCCGGCTGCCCCGGTCGCCGCGCGGCCCGCCCTGCCCGCCGCGCTCGCGGCGGCCACCCTCCGGACCGCCGCGCCCGGCGCCGGCCTCCGCGTCGTCCTCGAGCCGCAGGGTGAGCGAGATCCGCTTGCGGGGCACGTCGACGTCGAGCACCTTGACCCGGACCACGTCGCCGGACTTGACCACCTCGCGCGGGTCCTTCACGAACGTCCGGGACATGGCCGAGACGTGCACGAGGCCGTCCTGGTGGACCCCGACGTCCACGAACGCGCCGAACGCGGCCACGTTGGTGACCACGCCCTCCAGCACCATCCCCGGCGTCAGGTCGCTGATCTTCTCCACGCCCTCCACGAACGTGGCGGTGCGGAACTCCGGCCGGGGGTCGCGGCCCGGCTTCTCCAGCTCGGCGAGGATGTCCGTGACGGTGGGCAGGCCGAAGGTGTCGTCGACGAAGTCGGTGGCCCGCAGCCCGCGCAGGATGGTGCTCCTGCCGATCAGGGAGCGCACGTCCTGCCCGGTGCTGGCCAGGATCCGGCGCACCACCGGGTACGCCTCCGGGTGCACGCTGGACGAGTCCAGCGGGTCGTCGCCGCCCGGGATGCGCAGGAAGCCCGCGCACTGTTCGAACGCCTTCGGCCCGAGCCGGGGGACCTTCTTCAGCTCGGCCCGGGTGCGGAACGGCCCGTTGGCGTCGCGGTGCAGCACGATGTTCTCCGCCAGCCCGGCGCCGATCCCCGACACCCGGGTCAGCAGCGGCGCGGAGGCGGTGTTGACGTCGACCCCGACCGCGTTGACGCAGTCCTCGACCACCGCGTCCAGCGACCGGGAGAGCTTCACCTCGGACAGGTCGTGCTGGTACTGGCCGACGCCGATCGACCGCGGGTCGATCTTGACCAGCTCGGCGAGCGGGTCCTGCAGGCGGCGCGCGATGGAGACCGCGCCACGCAGCGAGACGTCCAGCCCGGGCAGCTCCTGGGCGGCGTACGCGGACGCGGAGTAGACCGACGCCCCTGCCTCGGAGACCACCACCTTGGTCAGGTTGAGCTGCGGGTGCCGCTTGATCAGCTCCCCGGCCAGCTTGTCCGTCTCCCGGCTCGCGGTGCCGTTGCCGATGGCGACCAGCTCGACGCCGTGCGCGCCGGCGAGCCGGGCCAGGGTCTCGATCGAGGCGTCCCACTGGCGGCGCGGCTCGTGCGGGTAGATCGTGTCGGTGGCGACCACCTTGCCGGTGGCGTCCACCACGGCGACCTTCACGCCGGTGCGCAGGCCCGGGTCCAGCCCCATCGTGGGCCGGGTGCCGGCGGGCGCCGCGAGCAGCAGGTCGCGCAGGTTGGTGGCGAAGACGCGCACCGCCTCCTCCTCGGCCGCCTGCCACAGCCGCATCCGCAGGTCGGCGCCGAGGTGGATGAGGATCCGGGTGCGCCAGGCCCAGCGCACCGTGTCGGCCAGCCACCGGTCGGCCGGCCGGCCCTTGTCGGTGACGCCGAACCGGCCGGCGATCGCCGCCTCGTAGCGGCTCGGCCCGGTGGGCGCCGCGTCGGCCTCGCCGCCCTCCTCGGGCTCCATGGTCAGGTCGAGCACGCCCTCCTTCTCGCCCCGGAACATGGCGAGGATCCGGTGCGAGGGCAGCTTCGGGTACGGCTCGGCGAAGTCGAAGTAGTCGGCGAACTTCGCGCCGGCCGACTCCTGCCCGTCGCGTACCCGCGAGACGAGCCGGCCCCGCGACCACATCTGCTCGCGCAGCGTACCGATCAGGTCGGCGTCCTCGGCGAACCGCTCGATGAGGATGGCCCGGGCGCCCTCCAGGGCGGCGGCGGGGTCCGCGACCCCCCTGTCGGCGTCGACGTAGCCGGCAGCGGCCTCGCGGGGGTCCCGGGACGGGTCGGCCAGCAGCGACTCGGCGAGCGGCTCCAGCCCCGCCTCGCGGGCGATCTGCGCCCGGGTCCGCCGCTTGGGCTTGTAGGGCAGGTAGATGTCCTCCAGGCGGGACTTCGAGTCGGCCGCCATGATCTGCGCTTCCAGGGCCTCGTCGAGCTTGCCCTGGCCGCGGATCGACTCCAGCACCGCCGCGCGCCGCTCGTCCAGCTCGCGCAGGTAGCGCAGCCGCTCCTCCAGGGTGCGCAGCTGGGTGTCGTCGAGCAGGCCGGTGGCCTCCTTGCGGTAGCGGGCGATGAACGGCACGGTGGCGCCGCCGTCGAGCAGCTCCACGGCCGCCCGTACCTGACGCTCGGCGACGCCGAGCTCCTCGGCGATCCGCTGATGAACAGAGAGGGTCACGATCTCGATCCGCCTTCGGTGTGGGTTCCGCTGAGTATTCTGCCGGCCTCCACCGACTGCCGTCGCCGCCCCCGCCCCGGCGCGTCGGGTGTAAGGAAGGGCACCTTGTTATCGCCTGGGGTAGAGGAAGGGGCCCTTCCTTACACCCGCCTCGCCCGCGACGCCGCGGCCGGTGCGCCGCCGGCTACCGAACCGGCGGGCGTGCGCCGTTCCGGCCCACGCTGCGCTAGCGTGGCGATCATGGAACCTCCCGCGGACCCGCGGGCCCGGCGGCTCTTCGGCGGCAGCGCCCGGGCCCTCGGCGACCTCGCCGCCAGCCCGTTCCGGGCCGACCGGGACCGGATCGTGGCCTCGCCGTTCTTCGCCCGGCTGAACGGTGTGACCCAGGTGGTCAGCCCCGGTGGCTCCGGCCTGCTGGTGCACAACCGGCTGACCCACAGCCTCAAGGTCGCCCAGGTGGCACGCGCGATCGCCGAGCGGCTCACGGCCGACGGCGAGCACCGCGACCTGCTGGAGAAGCTCGGCGGCTGCGACCCGGACGTGGTGGAGGCCGCCGCCCTCGCACACGACCTCGGCCACCCGCCGTTCGGGCACCTGGGGGAGCGGGTGCTGGACCGGCTGGCCCGGCAGCGGCTCGGGCTCACCGACGGCTTCGAGGGCAACGCCCAGTCGTACCGGATCGTCACCAGCACCGAGATCCGCGGCGCGGCGACCACCGGCCTGGACCTCACGGCGGCGGTGCGGGCGGCCATGCTGAAGTACCCGTGGACGCGCCTGGACCACCCGGACCCGCACCCCCGGCTGCTGGACCCGCCGCCGCGTGGCGCCACCCCGCCGCCCGACGACCCCGGCAGCGGCTCCTCGAAGTTCGGCGCGTACCGGACGGAGGTCGACGACCTGCGGCAGGCACGGGAGCCGTTCGTCGGCCGGATTCCGGACTGGCAGCAGACCGTCGAGGCGTCGGTGATGGACACGGCGGACGACATCGCGTACGCGATCCACGACGTGGAGGACTTCTACCGCGTCGGGGTGCTCCAGCAGGGCGCGGTCTCCGCCGAGCTGATGGCCTGGCAGCGCGAGAGCGGGCACTTCCGGGCCATCACCGACGCGGCCCTGACCGCCGCGGCCCGCCGGCCCGGCTCGGCGATCGAGCGGCTGCGCCGGCAACTGCACCGCAAGGACGCCTGGATCGCCGACGACGAGGCGTTCGCCGCCGCCGTCGAGCACGTCCGCGAGGAGCTGGTGGAGGGGCTGCTGGCGATGCCCTTCGACGGCTCCATCGAGGCGGAGCAGTACGTGGCCCGCTTCTCCGCCCGCTGGACCACCCGCTTCGTCGACGCGATCACGGTGGTCGAGCAGCCCTCGGTCCGCTCCGGCCACGTGCTGCTCGCCCCGGCGCAGTGGCACGAGGTGCAGGTGCTCAAGTTCGTCCACCACCGGTTCGTGCTGGCCCGGCCCGACCTGGCCCTGCACCAGCGCGGGCAGGCCCGGCTGCTGGGCACCCTGGTGGAGGCACTGCTGGACTGGCTGCTCGACCCCGAGGAGGAGTCCCGGCTGCCGCGCCGCCTGCACGACCTGGTGGAGCTGGCCGAGGCGGAGCTGCACCCGCGTACGCCGGACCGGCTCGGCAAGGCCCGCGGCCGGGCGATCGTCGACTTCGTCGCCCAGCTCACCGACGGCCAGGCGGTCGCCATGCTGGACTCCCTGTCGGGCCGCTCCGGCGCGCTCTGGACCGACGCGTTCGTCCTCTGAGGACGCTCAGGCGACGGCCTGCCACCAGCCGTCGACGGCCGGCGGGTCGTCCACCACCACCCGCTCGCCGGGGCGGGGCACGGCGAGCCGCACGTCGCGGGCCTTCGCCTCGGCCCAGATCCGGTCCACCGGCTCCGACCAGTCGTGCAGGGCGAGGTTGAACGTCGCCCAGTGCACGGGGAGGAGCAGCCCGCCGCGCAGGTCGAGGTGGGCGGCGACGGCCTCCTCGGGGAACATGTGGATGCTCGGCCAGGCCCGGTCGTACGCGCCGATCTGCATCAGCGTGACGTCGAACGGCCCGTGCTCCGCGCCGATCGCCGCGTAGCCGTCGAAGTAGCCGGAGTCGCCGGTGTAGAAGACCTTCCGGTGCGCGCCGGCCACCACCCAGGAGCCCCACAGCGTGCCGTCGCGGCGCAGGCCCCGGCCGGAGAAGTGTTGGGCGGCGGTGGCGGTGATCTCCAGCCCGGCCACCCGGTGGCTCTCGGACCAGTCCAGCTCGACGATCCGCGCCGCCGGGACGCCCCAGCGGTCCAGGTGCGCGCCCACCCCGAGCGGCACCAGGAACGGCGCCGACTGGAGGTCGGTCAGCGCCCGCACGGTCGCCATGTCGAGGTGGTCGTAGTGGTCGTGCGAGATCAGGATCGCGTCGACCGGGGGCAGCTCGTCGAGGCGGACCGGCATCTCGTGCAGGCGGCGGGGGCCGACCCGGGCCGATGGCGAGCACCGCTCGCTCCACACCGGGTCGAGCAGCACCTTGCGGCCCTCGATCTCGATCAGCGCGGAGGCGTGGCCGTACCAGACGACGTTCAGCTCGCGCGTGACGTCGGTGGCCGGGGCGGCGCCCGGGCGCAGCAGCGGCACGGGGGCGCTCGGGCGGCGCTTCTGCTTGCCGAAGATCAACTCACGGATCAGGCCCCGATCGGGCGCGCCGGCCATCGAGCGGGTGCCGCCGGGGTTGTGGAAGGTGCCGTCGCGGAACTGCGGCGAGCGCGCCGCCCGCTCCGCCCGCGCGCCGGTGAGCCGGCCGCCGAGCGCCGCCGGCACGTCCCGGGCCACCCACGCCAGCCCGGCCAGCGCGGCCAGCCCGGCCGCCCCGCGCAGCTGGCGCCCCAACGCCTGGTCGAGTCCCGCGCGTTCCGCTGGTGCGCCCATCGCCGTCCCTCCGCCGTGTCCCGTCGTACACGGTAGCCGGGTCTCCGGCGGGTCTGCGGGCGGTCAGGGTGGCCCCCGCCGGGGCCACCCGCGCCGCGCGGCGGCTCAGCCGCCGTTGCTGGGCCGCTGCACGGCCGGACGGTGGGTCGCGCCCGCGCCGGTGAGGCGGTCGACCGCGGCGAGGAAACGCCGGCCCATCCGGGCCCGGGCCTCGACGGCGGGATGGGTGGCGCCGTAGTCGTCGGCGCCGGCCTGCCCGTCGGCGAAGAGGGCGTACGTCAGCAGGGGCGCACCGGCCGCGTCGAAGATCACCCCGGCCTCGTGCCGGGCGTCGGCGAACCAGCCGGCCTTGGTGGCGATCCGGGCCCGCTCGGCCGAGGACATGACGCGCCGGACCCCGTCGGTGTACGCGACGGGGGCGCGCAGCAGCCGCAGCACGAAGGCCGTGGCGGCCGGCGAGAGCAGGGTGCCGCCGACCAGGGCGCGCAGCAGGTCGTGGGTCTCCCGGGGGGTGCTGGTGCCGAGGAAGAACCGGTTCGGGTTGGCCACCGGCTGCACCTGCGTGTTCGGGAAGCCCTTGTCCCGCAGGATCTGGTTGAGTTCGGCGGCGGGGCAGACCAGGCCGCACAGCCGCACCGCCGTGTCGTCGGAGACGGTCAACAGGTTGGCCAGCGCGTGGCCGAGCGTCACCGAGCTGGGGTAGGCGCCGTCCAGGCTGAACATGCCGTCCCCGCCGGGCACCACGATCGCGGCGGTGACCTCGACCCGCTGGTCGAGCGTCAGCAGCCCCCGGTCGACCTTGTCCAGCACCGCCGTCGCCACCGCGATCTTGTTGACGCTGTACGCCTCGATCCGCCGGTCCGGCTCGTCGGCCACCGCCACCGCCGGCTCGCCGGCCGGATCGGCGACGCTGACGTACGCCTGCCAGTTGCCGCCGGCGCGGTCGGTCTCCCGCGCGTAACTCGCGGCGACCCGACGGGCGGCCTGCCGGGGTGTGGCCGGAGCCGGTTCGGTGACCTCGGGGGCGGCGGACGCCGGCGCGGCGGCGCCGAGCACCGTCCCGGCGGTGGCCACCGTGCCGAGTCCCAGCGCGGTCCTGCGGTTCACCCGGATGGTCAATCGTCTCTCCCGTCGTGGTGGTCGGCCGTGCTCTCCGGCCCACCACCCTAGGCGAAACGATCGACGCCGGTGATCCCACGACGCGCTCGTCCGGCCGATTCCGCCGGTCGCGCCGGTGACGACCACCGTCCGGCTCACGGCGCGAGTACGACCTTGACGCAGCCGTCCTGTTTCTTCTGGAACATCTCGTACGCCTGCGGCGCCCGCGCCAGCGGCACCCGGTGGGTACGCAGGTCCGCCACGCCCAGCGGGTCGTCGTCGGAGAGGAGCGGGATGATCTCGTCGGTCCACCGACGCACGTGGCACTGGCCCATCCGCACCTGGATGCCCCGGTCGAACATCTCCATCAGCGGCATCGGGTCCACCTCGCCGCCGTACACCCCGGAGACGGAGACGGTGCCACCGCGCCGGACCGCCCTGAGCGCCGCCTTGAGCACGACGAGCCGGTCGACGCCGACCTTGTCGGGCAACAGCCCGGCGGCGGTCTGGGCGAGCTTGCCGAGGGGAGCGCCGTGCGCCTCCATGCCGACGGCGTCGATCACCGCGTCGGGGCCGCGCCCGTCCACCAGGTCGATCAGCGCACCGGGCACGTCGTCCAGCTCGCGCACGTCGAGCACCTCGATGCCGTGCCGGCGCGCCATCGCCAGCCGCTCCGGAACCAGGTCCAGCCCGATCACCCGGTCGGCGCCGAGGTGCCGGCCGACGCGCGCGCAGAACTGGCCGACCGGGCCGAGCCCGAAGACGGCGAGGGTGCCGCCGCGCGGGGTGTCCGCGTACTTCACCGCCTGCCACGCCGTCGGCAGGATGTCGGACAGGTAGAGCCACCGCTCGTCGGGCCCGGTCTCCGGCACCTTGATCGGGCCGAACTGGGCGTGCGGCACCCGCAGGTACTCCGCCTGCCCGCCGGGCACCGAGCCGTAGAGCGAGGTGTAGCCGAACAGTGCGCCGCCCTTGCCCTCGGACGTCACCTGCGTGGTCTCGCACTGGGCGTAGAGCTGCCGCTGGCACATCCAGCAGGTGCCGCAGGAGATGTTGAACGGCACCACCACCCGGTCGCCCGGCTTGAGCCGGGTCACCCCCGGGCCGACCTCCTCGACGATGCCCATCGGCTCGTGCCCGAGGACGTCGCCGGGCTTGAGGTACGGCCCGAGCACCTCGTAGAGGTGCAGGTCGGAGCCGCAGATGGCGGTCGAGGTGATCCGGACGATCGCATCGGTCGGCTCCTCGATCCGTGGATCCGGCACCTTCTCGACCCGTACGTCCCGCTTGCCCTGCCAGGTCAGTGCCTTCATGTCCCGACGTCCCCTCTCGCGTTCTCCGGTGGACTGCTACCCGCCCACGCCGGCTTGAACCGGGGCTTGAACCGGACCCGCCGGCCGGCTGCCCGCCGGCAGCTCGACAGGGTCGGCGAGGGGCCTGGGCGGCTTGGCGATCGCCGCGCCGGACCAGCGGGCCGACGGGACGGGGCCGCGAGGCGGGGCCGACGGGACGGCCGCGAGGGGTGACCGGGCGGGCGAGTGCCGAAAGCGGGCGGGCCGCCGCACCCGCAGGGGTGCGACGGCCCGTCGTCGGTGTGCTGCCGGAAGGGTCAGGCGCCGGGGGTGTTGTCGCCCCGCTTCGAGGTGGCCATCAGGTAGTCGCGGTTGAGTCGGCCGATCGTGTTCAGCGGGATGCCCTTCGGGCAGACCACGGTGCACTCACCGGCGTTGGTGCAGCCGCCGAAGCCGGCCTCGTCGTGCGCGTCGACCATGCCGATCACCCGGGTGTAGCGCTCCGGCTGCCCCTGCGGCAGCAGTGAGAGCTGGGTGATCTTGGCGGCGGTGAAGAGCATGCCGGAGCCGTTGGGGCAGGCGGCCACGCAGGCGCCGCAGCCGATGCACTCGGCCGCCTCGAAGGCGGCGTCGGCGTTGGCCTTGGCGACCGGGGTGGAGTGTGCCTCGGGGGCACTACCGGTCGGCGCGGTGATGTAGCCGCCGGCCGCGATGATCTTGTCGAACGCGCCCCGGTTGACCACCAGGTCCTTGATGACCGGGAACGCCCGGGCCCGCCACGGCTCGATGTCGATCGTGTCGCCGTCGGAGAACTGCCGCATGTGCAGCTGGCAGGCGGTGGTGCCGCGCTGCGGCCCGTGCGCGTTGCCGTTGATCATCAGGCCGCACATGCCGCAGATGCCCTCGCGGCAGTCGTGGTCGAACGCCACCGGCTCCTCGCCGGCGAGGATCAGCCGCTCGTTGAGCACGTCGAGCATCTCCAGGAACGACATGTCCGGGGAGACGTCGTCGACCTTGTAGGTCACCATCCGACCCTTGTCCTCGGGGCCGGACTGGCGCCAGATGCGCAGGGTCAGGTTCACTTGTAGCTCCGCTGCGTGGGGTGGACGTATTCGAACTTCAGGTCTTCCTTGTGCAGCACCGAGGGCTCGCCGGTGGCGGTGAACTCCCAGGCCGCGACGTACGCGAACCGCTCGTCGTCGCGTTCCGCCTCGCCGTCGGGCGTCTGGTGCTCGGCCCGGAAGTGGCCGCCGCAGGACTCCTCGCGGTGCAGGGCGTCGATGCACATCAGCTCGGCCAGCTCGAAGAAGTCGGCCACCCGGCCGGCCTTCTCCAGCGACTGGTTGAGCCCCTCGCCGTTGCCCGGCACCCGGACCCGCTGCCAGAACTGGTCGCGCAGGGCGCGGATCTCGTCGATCGCCTTGCGCAGCCCGGTCGCGCTGCGCTCCATGCCGCAGTGCTCCCACATGATCTGGCCCAGCTCGCGGTGGAACGAGTCGACGGTCCGGTCGCCGTCGACCGCCAGCAGCCGCTGGATGCGGTCCTCGACGTCGGCGCGCGCCTGCACGGCCGCCGGGTGGCTGGCGTCGACCTTGTCGAACGGCCCGGCCGCCAGGTAGTTGGCGATGGTGTTCGGCAGCACGAAGTAGCCGTCGGCCAGGCCCTGCATCAGCGCCGAGGCGCCGAGCCGGTTCGCGCCGTGGTCGGAGAAGTTCGCCTCGCCGACCACGAACAGGCCCGGGATGGTCGACTGGAGGTCGTAGTCGACCCAGAGGCCGCCCATCGTGTAGTGCACGGCGGGGTAGATCCGCATCGGGACCTCGTACGGGTCCTCGCCGGTGATCCGCTCGTACATCTCGAAGAGGTTGCCGTACTTGGCCTCGATGGCCTTGCGGCCGAGCCGGTTGATCGCGTCGGCGAAGTCCAGGTAGACGCCGAGCCCCGTCTGGCCGACGCCGCGTCCCTCGTCGCACACGTTCTTGGCGGCGCGGGAGGCGATGTCCCGGGGGACCAGGTTGCCGAAGGAGGGGTAGATCCGCTCCAGGTAGTAGTCCCGCTCGTCCTCGGGGATGTCCTTCGGGCTGCGGGTGTCGCCCTTGGCCTTGGGCACCCAGACCCGGCCGTCGTTGCGCAGCGACTCGCTCATCAGGGTCAGCTTCGACTGGTGGTCGCCGGAGACCGGGATGCAGGTCGGGTGGATCTGCGTGTAGCAGGGGTTGGCGAAGTACGCGCCCTTGCGGTGCGCCCGCCAGGTGGCGGTGACGTTGCAGCCCTTGGCGTTGGTGGAGAGGTAGAAGACGTTGCCGTAGCCGCCGGAGGCGAGCACGACCGCGTCCGCGAACTCCGTGGTGATCTCGCCGGTGACCATGTCCCGGACGACGATGCCCCGGGCCTTGCCGTCGACGACGATCAGCTCCAGCATCTCGTGCCGGGCGTTCATCTCGACGTTGCCGAGGCCGATCTGCCGCTCCAGCGCCTGGTACGCGCCGAGCAGCAGCTGCTGACCCGTCTGGCCCCGGGCGTAGAAGGTGCGCTGCACCTGCGCGCCGCCGAAGGAGCGGGTGTCCAGCAGGCCGCCGTACTCGCGGGCGAACGGGACGCCCTGGGCGACGCACTGGTCGATGATGTTGACCGAGACCTCGGCCAGCCGGTGCACGTTCGACTCCCGGGACCGGAAGTCGCCGCCCTTGACGGTGTCGTAGAAGAGCCGGTGCACCGAGTCGCCGTCGTTGCGGTAGTTCTTGGCGGCGTTGATGCCGCCCTGCGCGGCGATGGAGTGCGCCCGGCGCGGGCTGTCCTGGTAGCAGTAGGACTTGACCCGGTAGCCCTGCTCGGCGAGCGTGGCGGCGGCCGAGCCGCCGGCCAGGCCGGTGCCGACCACGATCACGGTCATCTTCCGGCGGTTGGCCGGGTTGACCAGCTTGGCCTCGAAGCGGCGGCGGTCCCAGCGGGTCTCGATCGGGCCCTCGGGAGCCTTGGTGTCGGCGATCGGGTCGCCCTCGGTGTAGAGATCCATGTCAGGACACCAATCCGGTGAGTACGGCGAACGGGACCACCAGGAAGCCGGCGCAGAGCGCGACGGCGAAGACCAGCGCGGCGGTGCGCGCCCGGCGCTCGCCCTTCGGGGTCTGCTGCCCCAGGCTGCGGAACGCGCTGAACGCCCCGTGCCGCAGGTGGAAGCCCAGCGCGACGATCGCCAGGGTGTAGAAGAGCGTGACGTACCAGCGCTCCGGCGCGAAGTCGGCGACGACGTTGGCGTACGGCTTCGTCGGGTCGCCGACCGGGTTCAGGTGGCCGGTGGTCAGGTCGAGCAGGTGGTAGATCACGAAGAGCAGGATGATCACCCCGCCCCAGCGCATGGTGCGGGCCGCGTAGCTGCCCTGGACCTTCGGGCGGTGCGCGTACCGGACGGGGCGGGCGGCGCGGGAGCGCCGGGCCAGGGCGGTGGCGGCGGCGATGTGCGCCACGACGGCGACGGTCAGCGCGCCGCGCTGGATCCACAGGAACCAGACGCCCGGCAGCATCGGCTTGCCGATGTCGCGCAGCCAGTGCGCGTAGTGGTCGAACGAGGTCTCCCCCGTGAACACCTTCAGGTTGCCGAGCATGTGCAGGATGAGGAACAGCACCAGGATGATGCCCGTCACCGCCATGACGGCCTTGAGGCCGACGTTGGAGCGGATGGGCGACCGAGTTCTCGTGACTACCACCCGATCGACGCTAGGAGCACATGGATCAGTCGTCCAATGCATCGACCTCGCAGTCTTGATAGCTATAGGCTATGTAGATGCAGCTCCATCAGCTGAAGTACTTCGTCGCGGTCGCCGAAGTCCGACATTTCACCCAAGCTGCCGATCTGGTGGGCATCACGCAACCCTCCTTGAGTAAGCAAATTCACGCCCTGGAGGACGCCCTCGGCGCCCCCCTCTTCGAACGGGTAAGGGGCAACATCGCGCTGACCGCGGCGGGGGAGGTGCTGCTTCCGCTGGCCAAGCGGATCCTCGCCGACGTGGACACGGCGACCCGCGAGGTGCAGGAGCTGGTCGGCCTGCGGCGCGGCCGGGTCCGGCTCGGCGCCACCCCCAGCCTGGCCACCTCGCTCGCCCCGCCGGTGCTGCGCCGGTTCCGCGACGCCCATCCCACCGTCGACCTGCGGGTGGAGGAGAGCGGCTCGCAGGACCTGGTCCGCGACCTGCTCCGCGGCGACCTCGACCTGGCGCTGATCATCATGCCGGCGCAGGGCACCGATCCCGGGCTGCGCGCGGACCCGATCCTGCGGGAGAGCCTGGTGGTCGCCTCGGTGGAGGAGCTGCCGGTCGCCCCCGACGCCGGCCAGCTGCGCATCGGCGACCTGCGCGACCAGCCGATGGTGATGTTCCGGGAGGGCTACGACCTGCGCGACGCCACCATCCAGGCCTGCCGGGAGGCCGGCTTCGAGCCCACCATCGCGGTCGACGGCGGCGAGATGGACGCCGTGCTGAGCTTCGTCGAGGCCGGGCTTGGCATCGCGCTGGTGCCCGGGATCGTGGTGGCCCGCCGGACCGGCGTCCGGGTCACCCGGCTGGCCCCGCCGGGCGTCCGGCGGACCATCGCGGTCGCCCGGCGCCGCGACGTGGTGCCCACCCACGCCGGCCGGGAGCTGCGCCGGATACTGCTGGAGTACGTCCGCGACGCCACCGCCGACGGCGACCTGCCGCCCGGCGTCGAGCCGCTCTGACCCGCCGGGACAACCCGTCGGCAAGACGACCCCGGGTGCGCAAGGCGGAAGGCGAATCCCGGCCGGCGGTCGACCTACGCTGCCCGCATGGCAACCGGCAGCGCCGTGGTGATCGGCGCCAGCATGGGCGGCCTGCTGGTCGCCCGCGCACTCACCGAGGCGTACGACCGGGTCACCCTCGTCGACCGCGACGTGCTGCCCGAGCGGGCGGACAGCCGCCGGGGCGTGCCGCAGGGGCGGCAGTTGCACGTCCTGTTGGCCCGGGGCCGGCAGGCGTTCGAGGAACTGCTGCCCGGCATCACCGCCGAGCTGACCGCGAACGGCGTGCCCACGGTCGACCTGCACGAGCAGGTCCACTGGTACAACGACGGCCACCGGATGCGGCGCGCGCCGTCGCCGCTGCTCGGCTTCGGGGTCAGCCGGCCGCTGCTGGAACAGGTGGTCCGGCGGCGGGTCGCCGCCCTGCCCGGGGTGCGGATCGTGTCGGGCTGCGAGGCGGAGGGGCTCACCACCACCGCCGACCGGCGCCGGGTCACCGGCGTGCGGCTGCGCCCCCGCGACGGGGAGCCGCACACCGTCGAGGCCGACCTGGTGGTGGACGCCGGCGGCCGGGGCAGCCGTAGTCCCGTGTGGCTGGCCGAGCTGGGCTACCGGCCGGCGCCCGAGGACCGAGTCCGGATCGGGGTCACCTACGTCACCCGCACCTACCGCCGCGAGCCGCACCACCTGGAGGGGCTGCTCGGCGCGCTCACCAACGCCGTGCCCGGCCAGCCGTGGGGCGGCATCGTCGCTGTGCAGGAACAGGACCGGTTCGCGGTGGCGCTCAGCGGCATGCTCGGCGAGGAGCCGCCGGCCGACGACGAGGGGATGGCCGCCTTCGCCGACCGCCTCGCCGCCCCGCAGATCGCCGAGCTGCTACGTACGGCGCGGCCGGCGAGCCCGCCGGTGACGATGCGGTACCCGGCCAGCGTGCGGCGCCGCTACGAGCGGCTGCGCCGCTTCCCGGCCGGCTACCTCGTGGTGGCCGACGCGTTGTGCAGCTTCAACCCGGTCTACGGGCAGGGGATGACCGTGGCCGCGCTGGAGGCGCTGTTGCTGCGCCGGCTGGTCCGGCGGCGGCCGGACCGGCTCGCCCGGGGCTTCTTCCGGGGCGCGGGTCGCCTGATCGACGGGCCGTGGTCCATCGCGGTCGGCACCGACCTGCGCTTCCCCGAGGTGCCCGGTCGGCGTTCGCCGCGGGTGCGCCTGGTCAACGCGTACGTCGGCCGGCTGCACGCCGCGGCGGCCCGGGACGCGGCGCTGGGCGCGGCGTTCCTGCGGGTGCTCAACCTCGTCGACCCGCCGGCGCGGCTGCTCTCCCCGCCGGTGCTGCTGCGGGTGCTGCGCGGTGCGTCCGCGTCGGCGCGCTGACCCGCCCGGCTCAGCCGCGCCCGGCGGGCCGCCCACGTCGGCGCGCTGCCCCCGCCGGGCTCACCCGGCGGCCGTCGCGGAGACGAACACCGGTTTCGCCCGGCCGCACAACACCGGTTTCGCCCGGCCGCACCGGGACTACCTACCCTCGGCGTCGTCCATCGCGCGGTAGATCCGCTGCTCCGACACCGGGTACGGGGTGCCCAGGGCCTGGGCGAAGACGTTCACCCGCAGCTCCTCGATCATCCAGCGGATCTGCCGGACCGCCGCCGACTGCCGTCGGCTCGGCGGCAGCGCGGCGAGCATGTCCCGGTATTCCTTCTGCACCACCGCGATCCGGTCCTGCTGCTGCTTGTCGCGCTGCGGGTTGCCGGGCAGCCGGTCCAGCCGCCGCTCGACCGCCGTGAGGTAGCGCAGCAGGTCGGGCAGGCGCGCGTACCCGGTCTCGGTGACGAAGCCGGCGTGCACCAGGCCGGTGAGCTGGGCCCGGATGTCGGCCAGCGCCGCCACCACGGCCAGGTTCTGGGTCTTGCCGAGCCGCTGCTCCACCGCGTGCGCGGCGGCGAGCACCCGGCGCACCCGGTCCATCACCTCGACCACGGTGTCCACCAGGTCGGCGCGGACCTTCTCGCGCAGGGCGGCGAAGCCCTCGGCGTCCCAGGCCGGCCCGCCGGCGTCGCCGATCAGCTTGTCGATCGCCGCCCCGGCGGCATCGTCGATGAGCTGCTGCACACCCCCGTGCGGGTTGCGGCTCAGGGCCAGCTTCGCCTCGTTGCTCAGCCGCCCCTGGAGGAACCTCGCCGGCGACGGCACGGTCAGCCGGAGCAGCCGCCGGGTGCCCGCCCAGTGCGCGGCCTCCTGCTCGGCCGGCGAGTCGAACACCTTCACCCCGACCGTGGCGCCCTCGTCCACCAGCGCCGGGTACGCCGTCACCGCGTACCCGGCCCGGACCTGCTCGATGGTGCGCGGCAGCGTGCCGATGCCCCAGTCGGTCAGCCCGGTGCGGGCCACGTCCGGCGCGGCGGCGGCCACCACCTGGCGTACCTCCGCCTTGAGCTGGCGTTGCAGGGCCGGCAGGTCCTTGCCCTCGGCGACCGGCTTGTTCTCCTCGTCGAGCACCCGGAAGCTGACCCGCAGGTGCGCGGGGAGCCGGTCGAGGTCCCAGGCGTCGCGGGGCACGGTGACGCCGGTCATCCGGCGCAGCTGCCGGGTCAGCGCGTCCAGCAGCGGCTCCTCGCCGGCCGGCATCGCGGCGAGCGCCGCGCGGGCGTAGTCCGGCACCGGGACGAAGTTGCGGCGCACCGCCTTGGGCAGCGAGCGGATCAGCGCGACCACCAGTTCCTCGCGCAGCCCGGGGACCTGCCAGTCGAAGCTCTCCGCCGGCACCTGGTTGAGCAGCGGCAGCGGGATGTCGACGGTCACGCCGTCGGTCGCGGTGCCCGGCTCGAACCGGTAGGTCAGCGGCAGGGTCACCCCGTCGGCCGACCACTCGTCGGGGTAGTCGGCCTCGTCCACCCCGCCGCGGCCGGCGTTGACCAGCAGCTCCCGGGTGAAGGTGAGCAGGTCCGGCTGCTCGCGGCGGGTCTTCTTCCACCAGGCGTCGAAGTGCCGCCCGGAGACCACGTCCGCCGGGACGCGGGCGTCGTAGAAGTCGAAGACGGTCTGGTCGTCGACGAGGATGTCGCGGCGGCGGGCCCGGTTCTCCAGCTCCTCGATCTCCGCCAGCAGCCGCTGGTTGTCCCGCCAGAAGTGGTGGTGGGTCTGCCAGTCGCCCTCCACCAGGGCGTGCCGGATGAACAGCTCGCGGGACAGCGCCGGGTCGATCCGGCCGAAGTTGACCTTGCGTGAGGTGACCAGCGGGACGCCGTAGAGCGTCACCTTCTCGTACGCCATCACGGCCGCCTGCTTCTTTTCCCAGTGCGGCTCGCTGTAGCTGCGTTTGACCAGGTGCTGGGCGAGGGGCTCGACCCACTCCGGCTCGACCCGGCCGTTCACCCGGCCCCAGAGCCGGGAGGTCTCCACCAGCTCGGCGGCCATCACCCACCGCGGCGGCTTCTTGAACAGCGCCGAGCCGGGGAAGAGCGCGAACTTGGCGCCCCGCGCGCCCAGGTACTCGTGCTTCTGGGCGTCCTTGAGCCCGATGTGCGACAGCAGGCCGGCCAGCAGCGACTGGTGCACCCTGGGGGTGTCGATCTCCTCCGGCAGGTCCGCGCCGCCCCGGCGCCGGCCGCCGCCGTCGGCGTCCCGCGCCGGTCGCCCTTCCTCGGGGGTACGCAGCACCTGGCGCAACTGGCTGACGATGTCCTGCCACTCGCGTACCCGCAGGTAGTTGAGGAACTCCGCCTTGCACATCCGGCGGAACGCGCTGGAGGACAGCTCGCGCTGCTGCTCGCGCAGGTGCCGCCACAGGTTGAGCAGCGTCACGAAGTCCGACTCGCGGTCGGTGAACCGGGCGTGCGCCTGGTCGGCCTGGGCCTGCCGGTCCGCGGGCCGTT
This sequence comes from Micromonospora sp. NPDC049139, assembly GCF_055586845.1. Classification (NCBI taxonomy): domain Bacteria; kingdom Bacillati; phylum Actinomycetota; class Actinomycetes; order Micromonosporales; family Micromonosporaceae; genus Micromonospora; species Micromonospora sp. NPDC049139. The sequence goes on along the minus strand of NZ_JBVJHK010000009.1, from coordinate 131,112 downwards.
CGCGGGGGTCCTGGATCGACAGCGCGGCGGCGATCACCATCACCTCGGTGGCGCAGCCGTTGCGCTCACCCTCGACGACCATCCGGGCCAGCCGCGGGTCGACGGGGAGCTGGGCGAGCCGCCGGCCGAGCGGGGTGAGCCGCTTCGCCGGGTCGGTCTCGGCCGGGTCCAGCGCGCCCAGCTCGTGCAGCAGGTTGACGCCGTCGGCGATGTTGCGTCGGTCCGGCGGGTCGATGAACGGGAACGCGGCGATGTCGCCGAGCCCGATCGAGGTCATCTGGAGGATGACCGAGGCGAGGTTGGTGCGCAGGATCTCGGGGTCGGTGAACTCGGGGCGGGACAGGAAGTCCTGCTCGTCGTAGAGGCGGATGCAGATGCCGTCCGAGGTGCGCCCGCAGCGCCCCTTGCGCTGGTTGGCGGAGGCCTGCGAGACCGGCTCGATCGGCAGCCGCTGCACCTTGAGTCGGCTGCTGTAGCGGGAGATGCGGGCCGTGCCCGGGTCCACCACGTACTTGATGCCGGGCACGGTGAGCGAGGTCTCCGCGACGTTGGTCGCGAGCACCACCCGGCGCCCGGCGTGCGGGGCGAAGACCCGGTGCTGCTCGGCGGTGGAGAGCCGGGCGTAGAGCGGCAGGATCTCTGTGCCGCGCAGCGCCGGCTTCTTCTCCACCAGCTTGCCCAGCGCGTCGGCGGTGTCCCGGATCTCCCGCTCGCCGCTGAGGAAGACCAGGACGTCGCCGGGCCCCTCGGCGGCCAGCTCCTCGACGGCGTCGCCGATGGCCTGGATCTGGTCCCGGACGTTCTCCTCGTCGTCCCCGTCGTCCTCGCCCTCGGCGAGGGCGACCAGCGGCCGGTAGCGCACCTCGACCGGGTACGTGCGCCCGGACACCTCGACCACCGGCGCCGGGACGCCGTCCGGCGCGTCGTCGGTGGGCGGCCCGGCGAAGTGCCGGGCGAACCGCTCGGTCTCGATGGTCGCCGAGGTGATGATCACCTTGAGGTCGGGGCGGCGGGGGAGGAGCTGCCGGAGGTAGCCGAGGATGAAGTCGATGTTGAGGCTGCGCTCGTGTGCCTCGTCGATGATCAGGGTGTCGTACTGGCGCAGCATCCGGTCGGTCTGCAACTCGGCGAGCAGGATGCCGTCGGTCATCAGCTTGACCAGGCTCCGGTCGCTCACCTGGTCGGTGAAGCGCACCTTGTAGCCGACCACGTCGCCCAGCTCGGTGCCGAGCTCCTCGGCGATCCGGTCCGCCACCGTACGCGCGGCCAGCCGGCGCGGCTGGGTGTGCCCGATCAGCCCGTTGATCCCGCGCCCCAGCTCCAGGCAGATCTTGGGCAACTGGGTGGTCTTGCCGGAGCCGGTCTCGCCGGCCACGATCACCACCTGGTGGTCGCGGATCGCGGCGGCGATGTCGTCCTTGCGCTCGCTGACCGGCAGCTGGGCCGGGTAGGTGACCACCGGCACGGCGGCGCGCCGGCTCTCCAGCCGCGCCTCGGCCCGCGCGACGTCGGCGGCGATCTCGGCGAGCGCCTCGTCGCGCCGCTGCGGGTCCCTGAGCCTGCGCACCCCGTCCAGCCGCCGTTGCAGGCGACGCTGGTCGCGGAACATCAGGGGGCGGAGGCGGCGGTGCAGCTCGCGAGCGGGATCGGTCGCGGCGGGTGCGGCTGGATTCTGCATGTCGTCGCCAAGGATAGGCAGCCGGCGGCCGGATCGCTCCCGGGTTACCGGTCCGCCCGCGTGCGTCCGCCCGCGCGGGCGCCGGCGGGTCTAGAGTTGACCGCCGACCGACGTCGAACCACGGGGATGCGCGATGACGATGCGGGACACCGACCGGGCCCTGGTGCAGGCCGCCACGGCGGTCGCCAAGCTGCGCTGCCGCAGCGAGAACCACACGGTCGCCGCCGCCGCGCGGACCACCGACGGTCGGGTCTTCACCGGGGTGAACGTCTACCACTTCACCGGCGGCCCCTGCGCGGAGGTGGTCGCGGTCGGCGCCGCCGCCACCCAGGGCGTCACCGAGCTGGAGACGATCGTCGCGGTGGGCGACCGGGGGCGCGGGGTGATCGCGCCCTGCGGGCGCTGCCGGCAGGTGCTGCGCGACTACTTCCCCACCATCCGGGTCATCGTCGGGCCGATGGACGCGCTGCGCGTGGTGCCGGTCGCCGAGCTGCTGCCCGAGACCTACGTCTGGGCCGACCACCAGCTCGACGGCCCCTCGCTGCCGGCGGCCCGCACCGGCGGCGAGGGCTGACGGCTCAGTCGCCCGCCGCCGCCTCCAGCATGGACCGGGGGACCGGCACGCTCTCGAACCGTACGTTGCCCTCCGGCACCATCCAGCTCATCACCTGCACGGCCAGCCGCCCGGCCCGCACGGCCGGGTCGTTGTGGTACAGCTCGCGGGCCTCCTCGGGGCTGATCGAGAGCACGACGAATCCGCGCAGCCGGTCGTCGTCGGCCGCCACGAAGGGCCCCGCCGCCAGGACGAGACCCTGGTCCACCAGCCCCGCCTGGTGGGCCAGGTGGGCGTCCTGCAACCGGTCGGCCGCGTCCAGCGGCAACTCCGGGGCGTCCGGCGGGCGCACCAGGAGCACCACCGTGTGCTGGTCGAATCGCATCCCCCCAGCGTAGGGCCGGGACGCGCCGCCGGGCGGCGGCGCGGCGGATCGACCACCGCTGGTTAGGCGGCCCTAACCGGGTGAGCTAAGGTAAGGCGAACCTAAGCGCAGCTTGCGGGAGACTTGTGACCACCCTCGCCACCCCACCGGCCCCGGCCGGCACCCGGCCCCGCGCGCATGGCGGCCGCCGGGCGGCGGTCGCCGTCGCCGCCGCGCTGGTGCTGCTGTTGGCCGTGCTGGCGAGCTTCGCGCTCGGCAGCCGGTCGCTCGCCGTCGACGAGGTGTGGCGCGCCCTGGTCGCCCCGGACGGCGGCGAGGCCACCACCATCGTCCGGGAGCTGCGGATGCCGCGCACCGCCCTCGGCCTCGCCGTCGGGCTGGCGCTCGCCGTCGCCGGGGTGCTCTTCCAGGCGCTGACCCGCAACCCGCTCGCGGAGCCGCGCATCCTCGGGATCAGCGCCGGCGCGTCGTTCGGCGTGGTGCTCGCCATCTCCGTCTTCGGCGTCGGCAGCCTCGCCGGCTACGTCTGGTTCGGCATCGGCGGCGCGCTCCTCGCCGGCCTGCTGGTCTTCGCCGTCGCCACCCGCGCCCGCGAGGGCGCCAGCCCGGTCACCCTCGCGCTGGTCGGCGCGGCCCTCGACGCCAGTCTCGCCTCCGTGGTGTACGCGCTGCTCAGCATCGACGCCCGCACGTTCGAGGACTACCGGTTCTGGGTGGTCGGCGGGCTCACCGGGCGAGATCTCTCGGTGGCCGCCCAGGTGCTGCCGTTCGTGCTCGCCGGGCTGGTGCTGGCCGCCCTCGTCGCCCGCGGCCTGGACGCCCTCGCCCTCGGCGACGACGTGGCCCGGGGCCTCGGGCACCGGATCGGGCTGGTCCGCCTCGGCGGCGGCGTCGCCGCCGTGCTCCTCACCGGGGCGGCCGTCGCCGCCGCCGGCCCGATCGCCTTCGTCGGGCTCGCCGTGCCGCACCTGGCCCGCGCCCTGGTCGGCGCCGACCACCGCTGGACCCTGTTGGTCTCCGCGCTGCTCGGGCCCGCGCTGCTGCTCGGCGCCGACGTCGTCGGCCGGCTGGTCGCCCCGCCCGGGGAGGTGCCGGCGGGCATCGTCACCGCCCTCGTCGGCGCCCCGCTGCTGGCCTGGCTGGTCCGGCGGGCGAAGGTGGTGACGGCGTGATCGGCCTCGCCCTGGTCGGCGCTCTGCCGCCCGCCCTGCTCGTTCCCCGCGCGAAGGTGGTGACGGCGTGACCGCCCCCGCCCGCCCCGCCACCCGGAAGCCGGCCGACCGGTCGACGGGCCGCCCCCGTGCCGGAGTCGTCGCGCTGCCCGGGCGCTCGCTGGTGCGCGTCGGCCCAGTCGCCATGCAGATCCGCCGCCGCTCGGTGCTGGTCGCCGCCACGCTGGTCGTGCTGCTGCTGGGCGCCGGGGTGCTCAGCCTCTCCCTCGGCACCCCGTACGTCGCCCCGGTCGACGTGCTGCGCGCCCTCTCCGGCGCCGGCACCCCGTACGACCTGGTCGTCTTCGACCTGCGGCTGCCCCGGCTGGTGCTGGCCGCGGTGGCCGGCGCGGCCTTCGGGGTCGCCGGCACGCTGATCCAGAGCGTGGCCCGCAACCCGCTCGCCAGCCCGGACGTCGTCGGCATCACCCAGGGCGCCGGCCTCGCCGCCACGGTGGCCCTGACCGGCGGGGCCGCCGCGGTGATCGTGGCGCCGGCGGCGCTGGCCGGCGGCCTGGCCGCCGCCGCGCTGCTGTTCGCCCTCGGCGCCCGGCACGGGCTGGCCGCCCAGCGGTTCGTGCTCGCCGGCGTGGCGGTCGCCTTCGCGCTGCGGGCCCTGACCGAGGTGGTCATGCTCACCGCCGACCCGATCGACGGGCTGCGCGCGCAGATCTGGCTGATCGGCACGCTCGCCGGCAAGGGCTGGACCGAGGCCCTCTGGATCGCCGGCACCCTCGTCGCGCTCCTGCCCGTGCTCGCCTGGGCCGGCTGGGCGCTGAACAGCACCGCGCTGGACGACGACACCGCCCGGGGGATCGGCCTGCGCCCGGTGGCCCGCCGGGTCGGCCTCGCCGGCACCGGGGTGCTGGCCGCCGCGATGGTCACCGCCCAGGTGGGCGCGGTCGACTTCGTCGCCCTGGTCGCCCCGCAACTGGCCCGGCGGCTGGTCCGCGCGGAGCGACCCCCGCTGGTCTGCGCCGCCCTGCTCGGGGCGCTGCTGCTGGTGCTGGCCGACCTGGCCGGCCGGCGGCTCTTCGCCCCCACCCAGCTGCCCGCAGGGGTGCTGACCGCCGCCATCGGCGGCCCGTACCTGATCTTCCTGCTGGTCCGCGGCCGCCGGCGTTCCTCGTGATGTCCCACCCTGGCAAGGAGGCATGATGCTCTCCACCCGCGACCTGGTCGCCGGCTACGACGAGCGGACGGTGCTGGACGGGCTCGACCTGGAGCTGCCCGCCGACGCGTTCACCGTGATCGTCGGGCCCAACGCCTGCGGCAAGTCCACCCTGCTGCGCACCATGGCCCGCCTGCTCACACCCCGGCGGGGCGCGGTGCTGCTCGACGGCGCCGCCATCCGGGACCTGCCGACCCGCGAGGTCGCCCGCCGGCTCGGCGTGCTGCCGCAGAGCCCGCTGGTGCCGGAGGGGGTCACCGTCGCCGACCTGGTCGGCCGGGGCCGGCAGCCGTACCAACGGTGGTGGCGGCAGTGGTCGGAGGAGGACAGCGCCGCCGTCGACCGGGCCATGGCGCTCGCCGACGTGGCCGGGTTGGCCGGCCGGGCCGTGGACACCCTCTCCGGCGGTCAGCGGCAGCGCGTCTGGATCGCCATGACCCTCGCCCAGGACACCGAGGCGCTGCTGCTCGACGAGCCGACCACCTTCCTCGACCTCGCCCACCAGGTGGAGGTGCTGGACCTGCTGCACCGGCTGCGCGCCGAGCGGGGCCGGACGGTGGTGGCCGTGCTGCACGACCTCAACCAGGCCGCCCGGTACGCCGACCACCTGGTCGCGATGCGGTCCGGCGCCGTGGTGGCCGCCGGGCCGCCCCGGGAGATCCTCACCGCCGACCTGGTCCGGGACGTCTTCGGGCTCGACTGCGTGGTCGTGCCCTGCCCGGTGACCGGGGCGCCCCTCGTGGTGCCCGCGCTCACCACTCCCTCGCTGACCCGGCCGTCCGACGTGGCCGACCTGGTCGGCTCAGCTCCGGCGGGACCGCCGCCCCAGGCGGCCCGCCCCCCGGCCGAGGACGCGCTCACCCCGCGCACCGGCTCGTACCCCTCGAAAGGAATCTGATGCGTCGTCTCGCCGCCGCTCTCACCGTGGCGCTGGCCCTCGGCGTCGGCCTCACCGCCTGCGGTGAGAGCGACCCGGTCGCCGGCACCACCACCGGGGAGACCCGGGAGATCACCCACGCCATGGGCACCACCAAGGTGCCGGCCGACCCGAAGCGGGTCGTGGTGCTCGACACCGACAAGATCGATACCGCGCTGTCCCTCGGCGTCACGCCGGTCGGCGCCGCCACCGCGGGCGAGGCGAAGAGCTGGCCGACCTACTTCGGCGAGGAGAAGCTCGCCGGCATCAAGGAGGTCGGGGTGCTCACCGAGCCCGACCTGGAGGCGATCAACGCCCTCAAGCCGGACCTGATCCTGGGCAGCAAGTTCCGCCAGGAGAAGTTCTACGACGAGCTGAAGGCCATCGCGCCGACCGTGTTCACCGAGAAGGTCGGCGTCACCTGGAAGGAGAACTTCCTCCTCGACGGCAAGGCGCTCGGCAAGGAGCAGCAGGCCAAGGACCTGCTCACCGCGTACGAGACCCGGGCCAAGGAGTTCGGCGCCAAGCTCGGCGACGCCGCCGACCGCAAGGTGTCCATCGTCCGCTTCATGCCGACCGAGATCCGGGTGTACGGGCCGGACTCGTTCTCTGGCATCGTGATCGGCGACACCGGCCTGGGCCGCCCCGAGCGGCAGCTGCTGACCGGCAAGGAGGACCGGCGGATGGACCGGGTGAGCCCGGAGCGCATCGGCGAGGTCGACGGTGACGTCATCTTCGTGACCGCGTACGGCGAGAAGGCCGCCGCCGAGCAGGCCAAGGTCACCGGCGGGACGCTGTGGAAGGCGCTGCCGGCGGTCAAGGCGGGCAAGGCGCACGTCGTCTCCGACGAGATCTGGATGACCGGCATTGGCGTCGGCGCCGCCAACAAGATCGTCGACGACCTGGAGAAGTACCTCACCGCCTGACCCATGTCCGCCCGGCCCGTCGGGCAACCGCCAGTGGTGGCCGCACCGTCCCCGGTGCGGCCACCACTGTGTTGTGCGGGTCAGGCCCGGCCGGCGGGGGCCGGTTCGGCGGCCCGGCGGCGGCCGGTCAGCAGGTGGTCGACGCTGAGCCGGCCGGCCCCGACCGCCGCCAGCAGCAGGCTCGCCGCGCCGAGGGCGAGGACCAGCTCGTAGCCGCCCTTGTCCACGAACAGGCCGTTGCCGGCGTGCACGAAGATGAACGCGCCGAGCATGTCCAGCGCGAGCAGGACGCCGGCGATCGGGACGACCGCGCCGAGGATCAGCGCCGCGCCGCCGAGCAGCTCGACGCCCGTGGCGAACCACGCGGACAGGGTCGGCAGGGGTACGCCGGCCTGGTCGAAGAAGGCGGCGGTCCCGTCGACGCCGTTGGTGACCAGCTTCTGCCAGCCGTGGGCGAAGAAGACGATGCCGACGCCGATCCGGGCGAGCAGCATCGCGACGTCACGGACGGTGGTGGGCAGGGTCATGGTTCTGCTCCTCATGCTGGGTGGACTGCCGAACGGCCGGTCGGGTCGACGCGCGCCGTGTCGCGGGCGGCCGGCCGCGACGCGACCGGCCGACGGAACACCTCGCCGGCCCGGATCTCGGTCCGCCGGGCCTGTCGGGTGCCGCCTGGGGACCACCGTACCGGCAGATGGTTGAAGGCTCAATGGTTGACGGGGAAAGTGATTGTCGCCGCGCCCGCCGATCGCCGTCCGAGCTGCGCGGTCGTGCCCGGAGAAAGTGGCCTCGGGGTCGCCGCCCGGGCGCGGTGGGCCGCCGGAACGGCGAACGCGCCACCCTCCGGGCGGTGTCGCCGGCTCCGGAAGGTGGCGCGTGTCGTGGCCCGGGGGCCCGTCGGAAGGGTGGGTGGGCGGTGGACGGGTCAGGCGGCCGTGGTCCAGATCGCCTGGAAGGCCGCCGCCTCGCCGGCCAGCCAGCGCTCGATCTGCTCGGGCCGGGCGTCGGCGGGCATGTGGTGGGCCTCGCCCCGGCGGACGTCCACCAGGACGGGCTCGGCGTGCGGGAGCACCGCGTCCATGTGCCGGGCCATCAGGTGCAGGGTGGCGAGCACCGCCTCCGGGCTGGGCGGGGCCTCGTCGAAGTGCAGGCGGACGGCCTCGGTGCGGCCGTCGGCGTGGCGTACGCCGAACTGGGGGTTGATCTTGACGGGCAGGTCGCCGAGCATGGCGAGCGCGTCGCGGGTCTGGGCGAGGTCGACGGCCCTCGGCTCGCCGAGGGAGTGCAGCCAGGCCTTCGCGCCGGGGACGAGGGCCTCGTAGAGCGGCCGCCAGCGGGGCTTGACCACGTCGACCACCTGTTCGAGGTGGGTGCCGCCGGTGTGGAAGGCGATGTCGGCCTTGAGCGCCTTGACGAACTGGCCGTGCGGGTTGAACCCGGAGCGGCTGGCCCGCTGCTTGCGCAGGCCTCCGACGAAGGTGGCCTTGGTCGGGCCGGTGCGGTCGACGTAGCGGGTGAAGCCGAGCAGGGTGGCGTAGGGGGTGAGTGGGGCGGAGGCGGGCGTGTTCACGGACGTCCTCCCAGGTCAGGACTTCGATTAGTACATACATTCTAATCGACGGGTGTGACATCGCCCAGGGAACAAAAGGGGCCGCCCGGGCATCCCGGACGGCCCCTTCGAAACAAATCTAGAGCTGGCCCACCGAGGTGATCCGGACCACCGCGGCGCCCGCCTCGTCGGAGGCGGCGAGGTCGACCTCGGCGCTGATGCCCCAGTCGTGGTCGCCCTCCGGGTCGTCCAGGATCTGCCGGACCGTCCACTTCTCCCGGCCCTGCTCGATCATGAGCAGCGCCGGCCCGCGCGCGTCCGGCCCCACCCCGACCGAGTCGTACGCCTCGAAGTACGGCTCCAGCGCGTCGGCCCAGGCGTCCGCGTCCCAGCCCGACGCGCCGTCCAGCTCGCCGAGGTCGTACCAGCGGCGCAGCGCGGCCAGCTCGACCCGGCGGAACAGGGCGTTGCGCACCAGCACCCGGAAGGCGCGGGCGTTGCGGGTGACCGCCGGGACGCGGTCGTCCAGCGCCTCGGCCGCCTCGGCGGCGTCGGTGGGGTTGCGCAGCCGCTCCCACTCGTCGATCAGGCTGGAGTCGACCTGGCGGACCAGCTCGCCGAGCCACTCGATGAGGTCGACCAGCTCGTCGGTCTTCGCGTCCTCGGGCACGGTCTGCCGCAGCGTCTTGTACGCGTCCGCGAGGTAGCGCAGCACGAGGCCCTCGGAGCGGGACAGCCCGTAGAACTGGACGTACTCCGTGAAGGTCATCGCCCGCTCGTACATGTCCCGCACCACGGACTTGGGGGAGAGCTGGTGGTCGGCCACCCACGGGTGGCCCTGCCGGTACATCTCGTACGCCGACTCCAGCAGCTCCGCGAGGGGCTTGGGCCAGGTCACCTCGTCGAGCAGTTCGAGCCGGGCCTCGTACTCGATCCCCTCGGCCTTCATCGCGGCGACCGCCTCGCCGCGGGCCTTGAACTGCTGCGCGGAGAGCACCTGGCGCGGGTCGTCGAGGATCGACTCGATCACCGAGAGGACGTCGAGGGCGTACGCGGGGGAGTCGACGTCGAGCAGCTCGATCGCCGCGAGGGCCAGCGGTGACAGCGGCTGGTTGAGGGCGAAGTCGAGCTGGAGGTCGACAGTGAGACGGACCCGCCGGCCGGTCTCGTCCGGCTCGTCGAGCTGCTCGACCACCCCGCCGGCGCGCAGCGCCCGGTAGATCGCGATGGCACGCCGGATGTGCCGGCGCTGGGCAGCCCGGTCCTCGTGGTTGTCGGTGAGCAGGTGCCGCATCGCCGCGAACGCGTCGCCGGGGCGGCCGATCACGTTGAGCAGCATCGAGTGGCTGACCTGGAAGCTGGACGTGAGCGGCTCGGGCTCGGCCTCGACCAGGCGCTCGAAGGTGGGCTTGCCCCAGCCGATCGACCCCTCCGGCGGCTTCTTGCGCACCACCTTGCGCCGCTTCTTCGGGTCGTCGCCGGCCTTGGCCAGGGCCTTCTCGTTGTCGATGACGTGCTCCGGGGCCTGCACCACCACCCGGCCGATGGTGTCGAAGCCGGCCCGACCAGCCCGCCCGGCGATCTGGTGGAACTCGCGGGCCTTGAGCAGCCGGGTGCGCACGCCGTCGTACTTGGACAGGCCGGTGAACAGCACGGTGCGGATCGGCACGTTGATCCCGACGCCGAGGGTGTCCGTGCCGCAGATGACCTTGAGCAGGCCGGCCTGGGCGAGGGTCTCCACCAGCCGGCGGTACTTGGGCAGCATGCCGGCGTGGTGCACGCCGATGCCGTGCCGGACCAGCCGGGACAGGGTCTTGCCGAAGCCGGAGGTGAACCGGAAGTTCCCGATCGCCTGGGCGATCATGTCCTTCTCGGCCCGGGTGCAGACGTTCACGCTCATCAGGGCCTGGGCGCGTTCCAGGGCGGCGGCCTGGGTGAAGTGCACGACGTAGACCGGCGCCTGCTTCGTCTCCAGCAACTCCTCCAGGGTCTCGTGCAGCGGCGTCATCGCGTACGAGAAGAGGAGCGGGACCGGCCGCTCGGCCGAGCGGACGACGGCGGTGGGCCGGCCGGTGCGTCGGGTCAGGTCGTCGACGAAGCGGGTGGTGTCGCCGAGCGTGGCCGACATGAGGACGAACTGGGCCTGCGGCAGCTCGATCAGCGGCACCTGCCACGCCCAGCCGCGGTCCGGCTCGGCGTAGAAGTGGAACTCGTCCATGATCACCTGGCCGACGTCGGCCCGGTCGCCCTCGCGCAGCGCCAGGTTGGCCAGGATCTCGGCGGTGCAGCAGATGATCGGGGCGTCGGCGTTGACGCTGGCGTCGCCGGTCAGCATGCCGACGTTGTCGGCGCCGAAGACCTCGCAGAGGGCGAAGAACTTCTCCGACACCAGGGCCTTGATCGGGGCGGTGTAGAAGGTGGTCCGGTCGTCGGCCAGGGCCGCGAAGTGCGCCGCGATCGCCACCAGGCTCTTGCCGGAGCCGGTCGGCGTATTCATGATCACGTTGGCGCCGGAGACGATCTCGATGACCGCCTCCTCCTGGTGGGGGTAGAGGTCGAGGCCGCGCTCCTTCGCCCAGCCGGCGAACGCGTCGTAGAGGGTGTCGGGGTCGGCGCTGGTCGGCAGCGCGGCGGTGAGCGTCATAGCGGGTCCCATGGTGCCTGGATCATGCCCCCGCGCGCCAACCGGCCCCGGCGGCGGTGGTGTTAGGAAGGGCCCCTTCTACAACAAAATCCGCTAGTAGGGGGCCCTTCCTTTCACCTTCGCCGGTAGATCAGGTCGAAGACCGGCCGGCCGGCCGTCAGGGCCCGGCGCTCGAACTTGGTGACCGGGCGGTGTGGCGGGCGGGGGGCGAAGCCGTCGTGCGCGTTGACCAGCCCCGGGTCGGCGTCCAGGGTCTCCCGCATCGCCTCGGCGTACTCGGCCCAGTCGGTGGCGCAGTGCAGGGTGCCGCCGGGTGCCAGCCGGGAGCGCAGCAGCGCGACGTGGGCCGGCTGGATGATCCGCCGCTTGTGGTGCCGCGACTTGGGCCACGGGTCCGGGAAGAAGACGTGCACCGCGTCCAGCGACGCCGCCGGCAGGCCCGCCACCAGGTCCAGCGCGTCGCCCTGCGCCACCCGCACGTTGCGCAGGCCGTGCCGGTCCACCAGGTCCAGCAGGTTGGCGATTCCGGGCGTGTGCACCTCGACCGCCAGATAGTCTCGATCCGGGTCGGCGGCGGCCATCGCGGCGGTGGTGTCGCCCATCCCGGACCCGATCTCCACCACCACCGGGGCCCGACGGCCGAACAGGCCGGCCAGGTCCACCGGCGTGCCGGGCTCGTCCGGGACGAGCAGGCCGTGGACCGGCCAGAGCCGGTCCAACGCCTCCGTCTGGCGGCTGCTCATCCGGCCGCGGCGCGGATGGAAGGTGCGGATGGTCCGGGCGGCGGGCGGCGCGGGCGCGGCGGCGGGAGAGTCGATGGAGGTCACAACGACCCGAGCGTACGCGACGACCGCGCCGGATCGGATGTGATGTTCGCCCGGGGATGAGAGGATCCATCCCGTACGGCAGACCGGGCTCCTGGTGTTGCCCGGCACTGCCTCAACGCGCCGGGAGGTGGCGTCGTGTCGGTGCACCGCGGTGGTCTGGCGCTGGCGATCGCGACCGCGCTCGCCGGCCCGCTGCTCGCGGCCCTGCCGGCCGGGGCCGCTCCGCCGACCACCGCCCTCCCCGCTGTCACCGCCCTCCCCGCTGTCACCGGCCGCCCCGTTGCCGCCGGCCTTCCCGTTGTCGCCGGCCTCCCCATCGTCGGATTGCGGGCGGAGCCCGCGCCGGGGGGCCCGCCGCAGCCGAAGCCGCCGGAGCCCGCCGTCTTCGTCGAGGTCAGCCCGAGCACCGTGCAGCCGGGCTTCCTCGTCGGCATCCGGGCCAGTTGCAATGACAACTCGATCCCCGCGATCGTGGTCTCGGACGCCTTCGGCCGGGTGCAGGTGCAGCCGCAGCGCGGGCTGCTGACCGCCGCGCCGATGGTGCGCGAGCGCACCCGGCCCGGCAACTACCGGGTCAAGCTGGAGTGCCCCGACGGGGCGACCGCCTCGACCATGCTCCAGGTGGTCAAGGCGGTGAAGCCCAGTCGCGGCCCGGCGACGGGCTTCGGCGGAGGCGACGGCGGGTTCACCGGCGGGCTGCTGCTTCCCGGTGGTCTCGCGCTGACCGTGGCCGGCATCGTCCTCGCGGTGGTCGCGGCGCGTCGCCCGCGCTCCGTCCGTGACGCCGCCCGACGCTGAGCCCGCCCATGGCCACCTCGCCCGCCCCCCAGCCGCCCGCCGCAGCGGCCCGCCGGCGTCCGCCGCCCGGACGCCGCCCCTGGTCGGTGCCGCTGGCCGTGGTGCTGGTGCTGGTCGGGGTCTTCGCCACCGGGGCGGGGCTGGGGCGGACGGCCGGGCCGTTCGACTGGGCCGCCGGCGCGGGGGAGTCACGTCCGGCCCGCGGCGAGAGCGGCGCCCTGTCGGCCAGCCGGCCCGTACGCCTGTCGATCCCCTCGATCGAGGTGGCCGCGCCGGTGGCGCCCGTGGGCGAGGCCCGAGACGGCTCGATCGCCGTCCCGCCGCTGGACCGGGCCGACGAGACCGGCTGGTACGACCGGGGCCCGACCCCGGGCGAGCCGGGCCCGGCGGTCATCGTGGGGCACGTGGACACCAGGAGCGGCCCGTCGGTCTTCTACGACCTGCACAGGCTGCGCCCGGGTGACACGGTCGAGGTGACCCGGGCGGACCGCTCGGTCGTGGTGTTCCGGGTCGACTCGGTGGAGCACTTCCCGAAGGAGCGGCTGCCGGCGGAGCGGGTCTACGGCGACGAGGGCCCGCCGGGTCTGCGCCTCATCACCTGCGGCGGCGACTGGCTCGGCGGCCGGACGGGCTACGCCGACAACATCATCGCCTTCGCCACCCTGCTCTCCTCCCGCCCCGCCTGACCCACCCGGGACGGGTCAGGGGCGGGGCGGGACCTGCTGGACGACCTCGAACTCCAGGAGGCTGGCGCCCGAGGCGACCGGTGGGCGCCGCTCGCCCGTGCCGGCGTGGGCGGCGCGGGAGGGGCCGGCGGCCCACGCCTGGTAGGCCTCCTCGCTCTCCCAGCGCGTGTAGACGAAGTAGCGGTTCTCCCCGGCGACCGGGCGGAGCAGCTCGAAGCCGAGGAACCCGGGGGAGTTCTCCACGGCGCCGGCCCGGGCGGCGAACCGCTTCTCCAGCTCCTCGCCCGCGCCGGGAGGGACGTCGATCGCGTTGATCTTCACGACTGCCATGGCTCCACCCTAGTCACGCCGTCGGGGCTCAGAACGACTCGACCGCCGGAACCAGGTCGGCGTCCACCACGATCGGGGCGTGGTCGGACGGTCCCTTGCCCTTGCGGGCCTCCCGGTCCACGTACGCCGAGCGGACCGCCCGCGTGAACGGCGCCGAGGCGTACACGAGGTCGATCCGCATGCCCTTGTTCTGGTGGAACATCCCCGCCCGGTAGTCCCAGTAGGTGAACGGGTGGGGGCCCTTCATCGGGGTGGGCACCACGTCGGAGAGCCCGAGGTCGCGCAGCGCCGCGAGGGCCGCCCGCTCGGCCGGGGTGACGTGCGTGGAGTGGGTGAACACCGCCGGGTCCCAGACGTCGGCGTCGGTCGGGGCGACGTTGAAGTCACCGCAGACGGCCAGCGGCACCCCGCTCGCCAACTCCGTCTCCAGGGCGTCCCGCAGCGCCTCGAACCAGGACAACTTGTACGCGTAGTGCGGGTCGTCGGGCGTGCGGCCGTTCGGCACGTACACCGACCAGACCCGCACCCCGTCGCAGGTCGCGGAGATGGCCCGGGCCTCCGGCTCGGGGAACCCCGGCTCGCCCGGGAACCCCACCACCACGTCGGCCAGGCCGACCCGGGACAGGATCGCCACCCCGTTCCACCGGCCGTCGCTGTGGCTGGCCACGCGGTAGCCCAGCTCGCCGACCTCGGCCACCGGGAAGGCCCCGTCCGGGCACTTCGTCTCCTGCAGGCAGACGACGTCCGGCCCGGTGCCGGCCAGCCACTCCAGCAGCCGGGGCAGGCGGGCCTTCACCGAGTTCACGTTCCAGGTCGCCAGGCGCATGGGTCCAGCCTGCCCCATCCGCGCCCGCGCCGCCGCGTCAGCTTCCGGGGTGTCGCGCCGGCGACCCGTCAGGTGTTCGGGGTGTCACCCGGGCGGGTCTGCTCGGCCAGGAACCGCTCCAACTCGGCGCCCAGCTCGTCGGCGGTCGGCAGCGGCCCCGTCTCCTTGGCGAGCAGGCTCCGCTCGCCCCGGCCGCGCGCGAACGCGTCGTACTGCTCCTCGAGGGCCTGCACCAGCTGGGCGGCCTCGTCGGTCTGCGCGACCTGCCGGTCGATCTCCAGCCGGACCACCTCGGCGGCCGAGCGCAGCCCGTCGCGGGGCAGCAGCAACCCGGTGCTGCGGGACACGGAGGCGAGCAGCACCTCGGCGGCGGCCGGGTACTCGGTCTGCGCCACGTAGTGCGGCACGTGGGCGGCGAAGCCCAGGGCGTCGCGGCCCAGCTCGCCGAGGCGGAACTCCAGCAGGTGCCCGACGCTGCCCGGCACCTGCACCCGCTGCAACCACGGCTCGTAGCCGGCGATCAGCTCGCGCCGGGTGGCGTGCGCGGTCACCCCGGCGGGACGGGTGTGCGGCACGGCCATCGGGATCGCGTTGAGCCCCACGGTGAGCCGGACGTCCAGCCGCGCGGTGAGCGCGCCGACGGCGGCCACGAAGCGCTCCCACTGCAGGTCCGGCTCCGGGCCGGTGAGCAGCAGGAAGGGCGTCTCGTCGTCGTCGCGCAGCACGTGCAGCTCCAACGCCGGGGCGTCGTACGACTCCCAGTGGTCCTCGACGAAGGTCATCACCGGCCGGCGCGAGCGGTAGTCGAAGAGCTGGTCGACGTCGAACCGGGCGATCGGGCGGGCGTCCAGCGAGGTGAGCAGCTGCTCCCTGGCCAGTCGGGTGGCGCTGCCGGCGTCGACGAACCCGGTGAGGGCCTGGATCAGGACGGGCTGACCGAGGTCGGGCAGCTCGTCGATGAGTTCGTAGAGCTCGTGTGGGTCGAGCACCGGTGCGGACCTCCCTGGTCGTGCGTACGGGTCGCCGCGTGGGGACGGCACCCGTTCGGGGAACGTACCCGCCATCCTCGTGCATTCCTGCCGGCGGCTCCCGCGGGGCCGCTGCGTGATCAGCAATCAGGGCGTATCCCCGCAACTCCACCGTCGGGTGCCCAGCGATGACCGTGGGGTGGAGCAGCCTATCGGCCGAAAGGGTGAACTCGGGGATCATGCACTCGGCGTCGACGCTTCGTCCCTCTTCCGTGCGACCAGGGGGCGCGCGGGTGCCACCGCGAGGTCTGCCCGGTACGCGAGGTGCGTCCCCGGCTGGCCCTGGAACGGCCGAGGCGTCCCGCGGGTGGGGGCGCTTTCGTGAAAAATGCCACGAGATCACCCGGGGTGATCGGAGTTTGGGTCTGCCTAGCCTCGGCTGATGCGTGACGACCGCACCCTCGACCATCAGATCACCCCCGGTGACCCGATCGACCGTTCGGACGATACCCCCTCGCACGATCGGCCGGCTGGCCTCCGTTCCGTCGGGACGTACGCCCGGATGCTGCTGCCCGCACCGGCCCGGGCGCGGGTCGCCCTCGCCGCCGGCGTGCTGTGCTGCCTCGGCCTGACCGCCGTCGCCCAGGGCGCCCGGGACGACTCCGCCGCCGACCCGGCCCCCGTCGCCGCCCCCTCCGCGCTCGCCGAGCGCGCCGAGGCGGACGCCGCCTCCCGCGGTCTGGAACGCGCCCCCGCCGCCACCCCCGCCAGCCCCACCCCCGCCGCCGACCCGGACACCGCCACCCCCGCCCCGAAGAAGACCAAGCGCAAGCCCGTCGACCCCGCCCCCGTGGCCGGTCTCGACAACGCCCAGATGGAGAACGCCGAGGTGATCGTGCGGACGGGGCGGAAGATGGACATGCCCCGGCGCGCGTTCGTCATCGCGGTCGCCACCGCGATGCAGGAGAGCAACCTCTACAACGTCGCCAGCGGGGTGCTCCCCGAGTCCCAGAACTACCCCCACCAGGGCATCGGTTGGGACCACGACTCGGTCGGGCTGTTCCAGCAGCGCTCCAGCAGCGGGTGGGGCGAGGTGGGGCAGCTGATGGATCCGGAGTTCGCCACCCGGCAGTTCCTCGCCGCGCTGGCGCAGGTGCCCGGCTGGCAGCAGATGCGGCTGACCGACGCCGCCCAGGCGGTGCAGATCTCGGCCTACCCGGAGCACTACGCCAAGCACGAGTGGCGGGCCACGGAGGTCGTCGAGGCGATCCTGGAGGCCGGCCAGTAGTCTTCCGCCGACCACAGTGGACGGTTGCGGTTCGGGTGTCCGGGGTACGGATGTTGTCGTTCCGAGGTACACATGGAAGAGGCACCACCGACAGGAGGACGACATGTCTCTGATGCAGCGGATCAGCACCTTCCTGCGCTCGCCGAAGGGCCAGCAACTGGTCGACCGTGGCCGGCGTGAGCTGGCCAAGCCCGGCACCCAGCAGAAGCTGAAGGGCCTCGCGGCCAAGCTCCAGAACCGCCGCTGACCCCCCCGACGACCTCTCCGACCCCCGGGAGAACCCGTGACCGATTCCGCGCCCGCCGACGGCCAGCCCGCCCAGCCCGCCGCGGGAGCGCCCCAGCCGCCGGCGGTGGTGCCGGCGCCTCCGCAGGAGGTCCCCGAGGCGCCGCCGCTCAAGCTCTGGGACCGGATGCGGGAGGATCCGCAGTACGCCCCGGAGCACCTCGCCCTGGAGGCCGTGCGCCGGCTGGGGCCGGAGGCGGCGCAGTGGGCCGCGCGGGCCCGGGCCGAGCAGCCCGGGGCCTCCGTCGAGGCCCTGGCGGAGCAGGCCGTACGCAAGTTCGTCAACCACGCCCGGCTCTCCGGCGCCGTCTCCGGGGCGGCCGGGCTGCCCGGTGCCGTGATCGACGTGGGCGTGCTGGCCTGGACCCAGGCCCGGATGGTGCTGCACGTCGCCGCCGCGTACGGCGTCGACCCGCGGCACCCCGATCGGGCCACCGACCTGCTCGTGCTGCAGAAGGTGCACAAGGTGGCCGAGAGCGCCCGGCTCGCGCTCGGGGTGGCCGCCGGGCGGGAGCGCGCCGGCGCCCTGTTCGGCAGCGGCGGGCAGAACCCGCTCGGCAGGGTGATGCTGCGCCTGGGCGTACGCCTGGCCCAGATGGCCGGGGTGCGCGCGGCGAAGCGGCTCTTCGCCAAGGTGGTGCCCGGGGCGGCGATCATCCTCGGCACCTGGGCCAACTCGTCGGCCACCAAGGACCTGGCCGTGCGTTCCCGCGCCCTCTACCGCCACTACGGCACCCTCGCCGTCCCCGAACCCCGCCGACCCTGACCCCTCGGGTCGGCTCTCCGTCCGCGCCGGTTTCCCGACCGGTCCGCGCCGGCGACGACCCGGTCTGGGTCGGTCAGGAGGCGAGGCCCGAGGCGCGCCAGGCCACGTCGGCCAGGCGGTCCTGGCCGGCGGCGTTGGGGTGGAACCAGTCCAGCGGGTTGACGAGGTCCAGGTCGAACCGCACCCGGTGCACCGCCCCGCCGTCGTAGCGGCAGCGTGAGCCGTACGCCTTGCAGGCGGCGGCGAGCTGGGCGTTGTAGTCGTCGATCCGCTCCCGGACGGCCGCCCGGCGGGCCCGGTCCAGCGGGTCCGTCGAGGCCGGGTCGGCCAGCAACGCCGGGCATACGCCCCGCTTCCAGGCCCGGACCGCCCGGGCGTCGGTGTGCCCGACCTCCCAGAGCCGGTACAGGTCCGGGATGCTCACCACCAGCACCCGCGCCTTAGGCCGGCCCTGCCGCAGCACCCGCAGGCCCCGGTCCACCTCCGCGCGGAACCGCGTCACGGGCGTCATCGCCTCGATGCCGCCCCGGCACACGTCGTTGGCCCCGATCAGCACGGTCACGTGGTCGACGCGGTCGCGTACCGCCTGCTGGGCCTGTCCCTCCAGCGACGCCGCGCGCGCTCCCGGGCGGGCGTGGTTGTAGGCCCGGCCGCGGATGGCGGGGGTGCGGTCGAGCAGCCGGCGGTAGAGGCTGTCCACGCGCAGCCCGTCCCCGGTGGACCACGAGTTGCGCTGGCACGAGGTGAGCACCAGGCAGGAGCCGAAGCCGGTGCTGATCGAGTCGCCGAGCGCAGCGATGCCGCCGGACGCGCCCGGCGACGGTGTCTCGCGCGGCGGGCGGGAGCCGGAGTCCCCGCCGCCCTCGCAGGCGAGGGCGACCAGTGCCAGCAGACAGGCGACGGCGGCGACCCAGCGTCGAGGCATCTCTTCCCCAGTCCCGCAGCGGAGAGCAACAGCGCGGTAACTGTACGCGCGGGTCGGGGTGCGGTCACCCGCTGCTGTCGGCTATGCGGCACAGCCCTGTTCCGCCGCGCCTCGACCTGCTAATGGCCGCGCCTCGACCTGCTATTGGCAGCCCGCGTGCGAGGCGGGCGACGGGGTGTCAGCGGGCCGGGCGCCACGGCGGGCGCTGCCCGTGCAGCCACCAGTGCAGGGACGCCGTGATCCGGGGCAGCACCAGGTAGGTCATCAGCGGGGTCAGCGTGAGGGTCATCAGCAGCACCCGGGCGGCCAGCGGCACGTCGGGGAGGAGCCGGCTGGTCAGCAGCGTCGCGGTGAGGCTGAGCGGGAAGAAGGCCAACCAGATCGTCACGGCCTGCTTCCAGCGCGGCGGGGACGGCGGCACGGTGGGATCGGCGCTGACCGGCACCGTCTCGACGGCGTGCTCCCGCGGCGGGTCGAACCAGCCCTCGATCCCGGTGCGCCGCTCCACCCGGGTGTGCTCCACGATGCCCTGCGCCGAGGACAGCCACCAGTGCCGCTGCGGCGACTCCTCCCACCGGCGCAGCGTCTCGTGGTCGGCGAAGCGGTAGATGATGTGCCACTCGCCGGAGCCGGGCGCGCTGCGTACCCAGCCCGAGCCGAGGAACCCCGGGAACGCCTCGGCCAGCGCCGTGCCGGCCCGCATCCAGGCCACCATCTCGCTGGTCCGGGCGGGATCGGTGCGCCGCGCGACGGCGACGGTCACCGGCAGGGCGTGGGTCATGGTCATGCCGACCATCCTCCCCGGCCACGGCGGGATCCGGCGGCTCATGGCACACGGGTGTAACGCACCTTACCGGCGGCGTGACGCGGCCCACGCGACCCGCGGCGGGGGCCCGGGTGGCCGCAGAGCGGGTTAAGCCGGCCGATCGGGGGTAGGTCCGTGCAATGACGAGATCGCAGCCCCGGCGCGCCCGTGGCACGGTCGGCCACGCCTACAGCGCGCTCAACATGCGGCTCCTGCTCGCCGGGTTCGGGCTGGTCACCATGGCCGTGTTCGCGGTGCTGGCGTTCCGCGCCGACCTGGTGTGGCTGGGGGTCCTCTGCGTGGTCTTCGCGGTGGTCGCCGTGGTCGACCTGATCATCATCCAGCGCCGCCGTGCCGCCCGCCGCCGGGAGGAGCCGGGCGCCCGCCACTCACTCTTCGAGTGACAGGAGTACGAGATGCCCATCGCGACCACCAACCCCGCCACGGGACAGGTGCTCAAGAGCTACGACCCGATGACGGCCGAGCAGATCGACGCCGCCATCGAGCGCGCCGACCTGGCGTACCGCCAGCTGCGGGGCACCACGATCGTGCAGCGCGAGCGGTGGCTGACCGCGGCGGCCGACCTGCTGGAGGCCGAACGAGACGAGACCGCCCGGCTCATGACCACCGAGATGGGCAAGACGTACGCGGCGGCCAAGGCCGAGGTCACCAAGTGCGCCACCGCCTGCCGCTTCTACGCGGCGAAGGCCGCCGAGTTCCTCGCCGACGAGCCCGCCGACGCGACGGCGGTCAAGGCCACCCGGGCGTTCGTCCGCTACCAGCCGATCGGGCCGGTGCTCGCGGTGATGCCCTGGAACTTCCCGCTCTGGCAGGTGATGCGCTTCGCCGCGCCGGCGCTGATGGCCGGCAACACCGGCCTGCTCAAGCACGCCTCCAACGTGCCGCAGACCGCGCTGCTGCTGGAGGACCTCTTCCGCCGTGCCGGCTTCCCGGAGGGGGCGTTCACCACGCTTCTGGTCGGCTCGGCCGAGGTCGACCGGGTGCTCAGCGACCCCCGCGTACGCGCGGCGACGCTGACCGGCAGCGAGCGCGCCGGCCGCTCGATCGCCCAGATCGCCGGCCGGGAGCTGAAGAAGACGGTGCTGGAACTGGGCGGGAGCGACCCGTTCGTGGTGATGCCCTCGGCGGACCTCGACCGGGCCGCCGAGGTCGCGACCACCGCCCGCTGCCAGAACAACGGCCAGTCCTGCATCGCCGCCAAGCGGTTCATCGTGCACGCCGACGTGTTCGACGCCTTCGCCGGGAAGTTCGCCGCGCACATGTCGGCCCTGCGGGTCGGGGACCCGATGGACCCCGACACCGACGTCGGCCCGCTGGCCAGCGAGGGCGGGCGCGACGAGATCCACGCCCAGGTGCGGGACGCGGTCGACAGGGGCGCCACGGTGCTCTGCGGCGGCGAGCCGCCCGCCGGCCCCGGCTGGTTCTACCCGCCGACCGTGGTGACCGACCTGAGGCCGGAGATGCGGATGTGGTCCGAGGAGGTCTTCGGCCCCGTCGCCGGCCTCTACCGCGTGTCGTCGTACGACGAGGCGATCGAGGTGGCCAACGGCACCGCCTTCGGGCTCGGGTCGAACGCCTGGACCCGGGACCCCGACGAGCAGGAGCGCTTCGCCACCGACCTGGACGCCGGCAACGTGTTCGTCAACGGGATGACCACGTCCTACCCGGAACTGCCCTTCGGCGGGGTGAAGAACTCCGGCTACGGCCGGGAACTCTCCGCGCTGGGCATGCGCGAGTTCTGCAACACCAAGACCGTCTGGGTGGGCGAGGGGGCCGCCACGGCCGGCGCGGGCGCGCACGCCGAGTAGCAGCGCGAGCGGGGGACAGCTTTAGCCGGATACCGTCATGGGTACGGAGTGACGCCATGACGGTGTTCGGCTTCCACGCGTCCCACGAGCAGATCCATCCCCGCGCCCTGCTGGACACGGTGGTCCACGCCGAGCGGGCCGGCTTCGACGCCGCCATGTCCTCGGACCACTTCTCGCCCTGGAGCGAGCGGCAGGGCCAGTCCGGCTTCGCCTGGTCCTGGCTCGGCGCGGCCCTCCAGGCCACCAACCTGCCCTTCGGCGTGGTCAACGCGCCCGGCCAGCGCTACCACCCGGCGATCATCGCGCAGGCGATCGGCACCCTCGCGGCGATGTACCCGGGCCGGTTCTGGGCGGCGTTGGGCACCGGCGAGGCGAGCAACGAGCACATCACCGGCGACGGCTGGCCGCGTAAGGACGTCCGCAACGCGCGGCTGCGGGAGTGCGTGGACGTGATCCGCGCACTGCTGGCCGGCGAGGAGGTCAGCCACGACGGCCTGGTCCGGGTCGACCGGGCGAAGCTGTGGACCAGGCCGGAGCAGCCGCCTGCGCTGATCGGCGCGGCGGTCAGCGTGGCCACCGCCCGCTGGTGCGCCGAGTGGGCGGACGGGCTGATCACCGTGAACGCGCCGACCGCGCACCTGCGGCAGATGATCGAGGCGTACCGGGGTGCCGGCGGGCGCGGGCCGCTGCACCTGCAGGTGCACCTGAGCTGGGCGCGGGAGCAGGCCGAGGCCGAGCGGCTCGCGTACGACCAGTGGCGCAGCAACGTCTTCGCGCCGCCGGTCTGCTGGGACCTGGACACGGCGGAGCACTTCGACGTGGTCTCGGAGCAGGTGCCGATGGAGCGGGTCCGCGAGGTCGTCAACGTCTCCGCCGACCCGGGCCGGCACGTCGGCTGGCTGGAGGAGTACCTGGACCTCGGTTTCGACCAGATCGCCCTGCACCACGTCGGGCAGGAGCAGCGGGCCTTCATCGACACGTTCGGGGCGGAGGTGCTGCCGAAGCTGCGCGGCGTCGGGTGAGCGGAGCGCGCCCTAGGCTCGTACCCATGGAAGCCCTGTTCGACGTCGTCGTCTTCCTCGCGATCGCGACGCTGGGCGCGGCGCTGGCCCGGAAGCTCGGGCTGCTCGCGCCGATCCTGCTCGTGGTGCTCGGCCTCGCCCTCGCCTTCGTGCCGGGCTTCCCGCAGGTGCGGCTCGACCCCGAACTGGTGCTCGTGGGCATCCTGCCGCCCCTGCTCTACGTCGCCGCGCTCGAGACCTCGGTGCCGGCGTTCCGGCTCAACCTGCGGCCGATCCTGCTGCTCGCCGTCGGGCTGGTGCTGTTCACCGCGTTCGCGGTCGGCCTCGTCGTGCATCTGATGCTGCCGGCGGTGCCGTTCGCGATCTGCCTGGCCCTCGGCGCGGTGGTGGCACCGCCCGACGCGGTCGCGGCCACCGCGGTGGCCCGGCGCATCGGGCTGCCCCGACGGGTCGTGACGATCCTCGAGGGGGAGAGCCTGCTCAACGACGCGACGGCGCTGGTGCTGCTGCGGGTCGCCACCCTGGCCAGCGTCGGTGCCGCCGTCGGCGTCACGGAGGTGGCCGTGGAGGTCGTCACGGCCACCGGCGGCGGCATCGTGGTCGGCGTGCTCGGCGCGGTCGTCTTCGGCTTCCTGCACCGGCACATCACCGACCCGCTGCTGGACAACGCGCTGTCGCTGATCATCCCGTTCGCGGTCGCCTTCGCCGCCGAGGAGATCCACGCCTCCGCGGTGGTCGCGGTGGTGGTCACGGGACTGGCGCTCGGGCACCGGCTGCCCCGGCTGATGTCGGCCGCGTCCCGACTCCAGGTCGGGGCGTTCTGGCGGTTGGCCCGGTTCCTGCTGGAGGGCCTGGTCTTCCTGCTGGTCGGCCTCCAACTGCCGGAGGTGCTGCGGGAACTCGACGAGCCGGCCGGATTCCTGGCCGCGATCACCGCGGCGGTGCTGCTCACCGTCTTCCTGACCCGGTTCGTCTGGCTCTTCCCGGCCACCTACCTGGCCCGGCTGGTGCCCAGGATCCGTCGCCGGGAGTCCCCGCCGTCGCCGCGCTACCCGATCGTGCTCGGCTGGGCCGGCATGCGCGGCGTGGTCACCCTGGCCGCCGCCCTCGCCCTGCCGCTCACCCTCGCCGACGATCGGTCCTACCCGCGCGCGCTGTTCATCTGGCTGGCCTTCGCGGTGATCGTGGTGACCCTGGTCGGCCAGGGCGCCACCCTGCCGTTGGTGGCTCGCCGGATGCAGCTGCCGCCCGACGACCCGGTGCAGGACGCGCTCTCGGCCGCGGGCGTGCAGCAGCAGGCCAGCCACGCGGCCCGGGAGCGCCTCGACGCGCTCGCCGACACCGCCCCCGCGCCCGTGGTGGAGCGGCTGCGCCGGGCGCTGGACGAGCGCACCAACCTGGCCTGGGAGCGCCTCGGCGGCACCGCGCGGGAGACGCCATCCCAGGCGTACGGTCGGCTGCGGCAGGAGATGATCGACGCAGAGCGGGAGGTGTTCCGGGACGCCCGGGACTCCGGCCGCATCCCCGAGGAGGTGCTGGTGCGCGCCTACCGGGAGCTGGACCTGGAAGAGTCGTTGCTGCGGCGGGAGGTCGTGGAGTGAGTTGTCAGCACCTGACCGGGGCGGGCGCCGCCGTGCCGGAGACCACCGACGTCTGCCCGGAGTGCGTGGCCATCGGCAACGAGCACTGGGTGCACCTGCGTTCCTGCCTCACCTGCGGGCACGTCGGCTGCTGCGACTCCTCGCCGTACCAGCACGCCTCGGCGCACTTCGCCGCCACGGAGCACCCGGTCATGCGGTCGATCCAGCCGGGGGAGACCTGGCGCTGGTGCTTCGTGGACGAGGAGATCGGCTGAGCCCGCCCGGAGTCAGGGCAGGCGGCGGGCGAGGACCTGGCCGGGCCACGGGTCGCGGCCCGGGCGCTCGACCGTGAACGGTTCGGTGGAAGTGAAGCCCTGCTGCTCGTACCAGCGGACCAGCGCGCCGTCCCCGCCCGCGTAGCAGTCGACCCGGAGCAGGCTGAGCCCGCGCCCCCGGGCCAACTCCGCGGCATGGGCGAGAAGCCGGCCGCCGATCCCCGAACCGCTGTGCGCCCTGTCGGTGACCAGCAGGTTGACGTACAACTCGGGCTCGGTGGCCGGCGGCACGTAGTCCGTCGCCGCGCCCACCACCAGCGCCCCGACCGGCCGGTCGCCGAGCGTCGCCAGCCACAGCCCGCCGCCCGCCGCCCAGGCGTCGGCCTGCGCGATCCGCCGCGGATCGGTCGACGCCGGCTCGGTGCCCCACTGGCCGCTGCGCCCCCGCGCCACCAGCCAGGCGGTCGCGTCGTCGAGCAGCCGCAGCACGGCTGGCGCGTCGGCGGGGCCGCCGGGACGCAGGGTGAGGCTCCGCCGCTCGGTCATGGTGGGCATCGTGCTACAGCGGTGAGCGTCGATTGCTGCCGCGGTCGTGCGTCGAGTGGCAGCCCGGTTGCGCGGTTCCGCGACCATCGCCCCTCCGTAGCCGCCTGGCGAACGCTGTCGAGCTGCCCCGTCCATGGGACCAACCGTGCCCACCCCTGCCCCATCTGTGCGGGCAGCTCGACAGTCCCGTATCACCTGCCCGGCCCCCGCGCTCGGCTCAGGGCCGCCGGGCGTCGGGGGCGTCGGCCCCGGCCGGGGCTCCGGGGCCGCCGGCCAGCGCGGCGAGCCGCTCGGTGGCCAGGCAGGAGATCAGGCAGCGTTCCTTGCGGTCGCCGGCAAGCTGGGCGGTCCAGTCCGTGAAGCCGCCGTCGCCGAGCTCGACCTCGTGCCCGCCGTCGCCCGCGGTGAGCCGCAGCGCGGCGTCCACGTAGTAGCCCCGGCCGCGCCGGCGCTCCGGCTCGTCCACCAGCGGCACGGTGGACGGGCCGAGCGCCGGCCGGACGGTGTCCGCGATCCGCTCGCCGACGACGGGGCTGTCGAGGACCGTCAGGCGTAGCCGCGCCGACGCCTGCGGCAGCAGGCTGGCGAGCACTGCCCGCCAGTACGCCAGGTGCAGCGTGAGCAGCCGCGCCTGGGTGCTGCCCGACCCGCTGTCACGGGCGCTCGAGACCAGCGCGAAGAGCCGGAAATGCGCCGAGAGTCCCGGCCCGAAGTCCTGCGCCCGCAGCACCCGGTGGCAGGCGGCCAGGTGCACCGTGCCGTCGGCGGGCTGTTCCCGGCGGCGCACCGCGGCCTCGATCGCGAGGGCGTTGGTGGGATCGCTCAGCACCTCGGTGAGCCGCAGGGTGGTGACGATCCGGTGCTGGCTCACCGGCGCGACCGCGGCGCAGGTCCCGAGCGGCGCGACGGGGGAGAGGTCGACGCCCGCGACGTCGGCGGGCAGCAGGTCCCACAGGCGGGCCTCGACCCCGGCCAGCACCCGCGGGTCGACCGCCGCCGGCCGGGTGAACCGGTCCGTCCGCCAGCGGCGGACCAGGTCCGCCGGGCGTACCGCCGCGGCCCGGTCCCGGGCCACCGCCAGCAGCAGCGTGCGCAGGTCCGCCGGGGCCAGGCGGGCCAGCGCGGCGCGGACGCCGTCCGGCAGCCGCCCCCACACCCGCCGCTCCGCGTCGTCCATGCCGGCCACCATCCCGTACGCCCCGGGCCCGGTCCACCGATATCGGCGCCGGCGTTCGGGACGCGGTGGCCTTCCGTCGTGCGGCGGCGCGCGACAGTGAGATTCGCCGCGCGACGCGCCGAGGTGCTGATCTCCTAGAGACAACTGCGCCCTCGGCCTGGCAGGCTGCCACCCATGACCCTGAAGCTGCGTTCCGTGGGAACGAGCGACCGTGGGCTGATCCGCAGTGGGAACCAGGACGCCCTGCACGCCGGCCCCTGGCTCGTCGCCGTCGCCGACGGCATGGGCGGGATGGCGGCCGGCGACCTGGCCAGCGCGATCGCCATCGAGGCGGTCGCTCCGCTGGACGTGGAGACCCCGGAGGACGCGCTGGTGGCCGCGTTGCAGAGCGGCATCGAGCTGGCCACCGCGCGGATCCGCCAGGCGGTCGCCGAGGACCCGGAGCGGCAGGGCATGGGCACCACGCTGACCGCCCTGCTCTTCGCCCGGACGGGCAGCTGCCTGGCCCTCGCCCACGTCGGCGACTCCCGTGCCTACCTGTTCCGGGAAGGGGTGCTCAAGCAGATCACCCGGGACGACACGTTCGTGCAGATGCTCGTCGACCAGGGGGTGATCACCCCCGACCAGGCCAGCAGCCACCCCCGCCGGGCCGTGGTCACCCAGGCCTTGCAGGGCGACGAGGTCTCCCCGGCGTACGCGACGATGGTGCCCTGGCCCGGCGACCGCTGGTTGCTGTGCAGCGACGGCCTGTCCAACGTGGTCCGCCCGGACACGCTCGCCGAGGTGCTCGCCGAGCACCCGGACCGCGCGGAGTGCGCCCGCAGGCTGATCGACCTGGCGCTGCGCGCCGGCGGGCCGGACAACGTCACGGTGGTCATCGCCGACGTGGTGGAGGAGTAGCCCGGCTCAGCGGCGGCGCGGGGTGGCGTGCCGGGTGGGCGCGGCCGTGGTCGGGTCCTCCGGCCACGGGTGGCGCGGGTAGCGGCCGCGCAGCTCCGCCCGCACCTGCGGATAGCCGGTGCGCCAGAACGACGCCAGGTCGGCGGTGACCGCCACCGGCCGCCCCGCCGGCGAGAGCAGGTGCAGCAGCACCGGCACCCGGCCGTCGGCGATCCGCGGCGCGTCCCGCCAGCCGAATGTCTCCTGGAGTTTCACCGCGAGGACCGGCGCCGCCGGGTCGGCGTAGTCGAGCCGGATCCGGGAACCGCTCGGCACGGTGATCCGCTCCGGCGCCACCTCGTCGAGCCGGGCCGCCAGCGCCCACGGCAGCAACCGGCGCAGCGCGCCGGCCACGTCGACCCGGGCCAGGTCGGCCCGGCGGCGGGCGGCGGCCAGCTCCGGGCCGAGCCAGGCCGGCGCGTCGGCGAGCAGCGCCTCGTCGCCCACGTCGGGCCAGTCGCCGCCGAGCGCGTGTCGGCAGAACGCCAGCCGCCCGCGCAGCGCCCGCGCCGCCGGGGTCCAGGTCAACAGCCCGAGACCGGTACGGCGCAGGCCCGTCAGCAGGGCCGCCGCCACCTCCTCCGCCCCGGGTCGGACCGGCCGCTCGGCCAGCTCGATGGCGCCCAGCCGCACCACCTCACGCGCCACCACGTCCTCGCCGGACCAGCCGACCTCCCGCTCGGCGCGCAGCAGCGGCCCGCCCGCCTCCCGGGCGGTCGCCTCGTCGAGCGGGGTCGCCAGCCGCACCCGGGCGGCCGGCGCGCCGGGGGAGCGGTCCGCCACCGCCACCGCCAGCCACCCGGCGCCCGCCAGCCCCGACCCGGGCGCCAGCTCCGCCGCGGTTCCGCCGCTCATCAGGTACGCCGCGCCGCCCGGCCGCCGCGCCCGGGACAGCCGCTCGGGGTGGGCCAGCCCGACCAGTAGCCCGGCGGCGAGGTCGTCGGTCAGGTGGTCCCGGCCGGGGTTTCCCGTCGGGCCGAGGTCGTCGGCCGGCCGCGCCCGGCCGGTGTCTCCGGCCGTCGCGGGGCGGTGGGTCGGGCGGCCCCGGCCGGTGCCGGCCGCCGGCGCCGGTCCCGAGGGGGCCGGGGGCAGGGCGGCGCGCAGGCGGCGTACCTCCGCCCGCCAGCGGGCCGTGGCGCCCGGGTCCGCGCCCGCGCGCAGCCGGCGCCACGCGGCGGTCAGGTCGTCGCCCGGCCCGGCGACGGTGTCCTCCGCGAGCAGCGCCACGACCTCGGCCGCCCGGTCCGCGCCCACCCGGGCGGCCCCGTCCAGCAGCGCCCGGGCCAGCCGGGGATGCGCCCCGACGGCGGCGATCGCCCGGCCCCGGTCGGTGATCCGGCCCTGCGCGTCGACCGCGCCGAGGGTGGTGAGGGCGTCCCGGGCCACCGTCATCCCCGCGGCCGGCGGCGGGTCCGGCAGGGCCAGCCCGGCGCCGTCGGGCGACCCCCAGGCGGCGAGTTCCAGGGCGAATCCGGTCAGGTCGGCGGTGGCGATCTCCGGCTCCGGTTGCGCGGCCAGCCGCTCGTGGGTGGCCGCCGACCAGCAGCGGTAGACGTGCCCGGGCGCCTCCCGGCCGGCCCGGCCGGCCCGCTGGGTCGCCGCCGCCCGGGACACCGGCACGGTGACCAGCGCGCCCAGCCCCCGGGCCAGGTCCGTCCGGGCCACCCGGGACAGCCCGGCGTCCACCACCACCCGGACCCCCGGCACCGTCAGGCTGCTCTCCGCCACCGAGGTCGCCAGCACCACCCGTCGCCGGTCGGCCGGCCGCAGCGCCGCGTCCTGGTCGGCGGCGCGCTGCCGGCCGTGCAGCGGGAGCACGGCGACCGTGTCGCGCAGGTCGGCCAGCCGGGCCGCGACGGCGGCGATCTCGCCGGCCCCGGGCAGGAAGACCAGTACGTCCCCGTCGTGTTCGCGCAGCGCCCGGCGCACCGTCGCCGCGACGTGGTCGAGCAGGCCCCGGTCGACCGGGCCGGCACCGGGCGCGGCCACCGGCCGGGGTGGCGGCGCCCAGATCCGCGTCACCGGGTGCAGGGCCGAGGAGGCCCGGACGACCGGCGCGGCGCCGCCCGCGCCGCCGAGCAGCGCGGCGAACCGGTCCGCCTCGGGGGTCGCCGACATCGCCAGCAGCCACAGGTCGGGGCGGAGCGCGGCCCGGGCCTCCACCGTGAAGGCGAGCGCCAGGTCGGCGTCGAGGTGCCGCTCGTGGCACTCGTCGAGGAGCACCGCGCCCACCCCGGCCAGCTCGGGGTCACGGTGCAGGCGGCGGACCAGCAGGCCGGTGGTGACCACCTCGACCCGGGTGCGCGAGCCGGACCGCCGCTCGCCGCGCACGGCGTACCCGACCCGTTCGCCGACGGGCTCACCGAGCAGGGCGGCCATCCGGCGTGCCGCCGCCCGGGCGGCCACCCGGCGCGGCTGGGCGACCAGCACCCGGCCCGTCACCTCGTCGGCCACGGCCAGCGGGGCGAGGGTGGTCTTGCCGGTGCCCGGCGGGGCCACCAGCACCCCGGCGCCGGCCGCGCGCAGCGCCGCGACCAGTTCCGGCAGCACCGGCCGCACGGGCAGGTCGAGGGGCACGTCCGAGAGCACGGCCCAGTCTCGCACCGCCCGCCGCGGCTCAGCCGGGGCGGGCGGTGGATCCCGGCGACGAAGGCCCACCAGGCCAGCACCGGCCCACGCCGGTCGTCGGTCGGTGCCGCGGGTTCGGACGCGGCGAGGGCCGGACCCACCGGCCCGGCCCTCGCCCACCATTTCCTAGTACGTGCCGTCGAGCTGTCCCCGCAGCTTGGTCAGCGCGCGGGCCAGCAGCCGGGAGACGTGCATCTGCGAGACGCCGATCTGCTCGGCGATCTGCGACTGCGTCAGGTTGCCGTAGAACCGCAGCGTGAGGATCTTCTGCTCCCGCTCGTCGAGGGTGGCCAGCGCCGGGCCGAGGGCGACCCGCAGCTCGGCCAGCTCGAACTCGCCGTCCTCGCCGCCGAGCATGTCGCCCAGCTCCGTCGCGCGGTCACCGTCGCCGGTGGGCGTGGAGAGCGAGACCGCGTTGTAGGCCCGCGCGCCCTCCAGGCCCTCCAGGACCTCTTCCTCGGTGAGCTTGAGGTGGGCGGCGATGTCGGCGACCGTCGGCGAGCGGCCGAGGGTCTGCAGCAGCGAGCTGTTGGCGTCGGAGATGGCCAGCCGCAGCTCCTGGAGGCGGCGCGGCACCCGGATGTCCCAGGTGCGGTCGCGGAAGTGCCGCTTGAGCTCGCCGATGATGGTCGGGATGGCGTAGCCCGCGAAGTCGACGCCCCGCGACGGGTCGAACTTGTCGATCGCCTTGATCAGGCCGACGGCGGCGGTCTGGGCCAGGTCGTCGGTGGGCTCGCCGCGACCGCTGTAGCGGTGGGCGAGGTGGTTGGCGAGCGGCAGCCAGGCCTCGATCGCCTTGTCGCGCAGGGCGGCGCGGGACGGGTGGTTGGCCGGCAACGCGGCCATCGCGTTGAGCAGGTCGGCGGCGCTGTCGGTGAGCGCCCGCGGGTCGAGCTTCTCGGTGGTGCTCGGGGCCGCTGTGGTCGCCTGCTCGCTGATCGTTGGCGCGGTCATGGGTGGTCCTCCCTGCACCTCGTCCGCGGATAGAAAGACGTGACGCTTTGGTTTAGCTTCAGATGTCCGTTCGGAAGCCACCTTAGCCCGATCGGCCCGACGAAATCTAGCCGAAAGTACGATGTACTTACGTGATTTTCCATCGCCAAGGATGCGAAAGGGACAAAATCCCATCGGATTGTGAGTCGGCTTACGCGACGCGTACGGTCAGCCCGGCACCGGCCGAACATCGACGCGTCGACATCTGGTGGGCCAGGTCGGTCGGCCGGGTGGCCCTGCGGGCGCGGATGACCGGCCGCCAATGTCGGCTTTCCGTCGTTGTCCTATGTACGGGACCGGCCGTAGCGTGCGGTTACATCCTTCCGGAGGTGCCGTGCTCGACCCCGTCGCTCCCCAGCTCGTCGTGAACAGCCGCACGCTGTTCTTCAGCTGGCTGCCGGCGGACCCGCAGGCGGTCGCGGCGCTGGTGCCCCCGGGGTTGACCCCGTGCCCGGACCGGCAGGTCTTCATCAACCAGTACGTCGTCGACGACGAGAGCCAGACCTCCGGCTTCGGCGCCCACTCGCTGACCTACCTCGGGGTGTGCCTGGCCGGCGTCGACGCCCCCGGCGGGGCCAGCCTCGGCGGCTGGTGGACGCACTACGTGACCTCCAGCGACCGGGTCCGCGACTACGCCACCGCGCGCGGCGCGCCCGCCGTCGTCGGCCGCACGAGCATCACGCGCCGGGGCGAACACCTGGTCGCCGAGACGGCGATCGCCGGCACCCCGCTGATCCGCGCACGCTGCCAGGTCGGTGAGACGGGCCAGACGATCAACAGCGGCCACCACCGGTACTTCACCGCCCGGGACGGGGAGCTGCTCAGCGCCGTGTACCCGTTCGTCGCCGAACCGGTCGACCCGTTCGTGATCGACTCGGTGGAGTTCCTGGACCCGGGGCACCCGCTCTACGCGCTACGTCCGGAGAACCCCCTCACGATCGGCTTCGGCTTCTACTCCCCGCGCGCCTCGTTCGCCTACCCCGGCGGCCTGACCGTGTACACCCCGGAGACCGACGGCACGTCCCGGGCCGCCGGGCCCGTACGCGCCCGGGCCGCCGTGGTCTCCGTGCCGGCGTAGCCCCTCACCAGGTGCCGGCCCGGCGCGCCCGCAGCGGCCGACCGTCGGGGTCGTAGACCAACCGGTACGCCGGCAGCGCCCACGCGCGGGTGTACCAGGGCAGCCGCTCCGGCCGGTGCGGCAGCAACCGGCCCGGCGGCCGGGGCCCGACCCGCCCGGAGTCGTGCCACCGCCGCAGCGCGTCGGCGGCGGCGGTGATCGCCGCCACGGCGTCGGCGGGGTCGATCAGGTCGGCGTCCTCGCCGCCCTCGGGGTCCCGGTCCAGGTGCTCGCGCCACAGGCGCAGCCGCAGCTCCCGGGCGAAGACCCGGGCCCCGTCGCCCAGGCCGCCCGGGTCCGTCGGCGCCCGCCCGTCCCGGGTGTCGTCCAGCACGGCGCAGGAGAGTTCGCTGTCGTGGGTCCAGGACCGGCGGTTGAAGTTGTCGCTGCCGACGCTGGCCCAGACGTCGTCGACCACGCACACCTTGGCGTGCACGTACACCGGCGTGCCGGCGTGGTTCTCCAGGTCGAAGACGTGCACCCGGTCCGGGGCCGCCCGCTCGCACAGCGACAGCGCCTGCTCGCGGCCGACGGAGTTGGGCGGCAGCGCCAGCCGGCCGTCCACGTCCGGATAGCGGGGGACCACCGCGACCAGGTGCAGGTCGGGGCTGTCCCGCAGCGCGCGGGCGAACAGGTCGGCCACCTCCGTGGACCACAGGTACTGGTCCTCCAGGTAGATCAGCCGGCGGGCCCGGCGGACCGCCTTGGTGTAGCCGCGAGCCACCGTACGCTCGCCGTCCGGGGCGAAGGAGTAGCGCGGGCGGACCACCGGGTAGGTGCGCAGCACCTGGACGTGGTGCGGGCCGCAGGGCGGCGGGTCGGCCGGCTGGTCCGGCAGCGGGTCGGGGCGCAGGTCCGAGCCGCGCAGCCGGTCCCGCAGGTAGGCCAGGGGGTTCTCCGAGTCCAGCGGCATCGGGTCGGTCCACCGTTCGCGGAAGGCGGTGTCCAGCGCACCCACCACCGGTCCCCGCACCGCGAGCTGCACGTCGTGCCAGGGCGGGTGCTGCCCGTATCGGGCGGACATCTGCACGACCTGCCGGTCGCCCCGGTGGCCGGCGTCGTCCCGCCGGCTGTGGCACAGGTCGATGCCGCCGGCGAAGGCGACGTCCCGCTCCGGCGCCCGCGGGTGGCGCAGCACCACCAGCTTCTGGTGGTGCGAGCCGCCCCGGCGGACCCGCTGGTCGAGCAGCACCTCGCCGCCGGCGGCGGAGACCGTCTCGCTGAGGTTGCGGTTCTCCGCCTCGCTGTAGGCCAGCGCGTCGAGGTGGGAGCGCCAGATCAGGCCCTTGACCACCACGCCGCGCTCGGCGGCCTGGGCGAAGAGCTGGGCCACGGTCGGTCCGTCGGGGCGCAGCAGCTGGTCGGGGTCGCCCCGCCAGTCGGTGAAGTAGAGATGGTCGCCCGCCTCCAGCGCCGACACCTCGTCGACCAGCCGGCCGAAGTACGCGGCACCGTGAATTAACGGCTCCGCAAGGTTTCCGCTGGTCCAGACGGGTAACTCTGACACCGGGTTGGCGCGTTCCCGTGCGCTGAGGAACCAGTTGCGCGGTCCCACCGTTCCAGCCCCCCGAGGTCGACAACGTCCTCACGGTAGGACCCCCGTCGCGGGTCCGCATCCCGGCCGGCGCCCCCGGCGACCGGTCGGCCGACCCCCGACGCAACCCGACACGACGCGAGCAACCGAGGAGGCAACACCATGCCCGGCGAGACGACGAACTCCGTGCCCGAGTACCGCGAGCAGGCGGTGGAGAGCGAACGGGGTGCGCTGGTGGCGGTGTTGCTCATGGTGATCCTGGGCGTCGCCGGCATCTTCGCCGTCTCCTAACCCCACGCGCCGCCGTCCGGTGACGGCACCGCTCCCGACGCGCCGGTGGCGCCTCCGGTCGTCCGCCGGAGGCGCCACCGCCCGCGCCCGTGCTCAGGGCCGGGGCGCCTGGCCGTCGGTGTGTGGCAGCCGCTCGGCCGGGACGACGCCGAGCCGGCCGGCCTGGAAGTCCTCGACCGCCTTGAGCAGCTCGTCGCGGGTGTTCATGACGAACGGGCCGTAGTGCGCCACCGGCTCCCGGATCGGCTCGCCGCCCATGATGTAGAGGTCCAGCGCCGGGGTGTGGCTGTCCTGGCGGGCGTCCGCCGCGAAGGTCAGCGCGTCGCCCGGGCCGTGCACGGCGAGCTGACCCGTGTGCACCGGCCGCCCGTCGGTGCCGACGGTGCCGCGGCCACCCAGCACGTAGACCAGGGCGTTGAAGTCCGGCCGCCACGGCAGGTCGACGCGCGCGCCCGGCTGCACGGTCACGTGGGTGATGGTGATCGGGGTGTGGGTGGAACCCGGCCCCCGGTGCCCGGCGACCTCGCCGGCGATGACCCGGATCAGCGCGCCGCCGTCCGGCGTGGTGAGCAGCGCCGCCTCCCTGCCGCGGATGTCCTGATAGCGGGGCGGGCTCATCTTGGCGACCCGGGGCAGGTTGACCCAGAGCTGCGTGCCGTGGAACAGCCCGCCGCTCGTCACGAGGTGCTCCGGCGGCGCCTCGATGTGCAGCAGGCCGCTGCCGGCCGTCATCCACTGGGTGTCGCCGTTGGTGATGGTGCCCCCGCCGCCCTGCGAGTCCTGGTGGTCCATGATCCCGTCGATCATGTAGGTCACGGTCTCGAAGCCGCGGTGCGGGTGCCAGGCGGTGCCCTTCGGCTCGCCCGGCGCGTAGTCCACCTCGCCCATCTGGTCGAGGTGGATGAACGGGTCCAGCTCGGTCACCGGCACGCCGGCGAAGGCCCGGCGGACCGGGAAACCCTCGCCCTCGTAGCCGCTCGGCGCGGTGGTCAGCCGGCGGACCGGCCGGAACGCGGTGGACTCGTCGAGCCGGGGCAGGCGCGGCAGGACGAGCACGTTGTCGACGGTGATGGCGGGCATCGGAGGCTCCTCAGTTGTCGGGGTGCGGGGTCGACGCGTCGCGGTCCGCGCGCAGGCGCCGGCCGAGCCGCTCGAAGATCCGGGTGAGGCAGGCGACCTCGGCGTCGTCGAGGTCGTCCATCAGGTGGGCGCGCACCGACCTCAGGTGGTGCGGGGCGGCTTCGCGCAGGGCCAGCAGTCCGGCGGCGGTGAGCACCGCCTCGCTGCCGCGGCGGTCCTCGGGACAGGGCTCCCGGGCGACCAGGCCGCGCCGCTGCATCGCCGAGATCTGGTACGTCAGGCGGCTCGGCGAGAAGACCAGGCGCCCGGCCAACTCGCCCATCCGCAGCCGCTGACCCGGCGCCTCGGAGAGCAGAACGAGCACGTGGTAGTCGGCGAAGCTGAGCGCGCTGTCGGCGCGCAGATCCTCCTCCAGCCGCGTGAACAGCCGCTGGCTGGCCTCGATGTAGGCCCGCCACGCGGCGAGTCGGGGGGCGTTCAGGCTCTCGGTCACGCCGCTACAGTAGCACTCTTTCAAAATTTAACTAGTGGCGTGTGAGCGCGGTTACCGCTGCTGTCCAGAACGGATCCTCCAGCTTTGAAGGACGACGTCGGAAAACCAGAGTGGCGGGGTGCGCGGGTGTGTCAGACTCCGGCGTCGTGGACCATCTCGAACTGACCGCCCCGGGCCTGCTGCTGCGTCCGTGGCGGGAGGAAGACGCGCCGGCGGTCCTCGCCGCGCTGCGCGAGCCGGCGATCGCCCAGTGGAACCCCCCGGCGGGGCCGGTCGACCGGGAGGCGGCGCTGGCGTGGGTGCGTCGCCGGGCCGACTGGTCCGCCGGGGACCACGTCTCCCTGGCGGTCGCCGACCCGGCCGACCCCGCCAGGCTGCTCGGCTCGGTGTCGCTGTTCCGGATCCACGACCGGAACGCCTCCATCGGCTACTGGACGGTGGCCGCAGCGCGCGGTCGCGGAATCGCCTCCAGGGCCGTCGTCCGGCTCACCGGGTGGGCGTTCGCGGCGCTCGGGCTGCACCGGATCGAGCTGTGCCACGCCGTGGCCAACCCGGCCTCCTGCCGGGTGGCCCAGCGGGCCGGTTATCTCGCCGAGGGCACGCTGCGGGAGTCCTACCGCTACGGCGACGGCCGCCGCTACGACGAGCACCTGCACGCCCGCCTCGCCACCGACCGCTGAACAACGCCCCGCGCCACGCCCGCCGCCCACCCGGGCCCGGCAGCTACCCACCCGGCCGCCCGGGGCGGGACGTCCCCGGGCGGCGGTCGCCCGGGTGGCGGACGTCACCGGGTCTGCGGCGACGCGGTGAGGTGCATCCGGCCGACCAGTTGCCGAGCCTGCTCGGCGAACTGCGCGTCGACGATGACCGCGTACTGGGCGGCGCGCAGCGAGCTGGCGGAGGTGAAGTCGCGCTGCCCGCCGGTCATCGCGTGCGTGACCGCGCCGAACACCGCCCCCCAGATCGCGCCGACCACCAGCGCGACCAGGATGATCGCGATCCAGTTGTTGCCCGCCGTGAAGATGCCGAACAGCAGCCCGACGAAGAGCCCGAACCAGGCGCCCGTGCC
Organism: Micromonospora sp. NPDC049139; assembly: GCF_055586845.1. Classification (NCBI taxonomy): domain Bacteria; kingdom Bacillati; phylum Actinomycetota; class Actinomycetes; order Micromonosporales; family Micromonosporaceae; genus Micromonospora; species Micromonospora sp. NPDC049139. Next base: position 95,002 of record NZ_JBVJHK010000009.1, on the reverse strand, counting down.
GGCGCCCAGCAGCGCCGCCCGGCCGGTGGTCAGCCGGCCGAGCACCGTCTCGACCAGGGTGAGGTTCGTGCCGACGATGGCGGTGTGCTCCACCGGGAAGCGGTTGTCCGCCAGGTAGTCCACCACTCGCTGGGCGGACGGATAGTCCGGGTACGAGCCGATCGTCACGGTGGGCGGGCCCATCTCCGGGCCGTGCCCGTCGCCGGCATGGGCGGCCGGCCGACCGGCGGGACCGGACGGGAGGGTGTCGCCGCCAGGCATGCCGGCCCGCCAGCCCGAGGTCCCACTCGACGGTGTGCTCATGAGCCTCCTCCTTCGTCAACCGCCCGGGTTCCCGCCGCTGCCCACGGGTAACGCCGCCGGGGGCGCGGACCGGACCCGTCGGGCCGGCCCGGTTCGACAGGACGCCGCGTCCGGCCGGCCCGTTCGAGAGCACGCCGGGTCCGGCCGGCCCGCCGCGGCGGTCACCGGCGGTCGGGACGGGGTCAGCGGCCGGCGTCGCGCAGGTACGCCGAGGTGGCCTCGTCCGCCGGGAAGAACGACTCGATGGAGAGCTCCTCGACCGTCACGTCGAGGGGGGTGCCGAAGGTCGAGACGGTGCTGAGGAAGGAGAGCTCGCCGCCGGGACGGCGCAGCCGCAGGGGCACCACGACGTCACCCGCGCGGGGCAGTTCGGCGTCCGGATCGGCCGACCCGCCCGGGTAGCCGCGCAGCTCCTCGTGGAGCGCGGTCAGCTCCGGGTCGGCCGTCAGCCCCAGGTGCCGGCGCAGCCGGCCGAGCAGGTGGTCGCGCCACTCGGCGAGGTTGACGATCCGGGGGGCCAGGCCCTCGGGGTGCAGGGTCAGCCGCAGCGCGTTGACGGGCGGCCGGAGCAGGTGCGCCGCGACGCCCTCGGTGAGCAGCGGCAGGGCGGCGTTGCCGGCGACCAGGTTCCAGAGCCGATCCACCGCGACCGCCGGGTACGGCTCGTGCGCGCGCAGGACCCGGCGTACCGCGTCGAGGACCCGGCGCAGCTCGGGGGAGTCCAGCGGCGCGTGGGAGTAGACCGGGGCGTACCCGGCGGACAGCAGCAGCCGGTTGCGGTCCCGCAGCGGCACGTCGAGGTGCTCGGCCAACCGCAGCACCATCTCCCGGCTCGGCGTCGCGCGGCCGGTCTCCACGAAGCTGAGGTGCCGGGTGGAGATCTCCGCCTCGACCGAGAGGGCGAGCTGGCTGAGCCCGCGCCGCTCCCGCCACTGCCGCAGCAGCGCCCCCACCGGCGCCGACCGCCCCTCGACCACCGCGGCAGCGCCCACGTCCCGATCCTACGGCCGGATGGACGGGCGGTGGGCGCCGCCGTCGCCGTCGCCGTCGCCGCCGTCGCCGTCGCCGTCGCGGAGAATGGGGGGATGCGTCTGGTGATCACCGCCGACACCCACGTGCCGGCGCGGGCCAAGGACCTGCCGGCGCCGCTCTGGGCGGCCGTCGACGCCGCCGACGTGGTGCTGCACGCGGGAGACTGGGTGGACGAGTCGCTGCTCGACGCCCTGGCCGCCCGGGCCCGCCGGCTCGTCGGCGTGTACGGCAACAACGACGGGCCGGCGCTGCGCGCCCGGCTGCCGGAGGTCGCCCGGGTGGAACTCGACGGGCTGCGGATCGCGGTCGTGCACGAGACCGGGCCGAAGGCCCGGCGCGAGGAGCGCTGCGCGGCCCGCTTCCCCGACACCGACCTGCTCGTCTTCGGCCACTCGCACATCCCGTGGGACACGGCCGCCCCGGGCGGGCTGCGCCTGCTCAACCCGGGCTCGCCGACCGATCGGCGCGCCCAGCCGTACGCCACCTTCGTGACCGCGCGGGTGGCGGCGGGGCGGCTCGACGAGGTCGAGTGGCATCGCCTCCCGCCGCGCCTCCCGCCGGGTCACTGACCGCGGCCGGTCTCCTCCTGGAGCTCGTCGATCCGCTTGGACGCCTCGGCCTTCGTGAGCCCCTCCGGCAGGTCCTCGCCGGCCTCGCGGGCCAGCGTGGCCAGGTACGACTCCTGGGCCGCCGTCGGCGGCTCCTCGCCGGTGACCCATTCGTCGGGGTCCTTGATCGCGCCCTGCGGGTTGGCCCGGGTGCTGCTGCGGTCCGTCATCATCTCCACCTTCCTTCGAACAGACGTGCCAATACCCCGCCCCGGGCCCATCCATGCGGATCCCCGGACGGGTCCTGCCGTCCGCCGGCGCGCCGGCTCGGACCCCCACCCGGCCCGCCGGCCCGCCGGGGCGGCCTTCGCGCGCCGACATGCCCGGGTCGATCTCGTCCGCCCGCCGGGCGCCGGGCGCATACGATCACCCGGTGAGCGCGGACCGGGCGGGTGTGGTGGTGGTCGGCGCCGGCATCGCCGGGGTGGCCTGCGCGACGGAACTGGTCCGCGCCGGCGTGCCGGTGGAGATCCGGGAGCGCGCCCGGGTGGCCGGTGGCCGGCTGGCCAGCCGCCGCTTCGACGGCCGGCCGGCCGACACCGGCGCCGCGTACCTCACCGTCAGCGATCCCGACTTCGCCGAGGTGGTCGAGGGGTGGCGGGCCGCCGGGCTGGCCCGGAAGTGGACCGACACCTTCGTCGCGTACGGCGCCGACGGCCGGCGCGAGGTGCCCGGCCCGATGCGCTGGGCGGCGCCCCGGGGGCTGCGGTCCCTGGTCGAGCACCTGGCCCGGGACCTGCCGGTGACCGTCGACCGGCTCGTGCTGGGCGTCGAGCCGGGGCCGGTGGTGGACGGACGGGCCTGCGAGGCGGTGGCCCTGGCGATGCCGGGGCCGCAGGCGGCCCTGCTGCTCGACCCGGCCCTGGACGCCGCCACCCGGGTCGTGCAGGCGCAGCGGTGGTCGCCGTCGCTGGCCGGGGTCCTGCGCTTCCCGAGTCGCCGGTGGGCCGCCTTCCGGGGCGCGTTCGTCAACGACCACCCGTTGCTGAGCCTGGTCTGCGACGACGGCGACCGGCGCGGCGACGGCGCGCCGGTGCTGGTCGCGCACACCACGCCCGGGTTCGCCGCCGGCCACCTCGCCCAGCCCACCGGCGCCGGGCCGGCGATCGAGGAGGCCGTCCGGGACCTGCTGGGGCTGCCCGAGCCGGCGGAGCACGTGCACGTGCACCGCTGGAGGTACGCGAAGCCGACGGCCGGCCGGGGCGGCACCCACCACCTGGACGCCGACGGCGTCGGGCTGGCCGGCGACGCCTTCGGCGAGCCCCGGGTGCAGAGCGCCTGGCTCTCGGGCCGCGACCTCGGCCGCGCCCTGGTCGCCCGCCTGACCTGACCGCCGCCCCGGAACGCAGGTCGCCGCCGACCGACCGGTCGCCCCCGCCAGACCGAGCGCTCGCCGCCGACCGACCCCCGCCAGACCGAGCGCTCGCTGCCGACTGACCGGTCGCCCCGGTCTCAGCCGACCGGTCAGCTCGTGGCGGCGACGGGCTCGCCGGCACGGCCCCGCTCGGACGGGTCGGCGGTGCGCTCGCCCCTGCTGTCCAGCAGTTGCATCACCGGGGTCGCCGCGACACCGTGCACCACCACCGACACGATCACCACGAGGCCGACGGTCGCCCAGATCAGGTCCGCCTGCGCGAAATCGGTCTTCGCCGTCGCGTACGCGAGGTAGAAGAACGAACCGACGCCGCGGATGCCGAACAGCGCGATCACCCAGTGCTCGGCGGGCCGGCCCGGCGCGCCGAGCAGGGACAGCCGGCCGACCAGCGGCCGGACCACGAAGACCAGCGCCAGCCCGACCGCGGCGGCCGGCCAGGTCAGCGGGGCCAGCAGCCCGCCCACCACCGCGCCGCCGAAGAGCAGCAGCAGCATGACGGTCAGCAGCCGTTCGATCTGCTCGGCGAAGGCGTGCAGCACCGAGTGGAACTCGTGGGTCCGTTCGGCGGCCCGGATCGCCCGGGCGGCCACGAAGACCGCCAGGAAGCCGTACCCGCCGACCACCTCCACCAGCCCGTACGCCAGGAAGGTCGCGGCGAGCGCGAGAAAGCCCTCGGCGTGCCGGGCCAGCCGCAGGTGGCTCGGGGCCCGGAAGAAGAGCTTGCCGAGCAGCCAGCCGATCAGCCAGCCGCCGGCCACCCCGGCGACGACCTTCCAGAGCACGTCCACGGCGAGCCAGCGGCCCAGCCAGTCCGCCGGGGCGAGGCCGGTGGTGGCGATGGCGATGGCCGCGTACACGAAGGGGAAGGCCAACCCGTCGTTCAGCCCGGCCTCGGAGGTGAGGGCGAAGCGGACCTCGTCCTCGGAGTCCTCGACGTCGCTGGGCTCGCCGACCTGCACGTCGGCGGCGAGCACCGGGTCGGTGGGGGCGAGGGCCGCCCCCAGCAGCAGCGCGGCGGCCGGCACGAGCCCGGCCCACCACCAGCCGAGCAGCGCCACCGCGGCGATGCACACCGGCATGGCGATGGCCAGCAGCCGCCACGTCGACGACCAGCGCGCCCAGCTCAGCGGCCGGTCGATCTTGAGGCCGGCGCCCATCAGCGCGACGATCACGCCGATCTCGGGGAGGTGGGTGGCGATCTCCGGGTACGCGAGCGGATCGGGGTTCGGCAGCCCGGTGGGAAGGACGAAGACCAGCATGCCGAGCCCGAGGAAGGCGATCGGCATCGACAGCGGCCGGCGTTCGAGGACCCGGGGCAGGACCCCCGCCAGCAGCGCACCCAGACCGACCACCGCGAACGCCACGTCTACCGGCTCCACGACACCACCTCTCCGCGTCGCCCACGGCGTGCGGGCAGGCGGAGAGAGTCCTTGCCCCCGGAGGTCCTTTCGTATTCCTGTCCCGATCGACTCCGTGTCCCGGTCGGTGCGACGCGACCCTCAGGCCGCGGCGGCGATCGGCGAGCCCGGGAGGGCGGCGAGCAGGGCCGCGGGATCGTCGTAGACCGCCAGCGCCCCGGCCCCGGCCAGCTCGCCCCGGCTCGTCCCGCCGCAGGTCAGCCCGACGCACGGGATGTCCAGCCTGCCGGCGGCTGCGACGTCCCAGACCGAGTCGCCGACGAAGACCACCCGCTCGGCGGCCAGCCCGGACTGCTCCAGCGCGGCCACCAGGATGTCGGGTGCGGGCTTGCTCTCCTGCGCGTCCGCCGCGCAGGTCACGGTGTCGATCACGTCGTCGGCGGCCAGGGCCCGGCGCAGCGCGGCGACCTCGTGCTCGGCGGCGGAGGTGGCCAGCACCACCCGCAGCCCCCGCTCCGCGCAGGCCCGCAGCAGGTCGGCCGCGCGGGGCAGCGGCACCAGCCGCTCCCAGTACTCCGCGAAGAGCGCGTCGTGGGCGTCCCGCAGCTTCCCGTCCGCGTCGCGGTCCCGCTCCGGGCCGAGCAGGTGGTCGAGCAGTTTGTCCGAGCCCATCCCGATGGCGCGGTGGATCTCCGCCATCGGTACGTGCCGGTCGGTCTGGCGCAGCGCCTCCCACCAGCTCACGGTGTGCAGGTATGTGGTGTCGACCAGGGTGCCGTCCACGTCGAAGAGGACACCGGCGGGCTGTTCGGTGGGCATGTGTTCCTCCTACCCCGTGCCGGGCCGGCTGACGCCACCGCTCACTCGGACGGGATCAGCAGCTCGAACCAGACCGTCGAGCCGCGTACGGTCGGGTCCGTCCCCCACGCGTCGCTCAGCTCCTCGATCAGCCCGAGCCCCCGGCCCCGGCTGCTGAGCGTGTCGGTCTGCGCCCGGGTGACCGTGCCCCGGGTGCCCGAGTCGGCGACCGACACCAGCAGCCGCTCCGGGCTCAGGTCGACCTCCACGCGGGCGGCGGTACCCGCGTGCAGCAGCGCGTTGGTGGTCAGCTCGCTGGTGCAGAGCACCGCCGCACCGATGATCGACTCCGGCACCTGCCACTCCGTGAGCTGCCCGGTCATCCAGTGCCGCACCCGGCTCGGCGCGGTCGGCTCGGCCGGCACCTCCATGCTCGTCGACCGGCTCGGCCGCAGCGCGTGCTCCACCGCCAGCACCGCGACGTCGTCCTCGGTGGCGCCGGGCACCGCCGCGGTCGCCACCGCGCACAGTGCGCGGGGGTCGCCGCTGCCCGCCCCGGCCACCGCCTCGGCCAGGGCGTCCAGGCCCGCCGTCAGCCCCTGCCAGCGCCGCTCCACCACGCCGTCGCTGAACAGCAGCAGCGTGTCGCCGGGGGCGAACCGGACCGTCGCGGTGGGCGGCCGGCAGCCCAGGCCCAGCGGGGCGCCAGCGGGCACGTCGACGTACTCGGCGACCGGCTCGCCGTCCGGGGCGCACCGACGGATCAGCGGGGCGGGGTGGCCGGCGCTGGCCAGGGTGAGCTGCTGCCGCTCGGCGTCGACCACCCCGAAGACCACGGTCACGAAGAGCTCGTGCGTGTCGCCCTCGGCGCCCAGGCTGGTGACCAGCCGGTCGAGCCCGGCCAGCACGGCGTCCGGGCGCGGGTCGGTCAGCGCCAGCGCGCGCAGCGCGGCCCGGACCTGCCCCATCCGGGCCGCGGCCTGCACGTCGTGGCCGGCGACGTCGCCGAGCACGATGCCCAGGCCGCCCGTCGGCAGCAGGAACGCGTCGTAGAAGTCCCCGCCGGCGGCGTTGCCGTCGACGCCCGGGTCGTAGCGGGCGGCGATCCGCATCCGGGGCAGGTCCGGCAGGTGCTCGGGCAGCATGCTGCGCTGCAGGAGCTGGGCGGTGCCGTGCTGCGTCTCGAACCGGCGGGCCCGCTCGGCGGCCTGGCCGACCAGCTCGGCGGACGCGGCCAGCAGGGCCCGTTGGGCGGCCGACCAGACGCGCGGGGCCTGGTAGCCGACGGCCAGCCCGCCGCGGACCACCGACGCCCGCAGCGGCACCGCGGCCAGCGCCCGGATCTTCTGGTCGTGCCGGTCCACCGCGATCTCCCGCAGCGGCTGGCCGTCGTCGACGAAGATCGGCACGCCGGTGCGGGCGGCCGACGCGACCGGGCCCTCCCAGTCCGGCGGGATACGCCGCCACAGCGGGGGGAGCCGTTCGTCGGCCTCGTCCATCAGTTCGCCGCGTACGCGCCGGACCATCCGCCACCCGCCGCCGCCCTCGTCCACCGCGAACGAGACCCGGTCGGCGTCGAACGAGGTGATCGCGTAGCGCAGCGTCACCCGGGCCACGTCGTCCAGGGTGAGGGTGCCGGCGAGCGCGGCGGCGAAGTCGCTGAGGCTCTGCAACTGCTGGGTGACCTGGGCGGTCTCCGCGGCCACGGTCAGCACGCCGACGATCCGCCCGGCGCTGTCCCGCACCGGGGAGTGGCCCCGGGTGAAGACCCGCTGCTCGACCGGGCCGGTACGCCGACGCAGGGGAAGGGTGGACTCCCTCTCCAGGAACGGCTCGCCCGAGTGGTAGGCGCGCTCGACGGCGTCGCCGACCCCGGGCATCGGCCAGACCTCCGGGAACACCTCGCCGGCCGGCCGGCCCACCGCCCCCGGGTGCCGGTCGCCGATCAGCTCCGCGTACCCGTCGTTGTAGAGCAGCAGGTGGTCGGCGCCCAGGGTGAGGGCCATCGGCACGGGCGAGGCGAGGACGACCTCGGCCGTCGCGCGGACCGCCGGGTCCCACGAGTGCCACGGGCCGAGCGGGGTGCCGGCCCAGTCGTGGCCGAGGACGGCGGCCGCCGCGCCCGAGGCGGAGGGCACCCACGACACCGGGGCTGGTGGGTTGGGGACCCGTCCGACCGTTCCTGGCATGACCGCAGCCTAACCGGACCACCCGGCACCCGTTCCCGATCATGTCCCGCGCGTCGTGCACGGCCAACGTTCGGCCAGGCCGGGACGGGTCTGCGACGACATGTCGGGAAAAAGACGGGGACCGGCACGGCGTGCCGCGTCGGTGACCGGGTAAGCGCCCGGCGGAGTCCATGCGACAGGAGGGACATCATGCCGGAAACCCTCGCGGTCAGGCAGGTCGACATCGGCGACGCCGTGGCCGACATGTGGAGGTCGGTGCTGCTGTTCATACCGCGGGCCGTCGCGTTCATCGCGATCCTCGTGGTCGGATGGCTCATCGCCAGAGCCGTGCTGAAAATCGTCGACGCGGCGCTGGAACGGGTCAACTTCGACAAAGCGGTTGAACGGGGCGGCATCAAGCGCGCGCTGGAACGCACGAAGTACGACGCCAGCGACATCCTGGCGAGACTCGCGTACTACGCCGTGCTGCTGTTCACCCTGCAGTTCGCCTTCGGGGTCTGGGGACCCAACGCGATCAGTGACCTGATCCGCGGCGTGGTCGCCTGGCTGCCACGCGCCTTCGTGGCGATCATCATCGTCGTCGTGGCCGCCGCGATCGCCAACGCCGTCCGGGATCTGGTCACCGGGGCGCTGGGCGGGCTCGCGTACGGCAAGGTTCTGGCCGACCTGACGGCGATCTTCATCCTCGCGCTGGGTGTGATCGCCGCGCTGAACCAGGTGGGCATCGCCACCACGGTGACCACACCGGTGCTGATCGCGGTGCTCGCCACGGTGGCCGGCATCCTGATCGTCGGCGTCGGCGGCGGTCTGGTGAAGCCGATGCAGAACCGCTGGGACGGCTGGCTGAACCGGATGGCCGAGGAGTCGCGGGCGGTGCAGGAGCATCGTCGGGCCCGGGAGGCCGGCCAGACCGACGTCGGCCGGCAGATGGCCGACCGGGCGGCGGCCGAGCGCACCCAGGTCATGCCGCAGGAGTCGACGATGGCCGGCGGGCGCGGCACCTACCAGTCGGGGAACGTGGGCGACGAGACCCAGCAGTTCCGCCGCTGACCGGGCCGGTGACGGCGAGTCGGGAGGGGTGTCCGCGAACGTGGCGGGCGCCCCTCCGGCACGCCGGTGGACGCGGTCGGCCCGCTCAGACGCTGGGGAGCGGATCCGGCGCCGGGGTGCCCAGCGAGCGGGCCAGCGCGCAGACCGCGAGCAGCCGGGTGAGCAGCCAGTCCGGCTCGGACCAGTCCACCGGCGCCGCCGCCGGCTCCCAGCCGTGCTCCAGCGCGGCCGCGCGTACGCCCTCCGCGTAGCCCGCGAGCGCGGCGGCGCTCAGCGGCCGCCGGTCGCCGTCGAGGCTCTCCCGCACCGCCGCGGCGTGCTGGTCGACCAGGGCGAGCAGCCCAGGCCGCGCGGCGGCGGCGGCCAGCCCCTCGACGCCGACCGAGGTGGACAGGAGGGCCAGGGTGGCTCGCGCCGACCTGGCGGCGGAACGGGCCTCGACCCGGTTGAAGGGCACACGCATGGGAAACGAGGCTATCCGGCCGATTCCCCGGTCGACCTCGGCCACTCGGCGGGTTTTTGGTCCTCCACCGATCGGTCAACCCGGCCCGCCGGGATTGACCCGGCGCGGGCGGGGCAGGAGGAGAACCGCCCGGACGGGCGCAGCCGACACCGTGGAGGAACGGATGGGACAGCACGTGGACGGACCGGACGAACGGCACCGCCGGCCGGCCGGGGTCAGCGACGAGACGGTGGCCGCGCTCGGCAAGCTCAGCGAGGCGCTGGAGTGCGTCGAGCGGGTCCGCGGCCACCTCTACTCGCTGCACCAGCTCGTCGGGCACGCCGACCTGATGCTCGACGACGCCGTGGAGATGTTCCGCGCCGCCGGGCACCCGCACATCGCCGAACGCATCGACACCGAGCTGCTGGGCCGCAACGTGATCGCCGGCCGCTGGACGTTCCAGATCGTCGAGGACTTCGACGACGGGTACCACGCCCTCTTCCGCGACCTGGACCGGGCGGCCCGCGAGGAACTGGTCGGCGGTCGCCGGCACCTCTACGAGGCGGAGATGAAGGAGCGGCGGCGGAGCCGGGGCCGCCCCGGCCACGAGGCGCGCCCCGGCGGAGCGGGCTAGCGGCCTTCCTCCGGTCACGAGGCGCGCCGGAAGCGGCCCTGCGCGGGCGCCCAGGGGGCCGCCCGGCCGCGAGGCGCGCTCGGCAGAGCGCTAGCGTGCCGCCACCGCGTGCTCCTCGGCCGCGATGCGCAGCGCCGCGACCAACCGGCGGTAGAGGTCGTCGCCGGCCAGCAGCTCGGAGTGGGTGCCCTGGGCCCGGATCCGGCCGTGCTCCATCACCACGATCCGGTCGGCGTCGAGCACGGTGGAGAGCCGGTGCGCGATGGTCACCACGGCCCCGGCCGCCGCGCGCTGTCGGACGCACTCCTGCAACGCCGCCTCGGTCAGCCCGTCGACCTGTGCGGTCGCCTCGTCGAGCAGCAGCACGTCGGGGGTGCGCAGCATGGCACGCGCCAGGGCGATGCGCTGGCGCTGCCCGCCGGACACCTCCGTCGACGACAGCGACGTGTCCAGTCCGTCCGGCAGCGAATCGACCTTGTCGTCGAGCCGGACGGCGCGAAGAACCGCCCGGATCTCCTCGTCCGTGGCGTCCGGGTGGGTGAAGCGCAGGTTGTCGCGGATGGTGCCGGGCACCACGGGGGTCTCCTGCTCGACGTACGCGAGCCGGGCCCGCACCTCGTCGTGTCCGTGGGCCGCGTACGGGCGGCCGTCGAGGAGCAGTTGCCCCCGCTCCGGCTCAAGGAAGCGCAGGATCAGCGAGAACAGCGTGGTCTTGCCGGCCCCCGACGGCCCCACGATCGCGGTGTGCCCGCGCCGGGGGATGGCCAGGTCGATGTCGTGCACCGCAGCGGGCGCGTCCGGCCCGTACCGGGCGGTGACCCCACGGAACACCAGCACCGGCTGCTCCGCGTCGGGCATGCCCGGGCGCTCCGTCGGGGCGGACACCGGGCCCGCCGGCTCGGCCGGGATGGTCTCGACCTCGCGGATCCGCCCCGCCGCGGCGATCCCGGCCTGCAACGCCGTGGTGTTCTGGGTCAGCTCGGTGATCGGCCCCATGAGCTGGAACGTGTACAGCAGGAACGCGATCAGGCTGGAGATCTCCAGCAGGTCACGCTGGGCCCGCCAGGCGCCGATGCCCAGGATCGCGATCACCGCGAGCTGGATCCCCGTCCAGGCGACGGTCCAGACCGACGCGGTCACCCGCGCCGCCCGTACGCTGTGCGTCGCCGCCTGCCGTGCGTCGGCGACGATCCGCTCGGTCAACCGGGCCTCGGCCCGGCTGGCCTTGACCGTCCGGATCGCGCGCAACGCCCCCTCCAGCGCGCCGCCGAGCGTGCCCATCGACTCCTGCGCTGCGGCCTGCGCCGTCGCGATGCGGGGCATGAGCGCGCCCATGACCGCCGCGACGACCAGCACGGCCACGATGGTGCAGCCCAGCAGGAACAGGTCGAGCACGCCCATCAGCACCAGCGTGCCGAGCAGGGCGATGCCGGCGTTGACCAGGCCGACGATGCTGCCGGACGCCTCGCGCAGCAGTTGCGTGTCGGAGGTGGCCCGGGTGACCAGTTCGCCCGTGGGCCGGCGTTGCAGGTCGCCGACGCGGGCCCGGAAGTAGTGCCGGACGATCGCGGCCCGGGCGTCGAGCACGATGTGCTCGGCCAGCGTCCCGAGTAGCCGCCACTGCCACAGCGAGATGGCCGCGCCGACGACGACGAGCGCCAGCAGCACGCAGATCGGGCGGGTCATCGACCCGCCGGCGCCCAGGGTGTCCAGGACCCACTTGGTGACCATCGGCGTCGCGAGCCCGGCCGCGTTCGCGGCGAGCCCCAACACGAGCCCGAGGGCCATCGTCCGCCTGTGCGGAGCGAGGAACGACGCGAGCGTACGTAACCGGGGCGCCGGCGCGGAGGAAGTCATGCCCTGAATGGAACAGTGATGTTCCAATTCAGTCAAGCGCTATACCGAAAACGACGTACTGCTATCCTCGCCGCGTGACCGACACGCAGGTGTCCGGCAGCCGGGCCCGGACCCGCCAGGCCATCGTCGGCGCGGCGATCGAGGTGCTGGGGCGCAACCCCGCCGCCTCCCTCGGCGACATCGCCGCCGCCGCCGACGTGGGGCGTACGACGCTGCACCGCTACTTCGCCGAGCGTGCCGACCTGCTCGCCGCCGTCGGCACTGAGGCCGCTGCCCGGCTGGCCCGCGCGACCGCCCAGGCGCGGATGGCCGAGGGCAGCGGGGCGTCGGCTCTGCCAGGAGTACTTCGACCTCGGCAGCCTGCTCTCGCTGATCTTCACCGAGCCGGGCCTCGCCGCCCCGGCCACCGAGGGGCCGGCCGGCTGCGATCCGGAGTTCGCCGCGATGGTCCAGCGCGGCCACCACGACGGGACCATCGACCCGGAGCTGCCGGCGGGCTGGGTGCAGAGCCTGATCTGGTCCCAGCTGTACGCCGGTTGGGCCTACGTCGCCGAAACCGGCGCCTCCCGGCACGAGACGCTGCGCCTGATCCTGCGTACCGTCGACGGCGCGATCGCGGTCAAGCCGGGCTGATCCCGCGCGGCGAGGGCCGCGATGTCCGCGGCGCTGCCGTCGCGCCTAGTCCGTCGAGCGCGCGTCGGCCGGGCGGCGCCGGGCCGCGTCGTCGGCGATGATCACGGTCGCCACCATCAGCGCCACGCAGAGGCTGAACAACCAGGAGTCGTCCGAGACCAGCTTGGCGGAGACGGGAGCCTGGAGCGCGGCGAGAAGAAAGCCGAGCCAAGCCAGGCGGCGCTGACGCGTGGAGAGGAAGCCGGAGCCCTGTTGCATCCCGAAAGTCTTGCGCGCGACCCAGGGGTTGCCGTCAGCCGAACGGCCGATTCTGGATGAGCTGTCCGTTTCTCCACCCGTCCGGACCGCACTTTTTGTCCCTGCGGGGGAGGCCCGGTCGCGGCGCCGGCGACACGAGGCAGGATGGTCGTCCGTGCCCACTGTCCCGCCCCGCGCCTCGCTGCTCCTGCTGGCCTACCTCGCCTTCGTCAGCCTCGGCCTGCCCGACGGGCTGATCGGGGTGGGCTGGCCCTCGATCCGGGCCGACTTCGGCGTGCCCACCGAGGCCGTCGGCCTGGTGCTCACCGCCGGGACCGTCGGCTACCTCACCTCCAGCGTGCTGGCGGGCTTCACGCTGGCCCGGCTCGGGGTCGGCTGGCTGCTCGCCGGCAGCACCCTGCTGGCCAGCCTCGCGCTCACCGGCTACGCGCTGACGCCCGGCCTCGCCCTGATGGTGGGCTGCGCCCTGGTGCTCGGTCTGGGCTCCGGCGCGATCGACTCCGGGCTCAACGCGTACGCCGCCGGCGCCTTCGGTCCGCGCCACATGAACTGGATGCACGCCTTCTTCGGCCTCGGGGTAGCGCTCGGACCGCTGATCATGACCGGGGCGCTCAGCGCGGGGCTGGCCTGGCGCTGGGGGTACGGCCTCGTGGCGACGGCCCAGCTCGTCCTGGCCGCCGCGTTCGCGCTGACCGTCCGGGCCTGGCGGGACCGGGCCCCGGCCCGCGAGTCCGCCGGGCCCCCGGCCGGCGCGGCGCCCGTCGCCCCGCCGACCGTCACGCCGGTACGCGAGACGCTGCGGCTGCCGGCGGTCTGGATCGGCGCGTTGGCCTTCGCCGTCTACGTGGCGATCGAAGTGGCCGCGGGGCTCTGGGCGTTTCTGCTGCTCACCGAGGGCCGCGACCTCGGCGCGGCGGTGGCCGGCGTCTGCGTCTCGGGCTACTGGGGGAGCCTGTTCGTCGGGCGGGTGGTGCAGGGCGTGGTGGCCGAGCGGCTGGGCGCGGGGGTGGTGCTGCGGGGCAGCCTGGTCGGGATGGCCGTCGGCGCGGCCCTGATCGCGGTGCCGGCCCCGGCCTGGCTGGCCGTGGCCGGGCTGTTCGTCGTCGGGTTCGCCGCCGCCCCGGTCTTCCCGCTGCTCACCCTCACCACCGTCGACCGGGTGGGCGCGGCGCACGCGGACCGGACCATCGGGCTCCAGATCGGCGCCGCCGGGCTGGGCGGGGCGCTCGTCCCGGCGGGGGTCGGGGTGCTGCTCGGCAACACCTCGGTCGAGCTGCTCGGGCCGGCGCTGGTCGTGCTCGCGCTGGCGCTGATCGCGCTGCACGCGGCGGGCACCCGCCGGCAGCACGACCGCCACCGGGCCGGAGGCGCCGACCGGCCGGTGCCGGCGGCCCGCTGAGCGGGACGGCGCCAGCCCCGGCCGAGGGCGCCGACCGGCCGGTGCCGGCGGCCCGCCGAGGGGGACCGACGCGGGCGGCCGGGTGACCGCCGCGCCGGCCGCGGCTCACATCGTGTCGGGGCCGGTCCGTCCGGTCGTGGAGGGCCGGTAGGCGCGCTGCGGGTCGGTCGGCTCGCGGCCCGCCCCGGCGGCCTGCCCGCCGCGGTCCACCGCCTCCGGCCCGTGCCCGAACGCGGCCTCCTCGCCGGCGTCGTTGCCCGTCGCGTCGTCGGTCTGGCCGTCCAGGGTCGACCGGGCGACGGCCTTGTCCAGTTCCGGCAGGGGAATCCGTTCCTCGTCCCGCCACACCGTGTTCTCGTCCGTCATACCCATCGCGGTACCCGGGCCCGCTCCCCGCAAACGGCGATGGCCGCCGGGGGAGCCGGCGGCCATCGGAGTTCGTTGCCCGGGGGGCGGGGGATCAGGGCTGCGGCCGGTCGACCCTGCCGCGCCAGGCGCCGGTCTCCTGACCGCGCCGCTCGATGAACTGCTTGAACCGATCGAGGTCGCCCTTGGCGCGCCGGTCGACGATGCCCAGCTTGTCGCCGGCCTGCTCGACCACGCCGTGCGGCTCGAACTCGAGCTGCAGGGTGACCCGGGTGGTGTCCGGGTCCAGCCGGTGGAAGGTCACCACGCCGGCCTGCTTCGTGCCGCCGGTCGAGCGCCAGGCGACCCGTTCGTCGGGGAGCTGCTCGGTGATCTCGGCGTCGAACTCGCGCTTCACCCCGGCGATCTCGACGGTCCAGTGGGTCATCGTGTCCGACAGCTGCCGGACCTCCTGCACCCCCTCCATGAAGTGGGGGAACTCCTCGAACTGGGTCCACTGGTCGTACGCGGTGCGCACCGGGACGGAGACGTCCACGTGTTCGGTAACGCCACTCATCAGGCATCCTCCTTCGTCCGCCGGTGTCGGGCCGGATCGTGCGGGGATCCGGTCACCAGCGGGTCGTCTCGTTCTTGTGGCCGAGCGCCGCCCACACCTCGGAGACCGTCTGGTAACGGGTGCCTTCGGGCAGCCGCTCCAGCTCCGCGAGGATGTCCGCCGGCGCGTCGTTGTCCCGCGCGTTGGCGATCAGCGCCTCCCGGTCGCCCGGCAGGGCGGCCATCGTGATGAACCGTCCGAGCCGGCTGCGCCGTTCGACGTCCTGGGAACTCATCCCCTTGGGCGCGCCCGTACGCAACTCGCCTGCCGGGGCCGTCGTCGGCTCCGGCTGGTCCTCACCGGCCGGCTCCGGCACACGGGACTCGTCGACCCGCGAGCCGCCGGTCCCCGGCCCCTGCACGAGGCCGCTGACCTCCCGGCTCATCTGCTCGTCGACCCTCGGTCCGTGCTTGCTGCTGCCACGTTCCATGCCTTCTGCGCTACCCGGTGGCACCGGCGGTAAACCGGCAGCGGTCACGCGTCGGCGGGCGTCTTCGGGGGCAGGACCGGCTCGTCCGGGTCCGGCTCGCCGGCCTGGAGCACGCGGCCCCGCTGCAACTCGGCGTTGATCTGCACGCCGAGCATGAGCGCCGAGTTGGACAGG
This sequence comes from Micromonospora sp. NPDC049139, assembly GCF_055586845.1. Classification (NCBI taxonomy): domain Bacteria; kingdom Bacillati; phylum Actinomycetota; class Actinomycetes; order Micromonosporales; family Micromonosporaceae; genus Micromonospora; species Micromonospora sp. NPDC049139. The sequence continues at coordinate 79,501 of NZ_JBVJHK010000009.1, read as the reverse complement.
TAGAGCCAGACCAGGAACGCGATCACGGCGCCGAGGCTGCCGTAGGTGGCGTCGTACGAGCCGAAGTTGGCCACGTAGAGGCCGAAGCCGAAGGAGGCGACGACCCAGGACACCAGGGCGACCGCCCCGCCCGGGGTGAGCCAGCGGAACCGTGGCTGCCGGACGTTCGGCGCGATCCAGAACAGCAGGCTCAGCAGCACCATCATGACCATGGCCAGCACCGGCCACTTGGCGACGCTCCAGGCGGTGCGGGCCAGCCCGCCGGCGTTCAGCAGGTCGCCCACGGCGTCGGTGACCGGGCCGCTGACGATCAGGCCGGTGGCGACGACGGCGAGCAGCACCAGTGAGACCGCCGCGAGCCCGATCTGCATGGGCCGCAGCTTCCAGACCGGCCGCCCCTCCGCCACGCCGTAGACGGCGTTGGAGGCCCGGGTGAACGCCCCGATGAAGCCGGACGCCGACCAGAGCGCGCCGAGCAGACCGAAGCTCAGCAGCACGCTGGCCGAGTCGTTCTGGTCGACCACGCCCCGGACCACCGAGACGAAGCCCTCGTTGGCCACCACCGAGCCGGCGCCCATGTCCCGGGCCAGGTCGAGCACGGTGTCCACGGTCTGCTCGCCGTTGGAGACCAGCCCGACCAGGGCGACCACCACGATGGTGGACGGGAACAGCGCGAGCACGCCGTAGTAGGTCAGCGCGGCGGCCCAGTCCGCGCAGTTGTCCTTGACGAAGTTCCGCGCGCTGCGCACCAGCACCCCGCGCCAGGTCCGCCAGCTCAACTGCCGCACCCTGCGGGGGATCCGCAGCCGCTGCTCCCCGGTGCGCGCCGTGCCGGGCTCCGTCGTCGTCATGGCCCGCCCCCTGTGCCCCCGGCCGCCGGACGCCCGGGTGCTTCCGGCTCAGCCTGGCCCCGCCGGTACCCCCGGCCGGAAAACGACAAACCCGGCCGCCCGGTTTGCCGACCGGCGGTGGGGGAACGGTCAAACCAGAACCCATCGACGCGGAGGAGGACGAGATGCCCGGGCGCGAGGTACTGCCCAGCACGCTGCGACGCTCCCCGGAGAAGGCGCAGCGCACCTGGGAGAAGACGCACGACTCGGCCGTGGAGACGTACGGCGAGGGGGAGCGGGCGCACCGCACCGCCTTCGCCGCGGTGAAGCACGAGTTCGAGAAGGTGGGCGACCACTGGGAGCCCAAGGGCCGCACGGGCCCGAGCGACCGCCAGGCGGCCGGCGGCGGACCGGAGCGCCGGGCGCCCACCGCCGGCGGGGTCGACGCCAACGCCACCAAGGACCACCTGATGAAGGTGGCCCGCAAGCTGGACGTCCCCGGCCGGTCGAGCATGACCAAGCCCGAACTGGTCAAGGCCATCGAGAAGGCGAACAACCGGCAGACCGCGAAGGCCCGCGGCCGCTGAGGCCACCATCGCGTACGACGCAGGGGCTGCCCGACCGCGGGCAGCCCCTGCGTGCGAGTGCTCACCAGTGGCCGCCGCCGGGCGCCTCGATGTGCACCGCCTTGGTGGCGGTGAACTCGTCCAGCAGTTCCGGGCCGTACCCGAAGCCGTGGCCGCTGCCCCGGCGCGGATGCGCGGCACCGCCCGGCGCCCCGCCGAACACCGCGTTGATCTTCACGGTGCCCACCGGCAACTCCCGCCAGGCGCGCTGGGCGTGGCTCATCGACCCGGTCAGCACCGTGGCGGACAGCCCGTACGGGGAGTCGGCGGCGCACCGCAGCGCCTCGGAGAACGAGTCGACCACGACGATCGCGGCGACCGGCCCGAACGTCTCCTCGCGCACCAGCGTCATGTCGTGCCGGCAGTCGGTGACCACCGTCGCCGGGTAGAACGCCCCCGGGCCCTCGGGCAGCGTCCCGCCGGTGCGGATCCGGGCCCCCTCCGCCACCGCCGCGGTCACCTGCCCGTGCACGTGGTCGCGGTGCCGCCGGTCCACCAGCGGCCCCAGCTCGGTCGCCGGGTCCGCGCCCGGGCCGACCCGCAGCCGCTGCGCCCGCTCCACGAGGGACCCCGTGAGGTCCTCGGCGACGTCCCGGTGCGCGTAGATCCGTTCCACCGCCACGCAGATCTGCCCCGCGTTGGCGAACGCGCCCGTCGCCGCCTGCCCGGCCGCCCACACCGGGTCGACGTCGCCGTCCACGACCAGCGGGTCGCTGCCGCCATTCTCCAACACCACCTTGGCGCCGGTCCGCGCCGCCGCCGCCGCGATGGCGCGCCCGGTGGCGGTGGAGCCGACGTGCGCGACCACGTCGACCTCCTGCGCGGCCAGCGCCGCCCCGACCTCCGGGCCGCCGGTCAGCAGCGACAGCACCCCGGGCGGCAGCGCGGAGTCCAGCGCCTTCGCCAGCAGCCAGCCGGTCGCCGGGGCGCGCTCGCTCGGCTTGTAGAGCACCACGTTGCCGGTGACCAGGGCGGCGCCGAGCAGCCCGCACGAGACCGCCACCGGGTCGTTCCACGGGGTGATCGCGGCGACCACCCCGCGCGGCTGCGGCACCATGAAGTCGAGGGCGTGCGTGTCGCCGTGCAGGGTCCGCCCGCCGCGCACCGGGGCGAGCTCCGCGTACTGTCGCAGCGTGCCGATGCCCGCCTCCACGCCGCCCCGCGCGTCCGCGAGGGGCTTGCCCATCTCGGCCGTCGTCGCGCGGGCCAGATCGTCGGCGACCGCCGCCACCGCGTCCGCCGCCCGGTGCAGGGCCGCCACGCGCTCGGCGGGGGCGGTCGCCGCCCACTCCGCCGCGACGCCGCGCGCCGCCTCCACCGCCTTGCCGACCTCGTCCGCCGTCGCCACCGGCACGGAGCTGACCGGGGAGCCGTCGGCCGGATCGCGTACGACCAGTTCGCCCCCCTCGCCGCCCGCGCCCCACACTCCACCTATGAGCTGCGCAACCGTGTACATGCGGCGGTGGATCCCCGTGCCCCGACGAGGCAAACGCGTTTCGCCCGGTTGCTGGCAGGGTAGGCGGACCGGATGAGTTCGCCCGGCACGGAGAGCGCGGACGCCGTCGTCGTCGGAGCCGGTCACAACGGTCTGGTCGCCGCCAACCTGCTGGCGGACGCCGGCTGGGACGTCCTGGTGCTGGAGGCCACCGCCGCGCCCGGCGGGGCGGTGCGCTCCGCGGAGGTGACCGCCCCCGGCTACCTCAGCGACCTCTACAGCTCCTTCTACCCCCTCGGCTACGCCTCGCCCGTGCTGCGCGGGCTGGAGCTCGACCGGTACGGCCTGCGCTGGCGGCACTCGCCGGACGTGCTGGCGCACCTGCTGCCCGACGGCCGGGCGGCCGTGCTCAACCGCGACCCGGAGGCCACCGCGGCCTCGCTCGAGGCGTTCGCGCCCGGCGACGGCAAGCGCTGGCTGCAGGCGTACGACGACTGGCGGCAGGTCGCCGAGCCGATGCTGGACACCATCACCAGGCCGTTCCCGCCGGTGCGCGGCGGCCTGGCCCTGCTGCGCCGGCTGCGGGTCTCCGGCGCGCTGCGGCTGGCCCGGCGGCTGGTGGTGCCGGTCCGCAAGCTCGGTGACGAGCTCTTCGACGGGGAAGGGGGCCCCGCGCTGCTGGCCGGTTGTGCCCTTCACACCGACCTGTCGCCGGAGGAGGCCGGCTCGGGCGTGTACGGCTGGCTGCTCGCCATGCTCGGCCAGCAGGTCGGCTGGCCGGTGCCCGACGGCGGCGCGCAGAAGATCACCGATGCGCTGGTGGCCCGGCTGACCGAGCGCGGCGGCCGGATCCTCTACGGTGCCCGGGTCGACCGGGTGCTGACCGCCCGGGGCCGGGCGATGGGCGTGCGCACCGTCGGTGGCGCCCTGTGGCGGGCCCGCCGGGCCGTGCTCGCCGACGTCCCCGCCCCCGTGCTCTACCTGGACCTGGTCGGTGCGGCGGCGCTGCCGCCCCGGCTGGTGGAGGACCTGGCGCACTTCCGGTGGGACGGCTCGACGCTGAAGGTGGACTGGGCACTGTCCGCGCCCGTGCCGTGGACCAACCGCGCGGTGGCCACCGCCGGCACCGTGCACCTCGGGGCGGACCTGAACGGGCTGACCGGCTACGCGGCCACACTGGCCCGCTCGGAGGTCCCGCGCGACCCGTTCCTGCTGGTCGGACAGATGTCGGTGGCCGACCCCAGCCACTCGCCGCCGGGCACCGAGTCGCTCTGGTCGTACACGCACCTGCCGTTCCGTCGGCACTGGCGGGCCGAGGAGATAACCGACCACGTCGACCGGATGGAGCGGGTGCTGGAGGAGGCCGCGCCCGGTTTTCGCAGCCTGATCGTGGGACGGCACGTGGCCGGGCCGGCCGACCTGGAGGCAGGCGACCCGAACCTGGTCGGCGGGGCGGTCGGCGGCGGCACCTCCGCCGCGTACCAGCAGCTCTTCCTGCGCCCGATCCCCGGCCTCGGCCGCGCGGACACCCCGGTGGACCGGTTGTTCCTGGCGAGTGCGTCGGCGCATCCGGGCGGCGGGGTGCACGGCGCCCCCGGCGCGAACGCCGCCCGCGCCGCCCTGGCCCGCGACCGCGCCCTCACCGGTGCGGTGTACGCCGCCACGATCGACGCGGCGCACCGCGCGATCTACCGCTGACGGGACCGGCGGCTGACCCACGCTGCCGTCACCAGTTCGTCGAAGATGCCGCTGCTGGCTGCTGGCTGCTGGCTGCTGGCTGCTGGCTCTGCTGCCCCGTCGGCGGCAACGGGGCCCGGCGGTGGCACGGCGGTTCGTGCGCTCGGGCCTACCAAGAGTGACGGCCCGTGCGTCTCCCGGACCACCTACAATTCGCCTTTGCTCTGCACCCGGATACGCACCGGCAACCGTCGGTAACACCACTCGACCGGGGCTTCCCGGACCGCTGCCGGATCAGGGCAGGTCAAGGTGGTGGTGCGTGGATGGGTGCAGAGCAAAGCGCCAAACCGGTAGTCCAGCGACTCGGGAGCAATTGTCACGGAGCGTGACGTGACAATCCGTGACGGCGATGGGCGAGTGGACGGCGCTCGGCGGGGCGGATCGGCTGCCGCACCGCGCCGCGCACCGAACCGCGCGCCGCGCCGAGGCGGCGCCGGTCGCCCCGCGTCCCGCGCCGTCGGCGCGGGACGGTTCCGCGCCCGGCGCCCGGCCGTTCCCGGTGTCTCAGCGTTCGACGTTGCGGTGCTTGGTGCGCAGCTTGAACGGCATCAGCGCGCTCTCGATCTTGGTGGCGGTGGTCATCTTGGATGCGCCGTCGCGCCGCTCCTCGAAGCGGATCGGCACCTCCAGGATGGTGTGCCCCAGCTTGGTGGCCAGGTAGTGCATCTCCACCTGGAAGCTGTAGCCGTTGGACTGCACGCGCTCCAGGCCGATGTCGCGCAGCGCGTCCGCCCGCCAGATCTTGAAGCCGGCGGTGAGGTCGCGGATCCGGACCCGCAGCAGGGTGTGCACGTAGAGGTTGGCCCAGCCGCTGAGCGCCCGCCGGTAGAGCGGCCAGTTCTCGTCGAGTTCGCCGCCGGGCACGTACCGGGAGCCGATGACCACGCCCGCCTGGGTGGAGAGCAGCGCGCCGAGCATGCCCGGCAGCGCCTCCGGAGGGTGCGACAGGTCGGCGTCCATCTGCGCCACGTACTCCGCGCCGCCGTCCAGCGCGCGCCCGATCCCGTCCACGTACGCCCGGCCCAGGCCCTCCTTGCCGGCGCGGTGTACGACCTCGATCCGGTCGGGGTGCTCGATGGCCAGCTTGTCCGCCACCTCGCCCGTGCCGTCAGGGGAGTTGTCGTCGGCGACGAGGATCTTCAGGCCCGGCAGCGGCAGGGCCAGGAGCCGCTCGACCAGCACCGGGAGGTTGCCCGCCTCGTTGTAGGTGGGAACCACGACGGTCAGGCGTGCGTCCCGCCAGGGCGCGGGCAACTGCACGGGTTCGATCATGTCGGACATCCTCGGTCGGCGGACAGGACTCCCTGAGAGCGTAGCCAGTTGCCACATCCGGGTCGAAAAGGCACCCCGTTCCGCCGGTCATCCGCCCCCTGGTGGGAGCGAGGACGGGCCTGAGCGGTGCTCCGTGGATCAGCGGAGGCGGCGGGTGAGGGCGGTGACGGCCAGGGCCAGGCCGGCGAGGGCGACGGAGGCGGCCGGCTTGTGCGTACCGACCCAGAGGGCGGCCGAGCGGGTGCGGGCCCGGTCCGTGAAGACGCCCTCCACGCCGCGGTCCCGCTCGTCGTCGCCGGGGCGGTCCAGGTTGTCCCGCCAGGTGGCCGGGTCGACGGGCGTCCCGGTCTGCTGGCTGTCGTAGCCGTCACGGGCGAGCTTCCGGTCCAGCAGGCCGGGCGCCAGGATGTCGCCGAGCCGGGCCCGCCAGGTCGGCCCGCCCACGTTCAGCTCGCGCGGCCCGTGGTCGGCCGCCCAGACGATCGCCTTCGCGGCCACCTCGGGCGCGAAGATCGGGGGCACCGGCTGCGGATGCCGGGGCAGCCGCGTGCGCACCCAGGAGAACTGCGGGGTGTTGACCGCCGGGAGCTGCACCATCGACAGCCTCACGCCCGGGCAGTCGTGCAGCAGTTCCGCCCGCAGCGAGTCGTTGAAGCCCTGGATGGCGTGCTTGCTCGCGCAGTACGCCGACTGCAGCGGGATCCCCCGGTAGGCCAGCGCCGAGCCGACCTGCACGATCGCGCCCCGTCCGCGCGCCCGCATGTGGCGCAGCGCCGCGAGGGTGCCGTGCACGGTGCCGAGGTAGTTGACCTCGGTGACCCGGCGGAACTCCGGGGCGGGGATCTCCCAGGCCGGGGCGAGGACCGAGACCATCGCGTTGTTCACCCACACGTCGATCCCGCCGAACCGGTGCGCCACGTCGTCGGCGGCCCGCTGCACCGCGCCGGCGTCGGCCACGTCGACCCGGTAGGCGTGCACCTCGGAGGCGCCCAGTTCCCGGCAGTCCCGCTCGGCGGCGGCCAGGCCGGCCTCGCCCCTGGCGAGCAGCGCGAGCCGGGCGCCACGCTCGGCGTACCGGCGGGCTACGGCGCGTCCCACGCCGGCACTCGCCCCGGTCACCACCACGGTCTGCGTCATCCGTCCGCCTTCTGCCGCTTGGCGATGTCCGTCAGCCGGGTCAGTGTCTCCCTGTTGCGCTGGTGCAGCACCAGGTCGTTGATCTTGTTGCGTACCCAGCGCAGCGGGCCGGCGGCGAAGTCCTCGCCGATGCGCACCCGGGTCGCGCCGTCGCCGACCGGTTCGAGGGTGAAGGCCACGATCGCCTCACCCGCCGGCCAGAGCCCGGCGCGGATCACGAGCCGGCGCGGCGGCTCGCAGGCGAGCACCGTGGACGAGTCCTGGAGGGAGAGCGGCCACGGCCCCGCCTTGTGGTGCAGTTGGGTGCCCACCCGGGGCCAGGCGTCGTCCACGTCCCGGACGTGCACCGTGCCGACGACCCAGTCGCTGTAGGTCCACCCGTCGGCCAGCACCGCCCAGACCTGCTCCGGACGAGCTTCGATCACTTTCTCCACAATCGCCACTGCGTCCCCATACCCTGACGCGGCCCGGCCTAACAGCGCCCGCGGGTTAGCTTCTCCGGGGCGACGGGTAACGCCACCCCAGGGCCGGTGTGTCGACGCCGCCGGCCCGGATGACGCGGCGGCGCGTTGAAGATGACGTTTACTCCCCTGGGCGCCGGGAACCCGCCGGCTGTGCGACAGGACCAGGTGGAGCCGGATCAGCGCAGGTCAGCCCGGGTTTGTGCCGGCGCTGACCGGGCCGCGTCCGGGCCCGTCCTGTTCGACGCGGTGCTGCTGGACCGGGACGGCACGTTGGTGGAGGACGTGCCGTACAACGGTGACCCGGAGAAGGTGCGGCCGATGCCGGGGGCGCGGGCGGCGTTGGACCGGTTGCGGGCCGCCGGCCTGAAGCTGGCGGTGGTGACGAACCAGTCGGGTCTGGCGCGGGGCTGTTTCGGCGAGGCGCAGATGCGGGCGGTGCACGCCCGGGTCGAGGAACTGCTGGGGCGGTTCGACGCGTGGTTGGTGTGCCCGCACGACGACGGTGACGGGTGTGGGTGCCGCAAGCCGGCGCCGGGGCTGGTGCACGCCGCGGCCCGGGAGTTGGGCACGGTGCCGTCGCGGTGTGTGCTGGTGGGTGACATCGGCCGGGACATGACGGCGGCGTTGGCGGCGGGGGCGGCGGGGATCCTCGTGCCCACGCCGGTGACCCGACCCCACGAGGTGGCTGCCGCCCCGCAGGTCGCGGCGGACCTGCCGGCGGCGGTGGCGGAGATCCTGCGCCGCCAGACGGCTCTCGACCCGGCCACCTACGGCCAGCCGGCCCTCGACCCGGCCAACCCCGGCCGGGCCGGCACTCGACCTTCCCGGTGGACCGGGACCGGCACCGGTCCGCCGGTCGGCCGGCGGGAGCGGGGCGGGACGGTGCTGGTGGTGCGGTCGGACTCCGCGGGGGACGTGCTGGTCACCGGCCCCGGCATCCGCGCCGTCGCCGCCACCGCCGGCCGGGTGGTGATGCTGTGCGGGCCCCGGGGGCGGGCCGCCGCGGAACTGCTGCCCGGCATCGACGAGATCGTCGAACACCCGCTGCCCTGGATCGACCCCACCCCGGAGCCGGTCGACCCGGCCGACATGGCGACATTGACGGATCGGCTGGCCGCCGTCGGCGCCGACGAGGCGGTCATCTTCACCAGCTTCCACCAGTCCGCCCTGCCCCTGGCCCTGCTGCTCCGGTTGGCCGGGGTCGGCCGGATCAGCGCGATCAGCGACGACTACCCCGGCGCCCTGCTCGACGTGCGCCACCGCGTCCCGGCCGGCGTACCCGAACCCGAGCGTGCCCTCTCCCTCGCGGCCGCCGCCGGCTACACCCTCGCCCACCACGACGAACCGGCCCTGCGCCTGCGCCCGGCGCCGCAGCCCCCGCCCGAGGCCGGCGAGCCGGGCTACGTGGTGCTGCACCCCGGCTCGGCGGCGCAGGCCCGGGGCTGCCCGCCGGAGCTGGCCGCCCGGATCGCCCGCACCCTGACCGGCGCCGGTTACCGGGTGGTGGTCACCGGCGGTCCCGGCGAGCGGGAGCTGACCGCCCAGGTGGCCGGCGACGACGCCGTCGACCTCGGCGGGCGGACCGGGCTCGCCGAGCTGGCCGCCACCGTCGCCCGGGCCGGCGCGGTGGTGGTGGGCAACACCGGCCCCGCCCACCTCGCCGCCGCCCACGGCGTCCCGGTGGTCAGCCTCTTCGCCCCGACCGTCCCGTTCGGACAGTGGGGGCCGTGGCGGGTGCCGACCGTACGGCTCGGCGACGCCGAGGCCCCCTGCCGGGACACCCGGGCCGCCCGGTGTCCCGTGCCCGGGCATCCCTGCCTCAGCGGCGTCGGGGCCGGGCAGGTGCTCGACGCGCTGCGGCTGCTCGGGGTGGCCCCGGCGGCCCTGCCGGCGCGCGACGGGGGCGGCGCGGGAGGCCGCGTGCCGGCGGCGGCCAGCACCGGCGGGAGCGGCCGATGAACGTCCTGCTGTGGCACGTGCACGGCTCCTGGACCACCTCGTTCGTGCACGGCAAGCACCGCTACCTCGTGCCGGTCACCCCCGACCGGGGCCCCTACGGCCTCGGCCGCGCCCGCACCTACCCCTGGCCGGACACGGCCGTCGAGGTCACCCCCGACCACCTGCGCACGGCCGACGTGGACCTCGTCATCCTCCAACGCCCCGAGGAACTCGACCTCGCCACCGAGTGGCTGGGCCGTCGCCCCGGCCAGGACATCCCCGCCGTCTACGTCGAGCACAACACCCCCAAGGACGGCGACGTCCCCCACAGCCGCCACCCCATGGCCGACCGGGACGACCTGCTCATCGCCCACGTCACCGCATTCAACGAGCTGTTCTGGGACACCGGCGCCACCCGCACCACCGTGGTCGACCACGGCATCGTCCCGCCCACCGTCGAGTACACCGGCGAGCTGGAGCGGCTGGCGGTGGTGATCAACGAGCCGGTACGCCGCTGGCGGGTCACCGGCACCGACCTGCTGCCCCGGTTCGCCGAGATCGCCCCGCTCGACGTCTTCGGGATGCGGGTCGCCGGGCTGGCCGACCACCTGGGTCTGCCGGCCGACCGGCTGGCCAGCCACGACGACGTGCCCCAGCACCGGATGCACGCCGAGCTGGGGCGGCGGCGGGCGTACCTGCACCTGTGCCGGTGGACGTCCCTCGGGCTGAGCCTGATCGAGGCGATGTCGATCGGGATGCCGGTCGTCGCGCTGGCCGCCACCGAGGCGGTGACGGCGGTGCCGCCCGGCGCCGGAGCCCTGTCCACCCGGGTCGACACGCTGCTGGACGCCGCCCGCCGGTTCGTCGAGGAGCCGGCGGAGGCGCGCCGGGCGGGGGCCGTGGCCCGCGCCGCCGCCCGGGAGCGCTACGGCCTCGACCGTTTCCTCGCCGACTGGGACCGGCTGCTGGAGGAGGAAGTATGCGCATCGCGATGATCTCGGAGCACGCCAGCCCGCTCGCCATCCTGGGCGGCGAGGACGCCGGCGGTCAGAACACGCATGTCGCCGAGCTCTCCGCCGCGCTCGCGGCCGCCGGACACGACGTGCGGGTCTACACGCGCCGCGACGCGGTGGACCTGCCCGTGACGGTACGCAGCGCCGACGGCTACGACGTCGTGCACGTCCCGGCGGGGCCGGCCGAGCCGGTCGCCAAGGACGCGCTGCTGCCGCACATGAAGGAGTTCAGCCGGTGGCTGGTCGACCGGTGGCGCGGCGGGGACTGGATGCCCGAGGTGATCCACGCGCACTTCTGGATGAGCGGCCTCGCCGCGCTGGCCGCCAGCCGGCAGACCGGGGTGCCGGTGGTGCAGACGTACCACGCCCTGGGCGTGGTGAAGCGGCGGCACCAGGGCGTGCAGGACACCAGCCCCGCCCGCCGCATCGGCTACGAGCGGGAGCTGGGCCGCTCGGTCGATCGGGTGATCGCGCAGTGCCAGGACGAGGTGGGCGAGCTGGTCCGGATGGGCGTGCCCCGGTCCCGGATGACCGTCGTCCCGTCCGGGGTCAACCTGGGCACGTTCGCCCCGCTCGGCCCGACCGCCGACAAGGAGGACGGCCGGGCGCGGATCCTCACCGTCGGCCGGCTGGTCGAGCGGAAGGGCTTCCAGACCGTGGTCCGGGCGATGGCGTACGTCCCCGGGGCCGAGTGCGTGGTGGTCGGCGGTCCGCCCGCCGGCCTGCTGGAGACCGACCCGTACGCCCGCCGGCTGCGCGCCCTCGCCGGCACCTGCGGGGTGGCCGACCGGGTGAAGCTGGTCGGCGCGGTGCCGAGGGAGGAGATGGGGCGCTGGTACCGCTCGGCGGACGTCCTGGTGGCCGCCCCCTGGTACGAGCCGTTCGGGCTCACCCCGCTGGAGGCGATGGCGTGCGGGGTGCCGGTGGTGGGCACCGCCGTGGGCGGCATCAAGGACACCGTGGTCGAGGGCGTCACCGGCGACCTGGTCCCGGCCCGGGACCCGCACGCGCTGGGCACCGCGATCCAGCGGCTGCTCGACGACCGGATCCGCCGTTTCGCGTACGCGGCCGCGGCGCGGGAACGGGCCCGGCGGCGGTACTCGTGGGCGGCCACCGCCGAGCGGCTGGTCGAGGTCTACGGCGACGTGGCGGCGGTGCGCCGGCCCACCCGGGTGGTGGCCTGATGGCGGCGGCCCCGACGCCGCTCGACGCGCACCTCGCGAACCTGGCCGCGGCGCTGCTGCCCTTCCGGCAGTACGAGGAGCTGCTGGCCGGGTGGGGGGAGACCCTGGCGCGTCGGCTGGTCGACGGCGGCCGGCTGCTGGTGGCCGGCAACGGCGGCAGTGCCGCCGAGGCCCAACACCTCACCGCCGAACTCGTCGGCAAACTCCGCGACGACCGCCGACCGCTGTCCGCCATCGCCCTGCACGCCGAGACCTCCGCCCTCACCGCCATCGGCAACGACTACGGCTACGACGAGGTCTTCGCCCGCCAGGTGCGCGCCCACGGGCGCGCGGACGACATCCTCCTGCTGCTGTCCACCAGCGGCACCAGCACCAACCTCCTCGCCGCAGCCCAGGCCGGCCGCGACACCGGCCTGCGCTGCTGGGCTCTCACCGGACCCGCCCCCAACCCCCTCGCCGACCTCTGCCACGACACCCTCGCCGTCCCCTCATCCGACAGCCAGGTCGTCCAGGAACTCCACCTCGTCACCAGCCACCTGCTCTGCGAGTACGTGGAGCAGGCGCTGCCGACGGCGCTCGCCGGGCCGGGGGCGCCCGTGCGGACCGGGGTCGAGGTGGTGCTCGACGGTGGGGCAGGTCAGCAGGTCGACGCGTGATGAGGAGGGAAGCGTGACGGGACCCGTGGTGGTGGTCGGCGACACCCTGCTGGACCGCGACGTCGAGGGGGTGGTGAACCGGCTCTGTCCGGACTCGCCGGTGCCGGTGCTGGACGAGACCGCCCACGTCGACCGGCCCGGCGGCGCCGGACTGGCGGCGGTCTTCGCCGCCGCTCAGGGCGCGGAGGTGGTGCTGGTGACCGCGTTGGCGGACGACGCCGGCGGGGCCCGGCTGAGTTCGCTGCTCGACGCCGCCGGGGTGCAGGTGTACGCCCTCGGCCTGGGCGGCGGCACACCGGAGAAGATCCGGCTGCGCGCCCGGGGCCGGGTGCTGCTGCGCCACGACCGGGGCGGCGCCGCCGGCACGCCGGGCGAGCCCTCCGACGCGGTGCTGCGGGTGATCGCCCGGGCCTCCGCCGTGCTGGTCAGCGACTACGGTCGGGGGGTGGCCCGGCAGCCCGCGCTGCGGGTGGCCCTCGCCGAGACCCGGGCGCCGGTGGTCTGGGACCCCCACCCGCGGGGACCGGCGGCGGTGCCGGGGGTGCACCTGGCCACCCCGAACGAGTCCGAGGTGCGGGAACTGGTCAAGTCCCCGCCCGGCGCGACCCGGCTGGCGACCGCGTCCCGGGGCGCGCAGGCGCTGCGGCAGCGTTGGCGGGCCGGCGCGGTCGCGGTGACCCTGGGCGGGGACGGCGCGCTGCTCTGCCACGCCGGCTCGACCCCGCTGGTGGTCTCCGCACCGACCACCGCCGAGGGGGACACCTGCGGGGCCGGCGACCGGTTCGCCGCCACTGCCAGCCTCGCCCTCGCGCGGGGCGCGCTGGTCTCCGAGGCGGTGCAGGAGGCGGTCGCGGAGGCGTCGGCGTACGTGGCGGGCGGGGGAGTGGCGACGGCCCTGCCGCCGGCGCGTCCGCTGCCGCCGGCGGTGTCCAGCCCCGGTGGGGAGCGGGTCGGCGTGGCCGCGGCCGCCGCCGTGGTGTCGGCGGTACGCGCGGCCGGCGGCACGGTGGTCGCCACCGGCGGCTGCTTCGACCTGCTGCACGCCGGCCACGTGGCGACGTTGCAGGCCGCCCGGCAGCTCGGCGACTGCCTGGTCGTCTGCCTCAACTCCGACGCGAGCGTGACCGGGCTGAAGGGCCCCGACCGGCCGGTGAATCCGCAGGGCGACCGGGCCCGGTTGCTCGCGGCGCTGAGCTGCGTCGACGCGGTGATGATCTTCGACGAGTCCACCCCGCGCGCGGCCCTGTCCTGGCTGCGGCCGGACGTCTGGGTCAAGGGCGGCGACTACGCCGGCGACGGCGGCGAGCCCGCCCTGCCGGAGGCGGACGTGCTGCGCCGCTGGGGCGGGCACACCGTGGTGGTGCCGTACCTGGACGGCCGCTCCACCACCGGGCTGATCGCCGCGGCCCGGTCGGCCGGCCCCGCCGCCGGTCCGGCCGACGCGCCGCCGCTCACCGACACCGTGCCGCCGGCCTGTCCGCCGCCCGGCCCCGGGTCCGGGGGCGCGTCGGCGCAGCGACCGAGCACGGCGGAGGGCACCCGGTGAGCGGCGCGCCGCCCGGGGCCGGGCAGACGGTGCTGGTCACCGGCGGGTCGAGTGGCCTGGGCGCCGCCGTGGTCGCGGCGGTGGCCCGGGCCGGCGGCCGGCCCGTGGTGCTGGACCGGCACGCGCCGGCGGACGGGGTGCCGTGGGTGGAGTGCGACCTGGCCGACACCCGGGCCGCCGAGGCCGCCACCCGGCAGCTCGCCGAGCGCTCCGGCGGGCTGGACGCGGTGGTCACCGCGGCGGGGGTGGACGTGCCGGGCCGGCTGGCGGACCTCCCCGGCGAGACCTGGGACCGCGTCGTGACCGTGGACCTGCTCGCTACGGCGGCCGTCGTCCGGGCCGCCCTGCCGTTCCTGGAGAGCTCCCGGGGCAGCATCGTCACGGTCGCCTCGACGTTGGGGGTGAAGGCGGTCAGCGACGCCACCGCCTACTGCGCCGCCAAGTTCGGCGTCGTCGGCTTCACCCGCGCCCTCGCCGCCGAACTCGCCGGCACCGTCAACGTCACCCTGCTTATCCCCGGCGGCATGCGCACCGCCTTCTTCGACGACCGCGACCCCCAGTACCGGCCCGGCCCCGACGCCAACCTCAACGACCCCGCCGACACCGCCGCCGCCGTCATGTTCGCCCTCACCCAGCCGCCCGGCTGCGCCGTCCGCGAGATGGTCGTCTGCGCCGAACAGGAAACCTCCTACCCGTGATCCTCGCCCTGCGCGCCCTCGGCGTCGGCGACCTCGCCACCGCCGTCCCCGCCCTGCGCGCCCTGCGCACCGCCCACCCCGACCAGGAACTCGCCCTCGCCGCGCCCGCCTGGCTGGCCCCGCTGGTCGGCCTCGTCGGCGGCGTCGACCGGCTGGTGCCCACCGACGGCCTCGGCCGCCTCGACCCCACCGTGCGAAGGCCCCACATCGCCGTCAACCTGCACGGCCGCGGCCCCGAGTCCCACCGCGTGCTCGCCGACACCCGGCCCGGCCGGCTGCTCGCCTTCGCCAACCCCGCCGCGGGCCACCACGACGGTCCCGACTGGGCCGACGACGAGCACGAGGTGCACCGCTGGTGCCGGCTGTTGCGCTGGTACGGGACGGCGGCGGACCCGGCCGACCTCGGGCTGCGCCGGCCGCCGACGGGGGACGCCCCGACCGGGGCCACCGTGCTGCACCCCGGCACCAAGGTCATGGCGAAGCGCTGGCCGGCGGAGCGGTTCGCCGCGCTCGCCCGGGAGCTGACCCGCCGGGGGCACCGGGTGGTGCTGACCGGAAGCGCCGACGAGCGGGCGCTCGCCGAGCGGGTCGCGTACGACGCGGGGCTGCCCGGCACGGCGGTGCTGGCCGGCCGGACGGGCCTGGCCGGGCTGGCGGCCGTGGTCGCGTACGCCCGGCTGGTGGTCTGCGGGGACACCGGCGCGGCGCACCTGGCCACCGGCTACGGCACCGCCTCCGTGGTGCTCTTCGGCCCGGTCCCGCCGGCACGGTGGGGGCCGCCGCCGGACCGCCCCCGGCACCGGGTGCTGTGGGCGGGCGCACGGGATTGGCCGAGGTGGGACGGGGTAGGAACGCATCCGACGTTGGCGGCCGTGGGTGTCGACGAGGTGGTGGCCGCCGTGGACGAGGCGGAACGGGCGGTGCGGGTTTCCGGTGCGGTTGCGGCGTAGCGATCCGGGCAGGCCCGGGTACGGGCGTCGCCGGCGCGGCAAGGGGTGGCTCTTCCTCGACCCGGCCGGCGAGCCGGTCCGCGACCCGGACGCGCTGGGCCGGCTGCGGGAGCTGGTGATCCCGCCGGCCTGGCGGGACGTGTGGATCTGCCCGCACCCGAACGGGCACATCCAGGCGACCGGCGTGGACGCGGCGGGACGCAAGCAGTACCTCTACCACCCGACGTGGCGGCAGAAGCGGGACGAGGCGAAGTTCGACCACGTGCTGGAGGTGGCCCGCCGGCTGCCGGTGCTGCGCGAGCGGGTCGGGCAGGACCTCTCCGGCCGGGGGCTGAACCGCGACCGGGTGCTGGCGACCGTCACCCGGCTGCTGGACATGGGCATGTTCCGGGTCGGCAGCGACCAGTACGCGGCCGGCGACGACCCGACCTTCGGGGTGTCGACCCTGCGACCGGAGCACGCCCGGTCCCGGGGCGGCTGCGTGGTGTTCGAGTTTCCCGCCAAGGGCGGCATCGAGCAGGTGCGCCGGATCGAGGACCCGGAGCTGTGCCGGGTGCTGACCAACCTGCGGCGCCGGCGGCGGGCGGCCGACCGGCTGTTCGGCTACTGGGACGGCCGGGACTGGCGCGACGTGCGCAGCGACGAGGTCAACGAGTACCTGCGCGACGCCAGCGGCGGGGAGATGACCGCGAAGGACTTCCGGACCTGGCACGCCACCGTGCTGGCCGCCACCGCGCTGGCGACGGCGGGGTCGCAGCGCTCGGTCACCGCCCGGAGGAGGGCGGTCGCGGGGGTGATGCGGAACGTCGCGGAGCTGCTCGGCAACACCCCGACCGTGGCACGTACGTCCTACGTCGACCCGCGGGTGGTCGACCTCTACCACGACGGCGTGGTGGCCCCGGTCGACGGGCGGACGCCCCGGGAGAAGGCCGAGCAGATCGTCCTGGAACTGCTGGAGGAGGCCTGACCGGCCCCGCCGTCGGTCCTGGGGGGAATGGCGACGGGGCCGGGGTCCAGGACGAGTCCGGGTGGTCACCGGGCGGCCGCCCGCCGCCTCCATGGGCGGCGGGCGCCTCGCCGCGGCCCCCGTTGACGCCCGACCCCGCTGTCGCCGTCGGCGGGGAGGGGATCGGCCGCCTCGGATGTCAGTCTGCCCCGACCGGGTTGACCGTGGATGCCGTCGAGTTGACTTTGCGTGCCGGCTCTGCCTGGCTGGCGCGCCAGGACTGCGGCGTCATGCCGTGGGCCGCCCGGAAGATCCGGCTGAAGTGTGCCTTGTCGGGAAATCCCCAGCGTGCCGCGATCGCCTGGATCGGATGGTTGCTCAGGCCCGGGTCGGCCAGGTCGTGCCGGCACCGCGCCAGTCGCAGGTCCCGGATGTACGACGCGACCGTCGACTCCTCGGCCTCGAAGAGCCGGTGCAGGCTGCGCAGCGAGATGTGGTGGGCGTCCGCCACCACCTGGGGGCTCAGCGTCGCGTCGCCCAGGTGCCGTTGGATGTAGCCCTGGACCTGGGTGACCAGCGCGCGCCGGCGTACCTCGGTGGGCACGGCGTCCTCGGCCACCAGGTGCCGACCGAGCATGGTGGACGCGAGGTCCAGCGCGACGGTGCCGAGCCGGGCGGCGTCGGCGGCATGGTACTGCTCGGGATGGTTGGCGACCTGGACGAGGAACTGCGCCAGCAGCGCGCCGATCCCCTCGGTGCCCGACATCCGGCCGCCGAGCAGGGGCGCCAGCCGGTCCGGCGGCAGCGGCAGCGCGCCGTGCGGGATGAGCGCCACCACCGACCGGGCCGCCTCCTGACCTCGGTCGTCGCCGAGGTGCCGGACGCCGTGCGGGCGCGAGGCGTGGTAGAAGGTGAACTCGTCGGGCCCCAGCATGCTGCTCCGGCCGGCCTGGCTGACCACGCCGTCGCCGTTGACGGTCAGCGCCAGCATGTAGACCTCCGGATCCGACTGGCGCACCAGCTTCGGCGTCCGGACGCAGTCCAGCGACGGGTACCGGTAGTTGACCACCTGGATCGGGCCGAGCTCGATGATCTCGGCTCGGGCGGCGAAGTCGTGCGCGTGCTCCGTCCGGATCCGCAGCGGCGTCGCCGTACGGGCCACCATGTCCAGCCACATCCCGAAGCGGTCTGCTGCCGGAACCTGCTCCGTGTCGATGGTGGTCCGCCGCAGCATCCCCGCCCCCCGTCCCTTGCTCTCCGCCCGGTGGCCATTGTGGGCGACGCGGCCGGCGGCGGCCAGGGAGGGTTTGCGTTCAGTCCGCCGTCGAGCGGCTGCTGACCAGCACCTCGACGCCGTCGAGCACCCGGTCGAGGCCGAACTGCCACTCCGCGTCGAACTCCTCGTCGTCGTCGGCGGCGACGCCGTCGGCCAGTAGCGCGCGGATTGCCGGGTACGGGCCGTGCCGGGTCAGCCGGGCGAGCTGCTGCCAGTAGCGTACGCCGGCCTCGTCCGGGCTGATCTTGGTCCGTGCCGCCGCCTCGCTGATGTCCGCCGTCAGGGTGGCCCAGTGCCGGGCGTACCCGCTGACCAGCAGGATCGTCGAGAGGCGCTCGGCGGCGCGCAGGCCGGTACCGCGCAGGGTGTCCAGCCCCTGTTCCATCCAGCGCACCTGGTTGGGGCCCATCGGCGGGCCGCCGACCGGGACGTGCCGGGTCCACGGGTGGCGTTGGATCGCTGTCGCGTTGCCCAGCGCCCAGCGGGCCAGCGCCGGCCGCCACCCCTCGTCCGCGCCGCGCGGCGGCGGCGGATCGCCGTACGCGGCGTCGGCCATCAGCTCCAGCAGGTCGCTCTTGGCGGAGACGTAACGATAGAGCGACATGGTGCCCACGCCCAGCTCGCCGGCGACGCGGCTCATCGACACCGCCGGCAGTCCCTCGGCTTCGGCCACCCGGATGCCGGCGGCCACCACCTGCTCCAGGCTGAGGCTGCGCCTGGGGCCCTTCCCAGGGCGTTCGCGCAGGCCCCAGGCGATCTCCACGCTCTCGGGCAGCTCGACGTCGGCGTCGTTCACCCTCACCTCCCGATCCGGCTTGACCGCCATCCTAGCCTCTGCGTATGGTCTACGCAGAATAGCGTACGTCATACGCGGAATGCAGAGGGTGAGGGGCGATGGGAGCAGCAGCACCTGAGGCGGTGGAGACGATCGACCTACGCAAGTCGTACGGCGGGGTTGCCGTGCTCGACGGCCTGACCATGCGGGTCGCCCGGGGCAGCGTGTACGCCCTGCTCGGCCCGAACGGGGCCGGGAAGACCACGACCGTCCGGATCCTGGCCACGCTCGCCACCCCCGACGGGGGCGTGGCCCGGGTGGACGGTCACGACGTGGTGCGCGACCGGCGCCGGGTGCGGCGGACGATCAGCCTCGCCGGCCAGCACGCGGCGCTCGACGACCAGCAGACCGGCACGGAGAACCTGCACATGATGGCCCGGCTGGCGGGGCTGTCCCCGGCCGCCGCCCGGCGACGGGCCGCCGACCTGACGGAGCGCTTCGACCTGGTCGCCGCCGCCGGACGGCGGGTGGCGACCTACTCCGGCGGCATGCGCCGCCGTCTCGACCTCGCGGCCAGCCTGGTCGGCGAGCCGTCCGTGATCTTCCTCGACGAGCCCACCACCGGCCTCGATCCGCGCAGCCGGCAGGGGCTGTGGGAGGTGGTGGCCGAGCTGGCCGGGGCGGGGGTGACGGTGCTGCTCACCACCCAGTACCTGGAGGAGGCCGACCGGCTGGCGGACCGGATCGCGGTGCTGCACGGCGGCCGGCTCGCCGCCGAGGGCAGCGCGGGCGACCTCAAGCGCCGCTTCGGCGCCCACCGCCTGGAGCTGACGCTGCGCGACGCGCCGAGCTTCGCCGCGGCGGAGCGCCGCCTCGGCGACCGGGTCACGCACCGCGACCCGGCCCGGCTGGAGTTGGCGGTGGCGACCGACGGGGGCGCGCCGCACGTCCGGCATTTGCTCGACGAGGTGGACCCGGACCGGCAGGATCTCGCCCGGTTCACCGTCCGTGAGGCCACCCTGGACGACGTCTTCCTCACCCTCACCGGCGACCCGGTGGCGGCCGCGCGGGAGGTGGCCCGTGTCTGAGCTGACCCTGCGGCCCTCCCGCGCCGGCGAGGCGCTGGTGATGGCGGCGCGCTGCCTGCGGCTGTCCCGGCGCAACGTCGACGCGCTGCTGACCTCGCTGCTGCTGCCCGTGATCCTGATGCTGCTCTTCGTCTACCTGTTCGGCGGCGCGATCGACACCGGCACCCGGTACGTCACCTACGTCGTCCCCGGTGTGCTGCTGCTCTGCGCCGGCTTCGGGGCGGCGGGCACGGCCGTCAGCGTGACCACCGACCTGACCGAAGGGGTGATCGAGCGGTTCCGCACGATGGACGTCAGCGCCGCCGCGATCCTCGGCGGGCACGTCGTGGCCAGCGTCGTCCGCAACACCGTCTCCACCGTGCTGGTGCTCGCCGTCGCCGTCGCCATCGGCTTCCGCCCGACCGTCGCGCCGCTGCGCTGGCTGGCCGCCGTCGGGGTGCTGCTGCTCTTCCTGCTCGCCGTGTCGTGGCTCTCGGCCGCGTTCGGCCTGCTCGCCCGCACCCCGGAGGCGGCCGGCGGCTTCACCTTCCTGGTGATGTTCCTGCCCTACCCGAGCAGCGCGTTCGTGCCGGTGGAGACCATGCCGAGCTGGCTGCGCGGCTTCGCCGACCACCAGCCGGTCACCCCCGTCATCGAGACGCTGCGGGCCCTGCTGCTGGACACCCCGACGGGTACGGCTCCGGCTCGGGCCGTGGCCTGGTGCCTCGGCATCCTGCTCGTCGCCGTGCTGGCGAGCGTGCTGCTGTTCCGCCGCCGGGTCGCCTGAGCGCCGCGCGGACCCGCCGCGCGCCGACCCGGCGGTGCAGCCCGCGCGGGACGCGCGACCGCGGTCACCCGGAACGGGCGGCGGCGGCACCGGACCTCGTCCGATGCCGCCGTCGTCGACGGGTCAGTCGTTGAGCACCTGGGAGAGCCGGTCGCGGAAGCGCCGCTCCGAGTCGCTGACCACGTCCCCGCCGAGGCCGAGGATGCCGCCGCTGGACGCCGCGCCCACCACCTGCTCGGCGATGTCCACCAGCCAGTGCTTGTACGCCCCGGCCTCGCCCTCGTCCACCTTGGCCGCCAGCAGCGCCGCCGCCTCCTTGGCCCGGCCCAGCACGTCCTCCAGGTAGGCCCGCGGGTCGGACGGCGCGATGACCGGCAGCTCCTCGCCGGCCTCGGGGTCGCCCACCCGGGAGACGACCTCCCCGGCGACGGCGGCGACCAGCGGGCTGGCCGACTCCCGGCCGGCGGAGATGGTCTCCAGCCCGGCCGCGTTCTCCGCCATGGTGCGCTTGGTGCCGTCGGACTCGGCGGCGCTCGCCGCGGTCAGCACCGACTGCGGCAGGCCGACCAGCAGCCCCCATTCCTCGTCGGAGAAACCGAACCCGGTGTACGCCGGCTGCTCGATCACGGCAACGCCCCTTCCCGCACTGAATCGCTCGTCGTCCACGGCCCCGCCAGCGGTGCCCGGCTCAGGCTAGTCGAGGGTCAGCAGGCCCTGTTCGGACACCACGCTGACGGACAGCGTCTTGTACCCCACCTCGTCGAAGAGAACCGTCATCCGGCCCTCCTCGTAGCTCAGCACCAGGCCGGGGCCCCACTCCGGGTGCCGGACCTGGCTGTGCACCGGGAACGGCCCGACCGCGCCGTCGTCGGCGGTGCTGGTGCCGGCGTGGCAGTTGTCGCAGTGCCCGCAGACCCTGGTCATCTGCTCGCCGAAGTAGGCCAGCAGCGTCTGCCCCCGGCAAGCGGTGGTCTCGGCGAAGGCCCGCATCATGTCGGTGCGCGACCGGGTCACGCTCTGCTGCCGCTCCGCCTCGGCCAGGGCCGCCGCGGCGGCGTCCACGGGCGTGGGGGAGTAGCGGGGCGCGCCGACGCGCTGCCTGGCCCGCGGCTCGGCCGCGCCGACCTGCTCCAGCAGGGCGAGGTACTGGCCGAGCTTGCGCGGGCCCAGGCCGGTGACCTCGCGCAGTTCCTTCTTGGTGCGCGCCTGCTTGTGCAGCAGCGCGGACAGGTCGCGCAGTTCCGTCTCGTCCGGCAGCCCGCCGCTGAAGAACCGTTGCAACCCGACGTCCTCGGCCTGCCAGAGCAGCAGCACCCGCGCCGGCGCGCCGTCCCGGCCGGCCCGCCCGATCTCCTGGAAGTAGCTGTCCGGCGAGTCGGGCAGCGCCATGTGGACCACCCACGCGATGTTGGGCTTGTCGATGCCCATCCCGAACGCCGAGGTGGCCACCATGATCGGCACCTGGTCGGCGAGGAACGCCTCGTGCAGTTCGGCGCGGGCGCCGGCCGCCATGCCGCCGTGGTAGTGCTGCGCCGGGAACCCGGCGTCGGTGAGCCGGGCCGCCAGCTCCTCGGCGGAGCGCCGGGTGGGCACGTAGATGATGCCGGGCCGGGTGTCGTCGCGCAGCAGGGCGAGCAGCCGCCGCCACCGGTAGTCCTCCGTCGGGCAGTGGGCGACCTCGAGGAACAGGTTCGGCCGGTCCAGCCCGGAGACCACCACCTCGGGCTCGCGCAGCCGGAGCCGGGCGACGATGTCGTCGCGTACGGGCGGGGAGGCGGTTGCCGTCAGCGCCACCACCGGTGGCCGGCCGATGCCCTCGACGAGGTGACCGAGCGCCAGGTAGTCCGGGCGGAAGTCGTGCCCCCACGCGGAGATGCAGTGCGCCTCGTCGATCGCCACCAGCGCCGGCCTCAGCGACTTCACCTCGGCCGTCCGGTCGGGGTTGGCGAGCTGCTCCGGGGTGATGAAGAGGAACTCCGCCCGTCCGTCGCGGATCTCGGCGATCGCCTCGGCCTGCTGGGCGGGCGACTCGGCGGAACTGATCCGCACCGCGCGCAGTTCCGGCCGCTGCCGCTCGTTGAGGGCCGCGATCTGGTCCTGCTGGAGGGCGAGCAGCGGGGAGATCACCACGGTCGGGCCGGGGATCAGGCTGGCCGGGATCTGGTAGATCGCCGACTTGCCGGCGCCGGTGGGCAGCACCACCAGGGCGTCGCGGCGCTTCATCACCGCCCGCATGGCGGCCAGTTGGTGGGGCCGCAGCGCCGTCCAGCCGAAGAGGCTCTTGGCCGCGCGGCGCAGGGTCGTCGAGTGCGTGGACAGTTTCATCGAGGGCCGGAGGTACCCGCCGTGATCAGCGGCGAAACCGCCGCCCGGGGTGGCGCGGACGATCCGCCCGACGGCCGGCCCCGTTGACAGCCGGACCCTCGCCAGCCACTATGAACACTCGTTCATGAACGACGGTTCACTACGTTCCGGAGGTGGTCGGTGATCGTCAACGAGCAGCAGGCGCAGGCGTGGAACGGTTACGAGGGGCGGCACTGGGCCGCGCACCACGACCGCTACGACGCGGTGAACAGCGGGTTCAACGAGGCCCTGCTGGCGGCCGTACGCCCCGGTGACCGGGTCCTCGACGTCGGCTGCGGCAACGGCCAGCTCACCCGGCTGGCGGCCGGGCGGGCGGGCGCCGGCGAGGCGCTCGGCGTCGACCTCTCCGCCCCCATGCTGGAGCGGGCCCGGGACCGGGCCGTCGCCGAGCGGGTGGACAACGTCCGGTTCCACCGGGCCGACGCGCAGGTCCACCCGTTCCCGCCAGGGGCGTTCGACGTGGCGTTGAGCCGCTTCGGGGTGATGTTCTTCGCCGACCCGGTGGCCGCCTTCGCCAACATCGGCCGCGCGCTGCGGCCCGGCGGTCGCCTCGCCTTCCTCTGCATGGACGACATCCGCCGACGTGACCTCGGCCAGGTGCTCGCCGCCCTCGCCGCCCACCTGCCCCCGCCGGACGGGGACGGGACGGGGGTGGCCGAGCCGCTGTCGCTGGCCGACCCGACGGTGGTCGACCGGGTACTCACCGCGGCCGGCTTCCTCGACGTCGGCTGCGCCGCCGTCGAGGCGCCCCAGGTCTGGGGACGGGACGCCGCCGACGCCGCGGCCTTCCTGGCCGGCTGGGGGCCGATCCGCCACCAGTTCGACCGCGTGGACCAGGCGACCGTCGACCGCGCCACCGCCGCGCTGACCGAGGCGCTGCGCCGGTACGAGCAGCCCGACGCGGTACGCCTGCGCGGCACCGCCTGGCTGGTCACCGCCCGCCGCCCCGGCTGACCGGGGCGGTCGGCCGGCCTTCGACGAAGTCTCTACGATTCGGGTGATGTCACCCAGGACAGCGGCGGCCCTGCGGGGCGGCGACCGGAGTCTGCGCGATCACCTGATCGCCACGGCGGAGCGGCTGATCGCCGACCGTGGCGTGGCCGGGTTGACCGTGCGCGACATCGCCCGGGCCGCCGGCGTGGCCGACGGCGTGCTCTACAACCACTTCGCCGACAAGGAGGAGTTGCTCGCGCACGCGCTGCACGCCCACGTCCGCGCCGCCGAGGAGCGGGCGGGCGGGCCGGCGCCGGAGCCGGGCACCGGGACGGTCGGGGCGAACCTGCGCGCGCACCTGACCCGGGCCCTCGCGCTGCACGCGGCGGTCCTGCCGGCCTTCACCGGGCTGCTGCACCAGCCCCGGGTGCTCGCCCGCTTCGCGGAGCTGCCCAGTCCCGCCGCGGGCGGCTCGGTGCGCGCGGAGCTGGCCGACTACCTGCGGGCGGAGCAGCGGCTCGGCCGGGTGGCCCCGGACGCCCGGCCCGACGCCGTCGCGGCCCTGGTCGTCGGGGTCTGTCACGACCTGGTGCTCGGCCACCTGCTCGACCCGGCCGCTCCGGCCCCGGCCGAGCTGCCCGCGCGGACCGTCGACGACCTGGTCGTCACCCTGCTGCGCGGCATCGCCCCGGCGCCCGACTGAGCCGGGGGACCGGGGCCGGGGCACCTGTCCCGTCGGGGGGAAACACCGCTCAGCGCAGGCGCGGGAACACCTCGCGTTGGTAGAGGTCGAGCAGGCCCGGCCAGTTCGGCCCCGTGTTGGCGACGTAGACCTCGTCGAAGCCGGCCTTGGCGTACTCGTCGATCTTGGCCAGGTGTGCGTCGGCGTCCCGCCCGCAGACGAACGCGTCCTTCATCATCTCCGGCCGGACCAGCTCCGCGGCCTGCTCGAAGTGCCGCGGCGAGGGCAGCACCTGGGACAGTTCGCCCGGCACCCCGGCGTTCGGCCAGCGCTCGTACGCGATCCGCATCCCCTCCTCCTCGGTCTGCGCGTACGCCGCCTTGAAGCCGGCCTGGCACGGCTTGTCGCCGCCGCCGCCCTCGCGGAACCGCCGGACCAGATCGGCGTCGGGGGACGTGTTGACGAAACCGTCGCCGATCCGGGCCGCCAGGTCGACTGCCTTCGGGCCGAAGCCCGACACGTAGATCGGCGGGGGAGTGTCCGGCAGCGTGTAGATCCGGGCGTGCTCGACGGTGTAGTGCCGACCGTGGTGGTTGACGAAGCCGCCCCGCCAGAGTTCGCGGATCACCGCGACGGCCTCCTCCAGCATCTCCAGTCGGACGTCGGTCTGCGGCCAGACGTCGCCGAGGATGTGCTCGTTGAGCGCCTCGCCGCTGCCCACCCCGAGCACGAACCGGCCGGAGTGCATGACCGCGCTGGTGGCCGCCGCCTGGGCGACGATCGCCGGGTGGACGCGCACCGTCGGGCAGGTGACGGCGGTGGTGACCGGGAGTCGGCAGACCTGGCTGAGCGCGCCGATCACCGACCAGACGAAGGGGCTCTGCCCCTGCGCGTCCGTCCAGGGGTGGTAGTGGTCGGAGATCCAGAGCGCCTCGAAGCCGGCCCGCTCCGCGGCGCGCGCCTGTTCGAGCAGCTCCGCCGGCGCGTACTCCTCCGTGGACAGGAAATAGCCGATCCTCATGCTTCCCCCTCGCC
This sequence comes from Micromonospora sp. NPDC049139, assembly GCF_055586845.1. Classification (NCBI taxonomy): domain Bacteria; kingdom Bacillati; phylum Actinomycetota; class Actinomycetes; order Micromonosporales; family Micromonosporaceae; genus Micromonospora; species Micromonospora sp. NPDC049139. The sequence goes on along the minus strand of NZ_JBVJHK010000009.1, from coordinate 54,150 downwards.
GTGTCGTACCGGGCCCAACGAGGCAGCCGGTACCCCGGTGGCCGCCGTCGGAACCGGCCGGGCCGCGCGGGCGGGATCAGCGCCGGAACATCGCACGGATCGCGGCGAGCAGTAGCAGGCCGCCGACCACCAGGCCGAGCAGGCGTACGCCGGGGATGTCGGCCGGGCTCGTCGCGTCGGCCATCAGCAGGGGATCCATCCCCGAACTGTCCCCAGCTCCGCGCCCGACGGCAACTGTAAGGTTTATTGACTATTTCGTCGGGCGATGTGACCATGGCAGCACCGCCGCCGGTGGCGGGCCGCCGGGGCGCGGAGAAGACGGGGGTACGACGACCACATGAGCGAGCGAACCAGCAGACACCACGCGGGCGGGCCGGCGTGAGCGGGCACGGCGGCCGGACGCCGGGGCATCGGCAGGTGGCGCCCCGCGCCGGGCGGGCCGAGGTGGTGGCGTGAGCGCCGGAAGCCTGGCGGCCCTGGCCGCCGCCGTCCTGCAACCCGGCTTCGTCGGCACCACCCCGCCGCCCTGGATCTGCCGCTGGCTCGGCGAGGGGCTCGGTTCGGTGGTGCTCTTCGCCCGCAACGTGGTTGACCCGGAGCAGGTGGCCGCGCTGACCGCCACCCTGCGCGCCGAGCGCCCCGACGTCGTCGTCGCCATCGACGAGGAGGCCGGCGACGTGACCCGGATCGAGTCCGCCCGGGGCAGCTCCCGGCCCGGCAACTTCGCCCTCGGCGCGGTGGACGACCCGGCGCTGACCGAGCAGGTCGCCCGCGACCTCGGCGCCGACCTCGCCGCGCTCGGGATCACCCTGGACTACGCGCCGGACGCCGACGTCAACTCCAACCCGGCCAACCCGGTGATCGGCGTCCGCTCCTTCGGCGCGGAGCCGGCGCTGGTCGCCCGGCACACCGCCGCCTGGGTGCGCGGCCTCCAGGCCGGCGGGGTCGCCGCCTGCGCCAAGCACTTCCCCGGGCACGGGGACACGCGGGTCGACTCGCACCACGCCCTGCCCCGGATCGCGGCCGACCGGGCCCGCCTCGACGCCGTCGAGCTGGCCCCGTTCCGGGCCGCCGTGGCCGCCGGCGTGCAGGCGGTGATGACCGGCCACCTGCTGGTGCCGGCGCTGGACCCGGAGCTGCCGGCCACCCTCAGCGGCCGGATCCTGGGCGGGCTGCTCCGCGACGAGCTGGGCTTCTCCGGCGTCGTGGTCACGGACGCGGTGGAGATGCGGGCCGTCGCCGGCCGGTACGGCTTCGCCGGCGCGACGGTGCGTGCCCTCGCGGCCGGGGCCGACGCGATCTGCATCGGCGGCGAGCGGGCCGACGAGGAGTCGGCGCGGCTGCTGCGGGACGCCATCGTCGCCGCCGTCGTCGCCGGCGACCTGCCCGAGGAACGCCTCGCCGAGGCGGCCAAGCGGGTCGGTCAGCTCGCCGCCTGGACGGTGACCGCGCGCGCCGACCTGCCGCCCCGGCCCCGCCCCTCCGTCGAGGGCTCCGCCGTCGGGCTGGCCGCCGCCCGCCGGGCGCTGCGGGTCACCACCGCGCCCGCCGGCGTCGGCGCGCTGCCGCTGGCCGGCCCCGCGCACGTGGTGGAGTTCGAGCCGCCGCGCAACATCGCGATCGGCCCGGAGACGCCGTGGGGCCTGGCCGCCCCGCTGGCCGACCTGCTCGCCGGCACCACCACCGCCCGATACGCCGAGGCCGACGTGCCCGCCGACCCGACCGCCGGTGCGGCCGGCCGGTGCGTGGTGCTGGTGGTGCGCGACCTGCACCGGCACGACTGGGTGCGGGCGGCGGTGGGCCGCGCGCTGGCCGCCCGCCCGGACGCGGTCGTGGTCGAGCTGGGCGTGCCCGAGGCGGTCACCGGTGCCGTCCACGTCGCCACCCACGGTGCCACCCGGGCCGCCGCCCGGGCCGCCGCCGAGCTGCTGACCGGTCGCTGACCCGTCGCCCTGCCGACGTCGCCGACCGACCTGGTCGCCCCCGCTACCAAGATGCGGACCAGTGCTCCGCCCCTTTTAGGCGGGGTGAAGGCCCCTGTGGGAGGGCCGGCTGCGCCCGAGCGTGCTCTAACCCGGCTTGTTCTGCTGCTCGATGTGCTGGTGAAAGGCTGTCAGGGGTGCGTCGCCGGCGGGGGCCTGCGATGTACGGGGCCGTCCAGAGCTTGTTGGTTCGGTAGTGGTGGCGGACATGGTCGGGAGGCTCTTGATGCATCCGGCGGGATGATGCGCCATTGATGCTGTTCACCAGCCGGGTGAGGGCGGCCTTGGGCGGGAGGTTGACCTGCAGGTGCACATGTTCGGCCTCAGTGTTGTACTCGGCCAGTTCGTACTCGTAGTCGGCGCAGACAACCCCGCATGATCTCTTCCATGCGGGTCAGGTGTCGGTCGGTGAATACGTTGTGTCGGAGCTTGGTCACGAGGACCAAGTGGGCGTGTAGGGCGAAGATGCAGTGTCTGCCAGTGCGAACGCTGCCGACATCGTCGTAGGTCAACGCTAGCTTGTCCGGTGTGCAGCTGCGGTACAACTACCGTGTCTATCCGACGCCCGGCCAGCGGGAAGCGTTGGCGCGGGCGTTCGGGTGTGCGCGGGTGGTGTTCAATGACGGGCTGCGCGCGCGTCAGCAGGCCCGTGAGCAGGGTTTGCCGTACCTGTCGGACGGCGAGTTGTCCAGGCAGGTCATCACCGAGGCCAAGCGCACCCCGGAACGGGCGTGGCTGGGTGAGGTCTCGGCGGTGGTGTTGCAGCAGGCTCTCGCGGACCTGAACACCGCCTACCGCAACTTTTTCGCCTCGGTCACGGGCAGGCGCAAGGGCCGTCAGGTTGCGCCGCCGCGGTTGCGGTCCCGCAAGGACAACCGGCAGGCGATCCGCTTCACCAAGAACAGCCGGTTCGCGGTGTTGGACAACGGCCGGCTGCGGCTGCCGAAGATCGGTGACCTGCACGTGCGCTGGTCACGTCCGCTTCCGGCCGAACCGTCCTCGGTGGCGATCATCCAGGACGCGGCAGGCCGGTATTTCGCCTCGTTCGTCGTGCAGGTGGACGACTCGCCGTTGCCGCCGGCCGGGTCCGAGGTGGGTATCGACCTCGGGCTGACGCATTTCGCCGTGCTGTCCGACGGCACGAAGGTCGCCGCGCCGAAGTTCGGGCGCCGCGCGGCCCGTAAGCTGCGCCGGTTGCAGCAGGACCTTTCCCGCAAGGCCAAGGGCTCGGCCAACCGTAGGAAGGCCGTGGTCAAGGTCGCCCGCGCGCATGCGAGGGTGGCCGACACGCGCCGGGACTGGCAGCACAAGCTCTCGACTCGGATCGTCCGCGAGAACCAAGCGGTGTACGTCGAGGACCTGTGTGGTCGGTCTCGGCCGGACCCGGCTCGCGAAGTCCGTGCACGATGCGGGCTGGGCGTCTTTCGTCGGGATGCTGGAGTACAAGGCCGCCCGCGCCGGGCGCATCTTCGGCAAGATCAACCGGTTCGCGCCCACGTCGCAGACCTGCTCTGCGTGCGGACGCCTCGACGGACCGAAGCCGCTGTCCGTCCGATCGTGGACCTGCCCGTGCGGCGCGGTCCACGACCGGGACATAAACGCGGCCAAGAACGTGTTGGCCCAGGGACGCTGGGACAACTCAAACGCCTGTGGAGCGCAGGTAAGACCGGCACCCGTGCCGGCACCGCGCCGAGAAGCAGGAATCCACCCAGGCGCTGCGCGCTGTTCCGCGCGCAGCGCGGAGGGAATCCCCGTCCTTTAGGACGGGGAGAACGTCAAGCCTCGGGGACGACCAGGTCGGCGTACTCGGGGTGGCGGTCGATGAAGGCGGCCATGAACGGGCAGCGCGGCACCACTCCCGTGCCGCGCTCGCGGAGCTGGTCGAGGGTGTCCCGGACCAGCGTCGCGCCGACGCCCATGTTCTGGAACTTCGGGTCCACCTCGGTGTGGGTGAAGACCAGCACCTCGCCGCGCGGCAGGTACGCGGTGAACCCGGCCAGCGCGTCGTCGACCAGGATCTCGAACCGGCGCTTGGCGGGGTTGTCCTCGACCAGGGTGCTCACCCGCCCATTCTCCCCCCGCCACCGGCGAGCCGGTCCAGTTCGGCGAGCAACCGGTCCACCTCGTCCGGGGTGTTGTAGTGGTGGATGCTGGCGCGCACCGCCCCGCCGCTGTCCCGCAGCCCCGCCGCCTGGAACCGTGGCGCGCCCGGTCGCCACGGCGCCGCCACCTGGGCGGATGATCATCACAGTGCCGGGGTCGCGGTCGTCTCGTACCCTTGGCCGCGTGACGAACCGACGCGTTTACTCCCCGCTGACCCCCACCCGCCGGGCCGCCGGCCTGCTGGCCGGCCTGGCGCTCGGCGTCGCCCTGCTGGCCGGTTGCAGCTCCGAGGGCGCCTCCACCGACTGCGGCCTGAACGCCTGCACGGTCACCTTCGACCGCGGCGTCGAGGCCAGCACCACCATCCTCGGCGTGGAGGCCAAGCTGGTCGGCGCGCAGGGCGACCAGGTGACCGTCGAGGTCGCCGGCGAGCAGCTGACGCTGACCACCGGCCAGCAGGCCACCGACGTCGGCGGCTTCTCCGTGACGCTGGACAGCGTCACCGACCAGGAGGTCAAGATCCGGGTGGCGACCGCCGGCAACTGACCCGCCCGGGGCGGCGGTGGCCGACGTTTGGGGATCTTCGCATTCGGAGATTGTGGCGCCATGTCACTCACCCGGAACGCCGAAGCCACCGCCTCCCGTACGGCGCACAGCCGGTGGCTCGAACTGTTGGCCCGGGCCGGTTTCATCGGCTACGGCATCGTGCACCTCCTGTTCGCCTGGCTGGCGCTGCAGATCGCGTTCGGGAAGCCCGCCGACGACGGCGACCAGTCCGGCGCGCTGCGCACCATCGCCGCCCAGCCGCTGGGCAGGTTCCTCGTCGTCACCATCGCGGTCGGCCTCTTCGCCATGGCGATCTGGCAGGCGCTGGAGGCAGCGGTCGGGCACCGCGCCGAGCGCGGCAAGGAGCGGGTCTGGGAGCGGCTGGCCTCGCTCGGCCGGACCCTCGTCTACCTCTACTTCGCCTGGACAGCCGTCAAGGTCTTCTCCGACGCCGGCTCGAACAGCGCCGACCAGCAGGAGGCGCTGACCGGCCGGGCGATGGAGTCCTCCGGCGGTCGCTGGCTGGTCGGCCTGGCCGGGCTCGTGCTCGCCGCGATCGGTGTCGGCCTGGTGATCTACGGGCTGGTCAAGCGCTTCGAGAAGCATCTCAGGAGCGGTGAGATGAGCCCGCGGACCCGCCAGCTCGCCCGCCGGCTCGGCGTCGCCGGCTACGTCGCCAAGGGCGTCGCGTACGGCATTGCCGGCCTGCTGATCATCCTGGCCGCCGTCAACTACGACCCGGAGAAGGCCCGGGGCCTGGACGCGGCGCTGCACACGCTGCGCGAACAGTCGTACGGTCAACTGCTGCTCACCCTCGTGGCCCTCGGCATCGCCGCCTTCGGCCTGTTCTGCTTCCTCCAGTCCCGGTACCGCAAGGTCTGAGCCTGGTCGATTCCGGGGCCGTCGGGCACTATTGGGCCTTTGCCCCGAAACAGGCCGCCCGGTCCGGAGGAGGAGAGAACCTGTGCAGAGCTACCTCGGGACGATCGTCGCCGCGCTCGCCGCGGCGGCGATCGCCCTGTTCGTCGTCGAGGTCGTGCATCGCGTGGTCCGGCGGCTCGGCCGGCGCTCGCTGCTGCTGACCGAGCTCACCGAGCACGCGCACCGGTCGATCCAGGTCGCCGCCACGGTCCTCGCCGTCCAGTTCGCCGTCCGCTTCAGCACCGGCTACGCGGTCGGCGAGCAGTGGCGGCAGGTGCTGCTGCACGCGCTGGTGCTCGGCGTGATCGCGAGCGTCGCCTGGCTGGTCGCCTCGCTGCTCGTGGTGGCGGAGGACACGGCGCTCGCCCGGTTCCGGGTGGACGTGCCGGACAACCGGCACGCGCGGCGGGTGCGGACCCAGGTGGTGCTGCTGCGCCGGTTGACCATCGCGGTGATCGTCGTCCTGGCGGTCGGCGTCATGCTGATGACCTTCCCGGCCGTACGCGGCATCGGTGCCGGCGTGCTGACCAGCGCCGGTGTCGTCGGTGTGGTCGCCGCGCTCGCCGCGCAGAGCCTGCTGGGCAACGTCTTCGCCGGCCTCCAGCTCGCCTTCAGCGACGCGGTGCGCCTCGACGACGTGGTGGTGGTCGAGGGGGAGTGGGGCCGGATCGAGGAGCTGACCCTCAGCTACGTGGTGGTGCAGATCTGGGACGACCGCCGGCTGATCCTGCCCACCTCGTACTTCACCACCAAGCCCTTCCAGAACTGGACCCGCACGGAGGCGGCCGTGCTGGGCACCGCCGAGTTCGACGTCGACTGGGCGATCCCGGTGCAGGCCATGCGGGAGGAGCTGCGTCGCCTGGTGGAGAGCACCGACCTGTGGGACGGCCGGGTCTGCGTGCTCCAGGTGACCGACGCGACCGGCGGCATGATCAAGGTGCGCGCCCTGGTCAGCGCGGCCGACGCCGGCAGCCTGTGGGACCTGCGCTGCCTGGTCCGCGAGCACCTGGTCGCCTGGATCCGGGACCAGCGGCCGACCGCGATGCCCCGGATGCGTACCGAGATCGGCGACGCGGAGAGCAACCTGCCGTGGCAGTGGGTACGACCCCGCCGGCCGGTGCGCCGCCTCGCCGACGGCGAGGTGCCCGACGACGCCCGGGTCTTCGGCGGCAGCGACGACGGCGACGCCCGCAGCGAGGCGTTCGTCGGCCCCGACGAGCCCGCCGAAACCCGCCGCTGACCCCCGCCCCCGCCCCCGCCCCCGCCCCGCCCCCGCCCCCGCGATCTTGCGCTTTGTGCCCTCCGAATGCGGAGAACGTCCGCTTTGCCGGGGCGGAAAGTGCAAGATCGCGAGGCCGGGTGGGGGCGGGGGTGGGAGGGTCGTGACCTGTGGGGGGTGGGGGCGGTTGGAGGTGTGGGTGGGGTTGTGCCTCGTGGGGTGACCGGGCGGAGTGCGCTGGCTCGGGAAGTTTGACCGGGCGTTTCGTGGGGACCTGCTGCGCGACGCTTCTGCACCTCCTCCCGCGCGCCGTCCGCCGGCACGGGGGACGCGGCGGCCGGGCTCACCGGCCGCCGCGCGAAGGATTGACGGGCGGCGACTCCGGGCATACAGCGCGGTGATGATGAAAGGAGGACAGCATGGCTGACGTGGCGAACGCCCGCACATCCCGCGACGGGAGCGAGCCGTCCACCGCCGAGCTGGTGCAGCGGGCCACGGAGCAGGTCTCCCGCCTGGTCCGCGACGAGCTGGCCCTGGCCCGCGCGGAGCTGACCCAGAAGGGCAAGCATGCCGGCATCGGCATCGGCCTCTTCGGCGGCGGCGGGGCGCTGGCGCTCTACGGCCTGGGCGCCCTGGTCGCCACCGCGATCCTGCTGCTCGATCTGGTGCTGCCGGCCTGGGCCGCGGCCCTGATCGTCGCGGTGGTGCTCTTCGTGATGGCCGGCGTCCTCGCCCTGGTGGGCAAGAAGCAGGTCAGCCAGGCGGTCCCGCCGGTGCCGGCGGCCACGGTGCGCAGCGTCCGGGCCGACGTCGACACCGTCGCCGCCGCGGTGAAGGACAGGGGGCGGGCATGACGACGGGCAACGGCCGGGGCACCGGCGACACCGAGGCCCTCCGGGAGGAGATCCGGCGGACCCGGGTCGAGTTGGGCGAGACCATGGAGGCGCTCGCCGCCAAGGCCGACGTCAAGGCGCGGCTGAGGTCCTCCGCCGACCAGGCGAAGGAGCGGATGCGGGAGCAGGCCGCGCAGACCGTGGCCCGGGTGCGCGGGCAGGCGGCGCAGAAGGCGCAGCTCGCGCGAGGGCAGGCGCAGGAGACGGGCGCGGTCGTCCGGCGCAACCCGGCGCCGTTCGTGGCCCTCGCGGCCGGCGCGGTGGCCGCCGCTATCGTGCTGTTGATCGTCCGGGGGAGGCGCAGGTGAGCAGGAACATCGGGAGGGCCGCGTACAAGCCGGTCGGCGTGCTGATGGGCATCGCCGCCGGTGCGGTCGCGGGCATGATCTTCCGGCAGGTGTGGAAGGTGACGGCGGGCGACGGCGAGGCGCCCAGCGCCACCGACGAGGAGCGCGGCTGGGGCGAGATCCTGGCGGCGGCGGCCTTGCAGGGCGCCATCTTCGCGGTCGTCCGGGCCGCCGTCGACCGGGGCGGCGCGGTGGGCGTACGCCGGCTGACCGGGCACTGGCCGGACTGACCCGGCTTTCGCCGAAGGCCCCCTCGCCGTGGCGGTGAGGGGGCCTTTCGCACGGCGGTAAGCGCCCACCCAGCGGATCTTCGGCATCCGTCAGGTCACATGTCGGAGAATTTCGTCGGGTAGGCTGTGCAGAGTTTTTGCGTACGTGGTTTGCTGTTCCACGCTGTTGAGAGATGGCGTGGGTTGAGAGAAGTCTCCTTCAATGGGGGCCGCCTCAGGCACCGCTGCTCGAAAACGGCCAATCGGCCGCACGGCGTGCTCGGCCGCCAGTTTTAGAAGGAGATACACATGGCGCAGGGAACCGTGAAGTGGTTCAACGCTGACAAGGGCTTCGGCTTCATCACCGTCGACGGCGGGGGTGCTGACGTGTTCGTCCACTTCTCGGCCATCCAGACCAGCGGCTACCGCACGCTGGAGGAGAACCAGCGGGTGGAGTTCGAGATCGCCCAGGGTCAGAAGGGTCCGCAGGCCGAGCAGGTCCGCCCCATCTGAGCACTGCCGGTCGGCAGTCGCCGACCAGTGGATGATCCGACGCCCGGATCACCAGTGAAGCCCCGTATCCCGCCCGGGATGCGGGGCTTTCCGCGTATCCCGGGCACGGTCGGCGCGCCGGGGCCGGGGGCGGGAGCGTGGGGGCCGCTCAGCGGCGTCGGCGGGCGCGCAGCCCGGACCAGAGCAGGGCGAGTCCGATCAGGACGACGAGTGGCCCGAGGATCGCCCAGATCCGCTGGTCGGTCATCAGGCTGCCCTCGACGTAGCCGAGGCCCTGCACCGTCCAGACCGCCCCTACGACCACGGCGAGCAGGCCGAGGGTGAGCGGCAGCCAGCCCTTCATCGTGATTCCCCTTCGTCGATCCCCGCCGCGGGGAACCGTCCGACGAGCTGCTCGCTGCCCGGTCCGACCACCCCGACGTGCCACCCCGGCCGGGGGAAGGTCCGCTGCTCCATGCCACCGAGCCTAGTGATCCCGCTTGTGAGGCCGCGCCACGGGCCGTACGGTTAACAAGACGGACGTACGGTTTGGGAGGCTGCGATGTGGGATCCGACGACATACCTGCGCTACGGCGACGAGCGCTCCCGGCCCTTCCACGACCTGCTCGCGCGGGTCCCGGCCGAGCGGCCGCGCGTCGTGGTCGACCTCGGCTGCGGGCCCGGCAACCTGACGGAGGTCCTCGCCGGACGCTGGCCGGACAGCCGCGTCGTCGGCCTCGACTCCTCGGTGGAGATGATCGCGCGGGCACACGCCACCGCGTCCCCGGTCTCCTTCGTGGTGGGCGACGTCCGGGACTGGCGGCCGGAATCCGACGTGGACGTGGTGGTCAGCAACGCGGTGCTGCAGTGGGTCCCCGGCCATCGTGAGCTGCTCGCCCGCTGGGCACGTGAGCTGCCCGGCGGGGCCTGGCTGGCGGTGCAGGTGCCGGGCAACTTCGACGCGCCCTCACACCGGGCGCTGCGCGAGGTCGCCGGCCGCCCGGCCTGGCGCGCCGACCTCGTTCCGCTGCTGCGCGAGGCCCCGGTCGACGACGCCACCAGCTACGCCGGGTTGCTGACCGGTGCCGGCTGCGCCGTGGACGCCTGGGAGACTACCTACGTGCACCTGCTGCCGGCCCGCGCCGACGCGGACCACCCCGTGCTGACCTGGATGGAGGGCACCGCGCTCCGGCCGGTCCGCGCGGCCCTGGACGCCGCCGGCTGGGCCGACTTCCGGGCCGAACTCGGCGTACGCCTCGCGCAGGCGTACCCGGTGCGGCACGGTCAGGTGTACTTCCCGTTCCGACGCGTCTTCATCGTCGCCCGTACCGGCGCCCGTGCAGAGGAGAACATGTGACCGACCTGCAAACCTTCATCGCCGGACTGCCCAAGGTGGAGCTGCACGTGCACCACGTCGGCTCCGCCTCGCCCCGGATCGTCGCCGAGTTGGCCGCCCGTCACGAGGGCCGCAGCCCCGTGCCCGCGGACCCGGCCGCGCTCGCCGACTACTTCGCCTTCCGTGACTTCGCGCACTTCATCGAGGTCTACCTGAGCGTCGTGGACCTCATCCGCGACCAGGAGGACGTCTGGATCCTCACCCACGAGGTGGCCCGCGAGCTGGCCCGCCAGCAGGTCCGCTACGCCGAGCTGACCGTGACGCCCTACTCGCACGTGCACCGGGGCATCCCCGCCCCGGCCTTCTGCGAGGCGATCGAGGACGCCCGCAAGCGGGCCGAGGCCGACTTCGGCATCGAGCTGCGCTGGTGCTTCGACATCCCCGGCGAGGCGGGCCTGCCGGCGGCCGAGGAGACCCTGCGGATCTCGCTGGAGGAGCGCCCGGACGGGCTGATCAGCTTCGGCCTGGGCGGCCCGGAGATCGGCGTGCCCCGGCCGCAGTTCAAGCCGTACTTCGACCGGGCCCGGGCGGCCGGCCTGCGCTCGGTGCCGCACGCCGGCGAGACCACCGGCCCGCAGACGGTCTGGGACGCGCTGCGCGACCTGGGCGCGGAGCGGATCGGGCACGGCATCTCCGCCGCGCAGGACCCGGAGCTGCTGGCCCACCTCGCCGAGCACCGGATCGGCATGGAGGTCTGCCCGACGTCCAACGTGCGGACCCGGGCGGTCGCCACCATCGACGAGCACCCGTTGCGGCAGTTGGTCGACGCCGGCCTGCTGGTCACCATCAACTCCGACGACCCGCCGATGTTCGGCACCACCCTCAACGACGAGTACGCCGTCGCGGCCCGGCTGCTCGACGCGGGGCCGGAGGGGCTGGCCGCGCTGGCCCGCAACGCGGTGACCGCCTCCTTCCTGGACCCGGCGGGCAAGCAGCGGATCGGCGCCGAGATCGACGCCTACGTGGCGGCCGCCACCCGCTGAGCGGGGCGGGGTAGCCGGCGCGCGGCGTGGCAGGAGAGCGTCGCGCGCCGTGCGGGAAGGTGTGGCGGGAGGAAGTGTGGCGCGCGGCGGGAGCAGGTTGTGGGGGGACCGTTGCTCCCACCGCGCGCACGGCTCCACCGGCCGGTGGGTGCTCGGGGCAGTGACCGGTGGAACTGATGGGTTCGTGGAAGATCATGCCAGTCCGCGACGGGTCGGCCGCCGCGGTTAATCCGGATCTAAGGAAGACTTGCGCCGGCCCACAGCTCGGCCGACCAGCCCGAACCGGCTGACCTGCCGGGGCGTTGCCTCGGGGTCGGCGAGGAGCATGACCACGCTCGCCCCGCCGAGCCGGGCCCGGTCGATGCTCACCGAGCCGTTGGCCTGCAACGCCACCCGCTTGGCGATGTCCAGCCCCAGCCCGGTGGAGCCCTGGTCGCTGGCACCCCGGCGCAGCGCCCGGTCGGGGTTGGCGATCCCCGGCCCGGCGTCGTCGATCCGGATGGCCACGTAGCCGTCGCGGCGGGAGACCGCCACCTCGAACGCGGTGCCCTGCGGCGTGTAGCGGAAGACGTTGCCGATCACCGCGTCCAGCGCGGCGGCCAGCTCGGCCCGCGGCACCGGCGCCGGGATGCGCAGCTGGGCGCCGGTCACCCGGTGCGGGCGGTTCTGGTCGCCGGCCAGCGCGGCCCAGAACACCATCCGGTCCCGGACCACCTCGCTGACGTCGCACATCGCCGGCCCCGCCTCGTGCGCCACCGCCTTGCGGGTGGTCTTGATCAGCACGTCGATCTCGCCCTCGAGGGTGACGATCGCCTGCCGGATCCGTCGGATGCCGCGCCGCCGATCAAGCTCCGCCGCGCTGAACGAGCCCACGCTGGTGTCGTCGGACTCCAGCGCCTCGGCGTCCAGCCGGAGCACGGTCAGCGGGGTGCGCAGCCGGTGCGACAGGTCGGCGACCAGCTCCCGCTCGTCGGTGCGCGCCGCGACCATCCGGTCGGCCATCCGGTTGAAGGCGTACCCGGCCTCGGCCAGCTCGCGCGGGCCGCTGGGCTCGACGCGTACGGCCAGGTCGCCGTCGCCGATCGCGAGCGCGGCCCTGACCAGCCCCCGGGCCGAGTCGACCGCGCGGGCGGCGACCCGGTCGACCACCAGCACCGCCGCGCCCACCAGCGCGGCGGCCACCCCGAGCAGCAGCAGCCACCGGCCGCCGGCGCCCTCGTCCAGCGCCGACTCGGGCACGAAGACCTCCACCACGGCGGTGCGGTCGCCGAGCACCGCCGGGTCGAGCCGGAGCACCCCGCCGTCGACGTCGACGACCACGGAGCGCCGCTCGGCCCGGGCCCGCTCCAGGTCCGCGCCGCCGGCCCGGCCCGCGGGCCCGTCCGTCCCGAGGCCGTGTACGACGGGCCGGGTGGCCGGGTCGTCGCCGCTGGCGGCCACGGCGCGCTGCACCACGGCGGGATCGGTGCTGACCGCGAGCGCCCCGGTCACCAGCGCGCTGCGGCGGGCGGCATCCGCGATGGCCTCCTCGCGGGCCCGGTCACCGAGGCCGGTGGCGAGCGGGACGAGGAAGGCGAACGCGACCAGGGCGCACATGCCGGCCGTGAGACGGGCCAGCGACGCCCTCAGTCCGGTGCCACCAGCCGGAAGCCGACCCCCCGCACGGTGCGCAGGTAGCGCGGCTTCGCCGCGGACTCGCCCATTTTGCGACGTAGCCAGTAAAGGTGAACGTCGATGGTCTGGTCCTCGCCGACCGACGGCTGCCGCCATACCTCCTCCAGAAGTTCCCGGCGGGACACTACCCGGCCCGGACGTGCGGCGAGATACGCCAACAGGTCGAATTCCTTGCGGGTCAGCGCCAACGGCTCGCCGTCGAGGTGGGCGCTGCGCTCCCCGACGTCCACCCGCAGCCCGCCGACGCTGTGCACGGCCGGCTGCACCGCCCGGCTGGCCCGCCCGGCCCGGCGCAGCACCGTGGTGATCCGGGCGTCGAGGTGCGCGCCGGTGAACGGCTTGACCATGTAGTCGTCGGCCCCGGCGCGCAGCAGCCGGACCACGGACTGCTCGTCGTCGCGCGCGGTGGCGATGATGATCGGCACGTCGGTGATGCCGCGCAGCATCCGCAGCGCGTCCGAGCCGTCGAGGTCGGGCAGGCCGAGGTCGAGCACCACCAGGTCGGGGGTCTCGGCGGCCACGCGGCGCAGCGCGTCCAGCGCGGTGCCCACGGCGTGCACGGCGTGCCCCCGGTCGGCGAGGGACCGCAGCATCGCGCCGCGTACGACGTGATCGTCTTCGACCAGGAGCACGGTGGCCACGCCAAGACGGTACTCGGGGTGGCAAGTTGATCGCGTTGCGGCGCACCTGCGAACCGGGCAAGCTGGTACAACGATGTCCTTCACGCTCTTTGCCGACACCCGCCTCGCGCTCGCCCGGGACTCGCTCGCCGGCCTGTCGGTCGGCGACGCGCTCGGCTCGCAGTTCTTCGTCCCCGGCCGGCACCCGGCCGACCTGGCCGCCGGCAGGCTTCCCCCGGCGCCCTGGGAGTGGACCGACGACACCGAGATGGCCTGCTCGGTGGTCGCCGCCCTCGCCGCGGCGGGCACCATCGACCGGGACGCCCTCGCCATGGCCTTCGCCGAGCGCTGCGAGCCCTACCGGGGGTACGGGCCGGGTGCCGTGACGATCCTGCGGCTGATCCGCACGGGCACGCCGTGGCCGGTGGCGGCCGCCGCCGCCTTCGACGGGCAGGGCTCGTGCGGCAACGGCGCGGCGATGCGGGTCGGTCCGCTGGGCGCGTGGTTCGCCGACTCGACCGCCCGGGCGGCGGCGCAGGCAGGGGCGTCGGCCGAGGTGACCCACGCGCACCCGGAGGGCATCGCCGGGGCGGTCGCGGTGGCGGTGGCCGCCTCGCTGGCCGCCCGGGGCCGGCTGGACGGCCACCGGCCGCCCCCGCGCCGGCTGCTCGCCGGGGTGGCCGCCGCGCTGGACCCGGCCACCGAGGTGCACCGGGGCGTACGCCGGGCCGCCGACCTGCTCGACCGGCCGCTGCGCGAGGCCGTCGACGTGCTCGGCAACGGCTCCCGGGTCACCGCCCAGGACACCGTCGCCTTCACCTGCTGGGTGGCGGCCGTGCACCTGGACGACTACCCGGCGGCGATCGGCGCCTGCGTCGAGGCGGGCGGGGACGTGGACACCACCGCCGCCATCGTCGGGTCGGTGGTGGCCGCGCACACCGGGGTGGGCACCCCTGGCGGGGTGCCCGCTGACTGGCTGGCCGCCCGCGAGCCGCTGCCGGACTGGTCCGCCTGACCCTTCCCGCCGGTCGGGCGGGCGCCGGGGCCGGCGTCCCACGGGTCGCGGGGGCGGTGGCGTCGCCGACCGTGCCGGCGGGGGCGACCGATAGCATCGCAGGAGCCGAACGTTCGGCGTCATCCGTACCGTCTGCTGGAGGAGTGACCGTGTCCGCACCCCGTACCCCCGCCGTGGCCGACCCCGTCGTCGTCGCCGCCGGGACCACGGCGGCCGACGCGGTGGCCGCGGCCGGGCTGCCCGCGGCCGGCCCGAAGGCGGTCGTCGTGGTCCGCGACCCGCAGGGCCAGCTGCGTGACCTGGACTGGTCGCCGCAGGTCGACACCGAGGTCGAGCCGGTCGGCCTCGACTCCCCGGACGGGCTCAACGTGCTGCGGCACTCCACCGCGCACGTGCTCGCCCAGGCCGTGCAGGACGTCTTCCCCGAGGCCAAGCTCGGCATCGGCCCGCCCATCGAGAACGGCTTCTACTACGACTTCGCGGTCGACAAGCCGTTCCAGCCGGACGACCTCGGCAAGCTCGAGAAGCGGATGCAGGAGATCATCAAGTCCGGCCAGCGGTTCCGCCGTCGCCGCTTCGGCAGCCTGGACGAGGCGAAGGCCGAGCTGGCCGCCGAGCCGTTCAAGCTGGAGCTGATCGACGTCAAGGGAGAGGGGCTGGACACCTCCGAGGTGATGGAGGTGGGCGGCGGCGAGCTGACCATCTACGACAACCTCGCCGCGACGGAGGACAAGGTCTGCTGGTCGGACCTGTGCCGCGGCCCGCACCTGCCGAACACCCGGCTGATCGGCGCGTTCAAGCTGATGCGCTCGGCCGCCGCGTACTGGCGCGGGTCGGAGAAGAACCCGCAGCTCCAGCGGGTGTACGGCACCGCCTGGCCGACCCGGGACGAGCTGAAGGCGTACCTGAAGCTGCTGGAGGAGGCCGCCCGGCGCGACCACCGCAAGCTCGGCGCGGACCTCGACCTGTTCAGCTTCCCCGACGAGATCGGCTCCGGCCTGGCGGTCTTCCACCCCAAGGGCGGCATCATCCGCCGCGAGCTGGAGAACTACTCGCGCCGCCGGCACGAGGAGGCGGGGTACGAGTTCGTCAACACCCCGCACATCACCAAGGCGCAGCTCTTCGAGACCTCCGGGCACCTGCAGTGGTACGCCGACGGCATGTACCCGCCCATGGAGATGGAGGGCGCCAACTACTACCTCAAGCCGATGAACTGCCCGTTCCACAACCTGATCTTCCGGTCCCGGGGGCGGTCCTACCGGGAGCTGCCGCTGCGGCTGTTCGAGTTCGGCTCGGTCTACCGGTTCGAGAAGTCCGGTGTGGTGCACGGCCTGACCCGGGTGCGCGGCATGACCCAGGACGACGCGCACATCTACTGCACGCAGGAGCAGATGGCGGGCGAGCTGAAGTCGCTGCTGTCGTTCGTGCTGGACCTGCTGCGCGACTACGGCCTGGACGACTTCTACCTGGAGCTGTCCACCCGCAACCCGGAGAAGTCCGTCGGCACCGACGAGAACTGGGAGCGGGCCACCGAGGCGCTGCGCTCGGCCGCCGAGGAGTCCGGTCTGGACCTGGTGCCGGACCCGGGCGGCGCGGCCTTCTACGGCCCGAAGATCTCGGTGCAGGCCAAGGACGCGATCGGCCGGACCTGGCAGATGTCCACCATCCAGGTCGACTTCAACCTGCCGGAGCGGTTCGGGCTGGAGTTCCAGGCCGCCGACGGCAGCCGGCAGCAGCCGGTGATGATCCACCGGGCGCTCTTCGGCTCGATCGAGCGCTTCTTCGGGGTGCTCACCGAGCACTACGCGGGCGCCTTCCCGGCCTGGCTGGCGCCGGTGCAGGTGGTCGGCATCCCGATCCGCGAGGACCACACCGACTACCTGCACGGCTTCGTCGCCGCGCTGCGGGCCGAGGGCATCCGCGCCCAGGTCGACGCGGGCGACGACCGGATGCAGAAGAAGATCCGCAACGCCCAGCAGCAGAAGATCCCGTTCATGGTGATCGCCGGCGACGACGACGTGGCGGCCGGCACGGTCTCGTTCCGCTACCGGGACGGCTCGCAGCGCAACGGGGTGCCGATCGCCGACGCGGTGGCCCACGTCCTCGACGTGGTCGGCTCGCGGACCAACGTCGGCCCGTCGGCCGCCTGATCCACCACGCTCCGAGATCCACGGAAGGCCCCCCGCCACCGGCGGGGGGCCTTCGTCGACGGGCCGTCGGGCGTCAGATCCCGCAGGTCGGGGCGGACCAGGACCGGCTCGGCGTGTTGCCCAGGTGGGTGTGGTCGTTGTGGCCCGGGTAGCCGGGGCCGAGGATGTTGCTGAAGCCGTGGTAGCGGGCCTGCTGGGCGAGCCGGCACAGCGAGGGTGACCCGACCAGGTCGACCCCGTCGCCGTAGAGGTGCCGGCTGTTGCTGGCGCCGCCGACCGCGCTGTTGCAGGCGTAGCTGCGGAAGCCGCTGCTGATGTAGAGCGGTACGTTGCCGAGTGCGCGCCGCATGGCCTGGAGCTTCCACATCGACACGCGGGCGTTGAAGCGGGCGGTGCTGGCCGACACCGCGCCACCGGACCAGTCGCTGTTGCACCTGTTCCACTCCGCGTAGCTGAAGCTGACCGGGGTGCAGTCGTCGTCCTGGAGCGCGTAGATCTGGTTGAAGGTCTGGGGCCCGGCGACGCCGTCGGCGCCCAGCCCGTACGCCTGCTGGAAGCGGATCACGGCGGACCGGGTGCCCGGGCCGTACACCCCGTCGAGGGCGAGCACGGCGTCGTAGCCGGGGTAGCCCGAGACCCGGATCTGGAGTTGCCGGACGTCCTCGCCGGACATCCCCTGGGACAGGGTGCGTCCCCACGTGTAGCAGCCGTCGGCGTGGGCCGCGCCGGCGGTGAAGGTGACGCCGACCACGGTGGTGGCGGCGGTCAGCGCGAGCGCCGCGAGGAATCTGCCGAGCCGTCGGATCACGGAGACCTCCATCGGTCTATGGAAGTAAATCGATGGACGGAATTTTCAATGGTGCTTTTCGATTCGTCAACAACTTCCAGCGCCGGGTTCCCCACGGCGGGCCTCGCCGGTCGTCGGGCCGCTCCGTAGGATCGGCTTGTGGCAGGGGTGGAACGGCACACGGACAGCGGCATGGCCGACGGCCTGGAGCGGCTCTGGACGCCGCACCGGATGACCTACATCTCGGGCGAGGACCGCCCCGAGGGCTACGAGAAGCCGAAGGGGTGCCCCTTCTGCCTCGCCCCCGGCCTGCCGGCGGAGGAGAGCCTCGTCGTCGCGCGCGGCGCGCACGTCTTCGTGGTGCTCAACCTCTACCCGTACAACCCGGGTCACCTGCTGGTCTGCCCCTACCGGCACGTCGCCGACTACACCGACCTCGACGGGCCGGAGACCGCCGAGCTGGCGTCGTTCACCCAGACCGCGATGCGGGTGATCCGCAAGGTCAGCAACGCCCACGGGTTCAACCTCGGGATGAACCAGGGCGGGGTGGCCGGCGCCGGGATCGCCGCGCATTTGCACCAGCACGTCGTGCCCCGCTGGGGCGGGGACGCCAACTTCATGCCGGTGATCGGGCGCACCAAGGTGCTGCCGCAACTGCTCGGGGACACCCGGGAGCTGCTCGCCCGCGCCTGGCCCTCCTGACCCGGCCCGCCGGGGTCGGGATCCCGCGCGGCGGCGGGGACGCCGCCCCGGGGGTGGGCGCCGGAGGTGGCACGATGCGTCGATGGCAGTCACGACACGGACGTTGGGCCGCAGCGGCATCAAGGTCAGCGCGCTGGGCATGGGGTGCTGGGCGATCGGCGGCCCCTGGGCCGAGGGCACGCAGCCGCTGGGCTGGGGCGCCGTCGACGACGAGGAGTCCGTCCGGGCGGTACGCCGCGCGCTCGACCTCGGCGTGACCCTCTTCGACACCGCCGACACCTACGGGGCGGGGCACTCGGAGCGGGTCCTGGGCCGGGCGCTCGCCGGCCGGCGCGACGAGGCCGTGATCGCCACCAAGTGGGGCCACACCTTCGACGAGGCGACCCGCCAGGCCACCGGCGCGGACAGTTCCCCGGGGTACCTGCGGCGGGCGGTGGAGGAGTCGCTGCGCCGGCTCGGCACCGACCGGATCGACCTCTACCAGTTGCACCTCGCCGACCTGCCGGTGCCCCGGGCCGAGGCGCTCGTCGGCACCCTGGAGGACCTGGTCGCCGACGGGCTGGTCCGCGCGTACGGCTGGAGCACCGACCGCCCCGACCGGGCGGCCGCCTTCGGCCAGGGCGCCCGGCACGCCACCGCCGTGCAGCACACCCTCTCGGTGCTCCGGGACGCCCCCGAGCTGCTCGCCGTCTGCGACAAGTACGACCTGGCCAGCGTCAACCGGGGGCCGCTGGGGATGGGCCTGCTCTCCGGCAAGTACACGACCGGCTCCACGCTGCCCCGCGACGACGTGCGAGGGGTCGCACCGGGCTGGCTGGAGTGGTTCCGGGGCGGCCGGCCGGCCCCGGAGTGGCTGCGGCGGGCCGCCGCCGTGCGGGCGGCGCTGACCGCCGACGGGCGCACTCCGGCCCAGGGCGCGCTGGGCTGGATCTGGGCGCGCAGCGGGCGCACCGTCCCGATTCCCGGCTGCCGCACCGTCGCGCAGGTCGAGGAGAACGCCGCCGCCCTGCACCGGGGGCCGCTGCCGGCCGACCAGTTCGCCGAGGTGGAACGCCAGTTGGCGGCGCTCCGCTCGGCCGCGCTCCGCGAGGCCGACCGCCCCCACCACCCGAGCCCCATGCTCCCCACCGCCCGCCCCTGACGGGCCCCGCCCGCCGGGTCACCGTCGATCACGCAGTTGTGGTGGGCGTCGCGCCCCGGATCGCCCGTTTCGTCGGGCAGCTTCACCGCGCCGGGCGGCACGCCGCCACAACCGCGTGAATCGACCCCGCGACGAGCCCGGTCAGGGGTGGCTGCCGTGTTCCTTGCGGACCTGGTCGGCCAGGTGGGCGGGCATGGGGTCGTAGCGGACGAAGTGGCGGCGGAAGGTGCCGGTGCCCGACGTCATCGAGCGCAGCTCGACCGCGTAACGGAGCAGCTCCGTGGCGGGCACCTCGGCGCGGACCAGGGTGCGCCCCTCGGCGTCCGCGTCCGGCTCGGTGCCGAGCACCCGGCCGCGCCGCCCGGACAGGTCGCCCATCACCGCGCCGACGGACGAGTCGGACACCCGGATCACGACCTCGTCGACCGGCTCCAGCAGCGCCGGCTGGCCCTTCTCGGCGGCGTCCCGCAGCGCCAGCGCGCCGGCGGTCTGGAAGGCCGCGTCGGAGGAGTCCACGCTGTGCGCCTTGCCGTCGAAGAGGGTCACCCGCAGGTCCACCACCGGATGGCCGGCGACCAGGCCCCGCTCCATCTGGGCGCGTACGCCCTTCTCGACGGAGGGGATGTAGTTGTGCGGCACCGCGCCGCCGACCACCCGGTCGACGAACTCGAAGCCGGCCCCGCGCGGCAGCGGCTCGACCTCGATGGCGCAGACGGCGTACTGCCCGTGGCCGCCGGACTGCTTGACGTGCCGGCCGTGCCCCTTGGCCGGGACGGTCAGCGTCTCGCGCAGCGCGACCCGGACCGGCTCGGTGTCCAGCTCCACCCCGCCCGCGCGCAGCCGCTCCAGCACCACGTCGGCGTGCGCCTCGCCCATGCACCAGAGCACCAGCTGGTGGGTCTCCGGGTTGCGCTCCAACCGCATGGTCGGGTCGCCGGCGACCAGGCGGGCCAGGTTGCGCGCGAGGGTGTCCTCGTCGGCCCGGCTGTGGGCCACGACGGCGACCGGCAGCAGCGGCTCGGGCATCTCCCAGGGGGCGATCAGCAGCGGGTCGTCCTTGGCGGAGATCGTGTCGCCGGTCTCCGCGCTGCCCGACTTGGTGATCGCGCAGATGTCGCCGGCCACGCAGGCGCCCACCTCGCGCAGGCTCGCGCCCAGCGGGGTGTAGATGTGCCCGACCCGCTCGTCGGCGTCGTGGTCGGGGTGGCCGCGCTCGGCCATCCCGTGCCCGGAGACGTGCACGGTCTGCTCCGGGCGCAGCGTGCCGGAGAAGACCCGGACCAGGGAGACCCGGCCGACGTGCCGGTCGACGGTCGTCTTGACCACCTCGGCGACCAGCGGGCCGTCCGGGTCGCAGGCCAGCGGCGGGCGGGGCGAGTCGTCCACCCCGGCGACCGCCGGCAGCTCGTGCTCCAGCGGCGACGGGAAACCGGCGGTGAGCACCTCCAGCAGCGCGTCCAGCCCGACCCCGGTCTCCGCGCAGACCGGCACCACCGGGTAGAAGTGGCCCCGCGCGACCGCCTTCTCCAGGTCCTCGATCAGCACCTCGGTGCCGATCTCCTCGCCCGAGAGGTAGCGGTCCATCAGGGACTCGTCCTCGCTCTCGGCGATGATCCCCTCGATCAGCTCGTTGCGGGACTCGACGATGGCCGGCAGGTGCTCCGGGTCCGGCTCGCGCACGTCGGCCGGCAGGCCGGCGGTGTAGTCGAAGACCCGGCGGGTGATCAGGCCGAGCAGGCCGACGGTGGAGACGCCGTCGTCGCCGAGCATCGGCAGGTAGAGCGGGAGCACGTTGTCGCCGAAGACCCGCTGGCAGAGCGCCACCGCCTCGTCGAAGTCGGCGCGCGGGTGGTCGAGCCGGGCGACGGCGACGGCCCGGGGCATGTCGACCGCCGCGCACTCCTCCCACAGGGCGGCGGTGGCGGCGTCCATCCCGTCGACGGCGGAGAGCACGAACAGCGCCGCGTCGGCGGCCCGCAGCCCCGCGCGCAACTCGCCCACGAAGTCGGCGTAGCCGGGGGTGTCGAGCAGGTTGACCTTGATCCCGTCGTGTAGCAGCGGCGCGCAGGCCAGGCTCACCGAGCGCTGCTGGCGTACGGCCGCCGGGTCGTGGTCGCAGACGGTGCTGCCGTCGGCGACGGTGCCGGCCCGGCCGATCGTGCCGGTCGCCGCGAGCAGCGCCTCGACCAGGGTCGTCTTGCCCGCTCCGGAGTGCCCGACGAGCACCACGTTGCGGATCCGGCCCGGCTCGGTCACCACCGGCGCGCCGCCGGCGGCCCCCTTCTCCTGACTTTTCTGCGCCATGGGGCGCACCTCCCTCAGCCGTGGTTGGTGGCGACCGCCGCGCGCGACGGGGAAGCGGCCCGAGCGGGTTCCGCGGCGATATCCTCCGGTGCTCTGCAGGGTTGCGGGTAATCAACGGGCGGGTGGGTGAGCTGACTCACCTTCCCGGCTCGATCTCACACCTGTTGCGGGGCCGGCACAAGCCTCCGTCCTGCGCGGGTCGCTGACCGGCCGTACCGCCGGTGCCGGTGGGACCGTTATCGTGGGACCGCCATGGCGAAGATCTTCCAAGTGACGGCCCGCGCGGGGATGACCCGCGTCGTCGAGCCGGTCGCACGCGGCCTGCTCCGAGCGGGCGTAACCCCCAACGTGGTCACCGTGGCGGGCACCCTCGGGGTGCTCGTCGGTGCGCTCGGCTTCGGTGCCCGCGGCCATCTGGTCGCCGGGGCCCTGATCGTGACCGTGTTCGCGCTCACCGACCTGCTCGACGGGACGATGGCCCGGATGAGCGGCGGCTCCACGAAATTCGGGGCGTTCCTCGATTCGAGCATGGACCGGATCGCCGACAGCGCGGTCTTCGGCGCGGTGGCGTACTGGCTCGCCACCGAGCACGACCATTCGGGCGTCGCCGCCGCGCTGCTCTGCCTGGCCGCCGGCGGCCTGGTCTCCTACGTCAAGGCCCGGGCCGAGGGGCTCGGCATGACGTGCAACGTGGGCATCGCCGAGCGCACCGAGCGGCTGCTCATCGTCGGCGTGGGCGGGCTGCTCACCGGCCTCGGCGTCCGGCCCGCGCTGGAGATCGCGCTCTGGCTGCTCGCCGCGGTGTCGATCTTCACCGTCGGCCAGCGGATGGCCCACGTCTACCGCCAGGCCCAGCGGGTGTACACCCCGGGCGGGCAGGGGTGAGCGCGACGAGCGCCGGTCGGCCGCTGTCCGGGGGCCGGCGCCGGTGAACCTCACCGAGCTCGGCTACGTCGCCGGGTGGCGCGTGATCCGCGCGCTGCCCCGGCCCGTCGTGGCCGCGGCGTTCCGGGCGGGCGCCGACCGCGCCCACCGCCGCGGCGGCGGGGGTACGGCCCGACTGCGCGCGAACCTGCGCCGGGTGGTCGGCCCCGACCTGCCCGAGGCCGACCTCGACGAGCTGGTCCGCCGCGGCCTGCGCTCGTACGCCCGCTACTGGATGGAGGCGTTCCGGCTGCCCTCGCTCAGCCGGACGGAGATCCTGGCCGGCTTCCGGCTCGACGGCGAGGAACTGCTCGCGGCCGACGTGGCGGCCGGCCGGGGCGCGGTGGTGGCGCTGCCGCACGCCGGCAACTGGGACGCCGCCGGCGCCTGGGTCGCGGCGACCGGCTGGCCGATCACCACGGTCGCCGAGCGGCTCAAGCCCGAGGGCGTCTACCAGCGGTTCCTCGCCTTCCGGCGAAGCCTGGGCATGGAGATCCTGCCCACCCACGGCGGCGACCGGCCGGCGTTCGACGTGCTGGTCGACCGGGTCCGGGCCGGCACGGTGGTGCCCCTGCTGGCCGACCGGGACCTCTCCGCCCGGGGGGTGGAGGTCGACTTCTTCGGGGCCCGCACCCGGATGCCGCCGGGCCCGGCCCTGCTCGCCCTGCGCACCGGGGCGCCCCTCTACGTCGCCTCGATGTGGTACGAGGCGGACGCGGCCCGCGCGTCGATCGAGGGTCCGCTGCCGCTGCCCGACCCCGAGGAGGGCCCGCTCGACCGGCGGGTCCGGTCGCTGACCCAGCGGATCGCCGACGGTCTGGCGGCGGGCATCGCCCGGCATCCGGAAGACTGGCACATGTTGCAGCGGATGTGGCTGGACCAGCACGGCACGGGTGGCGGCGCGACCCTGCCCTCCCCGGCTGCCGGACAGGCGTAAGGGAGGGGTTGAGGCGTGCGTATCGGCATCGTGTGCCCGTACTCCTTCGACGTGCCGGGCGGGGTGCAGAACCACGTCATGGACCTCGCCGAGGCGCTGATCGGCCTCGGACACGAGGTGAGCGTGCTCGCCCCGGCCGACGAGGACTCCCCGCTGCCGCCGTACGTGGTGCCGGCGGGGCGGGCGGTGCCGCTGCCGTACAACGGTTCGGTGGCGCGGATCGCGTTCGGCCCGGTCTCCACGGCGCGGGTGCGGCGCTGGATCACCCGGGGCGACTTCGACGTGCTGCACGTGCACGAGCCGCTGACCCTGAGCCTGTCGCTGCTGGCCGTGCTCTCCGCCCGCGGGCCGGTGGTGGCCACCTTCCACACGGCGATGACCCGGTCGCGGGCGCTCGCCGCCGCGCAGGGGGTGCTCCAGATCGTGCTGGAGCGGATCACCGCCCGGATCGCGGTCAGCGCGCTGGCGCGCAAGGTGCAGGTCGAGCACATGGACGGCGGCGCGGTGGAGATCCCCAACGGGGTGGCCGTCGCGAAGTTCAACCACGCGCAGCCGCTGCCCGGCTGGCCGGGGGAGTGCGCGCCCGGGCGCGGCGGCGCGATCGGCTTCCTCGGCCGGTTCACCGAGGCCCGCAAGGGCTTCCCGATCCTGCGCGACGCCTTCGTCGAGCTGGCCCGGCAGCGTCCCGGGCTGCGGCTGCTGGTGGCCGGCCCCGGTGATCCGGACGACCTGTTCGGGCGCTTCCCGGTCGAGCTGCGCGACCAGGTGACCTTCCTCGGGCTGGTCTCCGAGGAGGACAAGGCGCGGATGCTGCGCAGCGTGCACCTCTACGTGGCGCCGAACACCGGCGGGGAGTCCTTCGGCATGATCCTCACCGAGGCGCTCGCGGCGGGCACCACCGTCGTGGCCAGCGACCTCGACGCGTTCCGCCGCGTGCTCGACGGCGGCCGGGCCGGTCGGCTCTTCCCCACGGGGGACCGGCCCGCGTTGTGTACCGCCCTGGCCGACCTGCTCGACGATCCCGACGGCCGGGCCGCGCTGACCGCCTGCGGCGACCAGGTGGTGGCCACCTTCGACTGGCCGGTGGTCGCCCGCCGGGTCCTCGAGGTGTACGCGGCGGCGATCGAGGCCACCGACGGGCGGGTCATGGACACCGAATGGGTGGGGCTGGACTGACGATGTCGGGCATGTGGTGGGGGGTGGTCGCGGCCCTGGCCGTCGGGCTGGTCGCGGCGTACCTGGTCTGGACCGCCGGCCGGGTCGACCGGCTGCACGGCCGGGCCGAGCTGGCCGCCCGCGCCCTGGACGCCCACCTGCTGCGCCGCGCGGCGGCCGCCGCGGTCCTCGCCGAGCGGCGCTACGGCGTCGAGCTGTACGCGGCGGCGCGGATCGCGCTGGACGCGCAGCCGGACGAGCGGGAGGCCGCCGAGAACGACCTCACCCGCCAGTTGCGTGCCGTGGAGCTGGACCCGGCCGATCCGGACTGCGAGGCGGTGATCGGCGCCAGCCGACGGCTCGCCCTGGCCCGTCAGGTGCACACCGACCTGGTCCGCGACGCCCGCGCGGCGCGCGGCCGTCCGCTGGTGCGGCTGCTGCGCATGGGGCGACGCCGGCCCTGGCCGCGCTACTTCGACATCGACGACCCCACCCTCACGGTCCCGGCGGACGTCCCCGCCGGCTGAGGCGGGCACGGACCCGACAGAACGCCCAGACGGGACGCCGGGCGCACCCGGCGACCGGGCGGCGGCGGGGCGGTGACGACTGCCACAGGGCAGGCCACCGTGGGTCTGATTGGCTGTCGGACGGGCGTTGGGACGGCCGTAGCATTTTCGCAGCCACCCCACCCCGAGCACGTCGAGGAGCGATGACCCGTGCCCGAAACGACTGCCCAGAACGCCAGCGCCAGCCCGGTCACCGGCACCGCCCGCGTCAAGCGCGGCATGGCCGAGATGCTCAAGGGCGGCGTGATCATGGACGTGGTCAACGCCGAGCAGGCCAAGATCGCCGAGGACGCCGGCGCCGTCGCCGTGATGGCGCTGGAGCGGGTGCCCGCCGACATCCGCGCCCAGGGCGGGGTGTCCCGGATGAGCGACCCCGACATGATCGACGGCATCATCGACGCCGTCTCCATCCCGGTGATGGCGAAGGCCCGGATCGGCCACTTCGTGGAGGCCCAGATCCTCCAGTCGCTCGGCGTCGACTACGTCGACGAGTCCGAGGTGCTGACCCCGGCCGACTACGCCAACCACATCGACAAGTGGGCCTTCACCGTCCCCTTCGTCTGCGGCGCGACCAACCTCGGCGAGGCCCTGCGCCGGATCACCGAGGGCGCGGCCATGATCCGCTCCAAGGGCGAGGCCGGCACCGGTGACGTCTCCAACGCCACCACCCACATGCGCAGGATCCGCCAGGAGATCCGCCGGCTGGGCTCGCTGCCGACCGACGAGCTGTACGTGGCCGCCAAGGAGCTCCAGGCGCCGTACGAGCTGGTCAAGGAGGTCGCCGAGAGCGGCAAGCTGCCCGTGGTGCTGTTCACCGCCGGTGGCATCGCCACCCCGGCCGACGCCGCGATGATGATGCAGCTCGGCGCCGAGGGCGTCTTCGTCGGCTCCGGCATCTTCAAGTCCGGCAACCCGGCGCAGCGGGCCGCCGCGATCGTCAAGGCCACCACCTTCCACGACGACCCGGACGTGCTGGCCAAGGTCTCCCGGGGCCTGGGCGAGGCGATGGTCGGCATCAACGTCGACGACATCCCGCAGCCGCACCGCCTGGCCGAGCGCGGCTGGTGAAGGGTGTAAGGAAGGGCACCTTCCTAACGCCTGAGGTAGAGGAAGGGGCCCTTCCTAACCAGGAGAGGAGCGGCAGATGGGCGACGCACCCGTGATCGGTGTGCTCGCGCTCCAGGGCGACGTGCGCGAGCACGTCGCCGCCCTCGCCGCGGCGGGCGCGGACGCCCGCCCGGTGCGTCGGGCGCAGGAGTTGGACGCGGTGGACGGGCTGGTGATCCCCGGGGGCGAGTCCACCACGATCAGCAAGCTCGCCGACATCTTCGAGATGCGCGAGCCGATCGACAAGCGGATCGCCGGCGGGATGCCGGTGTACGGCTCGTGCGCCGGCATGATCATGCTGGCCACCGAGGTCCTCGACGGCCGGCCCGACCAGCGCGGCTTCGCCGGCATCGAGATGACCGTGCGGCGCAACGCGTTCGGGCGGCAGGTCGACTCGTTCGAGGCGCCGGTGGCGATCACCGGCGTCGACGGCGGGCCGTTCCACGCGGTGTTCATCCGGGCGCCGTGGGTCGAGCGGGTCGGCGACGGCGTCGAGGTGCTCGGCACGGTGACCGAGGGCCCGGCTGCCGGGCGGATCGTGGCGGTCCGGCAGGGCAGCCTGCTGGCCACCTCCTTCCATCCCGAACTGACCGGCGACGCGCGCGTGCACGCGTACTTCGTGGAGCTGGTCCGGGCGTCGCGCTGAGCGGCGGCGAGCCGTGCCTTGTTTTCGCCCCGTCTGTCCTGGTCCGGGCGGTCGGGGCGTGGCGGCGAGGCGCGGCGCGGTGACAGCGGGCCGCCAGGCGTCGGTAGGATTGCCGAGATTCGGCAGGGCCAGCTGCCCGTCACGGCTTCCACCAGGGCTGACCGGCACCACCGCGTGCGCCGGCGGGAGCGGGGCGTGCGCGGTGCGGTCGATGCAGACGGCGGGTAGCAACGGAGGTAACAGATGTCCGGCCACTCAAAGTGGGCGACGACCAAGCACAAGAAGGCGGTCATCGACGCCAAGCGCGGCAAGATGTTCGCCAAGCTCATCAAGAACGTCGAGGTCGCCGCGCGGACCGGCGGCGGCGATCCCGCCGGCAACCCCACGCTCTACGACGCCATCCAGAAGGCCAAGAAGAACTCGGTCCCGAACGACAACATCGACCGCGCGGTCAAGCGCGGCTCCGGCCTGGAGGCCGGCGGCGCCGACTACCAGACCATCATGTACGAGGGTTACGGCCCGAACGGCGTGGCGCTGCTCATCGAGTGCCTGACCGACAACCGCAACCGCGCGGCCACCGAGGTGCGCACCGCGCTGACCCGCAACGGCGGCTCGTTCGCCGACGCGGGCTCGGTGTCGTACATGTTCTCCCGCAAGGGCGTGGTGATCGTCCCCAAGGCCGGGACGACCGAGGACGACGTGATGATGGCGGTCCTCGACGCCGGCGCCGAGGAGGTCAACGACCTGGGTGAGGCGTTCGAGGTGGTCTCCGAGCCGACCGACCTGGTCGCGGTGCGCACCGCGCTCCAGGACGCCGGCATCGAGTACGAGTCGGCCGAGTCGGCGCTGATCCCGAGCGTCAACGTCCCCCTCGACGAGGACGGCGCGCGCAAGATCTTCAAGCTGATCGACGTCCTGGAGGACTGCGACGACGTGCAGAACGTCTACGCGAACTTCGACGTCTCCGACGAGATCATGGCCGCCGTCGGCTGACCCAGGGCGTCGGCTGAGCCGCCGCGCCTCCGGTCGGTTCCCCGTCGACGCGGCGGGGAACCGGCTACCGCCGCCGCGTGGTCTTCCGGCGGCGTCGGTTCCGATGCTGGTTGTGCGGCAGGCGCGTCGTCCGGGCACCCCGGACCGGTCGGCGCGCCGGCTCGTCGCTGTCCCCCGCGAGCTGGAAGAACAACCACGCGAAGAAGCCGGCGGCCCCCGCGATGGCATGGACCCCTAGCCGACCGACGGCCATCCCCCAGTCGGTGGACCACGCCCCCTCGGCGTCGGTGCCGCTGACCATGGCCGGAGTGATCGTGCCCGGTCCCGCCTCGACCGGGACGCGCAGGCTGATCGAGTCGATTCGTACCGCACCGTCAGTGCTGGTGAAAGGGCCGTGACAGGTCCAGTTGCCCTTGCTCTCGGTGCCCTCGTCGCACCTGGCGATCTCCAGGCTGCCGGGCGTGGGCGAGACGAAGGCGGCATCGACGTAGTCCCACGTGCGGCTGATCTCCCACACGTTCCACCAAGCGGCGCCGAGCAGCACGGCGGCGGCGACGACCAGCTTGCACCAGGCCGCCACCGACCTGTTCGTCATCTCGGTCCACAGTCTCTGCCGCATCGCGGCTCATCGTATGAACGCTGTCCACCCGTCGATGCGGCAAGATCGCCGGGCGACCGTCGCCCCGCGCGCTGTGTTCCCTGCCCCGTGTCCGTCCGGGCGGTGATCGGGACGGCCGCCGCCCGGACGGGCGAAATTTCCGGATGATCATCCGGACACCCGCCGTTCGGAAAGCTCGCATAGGATCTCCCGCTGTTTGATCTTCTTGAGCAACGGAGAGACATGCGAAGGACCCTCACCGCCGCGGCTGCCGTCCTGGCGATTCCCGTCCTGGCCGGTGCCGTCGCCCCGCCGCATGCGACGGCGGGCCCGATGCCGACTCCGGGCCGGGGCGTGGCCGTCGGGACGTCGCGCCCACCGGTGGCGCCCCCGAACATGCCGGCGACGGTGTACGGGGGCGCGTGGTCCTCGGGCCACGTGCAGGGAGTGGCGGTCGACTGGAGCCGCGGTCACGTCTACTGGTCCTTCACGAACCTTCTGGTCAAGACGGACCTCGGCGGTCGGGTCGTCGGCACGGTGACCGGCTTGACCGGCCACCTCGGCGACCTGGACGTCAACCCGGAGGACGGCCGCGTCTACGGCTCGCTGGAGTACAAGGCGCAGCGGGCCTTCTACATCGCCATCTTCGACGTCGCCCGGATCACCCGGATCGGAATGGACGCCGAGACGGACGGCGTGATGACCACCGTCTACCTGAAGGAGGTCGTCGACGACTTCACGGCGGACCTGGACGGCGACGGCGTCTTCGACGGCGACACCGGGCAGACCGCCGACCACCGGTACGGCGCCAGCGGCATCGACGGGGTCTCGTTCGGGCCGGCGCTGGGCACCGCCGGCGGGCGGAACGTGCTGATGGTCGCCTACGGCATCTACCCGAACACGACGCGTACCGACAACGACCACCAGGTGCTGCTCGCGTACGACGTGCGGCGGTGGAGCCTCCTCGCCCGTCCGCTCAGCCAGACGGCACCGCACCGGAGCGGGCCCGGGCAGCCGTACTCCAAGGTCTTCGTCCGGACCGGGAACACCACCTTCGGGGTGCAGAACCTGGAGTACGACCGGCACACCCGCCGGTGGCTGATGGCGGTCTACCGGGGCGGCAAGCCGGAGTTTCCGAACTGGACGCTCTACGCGATCGACGGCACCGTCGCCCCGCAAACCGGTGTGATCACCGGCCAGCCGGACGGCGCGACCGGCTGGATCGTCCCGCTGGCCCCGGCCGGGCTGGCCGATCCGGCCACCGGGGTCCGCGGCTGGGAGGGGCCCGGCAGCTTCGGCCTGGAGGCGCTCGGCGACGGGCGGTTCTACGTGGTCAGCAGCGGGACGACCACGGTTGACGGTGAGCGGCGGCAGACCGGCACCGCACTCCTCCAGCAGTGGACGGGAGCGACGCCGAACCCCTTCGCCACGGCCGGATCCACCGTCGCCGGGCGCCGACCCGCAGCCCGTGCCGTGCTCTCCCGGCCCCGCTGAGCCCGACGAGGACGGCGCGCGTGAGGTCTTCGACGTCCTGGAGGACTGCGACGACGCGCAGAAACGTCCACGCGAACCGGGACGCCGACAGTCGGTAGGTTGGGGGAGTGGATCGTCCGGGTCGGGTGGAGCGGGACGGTGGGCGGGTCGGGAAGGGGCACCGCTTCGCTCCGGGCGACGTGGTGGTCCGGCGCGAGGTCCTGCACGGCGAGGTGTGGTTCGCCTGCCCGACCGTCTGCGTCGAGGACTCGCCCGACCTGCTCGTGCTCTACCTGCCCCCGGGCGCGGAGTTCGGCTTCCCCGAGACCGGGCGCTTCCCGTGCGGGCGGCACCCGTGGCAGGTCGCCGGGCACCGGGTGTGGAGCGGCCACGGCAAGCTGATGCTGCACCGCCCGGGCGAGGCGCACTCCGTCGACGTCTTCTGGACCGGCCCGGAGCGCGCCTTCGCCGGGTGGTACTTCAACCTCCAGGACCCGTTCAGGCGTACCGCGATCGGGGTGGACACCCTCGACCACGAGCTGGACCTCTGGTGGCCGGCCGACGCCGCCCGCTACGTCTGGAAGGACGTGGAGATGTTCGCCCAGCGCCTGGAAGAGGGGCGTTATCCGGGGATGGCCGACGCGATCCGCGCCGAGGGCGACCGGATCGCCGCCCTGCTCGACGCCGGGGAGCGGTGGTGGGACGAGGCGTGGGCGTCGTGGCGGCCGGACCCGGCGTGGCCGATGCCGGCCCTGCCGGCCGGCTGGGACACCGTTCCTCCGACCCGCTGACCGCTGACCGCTGACCGACTGGGACGCCGACCCGCTGACCGCAGCCCGCCGGCCCCGAGCGTGCCTCGGCCCTGCTCGTCAGGACCCGCCGCTGCGGGGCATGACCGAACGGACCTCGACCGGGCGGCCCGGCCCGCCGCCGGCGCGCGACGCGTACTCCGGGACGCCCACGCACGTGAACAGCAGCGCCGCGAGGTCGTCCGGCTCGCCGAGCAGGCCCGGGACCTCCGAGTCGAGGAAGGTCATCCCGGAGGCGCCGGCGCCCAGGGCGTACGCCGCGAGGTGCAGCCGGCCCTCGACGAGCCCGGCGGCGAGCTGGGCGTCGCGGTAGCCGCGGTCGTCGAGCGCCGACAGCGGGGTGGCCCCGACGACGACGTACGCCGCGTCGCCGGCGAGCGCCTGGTCCAGGCAGACCCGCAGCAGCTCGTCACGCAGCTCCGCGGCCCGCAGCGGCCTCGCCAGGTCGGGCCAGCGGTAGAGACCGGGCGCCACACCGTCGACGCCGTGCACGGCCACCCAGTGCGGCACCGGCACGCCGCGCAGGGCGGCGGCCAGGGGCCACTCCAGCAGGGCGCGCGGCAGCGTCCGGGACCGGTCCATGCGGCGCTGCGACCCGCGCCGGCGCACCACCTCGTCGAGCGGGTCGGACGGCGGGAACTCCGGCAGCGGCGCCGCCTCCGGCCAGGGCTCCCCGAGGGTGTCCCGCTCGCCCGCGCGCTGCGCGGCGGTGCACAGCGGCAGCTCGACCGGCGGCAGCTCACCCGGCGCCGCCGCCGCGGTGGGACCGATGGCCGGCTCGCCGTCGCCGAGGGACAGCAGGGCGAGCGGATACTCGTGCACCCCGTCCGCGCCGACGAGGCGGCGCAGCGTGGCGTCCGGGAACAGCGTCCGCAGCCGTGGCGCGAGTCCGGCGCTCGCGGCCGCCGCCGACAGTTGGGACAGCAGCGTCCCGGCGTCCCAGTAGAGGTGCCGCCAGCCGCGCTCGGCGTACCGCCACCCCGTCCGCCACGGCACGCCCGTGACGACGAGCGTGGTGGCCGCTCCGGTGGCGGCGGGGGCGACCTGGACGAGCGCGTGCCGCGCCGGGTCGTACCAGTGCACGCCGTCCGGGACGCCCGCGACGTCGCGGGTGCTCGCGTAGACCTCCAGCGGGAAGCGCGCGCCGGCCGAACCGGCGGCCCGGTAGAGGAACGGCCGCCCGTGGCGCTCGGCGGTGCGGACGACGCCGGCGCCGAGGAAGAGCACGCGGCCGAGCTGCGCGGCGTCGAGGAGCTGTGCCCGGCCCGCGGCGCCCGCGAGCACCGCCGTCGCGGGGATCCCCGGGTCGGGCAGGTCGCGCGGCAGGGCGACGACGGGCAGGCCGTCCGGATAGCCCTTGAGCTGCGGCGGCAGGGTCCCGGGGTCGTTCGGCACGAGGTCGTGGCGGATCCGCGGGTCGTCCCCGGGCACGTCCCAGTCGCGGTTCGGCACGTACGACGTCAGCCGGTGCAGCAGCCCGGCGCCGGAGTCGAGGTCCACAGCGGCCATCCTGCCAGTGCGCGCACGGCCCCGCACCGTAGTGACGACCGCACCGACCACCCCACCCCGCGCGGGGCTTAGCCTCGGGGCGTTCCTCGTCCGTCCGCCGCCGGAGGCCACCATGACCGATCCGATCCCGCCGGCCGCGTCCTTCGCCGGCATGCGCCTGATCCCCGCGGAGGCGGTCGCGGCGACCCCGGTCCGGGTCGCGGTGGACGCCCTGGAGGCCGCCCTGCGGGCGGGCCTCGACCCCGAGCGGGAGACGCGCCGCTCGAAGGTGACCACGCGGGGCGGCGAGCTGCTCGTCATGCCCGCGACGCGGGGCGCGTACTCGGGCTGCAAGCTGCTGACCAGCACCCCCGACAACGCCGGTCGCGGTCTGCCGCTCATCCAGGGGGCCTTCGTCCTCTTCGAGGGCCCGGAGCAACGCCCGGCGGCGCTCGTCGACGGCACCGCCCTGACGAACCTGCGTACGCCCGCCGTGTCCGCGCTCGCGGTGCGGCACCTGCTGCCCCGCGCGGCGGGCGACGCGCTGCGGCTCACCGTGTTCGGCACCGGCCCCCAGGCCCGCGCCCACGTCGAGGCGATGCTGGCGCTGCACGCGATCGCCGAGGTCTTCCTGGTGGGACGGGACGGCCCACGGCGCGACCGGCTCGCCGCGCGGTGCGACCGGGCGGGCGTCCCGGTGCGGGTGTACGAGCCCGGCCCGGTCACCGACGCGGTGACGGCGGCGGACGTCATCTGCTGCTGCACCAGCGCGTCGACGCCGCTGTTCGACGGTGCCCTGGTCCGGCCCGACGCCGTCGTCGTCGCGATCGGGTCGCACTCGCCGGACGCCCGCGAGGTCGACGACCGCCTCGTCGCCCGCTCCCACGTCGTCGTCGAGTCGCTGGCCGGCACCCCGCGGGAGGCGGGCGACATCGTCGCTCCGCTGGCGGCCGGTGTGCTGCGGGAGGAGGACCTGCGTCCGCTCCGTGACGTGGTGACCGGCCGCGTGCGGTTGCCGGCCGGTCGACCACGGTTGTTCAAGGGGACCGGAATGCCGTGGCAGGACCTCGTCGTCGGCGTCGAGGTCTACCGCGACGACCTCGCCCGGCGGCCCGGGTAGGGCCTGCCGCCGGCGCTCCACCGGGGCGATGTCCGCGCGGCGCCCCAATCGATCGGCCGGCCCCCGGTCGGTGGGCCGGCGGTCACGTCACCGTGCGGCGGTCGGGTCCCGGTCAGAGCCCGAAGAACGCGAGGTAGGAGTCGAGCTGGTGGGCGAGCATCGGCTCGCCGGGGTGCGCCCGCAGGCCGCGCGCGCGGGCCTCGGCCAGCAGGGCCGTCTCCGCCGGGGTCATGATGATGTCGGCGACCACGGCGTCCGTGGGCAGTTCGGCCACCGGGAACGGCAGCGGGTCGTCGGGGCGCAGCCCGAGGGGGGTCGCGTTGACCGCGAGGTCGGCGTCGGCCAGTCGCGGTCGCGCCGCTCCGGTGACCCGGTCCGGGTACGCGGCGGACAGCCGTCGCCGCAGCGTCTCCAGCCGGCCCGGGTCGGTGTCGGCCAGCCGCAGCTCCGCCACGCCGGCGTCGAGCAGGGCGACGGCGATGGCGCTGCCCGCCCCGCCCGCGCCCACCACGCACACCCGGCGGCCCCGGGGGTGGTGTCCGGCCGTGGCCAGCCCGCGGACGAACCCGTCGCCGTCGAAGGTGTCCGCGGTCCAGGTTCCGTCGGGCTCGCGCCGCAGGGCGTTGGCGCTGCCGGCCAGGCGGGCGCGGTCGCTGGCCCGGTCCGCGAGGGCCAGGGCGGCGGCCTTGTGCGGCACGGTGACCAGCATCCCGTGCAGGTTGCCCACCCGTTGCAGGCCGCGTACGACCGGGGTGAGGTCGGCCGGTGCGACGTGGACCGGGACGAGCACCGCGTCGGTGCCGCGGCGGGTCAGCACCGGATTGAGCAGGCCGGGGGCGCGTACCTGCGCGATCGGGTCGCCGAGCAGCGCGTACAGCCGGGTGGTGCCGCCGATCTCCGTCATGCCGCGCCTCCGTGTCGATGGCCGACGCCCAGGGTTGCCCGTCCCGCCGGTCGGGGTGCCGCGCCGCGCCGACGCTATCGCGGGCCCGGACGTGGGGTCCCTCCGGGTTCGCGT
Source organism: Micromonospora sp. NPDC049139 (assembly GCF_055586845.1). Lineage (NCBI taxonomy): Bacteria > Bacillati > Actinomycetota > Actinomycetes > Micromonosporales > Micromonosporaceae > Micromonospora > Micromonospora sp. NPDC049139. Next base: position 19,832 of record NZ_JBVJHK010000009.1, on the reverse strand, counting down.
CGTCCGCCGAGCCGGCCCCTTCCGCCCGGTCGGCGCCGCCGGTTCCGTAGGGGACGGTGGGGGTGCCGGGGGCGTCCGACCCCCGGAGGCGCGGGGTGGGCGGTCGCGGCGGTACGGGGTGCCGGACCCGGAAACCGTTGCCGGCACCCCTAAGATCGCCGCAAGGATCTTTCGCCGGGAAATATTTAGTGATATCAATCTCGCACCGATCCCTCTCACCCCCGGAGTGCGACGTGCGGAGAACTCGCTTCGTGACCCTCGCCCTGAGCCTCGCCGCGGCTCTCGGCGCCAGCCTGTCCCTGACAACCCCCGCCCAGGCCGCCGCCACCGACCGCTACGTCGCCCTCGGCGACTCCTACGCCTCGGGCGTCGGCGCCGGCAGCTACACCAGCGAGAGCGGCTCCTGTCAGCGCAGCACCAACGCCTACCCCGCGCTGTACGCCGCCACCGTCAAGCCCGCCTCGTACCGCTCGGTCGCCTGCTCCGGTGCCACCACGACCAGCGTGATCAACACCCAGCTCTCCGCGCTCAGCTCCACCACCAGCCTGGTCAGCATCACGGTCGGCGGCAACGACGTCGGCTACTCCAACATCATGACCACCTGTGTGCTCAAGGGCACCACCGAGTGCGTCGCCGCCGTGCAGGCCGCCGAGGACAAGGCCCGCGCCCAGCTCCCCGGCCTGCTGAGCAACGTCTACAACGGCATCAAGACCCGGGCCCCGAACGCCCGGGTCGTGGTCGTCGGGTACCCGGTCTTCTACCAGCTCGGCACCGTCTGCGTCGGGCTGAGCGCCACCTCGCGTGCCAAGATCAACGAGGCCATCAACCTGGTCGACGACATCACCCGCAGCGCGGCCAACGCGGCCGGCTTCACCTTCGCCGACGTGCGCTCGGCCTTCGTCGGGCACCAGCTGTGCAGCTACGGCGAGAAGTGGCTGCACGCCCTCAACTACCTCAACCTCGGCGTCTCCTACCACCCGACCGCGGCCGGCCAGTCCGGCGGCTACTACCCGGTCTTCCGCAACGCCGCCGACTGACCCGACCGCGCGCCACCGCCGACGCGTACCGGCTGATCCGGCAGCCGCCCGCGGCGGCGGTGGCGCGCGTCCGTCCCGGCTCCCGGTGGTCCTCGCCCGATCCCCGCGGGACGTGGGCCGACCGGCCGCGGCGGCCCGGCACGTGGTGGGCGTGCCGGGCCGCGCCGGCCGTCAGCCCCGGACGCGGTACGCCCGGCCGGCGCCCCGCGACACCGCTCAGCCCACCGTCTCGCGCGACCGCCACGCCGTCCGGACCGAGGTGCGGCCGTTGGTGCGCAGCAGCGAACCCTCGTACACCCGGGCCCCCGCCGCGACGAGCGCGGCGGCCGCGACCAGCAGCAGGGCCAGCGACAGCAGCGGCTCCCAGCCGGCCGCGTCCCCGGTGAACAGCCGCAACGGCATCGCCGTGGGCGCGGAGAACGGCAGGTAGGACAGCACCCGCATGGCGGTCGCGTTGTCGTTCAGGAAGATCACCGCGAAGAACGGCAGCATGACCGCGAGCTGCACCGGCATCGACACGCCGGCGATGTCCTCCTGGCGGTTGACCAGCGCCCCGGCCGCCGCCCACATGGCCGCGACCAGCACGAAGCCGAGCAGGAAGAACGGCACGAACCAGCCGATCGCCGGGGCCAGCAGCGAGAGCAGCCCACCGCTGTCGCCGAACTGCACACCCACCACGGCGACCAGGGCGACCAGGGCGATCTGCCCGAGGGCCAGCAGGGTGCCGGCGACCATCTTGCCGGCCAGCAACGCCCGGACCGGCACCGCGGCCACCAGGATCTCCACGATCCGGGTCTGCTTCTCCTCGATGATGCTCTGCGCGATCTGCACGCCGAAGGTCTGCGAGGTGACGAAGAAGACGAACGCGAAGGCGAACGGCACCAGGAAGGCCACCACCGGGTCCACCGCGTCGGGGTCCAGCAGCCGCACCGGGGGCTGCGTGCTCAGCGCCGCTACCACGTCGTCGGGGGCCTCGTCCATGGCCAGCACCGCCGGCCCGGAGACCACGGCGGCGTCCACGTCGCCGTCGCGGACGGCCTGCTCGGCGGCGCGGTCGTCGGGCGCCAGCCGCACCTCCAGCCCCGCCTCGCGCAGCGGGCCGGCCGCCGCCTCGGTCACCGCCACGCTCGACGGGCCGCCGGAGAGCAGCGGCGGCAGGATGGTCGCGGCGGCGGCGATCAGCAGGAAGAACAGGGTGCTGATCAGGAAGGTGCGGTCGCGCAGCTTGCCCCGGATCTCCCGGGCGGCGACCAGCCGGGTGGCCTGCGTGGTGTTCACTGGGTGACCTCTCGGAAGATCTCGGTGAGGGACGGGCTGACCGGGCGGAACGCGCGCACCGGGCCGCGGGCCAGCGCCGCGTGCAGCACCACCTGCTCGTCCGCGCCGGGCGCGAGGTCGAACACGGCGCGGGCGCCGTCCAGGTCGACCAGGGTCACCCCGGGCTGGTCCCGCAGCCAGCCGGCGTCGGTCTCCACCACCAGCTCGAACCGGGGCACCGTGTACGTCGCGCGCAGTTGCTCCCGGCTGCCGGCGGCGCGGATCACGCCGCCCGCGATGATCACCAGGTCGTCGCAGAGCCGCTCCACGACGTCCAGCTGGTGGCTGGAGAAGAGCACGGGCACGCCCGTGGCGGCCCGCTCCCGCAGGACCGCCACGACCGTGTCCACGGCCAGCGGGTCGAGGCCGGAGAACGGCTCGTCGAGCACCAGCACCTCGGGGTCGTGCACCAGCGCGGCCGCGATCTGCGCGCGCTGCTGGTTGCCCAGCGACAGCGTCTCCAGCAGGTCGTCGCCGCGCTCGGCGAGCCCGACCCGCTCCAACAGCGCGTCCGTGCCGCGCCGCGCGGAGGCGGCCGTCATGCCGTGCAGCCGGCCCAGGTAGGCCACCTGTTCCCGGACGCTCATCTTCGGATAGAGCCCGCGTTCCTCCGGCATGTAGCCGAAGCGACGGCGGACCTCCCGGGTCAGCGGAGCGCCCTGCCAGCTGACCTCCCCGGCGTCCGGGGCGAGCACCCCCAGGATGATCCGCATGGAGGTGGTCTTGCCGGCGCCGTTGCCGCCGACGAAGCCGGTCATCCGGCCGGCCGCCACGTCGAAGGACACGTTCTGGAGCACCCGACGGTCGCCGAAGCTGCGGTCGACGCCGTCGAGACGGAGCACACTGGTCACGGCGGCCACGGTAGATCGTCAACTGCCCGCCGCCGTCCGCCCGGAGGCTGAGCGGGCAGGTCCCCCGCGCGGCGGAGGCGGGTCAGCCGCCCGGTCGCACCACCCCGTGTTCGTACGCGAAGACCACCGCCTGCACCCGGTCGCGCAGGCCGAGCTTGGCCAGCACCCGGCTGACGTGCGTCTTCACCGTCGCCTCGCCCAGGTGCAGCTCCGCGGCGATCTCGGCGTTGCTGGCACCCCCGGCGACCAGGACCAGGACCTCCCGTTCGCGGGGCGTCAGGTCGCGCAGCGCCGCCTCGGGAGAGGTCCGGACGCCGCCCCGCCCGGCGGGGTCGCCGGGGCGGGCGAAGGTGGCGATCACCCGCCGGGTGAGTTCCGGGGCGAGCAGGCCGTCGCCCCGGGCGAGCACCCGGATCGCCTCGACCAGCGCCTCCGGGGTGCCGTTCTTGAGCAGGAAGCCGCTGGCCCCGGCGCGCAGCGCGGCGAACAGGTAGTCGTCCCGGTCGAAGGTGGTGAGGATCAGCACGGCCGGCCCGCCCGGCTCGTCCTGCTCGGCCGTGATCCGCCGGGTGGCCTCCAGCCCGTCGACCCCGGGCATCTCCACGTCCATCAGCACCACGTCCGGGCACAGCGCCCGGGTCATGCCGACGGCGCGTTCCCCGTCGGCGGCCTCCCCGACCACCTCGATGTCGTCCTCCACCTCGAGGATGACCCGGAAGCCGGTGCGGACCAGGTGCTGGTCGTCGGCGAGCAACACCCGCACCGGCCGGTCGGCGTCGGGCACCGCGCGGTCGGCGCCCACGCCGGGCACCTCGCGGTCGGCGGTCACGCCGGGCACCCCGCCGTGACCGGGAGCGGGAACCGGGCCCGTACCCGCCAGCCACCGCCGGCCCGCGGGCCGGCCTCCAGTGCCCCGCCGTGGGTGGCGACCCGCTCGCGCATCCCGACGAGGCCCAGCCCGTCGGCGTTCGCGGGGCGGGTGGCCCGTCCGTCGTCGGTCACGTCCACCTCCACCTCGTGTGCCAGGTAGCGGATCCGCACGTCGAGTGCGGTCGCCCCGGCGGCGTGCTTGAGCGCGTTCGTCACGGCCTCCTGGACGACCCGGTACACGGCCTGGGAGACCGACTCCGGCAGCGGCACCCGGTCCCCGTACACCCCCAGGGTGGCCCGCAGGCCGGCCTCGCGGGCCCGGTCGACCACGGCCGTGACCTGGTCGATCGCGGCGGGCCCCGGCTCGTCCGCGCGCTCCGGGCGGTCGTCGCGGGCGCGGAGCAGGCCGAGCATCCGGCGCAGCTCGTCCACCGCCGTGCGGGCCGTCTCCTCGATCGCGCCGAGCGCCGTGCGGGCCTTCGCCGGGTCCTTGTCGAGCACCCGGCGGGCGGCGGACGCCTGCACGCCCATCACCGACACGTGGTGGGCGACCACGTCGTGCAGCTCCCGGGCGATGCGGACCCGCTCGCCCACCACCGCGTGCTCACGGACCTCGGCCTGCGAGCGGCGCAACTCCTCGGCCCACGCCTGCACCTCGTGCTGCCGGCGGGCGGCCAGCCACGCGGTCTCCCCGAAGAAGTACGCGAACCCGAAGAAGAGGCCGTTGACCAGCACCCCGTTCACTATCGCGGCGAGCACGGGGGGCACCGGACCGACCGCGCGGTCGAACGCGTCGGCCGGGATCCTGTCGATGGTGACCGCGTAGTAGACCCCCAGCCAGGCGAACATGGTGGCGATGACGCCGATCCGCAGCCGGCGGGCCAGCCGGCGGTCCGGCCCCCAGGCGCCGAGCGAGTAGAGGGCCGCGAACAGCGCCCACGAGGAGAGCTGCGACTCCGGGGCGGAGCGCGCCTGCGCGGCGACGAACGCGATCGCGATGACCAGGAGGGTGGCGGCGGGGAACCGGCGTCGCCAGATCACCGGCAGCGTCACCGCGACGGTCCAGAAGACCTGCTCCGGCCCGGAGGGCGGCGGCCCCAGCAGGAAAGCCCCGGTGCTGCGGGCGAGGGTGAGGCTGACCAGCGCCAGGACGACCGTGGCCAGCCCGACGTAGACGTCGTACCGCCGCTGTTCCGGGGTGGGGCCCGGCCGCCGCCAGTCGTCGTCCATCACGGTGTTCACCCTGGTGAGGATCCCATCCCGCTGGTCGGCGTCGGCCGGGCACCCTGCCGGGCGGCCACGTGCGGCCGCCGCGCAGCCGGGGGTACGGGTTCGCGCGCCTGTCCGTGTCGACCTCCTCCGTCGTGCCTGTTCACACTCTGCTGCTCGGGCGACTACGGTCGGAAGGCGTCGCCGGCCGGTGGTGCGGGCCGGGGCGGCCCCGGTGGCGGGTGCTGGCGGTGATCGGCGTGGCTGTGGTGGAGGTGTGATGGGAGTCGGGCAGTTTTCCACGCTGGAGTTCCTCGGCGGCGAACTGCGCCGGGCGCGGCGCGACCGGGGGCTGAGCCAGGAGGAGCTGGCCCAGCAGATCAACTACTCGTCCTCGCTGGTCGGGATGGTGGAGATCGGACACCGCACGCCGTCGCAGGACTTCGTGGGCCGGGTCGACGCGGCGCTGGAGTCGGAGGGCTTCTTCGAACGGCTGCTCACCCTGGTCCGCGCGGACGCCGCGCCGCCCTGGCTGCGGGAGTGGATCTCGGTGGAGGCGGAGGCGACGCTGATCCGCTGGTTCGAGCCGGCGCTGGTCCCCGGCCTGCTCCAGACCGAGGCGTACGCCCGCGCGGTGCTCACCGGCGGCGGCATGCTCCGCGAGGCCGAGGTGGAGCAGCGGGTGACCTCCCGGCTGGCCCGCCAGGCGGTGCTGACCCGGGAGGCCCCGCCGGAGGTCGTCTTCGTCGTGGACGAGGCGGTGCTACGCCGGCAGATCGGCGACCGGCAGGTGATGGCCGAGCAGTTCTCGCACCTGTTGGAGGTGGGTGACCTTCCCCAGGTCGATATTCATGTGGTGCCCGCCGACGTCGGCATGCATCCTGGGCTTGCTGGGCCGTTCATCCTGGCCCGCACCACGGATGGCGCGGAGGTGGCCCACCTCGACAACCAGTTGCGGGCGCAGGTCACAGATCGGTCCGAGGACGTTGATAGCCTTCAACGCGCGTGGGAACGGGTGCGGGGCGAGGCGCTGCACCGCCGGGCGTCCCGAAAGCTGATTCAGGAGGTGGCACGGTCGTGGACCTGACCGGCGCTATCTGGCGCACGTCAACCCGCAGCAGCAACGGCGGTTCCACCTGTGTCGAGGTGGCGACGAACCTGGTCGGCGTGGTGGGCGTACGCGACAGCAAGGATCGTGGGGGACCGGCGCTGGCCTTCGGCCCCGCGGCCTGGACCGGCTTCCTCGCCGCGGCCACCACCGGCGCCCTCCGGCCCGCTCGTCACGGCTGACGGCCCGGCACGCCGGGGCGTGCCGGGCCGCGTGGTGCGGTCGGGTCAGCGGCGGTCGCGCAGCGCCTTGACCACGCTCTCGACGACATCCCAGAGCACGATCAGCGCCGTGCCGGCGACCACGATGGTGGCGACCGTGTTCAGGTTCTCACCCTCGCCGAGCCACTCGAAGCGGGCCACGAAGTCGGGGTTGAGCAGCCGGTCGGTCGACATCAGCCAGACCACCGGCACCGCGAAGGCCAGGTCGAGCACCGCGTTCGCCGCGACCAGCGGCCAGGTCCAGCGCCCGGCCCGGTACTTGGCGATCTCCAGGCCCACGGTGGCGACCAGCACGGCGATCAGGAACGGCAGCCAGAAGCTCCACAGCGCCGGGTCGAGGATCGGCAGGTTGCCGTCACCGTCGGCGGGGACGAACGACCGGAAGTGCTGCATCGGCAGGTAGGCGATGAAGATCGCCAGGAAGCCGATCGAGGCGGCGGTGTCGGTCAGGGTGATCTGTCGGTCGCCGGGGCCCTCCGGGAGCTGGTCGACGCTCCAGTCGGGCAGGTGCAGCGGGATCCTGGTGCGCTCCAGCACCGCGAAGACCAGGGTGACCCAGAAGGCGATCTGGAGGGCCACCGTGAGGGCGGTGGTGATGCCCTCGCCGACGGCCCCGCCGGCGTTCTCGCCGTCGGTTGCCGCCAGCAGGCCGACGATCACACCGGCCGTCGCCGGCACGAAGCTGAGCAGCAGCTTCAGCAGCCGCTCCCAGGCCAAATAGTAGGCCGGCCCGATGAGCTGCAACCGGCGGTCGGAGTAGCGGGCGGCGAGCTGCGCCGGGTCGCCCAGCTCGGTGAGCACCTCCCGTTCGGCGGCGGCGGCGTCCCGCCCGCCGGTCGTGCGGCCCTCGACCATGTCCTCGATCGAGGCGCGCAGCTCGGTGGCGATCTCCTCGCGGCGCGCGACCGGCACCGAGCGCAGGGTCGCGGCGAGGTAGCGGTCGGTCAGGGAATTCATCGGTCGGCTCCTTCGATCAGCCTGGTCAGGGAGGTCTGCACTGCGGCCAGGTCGGCGAGGAGCCGGCCCAGCACCGACTCGCCCTCCCCACTGGTCCGGTAGAACTTGCGCGGCCGCTTCTCCTCGGTGTTCCACTCGCTGGTCACCAGCCCCTGCTCCTCCAGCCGCCGCAGCAGCGGATAGAGCGTGTTGGCGTCGACCGGGAAGCCGTGGTCGGAGAGGCGTTGCAGCAGCGCGTACCCGTAGTCGGGGCGCCGCAGGGCGACGAGGCTCGCCACCACCACGGTGCCCCGACGCAACTCCTGGAGGTGCGTCCGCAGGATCTCATCGCTCACCATGCGTCACACCATACTGTGTGACGCACACTATCGTCCAGACCTACATCATGGTGCCCGAAGACAGCAGTGTGTTCCGGCGAAAAAAGACGGCAGCGAACCCCGCAGGGTTCGCCGCCGGTCGACGCGCGCTGGCCGGATGGCGGTGGGCTAGCCGCCGTGGGGCTTCCGTCGCGCGGGCTCCCCGGTCCGGTCGCCCTGTGGTGCGGACGCCGCCGCCCGGCCGAGGCGGTCCCGCAGAAACTCCTCGAACGTCAGCAGCCCAGGGAACCGGTTCCGCAGGCCGGCGATGTCGGCCCGGTATCCGCTCTCGGCGAACCACGCGTACATGCGCTGGTCGATGGGTTGCGGCTCCAGGCGGGTGGGGGTGCCGGTGAGCGCCTCGTAGATCTCGGCGACCCGGGTGAAGGTGAGCTCGTCGCCGGCGATCTCGATCTGCGTGCCGAGGTGATCGGCGGGGTGCGCGAAGGCGTGCGCGGCGATGCGGCCGACGTCGTCCGAGGCGATCATCTGGATCGGTCGGTCGGGTACGACCTGTAGCCGCAGGACCCGTTCCCCCTCGGCGTCGGCGTAGTGGAGAAGGTTGTTCATGAAGAACGCCGGGCGCAGGACGGTCGCGGGGAGGTTCAACGCCTGGATGTGCCGCTCGATCTCTGCCTTGGTCTCGAAGTGGTCGATGCCGGTCCGGCGCTCCGCACCGCCCACCGAGCTGTAGACCAGGTGTGCGACGCCGGTCTCCCCGGCCACGTCGGCGACGGTCTTTCCCTGCCTGACCTCAGCCTCGAGGGTGTCCGGCGTGTGCGCCAGGGCCTGGACACTGAAGACACCGTGCACGCCGTGCATCGCCGTGCGCAGCGAGTCGGCGTCGTCCATGTTTCCCTCGACCAGGGTGGCGCCCTGCTCGTGAAGGAGGCGTGCGGCGGGCTTGGCCCGATCGCGTACGAGCGCCCGCACCTGCCAGCCGTCCCGGAGCAACCGGCGTGCCGTGGCGCCGCCCTGGTTGCCGGTCGCGCCGGTCACGAGAACTGTCTTCCGCTCTGTCATGACGGTCCAGCCTAGGGAAGTGGCTGGTCAGCGGGACGTCAAGGGGTCGACCACCGGGTGGGGCGCGCGCCTCGGCCGTCCCCCGCCGCGGCCGGGGAGATCCACACCACCCCGGCCCGCTCCGCCCCGCGCGGCGTCTGGAGCCGTCTCTTCCGGCGGCGATAGGGTAGGCCGACCGACCTCGACCATCCCATGATCCGACCCGGGGGGCGCCACGCATGGGCGATTCGTTCGCGCATCTGCACGTGCACACGGAGTACTCGATGCTCGACGGTGCGGCCCGGCTGAAGGACCTCTTCGCCGAGGTCAAGCGGCAGGGCATGCCGGCGGTGGCGATGACCGACCACGGCAACATGCACGGCGCGAACGACTTCTACAAGCAGGCGATGGCCGCCGGGGTCAAGCCGATCCTCGGCATCGAGGCGTACGTGGCGCCGGAGTCACGCTTCCACAAGCAGCGGGTGCGCTGGGGCCGGCCGGAGCAGAAGAGCGACGACGTCTCCGGCAGCGGCGGCTACACCCACATGACCATCTGGGCGCGGAACAAGACCGGCCTGCACAACCTCTTCAAGCTGACCAGCCGGTCGTACACGGAGGGGTTCTTCGTCAAGTGGCCGCGGATGGACGCGGAACTGCTCGCCGAGAACGCCGACGGGTTGATGGCGACCACCGGCTGCCCCTCCGGGGAGGTGCAGACCCGGCTGCGCCTGGGCCAGTACGACGAGGCGCTCAAGGCCGCCGCGCGGTACCAGGAGATCTTCGGCAAGGAGAACTACTTCCTGGAAGTCATGGACCACGGCATCAGCATCGAACGCCGGGTCCGCCAGGAGCTGCACGACATCTCCCGCAAGCTGGACATCCCGCCGGTGGTGACCAACGACTCGCACTACACGCACGAGGCCCAGGCCGAGGCGCACGACGTGCTGCTCTGCGTGCAGACGGCGGCGAACGTCGCCGATCCGAACCGGTTCCGGTTCGACGGCAGCGGCTACTACATCAAGTCCGCCGACGAGATGCGCGCCGTCGACAGCTCCGACCTCTGGCTGGAGGGCTGCCGCAACACCCTGCTGGTGGCCGAGAAGGTCGACCCCGCCGGGATGTTCGAGTTCCACAACCTGATGCCGCGCTTCCCGGTCCCGGAGGGGGAGACCGAGGAGTCCTGGTTCCGCAAGGAGACCTTTGCCGGGCTGGAACGGCGCTACCCCGGCGGCATCCCCGAGGGGCACGTCAGGCAGGCCGAGTACGAGCTGGGCGTCATCATCCAGATGGGCTTCCCGTCGTACTTCCTCGTGGTCGCCGACTTCATCCAGTGGGCCAAGAGCCAGGGCATCGCCGTGGGCCCCGGCCGCGGTTCGGCCGCCGGCTCGCTGGTGGCGTACGCGCTGGGCATCACCGACCTCGACCCGATCCCGCACGGCCTGATCTTCGAGCGGTTCCTCAACCCCGAGCGCGTCTCGATGCCGGATGTCGACATCGACTTCGACGAGCGCCGGCGCGGCGAGGTCATCAAGTACGTCACCGACAAGTGGGGCGAGGACAAGGTCGCCCAGATCGCCACCTTCGGCACCATCAAGGCGAAGGCCGCGATCAAGGACTCGGCCAGGGTGCTCGGCTACCCGTACGCGGTCGGCGACCGGATCACCAAGGCGATGCCCCCGGCGGTGATGGGCAAGGACATCCCCCTGGAGGGCATCTTCGACCCCAAGCACCCCCGGTACGCCGAGGCCGGCGAGATCCGGGGCATGTACGAGGCCGAGCCGGACGTCAAGAAGGTCATCGACACCGCCCGGGGCATCGAGGGGCTGATCCGGCAGACCGGCGTGCACGCCGCCGGCGTCATCATGTCCGCCGAGCCGATCATCGACCACATCCCGCTGATGCGCCGGGACTCCGACGGGGTCATCATCACCCAGTTCGACTACCCGACGTGCGAGTCGCTCGGGCTGTTGAAGATGGACTTCCTCGGCCTGCGCAACCTGACCATCATCGACGACGCGGTGAAGAACATCCAGCTCAACCACGGCAAGGAGCTGGACCTGCTCGGGTTGCCGCTGGACGACAGGGCCGCGTACGAGCTGCTGGCCCGGGGCGACACCCTGGGCGTGTTCCAGCTCGACGGCGGGCCGATGCGCTCCCTGTTGCGGATGATGAAGCCGGACAACTTCGAGGACATCTCCGCCGTCCTCGCCCTGTACCGACCAGGCCCGATGGGCGTGGACTCGCACACCAACTACGCGCTGCGCAAGAACGGCCTCCAGGAGATCACCCCGATCCACCCGGAGCTGGAGGAGCCGCTGCGGGAGATCCTCGCGCCCACCTACGGCCTGATCGTGTACCAGGAGCAGGTGCAGCGCGCCGCGCAGATCCTCGCCGGCTACACCCTCGGCCAGGCCGACCTGCTGCGGCGGGCGATGGGCAAGAAGAAGAAGGAGATCCTCGACAAGGAGTTCATCCCGTTCCGGGACGGCTGCCGGGAACGGGGCTACTCGGACGAGGCGATCCAGAAGGTCTGGGACGTGCTGGTCCCGTTCGCCGGCTACGCCTTCAACAAGGCGCACTCGGCGGCGTACGGCCTGGTGTCCTACTGGACCGCGTACCTGAAGGCGCACTACCCGGCCGAGTACATGGCGGCGCTGCTCACCTCCGTCGGCGACGACAAGGACAAGATGGCGCTCTACCTCTCGGAGTGCCGCCGGATGCGCATCCAGGTGCTGCCCCCGGACGTGAACACCTCCGCCGGGCCGTTCACCCCGGTCGGCAAGGAGATCCGGTTCGGTCTCGGCGCGGTACGCAACGTCGGGGCGAACGTGGTCGCCGCGATCATGCGCTGCCGGGAGGAGAAGGGCGACTACGCCGACTTCTACGACTTCCTCTCGAAGGTCGACGCGGTCGTCTGCAACAAGAAGACCATCGAATCGCTGATCAAGGCCGGGGCGTTCGACTCGCTCAAGCACTCCCGCAAGGCGCTGCTCGCGGTGCACGCGGAGGCCATCGACGCGTACGCCGACGTCAAGCGCAAGGAGGCCGTCGGCCAGTACGACCTCTTCGGCGCCGGCTTCGGCGACGCGGAGACCAGCAGCACCACCGTGATGCCGGTGATCGGCGAGGGAGAGTGGGACAAGCGCGACAAGCTCGCCTTCGAACGCGAGATGCTCGGCCTCTACGTCTCCGACCACCCGCTCTTCGGCCTGGAGCACGTCCTCGGCGCGGCGGCCGACTGCACGATCGCCGCCCTGTCGGAGGAGGGCACCGTCCCGGACGGGGCGGTGGTGACCCTCGCCGGCATCCTCTCCGGGGTGCAGCGCCGGGTCACCAAGCAGGGCCGGGCCTGGGCCTCGGCCACCCTGGAGGACCTGGCCGGCGGCGTGGAGGCGCTGTTCTTCCCCAACACCTACGAGGTGATCGGGCAGTACATCGCCGAGGACGCCATCGTGGTGGTCAAGGGGCGGGTGGACCGGCGCGACGACACCCCCCGCATCATGGCGATGGACATGTCCATGCCGGACATCAGCAGCAACCCGGCGAGCAAGCCGATCACCCTCACCATCCCGGTGACCCGGTGCACGCCCCCGCTGGTGGAGCGGCTCAAGGAGACCCTGGTGCTGCACCCGGGCGACACCGAGGTGCACGTCAAGCTGCTCAACGGCAGCAAGGTCACCACGCTGCGGCTCGGCCCGTTCCGGGTGGCGGCGACCACCGCGCTGATGGGTGACCTGAAGAGCGTCCTCGGCCCCGCCAACGTGAGCTGACGCCGCCAGGGCCGGCGCCGGGGCCGCGAGCGCCGGATTGGCCGTCCCGGTAGGCGCCGCGGGTGACTAGCGTCGGCGGTGTGGAGATCACACAGGCGCAGAAGCTGTGGCAGCCGCAGCCGGGTTGGCTGAACACCGCCAGCTACGGGCTGCCGCCCGACCCGGTGTGGGACGCGGTGCAGGGGGCACTGGCCGACTGGCGGACCGGGCGTACCTCCTGGGAGGGCTGGGGCGAGGCGACCGAACGGTCCCGGGCCGCCTTCGCCGGCCTGGTCGGGGTGCCGGCCGCCGACGTCACGGTCGGCAGCACCGTCTCCCAGTTGCTGGCCCCGGTCGCCGCCGCGCTGCCCGCCGGCGCGACCGTGGTGGTGCCGGAGGTCGAGTTCACCTCCAACCTCTTCCCCTGGCTGGTGCAGGCCGAGCGGGGCGTCCAGGTGCGCACCGTGCCGGTGGCCGGGCTGGTCGACGCGATCGACGCCGGCACCGACCTGGTCGCGTTCAGCCTGGTGCAGTCCGCCGACGGCACGATCGCCGCGTACGACGAGATCGTCGCGGCGGCCCGTGCGCACGGCGCGCTCGTCGCGGTGGACGCCACCCAGGCGTGCGGCTGGCTGCCGTTCGACGCGAGCCGAGCCGACGTGGTCGCGGTCGGCGCGTACAAGTGGCTGATGTCGCCGCGCGGCTCCGCCTTCGCCTACCTCGCCCCGGCGCTGCGCGAGCGGCTGCGCCCCGACGCCGCCGGCTGGTACGCGGGCAGCGACCCGCACGCCTCCTACTACGGCCCGCCGCTGCGCCTGGCCGACGACGCCCGCCGGTTCGACATCTCGCCGGCTTGGTTCAGTTGGGTCGGCACGGCCCCCGCGTTGGAGTTGGTCGCGGAGATCGGCGTGCCCGCCGTGCACGCGCACGACGTCGCGTTGGCCAACCGGTTCCTCGCCGGCCTGGGCCGGCCGACGGGCGACAGCGCGATCGTCACCGTGGAGGTGCCCGGCGCGGCGGAGCGGCTGGAGCGGGCCGGGGTCCGGGCGGCGGTCCGCGCCGGCCGGGTCCGGGCGTCCTTCCACGTCTACTCCACGGTGGACGACGTGGACCTCGCCCTGGACGCGCTCACCGGCTGAGCCGGGCGCGCGCCCAGGGCGAGGGTCAGCGCCGGCGGGCCGTCACTTGGCGCCGGTGATGATCCCGGGGTTGATGCAGAGTCCGGGGTTGCTGCCGTTGCGCTCGGCGATCTCCAGGCACCGCGACACCTTGTCGACCTTCGCGTTCGTCTCGGTGATCTGCTTCTGGATGGCGGCGTTCTTCCGGTCCTGCTCCAGGTTCCGGGTCTGGGCGAGCTTGTCCTGGAAGGCCTTGATGTTGCCCTCGGTCTTGTCGTCGTGGTTGACCCGGGTGATCGTGACCGACAGGATGTCGACGTCGCTGGAGAGCCGCGTCTCCGCGCTGGCCTTGATGCTCTCGGCGAAGGGCTTCAGGTCCACGTTCAGGTTGCCGGTGTTCGCGTCGATCTTCTCCAGCGGGTTGTACGTGGCGAAGGCGTCGTTGACGGCGCTGTCGAGCTGGACGCCCACCCGCTGACCCCGGAAGCTGTCGAAGTCGCCCTTGTAGTCCATGAACTGCTTCGGCGCGTTCTCCGGCCTGACCTGCCACTCGACGAGCACCTCGACGCAGGCGTCGGCGAGCGTGCCGGTGCGGACCCGGACGCAGTGCTCGCCGCCGATGTGGTCGTACTTCTGCCGGCCGGCGTCCCACTCGCCGACCTTCTGCCACGGGGCGACCCACTTCAGGCCGGAGCCGGTGACCTTGCCCGTCGGCTTGCCGAAGCTGGTGACGATCCCGACCGAGCGGATCGGCACGGAGTGGGCACTGGAGCCGACGGTGAACACGACCGCGCCGACGAGGCAGCCGAGCGCCGCCAGGGTGGCGGTCCGCTTCGTCGACCTGTTCGAAGCGGCGAGTGCGAGCAGGCCGGAGATCGCCAGACCGACGGCAAAGATGATCGCAACAGTGAAGCCGAAGGGCATTCGCTCGGCACCTTTCGCGGGAGGGGTCCATCACCCTAGGGGCACGGGTCAAGGCGGGGCGCGGCCGGGGGCGCGGCCGTGGGGCGCCCACATGGGCGTGGTGCGGAGTGGTCCTGACAGTCAACATCGTCGATGTCATCGGCCGGGGTGGCCGGGCGGCGAGTGGCGTTCCCATACGTCCGGGCGCCCCGGAATGTGGTGTCCATCGACATAGTTCGACATTCAGCACGGCCGTAGGTTTCCAGGACGCGACGGCCATGTGACCGCGGTCACCGACCCGGCCGTCGCGACACCTGCGAAGGAGTAGGCGATGGCCGGGCAAGCGCTCCTGTCGGCTCGCGGGCTGACCCGCGACTTCCGGGGCTTCCGGGCGGTCGACGGCGTCGACCTCGACATCGCGGCGGACAGCGTGCACGCGCTCGTCGGCCCGAACGGCGCCGGGAAGACCACCCTCTTCAACCTGCTGACCGGGTTCCTGCAGCCCAGCGGCGGCCGGATCGAGCTGGCCGGCCGCGACGTCACCGGGCTGCCGCCCGAGCAGGTCGCTCGGCTCGGCGTGGCCCGGTCGTTCCAGATCACCAGCCTCTTCCCGCAGCTGTCCGCGCGGGAGCACGTCGAGCTGGCGTTGCAGAGCCCGAGCGGGCTGGGCTGGCGGTTCTGGCGCTCGGCGAAGCTGATGCGCCGCTACACCGACCGGGCCGGCGAGCTGCTCGACATGGTCGGGCTGGCCGAGCTGTCCGAGGCTCCCGCCGAGGCGCTGGCGTACGGGCGCAAGCGGGCGCTGGAGCTGGCCATCGCCCTCGCGCTGGACCCGAAGGTGCTGCTGCTCGACGAGCCGACCGCGGGCATGGGCCTGGAGGACGTCGACCGCACCGTCGACCTGATCGCGCGCGTCCGGCAGGGCCGGACCGTGGTGATGGTCGAGCACAACATGAGCGTGGTCGGGCGGCTCGCCGACACCGTCACCGTCCTGCAGGCCGGCAAGGTCCTCGTCGAGGGCCCGTACGAGCAGGTCCGCGCCGACGAGCGCGTGATCACCGCATACCTGGGAGCCGCTGATGCTGCGCATTGAGAACCTGTCCGCCTGGTACGGCGAGGCGCAGGTGCTGCGGGAGGTCAGCCTGGACGTCTCCGCCGGCGAGGTGGTGACCCTCGTCGGGCGAAACGGGGCTGGCAAGTCCACCCTGCTGCGCTGCGTGATGGGCCTGCACACCGGCCAGCGCGGCACGGTGGAGCTGGACGGTCGGGACGTCGGGAAGCTGCCCGCGTACCGGCGGGCTCGGCTGGGGCTCGGCTGGGTCCCCGACGACCGGGGCAGCTACGCCACGCTGAGCGTCACGGAGAACCTCACCCTGCCCCCGACGGTCGGCCCCGACCCGTGGCCGCTGGAGCGGGTGTACGAGGCGTTCCCCGCCCTCTACGAGCGACGGGACTCGGCCGCCACCATGCTCTCCGGCGGCGAACAGCAGATGCTCGCCCTCGCCCGCGTGCTGCGGATGGGCGCCCGGCTGCTGCTCTGCGACGAACCGACCGAGGGGCTCTCGCCGCTGCTCGTGCAGCAGGTCGGCGACCTCCTGCGCGAGGCCAAGCGGCACGGGGTGACCGTGCTGCTGGTCGAGCAGAACCTGCACTTCGCCACCGGCGTCGCCGACCGGCACTACCTGCTGGCCGAGGGACGCATCGCGGAGGCGATGGAGAACTCCGAGGTGCAGTCGCGGGAACGCGAGCTGCTGTCGTACCTCGGCATCTGATTTTTCGATTTCGACGACCCGCGCGCCGCGCGGGGGTGGAGGGATGAGCATGCGTAGGACGGTGGGTGTGGCCGCCGCGTCGGCGGCGGCGATGGTGCTGGTCGCCGGCTGCGGCGGCGGTGGTCCCCAGTCGGGTGGGGACCAGAAGCTGACCGGGGGCAAGATCGTGCTGGGCGTGCTGAACGACCAGTCGGGTGCGTACTCCGAGCTGTCCGGCAAGAACTCGGTCAAGGCCGTCGAGATGGCCATCGCCGACTTCAAGGCGAAGCACGGCGACAAGGCGGTGACCGGCGACATCACCGTGGAGACCGCCGACCACCAGAACAAGCCCGACATCGCCAACAGCAAGGCCGCCGAGATGTTCGACCGCAAGGGCGTCGACCTCATCCTCGACGTGCCGACCTCCTCGGCCGCGCTCAAGGTCGCCGACGTGGCGAAGGAGAAGAAGAAGCTCTACTTCAACATCGGGGCGGCCACCACCGACCTGACCGGCAAGAGCTGCAACAAGTACACGTTCCACTACGCGTACGACACCTACATGCTGGCCAACGGCACCGGGAAGACCACCACCGAGCAGGTCGGGAAGAACTGGTACATCCTCTACCCGAACTACGCCTTCGGCCAGGACATGGAGAAGAGCTTCTCGAGCGCGATCACGGCGGCCGGTGGGACCGTCGTCGGCAAGGACGGCGCGCCGTTCCCGAACACCAGCGGCGACTACTCGACGTTCCTGCTCAAGGCGCCGACGCTGAACCCGAAGCCGCAGGTGCTCGGCACCATGCAGGCCGGCGCCGAACTGGTCAACGTGGTCAAGCAGTACAACGAGTTCAAGCTCCGGGAGAAGGGCGTCGGGCTCGCCGTGGGCCTGATGTTCATCACCGACATCCACTCGCTGACCCCGGCCGCGCTCGCCGGCACCACGTACACCGACGCCTGGTACTGGAACTTCGACGCCAAGAACCGGGAGTTCGCCGACCGGTTCCAGAAGGAGACGGGCACCCGGCCGTCCTTCGCGCACGCGGCCAACTACTCCGCCGCCACCCAGTACCTGGAGGCCGCGCAGGCCGCCGGCACGGACGACGCCGACGCCGTGGTCAAGGAGTTGGAGGGCAAGACCGTCGAGGACGTCTTCCTGCGCAACGGCAAGATCCGCGCCGAGGACCACCGGGTCATCCACGACGCCTACCTCGCCCAGGTGAAGCCGCAGTCCGAGGTCAGTGAGCCGTGGGACTACGTCAAGGTCCTCAAGACCATCCCCGCCGCCGAGGCGTTCCGCGCCCCGTCGGCGGACTGCAAGATGTGACCAGGGCATGACCGGCTTCTTGCAGAACACGTTCAACGGGTTGGTGAGCGGGGCGTTCTACGCCCTGCTCGCCCTCGGGCTCGCGGTCATCTTCGGGATGCTGCGGGTGGTCAACTTCGCCCACGGGGCGTTCTACATGCTCGGCGCGTTCGGCGCGTACGTCCTGCTCAGCGAGGCGGGCGTGCCGTTCTGGGCGGCGTTGGTGATCATGCCGGTGGGGTTGGGCCTGCTCGGCATGGCACTGGAGCGGGCCTTCATCCACCGGCTCACCCGGCTCGACCCGCTCTACAACTTCCTGCTCACCTTCGGCCTCACGCTGATCCTCCAGGACCTGGTGAAGCTCCGCTACGGCGTGCAGTCCAGCCCGTACGAGACCCCGTCCGCGCTGAGCGGGTCGGTCGACTTCGGGCTCTTCGACTTCCCCACCTACCGGGTCTTCATCCTGGGCTTCGCGGTCGCCGTCTGCGTCGGCGTCTGGTGGGTGCTGACCCGCACCCGGATCGGCATGGTGGTCCGGGCGTCGACCGAGCGGGCCGAGCTGACCCAGGCGTTCGGCATCAACGTCGGCCGCTGGGTCACCCCGGTCTTCGGCTTCGGCATCGGCCTGGCCGCGCTCGCCGGGGTGCTGGCCGCGCCGATGCGGGCCGTGAACCCGCTGATGGGCGCCGACCTGATCATCGTGGTCTTCGCGGTGGTGGTGATCGGCGGGCTCGGCTCGATCTTCGGGTCCGTGGCCGCCGGCTTCGGCATCGGCCTGGTCCAGGCGTGGGGCGAGGCGTACCTGTCCGACTTCCCGATCGTGTCGCAGACGATCGTCTTCATCGTGATGGCCGCCGTGCTGCTCTGGCGTCCGGCCGGGCTGTTCGGCCGTGAGGAGGCACCGGCATGACGAGCACCGTCGACACCGCGACCGACGCCGGCCGCCCGGCGCCGAGATCCGGGCTGGTCGCCGTCACCCGGGCGCCCGGCTGGGTCCGGTACGCACTGCTCGCCGTCGGGCTGCTGGTGGCGTTCTGGCTGCCCAACGGGCTCTACCCGGCGGTGGCGGTGGACATCCTCTGCTGGGCGCTGTTCGCCGTCGCCGTGGACCTGCTGCTCGGCTTCACCGGGCTGATGTCCTTCGGGCACGCGGCCTTCTGGGGTGCTTCCGCGTACGTCACCGGGTTGGTGGCCATCCACGCCGGCCTGCCGTTCCCGGTGGCGGTGCTGGCCGGGGCGCTCGCCGCGGCCGTGCTCGCGGTGCCGATCGGCTACCTGGCCGTGAAGCGGACCGGCATCTACTTCGCCATGGTCACCCTGGCGTTCGCGCAGATGGTCTACTACGTGGCCAACGAGTGGCGTTCGGTCACCCGGGGCGAGAACGGCCTGCAGGGCGTGCCCCGCGAACTGTTCGGGTTGGACCTCACCGACGACTACTACTTCTACTACGCGATCCTGCCGATCGTGCTGCTCGGGCTGGCCGGCGCCTGGCGGATCGTGCACTCGCCCTTCGGCCGGGTGCTGGTCGGCATCCGCGACAACCCCGCCCGCGCCCGCGCGCTCGGCTACCCCGTGCACCGCTACAAGCTGACCGCGTTCGTGCTGTCGGGCTTCATCGCCGGGCTCGGCGGCGGGCTGTTCGCCGTCGGCCACCGCTTCGTCTCCCTCGACGTGCTGCACTGGACCACCTCCGGCAAGGCCGTCATCGTGGTGGTGCTCGGCGGGATCGGCACGCTCTGGGGCGGGGTGCTCGGCGCGGCCATCCTGGTCCGTCTGGAGGACTGGCTGTCGTTCTCCGGGTTCGAGGCGATCGGCCTGGTCACCGGCAGCATCTTCGTCCTCGTCGTGCTGGTGTTCCGGCGCGGCATCTGGGGCAGCGCCGCCGCCCTGGCCACGCGCTGGCTGGCAGCCCGCCGCCGGTGACCCCACGCGGAACGCGCATCAGCCGGCGCTCCCCATACCGCCCCTGACCGCCCACCCGCTCCCCGCCCACCCGCTCCCCGCCCACCCGCTCCCCGCCCACCCGCTCCCCGCCCACCCGCTCCCCGCCCACCCGCTCCCCGCCCACCCGCTCCCCGCC
>NZ_JBVJHK010000008.1:0-275380 GCF_055586845.1 Micromonospora sp. NPDC049139 | reverse complement strand
GATCCGCGACACCGCGGTCTGCGACAGCCCGGTCTCCTTCGCCATCGACCGCGTCGACCAGTGACTGTCCCGATTGGACGGCTGGCGCTCCAGCGTCTTGACGATCACTTCCTCAATGCGGTCGTCGGTGATTCGACGCGGCGCCCCAGGCCGCGGCTCGTCGGTGAGCCCCTCCAGCCGGCGCGCGAGGAACCGGCTACGCCACTTGCCCACCATGTCCCGCGACACGCCCAACCGCTCCGCGACGTGCGTATTCACCAGACCATCGGCGCACAGCAACACGATCTTCGACCGCAACGCCAACGCCTGCGACGACTTACCTCGCCGTGCCCACCGGGTCAGACACGCACGCTCGTCATCAGTCAGTTCCACCACGCCACGCGGACGACCAGCCATCCCGACAGCCTACTATCTGCCGGCGAATTAACGGCTCAGAACACTAGCGGGCCGCCCGCGCCGCGACCGCGCGGGCGGTCCGGCGGTGCGCGGCGGCCTCGTCGGGGCGGCCCAGCGCGGCGGCGAGGTCGCCGAGGTGGTGGGCGACCGGGCCGAGGGTGAGGATGCCGCTGCCGGCCCCGGCCAGCTCGTCGGCGGCGGGCGCCAGTTCGGCGTACGCCCACCGCATCGTCGCGCCGTCACCGAGGGCCAGGGCGGCTCGGGCGGCGAGGCAGAGCCGGGCCTCGCGGAGCAGGTCGTGCGGTGACTCCGGGAGGGCGCGCAGCGCGGCGGCGGCCTCGCCCCGGTGGCCGGTGGAGAGCAGCACCAGGGGCCGGGCCCAGGGCTCGTACGGCCCGAAGTCCCCGTCCGTCCGGTCGTGCCGCCCCGGCCCGCTGGCTCCCTGCTCCCCCGGTGCGGGTGACAGGCGCAGGCACAGCAGCGCGAGGGCGAGCAGGCCGTGTTCCATGCCGGGCATCCCGCTGCCGGTGAGCGTGGCCTGTGCGGCCCGGTACGCGGCCTCCGCCCCTTCCGGGTCACCGCCGACCGCCAGCCGCAGGGCGGCGTACCACCGGGTGAAGACGCCCACCAGCGGCAGGTCGTACCGCTCGGCGAGGCGGTCCGCGGCGTCGGCGTGCGCGTCCGCGACCGTGAGGTCGGCGAGGGCGCAGTGCGCCTGCAGGAGGACGAGGTGGCCGAGGACCTCGAAGCTCACCAGCTCGTGCCGGGCGGCCAGGTCGACCAGTTCGGCGCCGATGCGGGCGCGCTCGGCGGCGAGACCGGCCCGGCCGAAGGAGTGCAGGAAGCGGGCGTTGAGCGCGTGCGCGAGCAGCGCCGGGTGCGACAGCCGCCGGGCGATGGCCTCCGCCTCGCGCGCCGCCCCGTGACCCCGGTCGGTGGTCGTTCCGCGCAACTCCAGGGCGAGGGTGCTCAGCAGCCGGCTGCGCCGTTCCGGCTCGTCGTCGCCGAGCGCGGCCAGCGTGCGCTCGGCGGCCCGGACGACCTGGCGGGAGAGCTGCTCGTCGTCGTTGCGGGTCCAGATCGCCGGGACGTCGAACGCGGTCAGCACGCTCGTGGCCAGGCCCGGATCGTCGAGCCCGACGGCCGTGGCGATCGCCGCCGACCGGAGCCGCCGCGCCTCGTCGAGGTGGCCGGTGACGGCGAGTGCCCGGCCCAGTCCCATCGCCGCGTCCAACCGCCCGCGTACGTCGTCGTCGCCCGCACGGTCGTGGGCGGCGACCGCCTGCCGCCACAGGCGGGCCGCCTCGTGCGGGTGGAAGCGGCGTTCGGCCTGCGCTGCCGCCGCCCGGGCGTAGCGCGCGGCGCGGGGCGCGGTGGCGCGGGTCGCCGCGCGGGCGAAGTGGTGGGCGAGGGCAGCGACGTCGTGCGGGTACAGCCGCTCGATGGCGTCCCCGGCGGCGGCGTGCCAGCGGGCCCGGCGCGGCCCGGACAGGTCGCCGTAGAGCGTGTCCCGCACCAGGATGTGGGTGAACCGCAGCCGCCCGTCGGCCTCGTGCTCGCCGAGGAAACCGGCCGCCAAAGCGCGGTCCAGGGCGTCCAGCACCGGCGCGGGGTCGCCGGCCAGCGCGGCCAGCACGTCCGGGTCGACGTCGCGGCCGAGCACCGCCGCCTGCCGCAGCACGGTCTGCGCCGCGTCCGGCAACCGGGCGAGGCGGTGCCGGATCACGTCCCGCACCCCCGCCGGGACCTGGTGCAGCGCCGACTCGCCCTCGGCCGCGAGCAGCCGCGCCAGTTCCCGGACGAAGAACGGGTTCCCGCCGCTGCGACGGTGGATCAGGCGTACCACCGCGTCGTCCAGCGCAGGCCCGGCGACGGCGCGGGCCAGGTCGCCGGTCGCCGGCTCGGGCAGGCCGCCGAGGTAGACCCGGACCGGTTCGGTGGGGGCCACCCGGGCCAGCGCGGCGGTCAACTCCGGGGTGATCTCGGCGGCGCGGTACGTCCCCACGACCAGCAGCGGGCCGGCGACCGGCTCCGGCTCGCCGACCAGGGCGGTCAGCAGGTCCAGGGTGTCGGCGTCGGCGCGGTGCAGGTCGTCGACGACCAGCAGCACCGGCGCCCGGCCGGCCGCCGCCGACACCACGGCGGCGGTGGCGCGGTGGACCCGGAACCGGGCCGCCGCCGGGTCCTCGCCGGGACCGACGGCGTACGGCCCCGCGCCGGTGCCGTACGAGCCCGGGCCGGTGCCGTCCGACCCCGCACCGACGGCGTGCGGCCCCGGGTCGGGGCCGCCGGGCGACGGCGCCTCCCGCCAGCCGGTGGCGTGCGGCGCCGGGTCGGTGGCCCCGGTGAGCGCGTCGGTGATCTGGGTCCACGGCCAGGCGGCGGGAGCGCCCTCGTACTCGGGGCAGTGGCCCCACGCCGTCGTCCAGCCGTCGGCGGTCAACTCCCCGGCGAGCGCGTCGGCCAGGGCCGTCTTGCCCGCGCCCGCCTCGCCCGAGACGAGGGCCAGCACGGGGGCGACGTGCCGGGCGACGTGCCGGGCGGCCTGCCGCAGGAGGGTCAACTCCTCGTCACGGCCGACGAACGGGCGGCGGTCGTCGCGGTCCCGGGCACCGGTGGGCGAGGTCCCGCGCGGCGCCGCCGGGCGGTCGCGTCCCTGCTCGGTGCCGCCGCGAGCGGGCGGCACGGCGTCGGCCCGCGCCGGCGGGGACACCTCGGGCGGGATGAGTTCCGGCGCCTGGGCGAGGATGTCGGCCTCCAGTCGCCGCAGCCGGGGGCCCGGGTCGACGCCGAGTTCCGCCACCAGGGTGTCGCGGGCCTGCCGCAGCACGGCCAGTGCCTCGCCCTGGCGACCCGACCGGTACAGGGCCGTAGCCAGCAACTGCCAGGCGTCCTCCCGCAGCGGGTGACCGGTGGCGTGGGCCCGCAGCCCGGTGGCCGCCTCGGCGGCCCGGCCCAGGGCCAGCAGCGCCTCGGCCCGCTGCTCGACGGCCAGCATTCGCAGCTCGTCGAGCCGGTCGATCTCGGCCCGGGCCCAGGGCTGCCCGGCGAACTCGGCGTACGCGGGGCCGCGCCACAGGGCGAGCGCGCCGTCCAGGCACGCCAGCGCCGGGCCAGGCCCGCCCGCTGCCAGCAGCTCGCCCGCCTCGGCGACCGCCGCCTCGAACCGCCAGGAATCCACCGCCTCGGGCGCGGCACGCAGCGCGTACCCGGGTGGATCGGTCACCAACAGCCGGGCCGGCTGCCGGGGTGGCCGGCCCGGTTCCAGGGCCCGGCGCAGGTCGGCGACGAACGTCCGGATCGCCCCCACCGCGCCGTCCGAGGGCTCCTCCCACAGGTCACCGACGAGCCGGTCGACCGGCACGACCCGGCCCCGGGCGACGAGCAGGCGGGCCAGCACCGCCCGCTGGCGGGGGCCCTTCAGCGCGACGGGACCGAGGTCGTTCACCGCCTCCACCGGCCCCAGCACGCCGAAGGCCACCGGGGGTGCCGCCGACTGCCTGGTCATGTCACCAATCTAGGCACGCCCGAGCGCCGGCTCTCCCACGGCCGGGTCCGCGCGCCACTCACCCGTTGCTGACCGTTCACTGACCGGCCCCGGGCAGGCTCGACGCCGGACGACGTGGTCCCCGAGGACCACCGCGCCCGCCACCTCACCCGCACCGCAGAGAGGACCACCCGTGAACCCGACCATCAGGGGATTCGACTACCGGCGCGTCACCGTCGCCGACGGCGTCACGCTCAACGCGGCAGTCGCCGGCTCCGGCAGCCCGGTCGTGCTGCTGCACGGCTTCCCACAGACCCACCTCATGTGGCGGCACGTCGCCGCCGATCTCGCCGCCGACCACACCGTGATCTGCCCGGACCTGCGCGGCTACGGCGACAGCGACAAGCCCGCCGACCCCGACGGCACCGCGTACGCGAAGCGGACCATGGCCGCCGACGTCGTCGCGCTGGCCCGCGCGCTGGGGCACGACCGCTTCGCCCTGGCCGGGCACGACCGAGGCGCGCTGGTCGCCGTCCGCGCCGGCCTCGACCATCCGCGGGCGGTCACCCACCTCGCCGCGCTCGACGTGCTGCCGACCCTCGACATGTGGGACGTCCTGCACGGCACGACCGCCGCCGTCGGCTTCCACCTCTACCTGATGGCCCAGCCGCCCGGCCTGCCCGAGCAGCTCATCGGTGCCAGCCCGGACGCCTTCTTCGGCCACTTCCTCGACGCCTGGACCCGGGACCCGGACGCCCTGCCCGCCGACGTGCGGGCCACGTACCTGCGGGCGTCCCGGGAGGCCGTCACCTCGATCGTCGCCGACTACCGCGCCTCGGCCGGCATCGACGTCGAGCACGACCGGGCCGACCGCGCGGCCGGCAACAGGCTGCGCATGCCGGTGACGGTGCTGCAGCAGGACTGGGGCGCAGCCCTCGGCTACGACGCGGCCGGGCTGTGGCGGGCGTGGGCGCCGGACCTGGAGCACCGCACCGTCTCCTGCGGCCACTTCATGGCCGAGGAGTCGCCCGCCGAGGTCGTCAAGGCCCTGCGCGCCCTCCTGGCCAGGTGACCGGCCGGCGGCCGTAGTGGGCTGGGGTGACCCAGCGCACCCCGCACGCCGGCCCGGATCCGGGGTCCGGGTCGGCTGAGCGGGGCGTCGGATCGGCTCGGCGCGGCTCAGTCGTCGTCCTCGTCGTCGCCCGGCGAGCCGATGTCGACCCGGTCGAGCAGGGCATCGAGGCGGGCCGCCGTGTCGGGCGAGATCCGCCCCTCCTCGACCGCCTCGGCGAGCCGCTCCCGCAGGTCCTCGACCCGCTTCGGCCGGTCCTTCGGCTTGCCGCGGCTCAGGTCGGCGAGCTTGTCCCGCAGCTGCTCGACCGTCTTCCGGTCGATCTCGCCCCGGGCCTGTGCCTGCACGAGCGCGGCGGCGAACTCGGCGGCGAGTTGACGCAGGCCGATCGGGGCCGACTGGGCGGTCGACGGCGGGGCGGAGGGGCTGGCCTCCGGCGTCGGCGACGCGGTGCTCGGCTCCTCGGCCGGCGTGACCACGGACGGGGCGGCGGTCGGCGGCGGATTCCCGTTGTCGTCGAGGGCGAGCACCCCGACGAGCCCGACGAGCAGCGCGACGCCGGCGGCGACCAGCACGGCGATCGGCCGGTTCCCCGAGGCCCGCGAGCCGGTGGCGGGGACGGGACGCGGGCCGCCGGCGGCCACGGGTCGGCCGCCCGCCGCCGGCACGCCGGCCCGGCCGGCGGTCACCGGGGATCCCGGCCGACCGGTGGAGGCCGCCGCCGAGGTGGGCAGCGAGCGGTCGACCAGCGTGGGCGGGTGCGCCGGCGGGACCGCGCCCGCCGCCGGTGCGGGCAGGGTCGGCAGGACCGCGGTGTGCGGGTCGGCGGGCGCCGCGCCGGCGAGGCGGGCGGCGAGCTGGGCCGCGGTGGGCCGGCGGGCCGGGTCGGCGGCGAGGCAGGCCAGGGTCAGGTCGGCGACGTCGGCGGGCAGGCCGGGGATCCGCAGGGGCGGCACGGGCGTGTGCCCGGCGTGCACCTCCAGCGCGTCCTCCCAGGTCCGCACGGGCAGCGGGGCCCGGCCGGTGAGGGTGCGGTAGAGCAGCGCGCCGAGGGCGTAGACGTCGCTGGCCGGGTTCGGCGGCCCGGGCCGCATCCGCTCCGGCGCGAAGTAGGCGGGCGTGCCCATCAGCAGCTCGCCGGTCTGCCCGGCCAGCGGGTGGTCCGGGCCGGCGAGCGCGGCGATGCCGAAGTCGAGCACCTTGGCGCCGGTCTCGGTAAGCATGACGTTGCCCGGCTTGATGTCGCGGTGCACCACGCCGATGCGGTGGGCGGCGGCGAGGGCAGCGGCGACCTGACCGGCAAGCCGGACGGCGTCCGGCCAGGCGAGTGGGCCGTCGGCGAGCCGGTCGGCGAGGTTGCGCCCCTCCACCAGCTCCATCACCAGGTACGGCACGACCGCGCCACCGGCCAGGCTCGCCTCGCCGTAGTCGTACACCTGGGTCACGTGGGGGTGGGTGAGCCGCGCGGCGGCGCGGGCCTCGCGCTGGATAGTGGCCCGCAGGTGCGGGTCGGTGCCGAACTCCCCGGCGAGGGCCTTGACCGCGACGGGGCGGTGCAGCACCTCGTCGTCGGCGCGCCACACCTCGGACATCCCGCCGAGGCCGATGCGCTCGCGCAGGACGTACCGGTCGTGCAACCGAAGGGTGGGCGAGAACGGCGACATAGCCGTTCAGTCTGCCTGGCCCGCCGGGGCGGCCACCACCCGCCATGCCCGGTTGGGCGCCGGCCGTCCCGATGCTGCCGCGACGACCGGCCGCGCGGGTGACGCACACCACCCGCGCGGCTCGCAGCGGGTCAGGAGCAGCGCTGCGGCGCGGGCAGCGACGGCGGCTGGATCCGGTCGGCGAGCCGGCGCAGGGCGCCGGCGGCGGCCAGCCGGGTGGGGGCGAGCCGCGGCGTACGGGGACGCTCGGCGCGGACCGGTGCGTCCGGCCGGGCGGAGTTGACGTGCCGGGTCACCGCGTCGATGGCGACGACGATGCCGGTGGGCTGTTCCATGGTCAGCTCCTCGGGACGGGTCCGGTGGAGGTCCGGACGACGAGTGCGGTGGGCAGCAGGACGTGGCCGGCCGCCGGGTCGGCGGGCGGGTCGAGCAGGAGTCGGGCGGCGATGCGCCCCTTCTCCTCGGCGGGTTGCCGCACGGTGGTGAGTCCCGCCGCGGCGGCCTCGGCGATGTCGTCGAAGCCGGTGACCGAGACCGGTGGCGAACCGGCCTCGGCGAGCGCGTCGAGGACACCGAGGGCGAGCACGTCCGAGCAGGCCAGCACCGCGGTGGGCGGCTGCGGCGCGGCGAGCGCGGCGGCGACGGCCGCGGCGCCCGCCGCCCGGCTGTTGCCGGTGGCGGCGAGCAGGGTCAGCTCGGACCAGGCGACGCCGACCTCGGCGAAGGCGTCGGCGAACCCGGCGAGCCGCGCCCGGGTGGTGGGGTGCGCGACGTCGGCCACGTCGGCGAGCCGCACCTCGCCCGGGGCGGCGCCGGGCCGGACGGCGTCGCCGAGCAGGGCGACGCGGCGGTGCCCGAGCCCGGCCACGTGCGCGGCGACGGCGCGGGTGGCGGCGCGCTCGTCGATGCCGACGTAGCGGTCGTCGGGGCCCGCGTCGTCGCGGGGCGCGGTGGTGACGACGGGCAGGCCCCGGTCGCGGAGCACGTCGACGATCCAGCCCTCGTCGCCGACGCAGTAGACGCAGAAGCCGTCGACGGCGGCGTTCTCCACCGCCCGCCGCGCGGCCGCCTCGTCGGCGGGCAGGGGCACGAGCAGCAGGCTGGTGCCGTGCCGCTCGGCCGCCTCGGCGACGCCGGCCAGGAAGCGGACCGCGAAGGGGTCGGTGAAGGCGTACGACAGTTGGGACTCGAAGAGCACCCCGAGGGCGCCGACCCAGCCGCGCCGTAGCGACCGGGCCGTGGGGTTGGGACCGGGGTAGCCGAGCTGCCGGGCGGTGTCGAGGATCCGCTGGCGCAGCGCGGCGGAGAGCTGGTCGGGGCGGCTGTAGGCGTTGGAGACGGTGCTGCGGGACACGCCGACGGCGTCCGCGACGGCCTGCAGGGTCGGCTTCACCGCGCGCTCGCTCCTCTGTATCGATTCAGTCTGGATCGATACAGAGATTAGTGCCGATGGGCGGCGGCGTCAATGCGACGCAGCGATCGGCGGCGCCGACACGCCGCGACGGGCGGAGAGGAGAAGGTAGCCGCACCGCCGCCCGGGGCGGGGCCCTGCGGCCGGTCAGCCCGGGTAGAGGTCGTCCAGGATCCGGCCGAGGATCTCCGGCGTACGCTCCGGCGGCTCGGCCTCGACGCAGAGTCGCTCCATCGCCACCGCGTAGTAGTCGAGGTCGTCGCGCTTGTCGAGGTAGAGCGCGCTGGTGAGCTGTTCGATGTAGACGATGTCCGGCAGGTCCTGGTCGCCGAAGCGCAGGATCGTGAAGGCGCCGCCCGCCGCGGCGTGCCCGCCGGCCGCGAACGGGATGACCTGGAGCCGGATGTGCGGCGACTTGGTCGCCTCGATGAGTGCCGCCACCTGGCCGCGCATCACCTCCGGGCCGCCGATGGGCCGGCGCAGCGCGGCCTCGTCCACCACCGCCCAGAGCAGCGGCGGGTTCTCGCGGCGCAGCAACCGCTGGCGCTGCATGCGTAGGGCGACCCGGCGCTCGATCTCGGCCGGCGCGGCCGTCCCGTGGCCGAGCAGCACCACCGCCCGGGCGTACTCCCGGGTCTGGAGCAGGCCGGGGACGAACTGGACCTCGTAGGACCGGATGAGTGCCGCGGCGGCCTCCAGGCCGAGGTACGACTGGAACCAGCTCGGCAGCACGTCGCCGTAGCGGTGCCACCAGCCCGGGCTGTTGGCGTCCCGGGCGAGCTTGAGCAGCGCCTCGCGTTCCTCGGGCGCGGTGACGCCGTAGAGGGTGAGCAGGTCGGCGACGTCGCGCTCCTTGAAGCCGACCCGGCCCAGCTCCATCCGGCTGATCTTCGACTCGGAGGCCCGGATCTCCCAGCCGGCGCCTTCCCGCGTCACCCCGCTGGACTCGCGGAGACGACGCAACTGGGCGCCGAGCAGCATGCGCAGCACGGTGGGCCCGGTGTCCGGGCCGCCCTCGGCGGGAACCATCGTCACTGCCGACCTCCGCATGCCGGATCGTGCCCGGCCGGGAGCCCCACCCCCGGCCGACGTGTAAGCATGCCATGGACCGTGAGTGAGGAGAACTCCCAGGGAGCGGGGCCGTCGGTACCGCAGGCGGGACGAGCGCTCAGCCGATGAGGTGATCGAAGTCGCCGTCGCGGGCCCCGAGCACGAAGGCGGCGATCTCGTCCATCGTGTAGATCAGCGCGGGTCCCTCCGGGTGTCGCGAGTTGCGCAGGGCGATGCCGGCGCCGCCGGGCAGTTGGGCCAGCTCGACGCAGTTGCCGCTCGGATTGCTCCGGCGGCTCTTCTGCCAGTTGAGCGGGGGCAACTGGGTGGCGGGAACGCCGTTCGGTGGCTGCTGCATGGGGCGTCTTTCTCTCCGCGGGACGCCGCTGCCGGGCGGGCGGGGCTGCGGAGAGTCGCACGGCATCGACGAGAGGGGGTGGCTGCACGTGCATCTGCTCTTGCATCTGCACGGGCCAGCGAGCATGATAACGCAGGTGCGCGGTGCCCATCCGCTCACTCTGCGTCACCAACCGCTGGGCTGCCACCAGCGACGAAAGGGCCCCGGGACGGGGCGCGGCACGCCGCGCGCCGGGGCCACGGGCATCGTGACGATGGGAGGTCTCGTGCCGGATCCGTTCACCGTCGCGTCCGGCATCTGCGCCGCGGGGGCCCTCGTCACCACCTGGCAGCTACGCAGCCGCGCGCTGCGCGCCGAGGCCGAGATCCGGCACCTCCAGGCGGAACTGACCGCCGAGCGGCACGCCGCGAGCCACGACCCCCTCACCGGCCTGCCCAACCGCCGCGGGTTCTACCGGATCGCCGCCACGCTGCTCACCGACGCGGCCGGGCAGCCGCTGATCGCCGTGGTGCTCGACCTCGACGACTTCAAGCAGATCAACGACCGCTACGGGCACGCCGCCGGCGACCAGGTGCTGATCAGCGTGGCCCAGCGGCTCGCCGCGTTCGCCGGGGACAACCTGGTCGCCCGGCTCGGCGGCGACGAGTTCGCCGGGCTGCTCACCAGCCCGACGGTGGACCGGCGATGGATCGAGCACGCCACCCGCCGGCTCTGCGAGAGCCTCGCCGCGCCGATCCCCCTCGGCGGGCTCAGCGTCCGGGTGACCGCGTCCGTCGGGCTGGCGCCGGTCACCGGGCCGACGCAGCTCACCGAGGCGCTCGACCGGGCCGACGCCGCCATGTACCGGGCCAAGAGCCTCGGATCGGCGGGCGCACCCCGGCAACTCGTCGACACCACCCACCTGGCGGAGTGCTGACCCGGCGGAGCCGCCCCGGCCGACCGCGGCGACCGGCCCCGTCGGGCGTCGGTCAGCGCTGGCAGGCCGGGTCGGCCAGCGCCGCGTCGGCCAGGGTGACCAGACCGTGGGGTGACACCAGCCCCCGCACGATGTCGAGCGCCTGCCGCCGGTCGGCCTCGGCGGAGGCGGCATCGAGCACCTGGCGGGACCAGTCGCCGATGTCGTCGAGGGCGCGCACGCTCAGGAACCAGGCCAGCCGGGTGGCGTCGACGTCGACCCGGCCGTAGCCGGCGAACGCGGCGGCCTGTTGCGCGGCGGTGACGGGAGCGAAGGCCAGCACACCGCCGATGAGGAACATCAGGTCGCACTCGCGCGGGGCGAGCACGGCGTCGTCCCAGTCGATCAGCCAGACCTGGCCCCCGGGCCCGAGCAGCAGGTTGCCCAGGTGCGGGTCGCCGTGGCAGACCACCGCCGGCCCGGGCCGGTCGCGCAGCTCGTCGCCGAGCCGCTCCACCCCCCGGGCCAGCGCCGCCACCGCCCCCCGTGCCCCCGACCAGATGCGGGCCAGCTCGTCCACCAGCGGATCGCCCTGGTCGCCGGGCCGGGGACCGCGCAGCCGGGCGTCGATCCCGCGCGCCACCGCCACGATCGCCGCGTGCGCGGCGCCGCCCGGAGGCAGCAGCGCGGCCAGGTCGTCGGTCACCGCCACGTCGTGCACCGCCGCCAGCAGTTCGCCGTACGCGCGCCAGTGCTCAGCCGTCATCGCGCCACCGAGCGCCCGCGCGCCGGAGACCCACGGCACCAGGGACAGCCGGCGACCGTCCCGGTCGCTCCACAGCCGCCCGTCCCGGGTGCGCAGCGGGACGACGATGCCCGGCACACCCCGCGCCCCCAGGTACGCCGACACCACCAGGCCGGCCGGACTGCCGCCGCCGCTCAGCTTGACGGCGTACCGCATACCGTCGGCGGCCCGGGCCTGCCACAGCCGCGCGTGCCGGTCCGCACCGTGCCCCACCGCCTCGGCCCCGGTGAGGTCCACCCCGAAGTCCTCGCGGACCCAGGCGCGCAGCGCCTCCGGCACGTCGTCGGTCATCCCGACATCCTGGCATTCGCCGCACCGCCCGGCCCACCCGTCTACGGCGTCGGCAGAGACGCCCTCGACGCCGGGCCGCTGTGCGCCGGGCGCCGTGGTTTCGACGTGTCTCGCGCCGTCTGCCGGGTATGCCGACAGGGTCAGCGCAGCGCCGGCGGAGAGGAAACGCTCGTGGCCACCATCCGGGCCCTGGTCCTGAACTGCACCCTGAAGCGGTCACCCGCCCCGTCCAGCGCGGAGGTGCTCGGGCGCGAGGTGCTCGAGGAACTCGCCGAGCAGGGCGTCGAGGGCGAACTGGTCCGGGTCGTCGACCACGACGTGCGGTTCGGGGTCTCCACCGACGAGGGCGACGGGGACGGGTGGCCGGACATCCGGGCCAAGCTGCTGGCCGCGCAGATCCTCGTCGTCGCCACGCCGATCTGGCTCGGCCAGCCGTCGGCCGTGTGCAAGATGGTCCTCGAGCGCCTCGACGCCGAGCTGTCCGAGACCGACGCCGAGGGTCGGCTGCTCACCTACGGCAAAGTGGCCGGCGTCGCCGTCGTCGGCAACGAGGACGGCGCGCACCACACCATCGGCCAGGTGCAGCAGGCCCTCAACGAGGTCGGGTTCACCTGCCCGGCGGCCGGCGCCAGCTACTGGGTGGGCGAGGCACTGCACAAGGTCGACTACATCGACGCCCGGCCGAAGCCGGACACCACGGGCCGCACCACGAAGGCCCTGGCGCTCAACAGCGCACACCTCGCCCGGCTGCTGGCAGAGCAGCCGTACCCGCCGCCGGACGCGAAGGGCGCCGGGGTCGGACCCAGCCGGGAGCCGGCCTGACCATCAGCGCCCGGCGGTCGTCGGCACCGGCAGAAGCCGAGCGGTCAGCGCCAGCCGTAGCCGGCGCGCAGGGCCTGCCCGACCCGGTCGAAGCGGGCCCGGTCCAGCACCGCGCCCTCCCGGCGGATGCTGTCCTCCCGCATGGTCAGCACGCGGTCCAGGCGCACCCAGCTCGGCCGGTTGTCCCGGTCCCACTCGCCCGGGCCGAGCGCGAGCCAGTGCCGCTGGCCGTCGCGCTCGCTCTGGCTGGAGAGCATCAGCCCGAACAGGGTCCGGCTGTGCCGGCCCACCACCAGCACGGGGCGGTCCTTGCCCTGGCGCGGGTCGTCCTCGTACGGCACCCAGGTCCAGACGATCTCGCCCGGGTCGGCGTGCCCGTCGAGCTCCGGCGCGTACGCCAGCACGCGGCGCTGCAGCGCGGCGACCTGGCGGCGCCGGGCGACCTGCGCCGGGGCGGGGCCGGGCCGCCGGGGCGACGGGATGACACCGCCGATGCGCGCCGCGACACTCCTCAGAAGACCTGCCACGAGCGGCAGCCTATCTGCCGCCGCGCGGCCCGGGCGGACCGGGACAATCCGGTGGACCCGGGGCCCGTGGTCGATCAGGATCGGCGACATGACGGTCCCCGCCCACCAGATCCGCGCCGACTTCACCGCCGACACCGTGACCGTGTACCAGGCGTACCCGCCGGAGATCGCCCGCGCGGCGCTGGCCGCCGGCCGCTTCGTGCCACCGTTCAAGCGGGAGCGGATGACGTGGATCAAGCCGTCGTTCCGCTGGATGATGTACCGCTGCGGCTGGGCCACGAAGCCCGGCCAGGAACGGGTGCTGGCCGTTGAGATCACCCGGTCGGGCTTCGAGTGGGCCCTGGCCCACTCCTGCCTGAGCAGCTTCGACCGCGACCGCTACCCCGACCGGGAGACCTGGTCTCGGCGGCTGCGCGCCAGCCCGGTGCGGGTCCAGTGGGACCCCGAGCGGTCGCTGCGGCTGGCGCCGCTGCCGCACCGGTCGCTCCAGGTCGGGCTGGCCGGCGAGGCGGTGCGCCGGTACGTCGACGAGTGGCTGGTCGCCCTCACCGACATGACCCCGACGGCCCACTCGGTACGCGCGGCGCTCGACGCCGGCGACGACTCGGCCGCCGAGGCGCTGCTGCCGCCGGAGCGCCCGTATCCGCTGCCGTCGGACGTGGCCGCCGTCGTCGGCGCGACGATCCCGTGAGGGGATTCCGCGACCGGGCGGGCGTCGGCCCGCCCCGTGGTGCGGCACGTGCTTGACTGAGGTGTCGGTGCCAGAGCAAGGAGGCGGTGCAGGTGGCCTTCGAGGTGCGGGGCCTGCCCGACGCCCGCCGGTGTGAGCCGTACCGCCCACGCGGCCCGTGGCCGGCTTGCCGCAGGCGGAGCGTCGCGGGCGCGACGGCTCTCGCCCTGGCCCTGCTGGCCGGCGCGGCCGGTTGCGCCGGGAGCGAGCGCCCGCAGCCCCCGCCGACCGACGGCCCGTCGGCCACCGCCGCCTCACCCTCGCCGGCTGCGCCGGCGGTCGAGACCCGCGACGACCTGGCGAGCCTGTTCCGGCAGGCCGGCCTCCAGGGCACCTTCGTCCTGTACGACGTGACGGCGGCGCGCGTCGTCATGGTGGACCGCGCCCGGGCCGAGCGCCGGTTCATCCCGGCCTCGACGTTCAACGTGGCCTAACGACCTCGTGCACGGTTGGGCGGGACATCGCCTGCGGCGGAGAACTGCTTTCACCGGCTGTGGGGTCTGGCTGGTGGGGCCCTGAGCGGCGTCACACGGCATTCCGCTGAGGCCGCCCTATTCTGGTCGCTCTTACGCCCCCGTGGTGGTGTCGAACCGAATGCCGCTGGAGCCTTCGCCGCGGCCCGGGCCCTTGCGGCGTGCCCGCCACAGGTGACTCCGGCCATCCGCAGACCGACCCAATGTCCACAGTCGGGTCAGCCTCACCCCTGTCTGTGGCACCTCCTCGTCATAGATCTCCAACGGGGTACCAGGTTCCGGGAGTCTTCCGCGCGGTGGGATGGCGGCGCCGCCGACTGGTTCACGTATGGCGCCCCGCGCCAGCCATCGCCCGGTGACGCTACCGGTCCCGTCGCTGTCGAACCTGGGCAGCAGCGGAACCCAGTTGCGGGGTACCAGCGTCTGTAGCAGGTACCGCCGAAGGCCGTCGCCGTCGGGGCCCTGTTGCCCCGCCCGCCGGGTCACCTCGTCCTCGTGCAGATCCAGCGGGCGGCCGGTACGGCTCTGGACGGTCTTCTCCACCGCCCAGGCCATGTTCGCCAACTCGCCGCGTAGCAGCAGGACCTGATCGGCCGGAGCCACCCAATGGCGACCGACCCCACCGGCAACTGAGCCGTCAGGCGCCAGACCTGCACTCCCTTCGCACGCCCTCGGCATCTCCGCTCGAATACCTCGCGCCCCGGCAAACGAGAGCGGCAGATCCGTGCGCCGTTCCCGAGGCAACTCTCGGCGCGAACGGACCGCTGCCAGAAGATCCGCGATGTCCGCGACGGGGAACAAATCGACGAGCAGCCGACCATGCATCCCGCGCAGGGCAGCGGCGAAGCGCCGGCTACAACGATAGGCTGCGTCGATGCGCCTGGCCGTCCTCGGACCACCCGGCTCCGATCGGGATACCATCGCCGGCTCCATCGCCGCGAGCCTCGGCGTTCCGTGCCTCAGCCTGACGGACGCCGTCCAGGCCGAGATGCAGGCGAAAACCCCTGCCGCGCTCCAGGCCCTACAGCATATGAACGCTGGCGAACTCGTACCAGACCAGGTTCTCCTGTCCATGATCCGTAACCGCCTCGCCTGACGTGGTGTTGCGCCCGTACAACGCTGAGCGGACTCTCCAAACCTGTTCCGGGTGCTGGATGACCCGATCGTCTGGCTGCACATCCCCGTAGGATCGTCCATTTCGGAGTATCGGGGCGACGGTGCCTGGCCCGGGCCCTGTACCGTGTGACGCACTCTGGCAGAACCGCCCGGCGCCCTCGGCCCGGGCACATGACATCTGACGTGAGGGCGCGCATGACGGCCGCCGACTTCGGCGTCGACCCGACCACCGCGACCAGTCCGGAGCAGTACGTCAGGCTGCTGCGTCGCGTCCGCGACCAGTCCGGCCTCGCCTATCGCGAGATCGCCCGCCGCGCGCAGCGCAACGGGGACGTGCTGCCGGCGAGCACCCTGGCGACGATGCTGGGCCGGTCGACGCTGCCCCGCCGTGATCTGGTGTCGGCGCTGCTGCGGGCCTGCGACGTGCCGGACGACCGCGCGACAGCGTGGCTGGCCGTCTGGGGCCGGCTGGCCGCCGCCCGTACGGCGGCGACGCCCCCGACGGCCACGCGGGCGCGCTCCTCGGGCCGGCCCGGTCACTCCCCGATCGGTCCGGCCGCGCGCGTCAACGGTCCGAGCGGCCCGGTCGGCGGGCCGGACACCACGGGTGCCGGGCCGAGATCCCACCCGCAGCGCTCCGCCGGCCTACGCCTGATCCCCGCAGGTGGCGGGACCGGGTCGGCCGGCCCGGAACGGGGACGGGTCGCCGCGTCCGGCGGCGGCCGGGATCGGGCCGTACTACGGGGGCTGTCGTGGCCGGCGGCAAGCGAGCCGCCGCCGGTGGAGAGCGGGTCGGGGACACCGGTCCCCTATCAACTGCCACCTGCGCCCCCGATGATGACGGGCCGCTCGGCAGAGGTCGGCCAATTGCTCACGGCCACGGAGACCGACGCCGCGGTGTGCCTCGTCGAAGGTGCCGGCGGGGTCGGCAAGTCCGCGCTCGCCCTGCACGTCGCGCACCGGATCGTGGGACGTTACGACGGCGGTTGCCTCTACGCGGACCTGCGCGGGGCCACCGACGGCGTCGCGGCGGCCGAGCCCGCGGACGTGTTGGGCCGGTTCCTGCGGGCGCTGGGCCTGCCCACCGTCCCTGCCTCGCTCGACGAGGCCTCGGCGTTGCTGCGCACGTGGACCGCCGGACGGGGCGTGCTCATGGTGCTGGACAACGCCGCATCGGCGGCGCAGGTCCGACCGCTCCTGGCCAGCGGGCCCGGATGCACCACGATCGTCACGAGCCGGTGGATGCTCCCCGACCTCGACACGACGGCGCGGATCCGCCTCGGCCCGTTACCCGACGACGAGGCGCTCGCCCTGCTCACCGGGCTCACCGGCGCCCACCGCGTGCAGGCGGAGCCCGCCGCGGCCGCGACGGTGGTCCGCCGGTGCGGCGGGTTGCCGCTGGCGTTGCGAATCGTCGGCGCCCGCGCCGCGGCCCGGCCGGACGCCTCGCTGACCGGCCTCGCCGAGCGGATGGACGACGAGGGCATGCGGTTGGACGTCCTGGAGGTCGGTGACCTGTCCGTACGGGCCAGCCTGCACCTGGGCTACCAGGTGTTCGGGGACGCGCGGCAGGGCGGACGCTGGCAGGCGGCCCGCCTCTTCCGGCTCGCCGCGCTGCCCGACTGGACGCACCTCACGCCGTACGGCTGCGCGGCACTGGCCGACCTGCCGGTGACCGTCGCCGAGCAGGCCCTGGACGCGTTGGCCGACGCGCACCTGATCGAGTCGGCCGGTGGCGGCGGATACCGGTTCCACGACATCGTCCGGCTCTACGCCCGGGAGCGGGCGCAGGCGGTGGACGACCCGCACCACCGGGAGTCGGCCCTCGGTAACCTCACCGCGTGGCTGCTCGCGGCCACCACCCGCGCGGCGCGGCTGCTCTACCCCGACGACCGGTTCGGCATCGACGAGCCGACCGGCCCGACTCGACCCGGCCCGCCCCTCGCCGACGCGGCCGACGCGTGGACCTGGTTCGAGCGGGAGCACACCAACCTGTTGCTGGTGGCCGGCCAGCAGGCGACGGCGGGACGGGCCCTCACCGAGGTCCGCGACCTTGCCCTTGTGGCGGTCAAGTTCCTCGACTACGCCGGGCACATCGCCGAGCAGCAACAGTTCGGCCACCTCGCCGCCTCGGCGGCGAGCCGATGTGGCGATCGCTCGGGCGAGGCCGCCGGGCTCAACATCGTCGCCGTCGCGCTACTGCGCCAGGGCCGGCTCGACGAGGCGATCCCCATCCTCGAGCGGTGCCTGGCCGTCCAGCGCGAACTCGGCGACCGGAGCCGGGAGGCCGCCATCCTGAACAACCTCGGCAACGCCCTGCGCGACGGCGGCGACCTGACCGGCGCCCTGAACCACCTGCGGGCCGCCCTGGTCATCCGGCGGCAACTCGGCCACCGGCACAAGGAGGGGTTGGTGCTCGACAACCTGGCCCTGGTATACCAGCGCCTCGGCGACCACGCCCGGGCCGTCGCCTGCCACGAGGCGGGACGCGCCGTGGCCGACGGCGGCACCGATCCGTTGCGCGAGGCCCAGGCGCTGGTCAACTTCGCCGAGACGCTGCACGCTGGCGGTGACCACCGGGAGGCGATCGCTCGCGCGACCGAGTCGCTGGAGATCTGCCGACGCTACGAGCACCGGCGGGGCATCGGCTTGGCGCTACAGGTGCTCGGCAACGCCCACGCGGGCCTCGGACACCGCGCCGTGGCGCGCCGGCACTGGCGGGAGGCCTTGGGCCGGCTCGACGGGCTGGACCCGCAGGCGTGCACCCGCCTCCGCGCCGCCCTGGCGGCGGACTCGACTGCCTGACCGTCGCTGGCGGGGCAGCGCGGTTCCGGGTGTCGACGCCACCCCGGTGCGCTCCCGCCCGCGGCCTCACGACGCGCGTCTGGCGGCTGCCGGGCGGGCGCTCGCCGTGCTCAGCAGCGTATCCGTGGTGCCAGCCGGACGTCGGCGGGGCCGGCGCGGTCCAGGTAGGTCGACTCGGCGAAGGCCAGGAAGCGTTCCGCGTCGGCCGCGGTCGAGGCCAGACCGAAGGAGACGCGTACCGCTCCGCCGGTCGGCAGCCGCAGCGCGGCGAGATGCTCGTCGATCGTGCCGGCGTGGGCGAGGTTCGTACGGCGCAGCGAGCGGCGGCTGATCCCGAAGGCGGCCTCGGCCGCGCCCGGGTTGCAGAAGCAGCCCGTACGCAGGGCGAAGCCGGCCGCCGACGATTCGAGCGCGACGAGCCGCTCGTCGACCAGCGAGCCGTCCGGGTAGCGGAAGTTGAACGCCACGGTGCCGCCCCGGGCGTCGCCCGTCGACGGCCCGTAGACGTGGACGAGCGGCCGGCCGTTGCGGTGTCGCAAGGCGGTCAGCCGCTCCAGCAGCCACCCGGTGAGCAGGCCGACCCGGGTGTGGACGAGGTCAACGCCGATCGAGTCGAGCCAGCGCAGCCCGAACTCCACGTCGGGGAGGCTGAGGAAGTTCAGCGTGCCGTCCTCGAACCCCGACTCGTCCCCCATCGGCTGGTGCCAGTCGCCCTGCACGCTGACCGCCCGGACGGTGCCACCGGCGAACCAGGGTCGGCGCAGTCGGGCCAGCGCCTCGCGCCGGGCCAACAGCGCCCCCACCCCGGTGGGGTAGCCGAAGAGCTTGTACCAGCTCAGGCAGACGAAGTCCGGCTGCACGACGCTCAGGTCCAGCCGGTTCGTCGGGGCGAAGGCCGCGGCGTCGAGCAGCACGTCGTAGCCGCGCTGCCGGGCCAGTTCCACCCACCCGAGCGGATGCTGCACGCCGGTGAAGTTGCTCTGTGCCGGGTAGGCGAAGAGCCCGGCGGGGCCGGACCTGCCCCGCCGGCCACGACCGCCCGGCCCGCCTCGGCCGGCGGCCAGCGCGGCGATCACGTCGGACTCGGCCACCCGCAGGTCGGGCCTGGCCAGCGGCACGTAGCGGACCGGCGCGCGGGCCGCGCGGGCGTACTCCCGGACGCCGTTGACGGAGTTGTGGTTGTCCCAGGTCAGCACGAGCGGGCGGCCGCGGCCGAAGACGTACGCCTCGCCCACCAGGCGGCAGGCGCCACTGGCGTTCGGGGTGAAGACGACCACGTACTCGCCGGGGTCGGCGCGAAAGAAGTCGAGCACCGCGCGTCGGGCCGAGGCGAGCAGCGCGCCGGTCGCCTCGGAGGTGGGGTTCTCCGAGTGCGGATTGCCGTACGGGCCGGCGAGCAACCGGTCGTGGTGGGCGGTGACCTGTGCCCGGGCGGCCACCCCGGCCCCCGTGTAGTCGAGGTAGACGCGTCCGTCGCGGTCGAGGTGCCGATACTCGGTGGCGCGTAGCTCGTCGATCCGGGCGGTGCTCGCGTACGCGGCGGTCGCGGCGACGCGCACGCCGGCCGGCGCCGGGGACCCGTGCCGCTCAGCCATGAGGTGGAGTGTGGTCGGACCGGCCCAGAGCGCGCCTGTCGAGTTTGCCGTTGGGCAGGGTGGGCAGCCGCTCCATCCGCTCGAAGGCGGTGGGTACGGCCACGGCGGGCAGCCTGTCGAGCAGGTGCGCGCGCAGGGTCCGCTGAGGCACCGGTTCGGCGCAGACCACGTACGCGACGCCCTGGTAGGGGACGGCGACGCCGGCGAGGAGCACCGCCGGGTGGGACATCAGGGCGTGCTCGATCTCGGCCGGTTCGATGCGCATCCCGCCGACCTTGAGCTGCTCGTCGACGCGCCCGTGGTAGCGGAGCAGGCCGTCGGCGCCCAGGCTGACCCGGTCGCCGGTGCGGTAGGCCGGTCCCCCGGACACCACCCCGGGCGAGGAGATGCACAGCTCGCCGTCGTCGATGGAGATCGTGGTGCCGGGGATCGGCCGGCCGATGGGGACCGGGTCCTCGCCCGGCGCGCACCTGTGCACGGTGCTCCAGACGGTGCACTCGGTGGGACCGTACTCGTTGTAGAGCGTCGCGTGGGGCATCCGCTCGTGGTGCAGGTCGACCAGGCCGGGCGGGCAGCTCTCCCCCGCCACGATCACGGTGGTCAGGCTGGGCACCGGCGAGCGCAGCACCAGCCGGTACAGGGACGGCACCATCAGGGTGTGGGTGGGCCGGTGCACGGTGCCGGCCCGGACCAGCGCCCGCACGTCGAACGGCCGGTCGCTCGGGATGACCAGTGTGCCCCCGGTGCACAGCGTCCAGTAGATGCCCGCCACGGAGCTGTCGAACGAGATGGACGAGCACAGCAGGAACCGCTGCGGCGCACGACCGTAGTACTCCAGCCGGGCGCCGGTCGAGTAGCTCAGCGCCGCCCGCGACACCGTGACCGCCTTCGGCACGCCGGTCGAACCGCTGGTGAACAGCGTGTACGCGTCGGGTCCGTCCCGCCAGCCGGAGCGGGCCGGGCGCAGCGACGCCAGCAGGCTCTCGGTGAGTGTCACCCGGGCACCGCTGCCCGCGGCCATCAGCTCGCGGCGCGCCGCCGGGAAGGCCGCGTCGACGGGGACGTAACGTGCTCCCGCCCGCAGTACGCCGAGCATGGCCACGACGGCCCAGCACGACAGCCGGGTGTGCACGACCACCGGCTCCCCGGCGGCCACGCCCCGCTGCTGGAGATGGAGGGCGACCGCACCGGACAGGCCGTCCAGGTCCGCGTACGTCAGGGCCTGCTCGGGATCCGTCACGGCCGGCGTCTCCCGGCGGGAGCGCAGCTGAGCGGCCAGCGCCTCGGTGATCATCGTCGCCCGGCCACGACCGGCATCCGCTTGATCCCGCCCAGCCAGGTCGACCGTACGCGCTCGACCTCGCCGGCCGGCTCGAAGGACGCGAAGGTGGCGAAGAGTTCCTCGAAGAAGACGCGCAACGTCAGTCTGGCGACGGCCGCTCCCAGGCAGTAGTGCCGCCCGTCCCCGAAGGCCAGGTGCCGGTTCGGGTGGCGGTCCGGGTCCAGCGTGTCGGGGTCGGGGAAGACGGTCTCGTCGCGGTTCGCCGACCCGAGCCACACCACGACGGCGTCGCCCGCCGCGACGCGTACGCCGCCGACGGTGGTGTCCCGTGTCGCCAGCCGCATGAAGTGCCCGGCGGGAGAGGTGAACCGCAGCGCCTCCTCCACCGCGCGGCCGACCCGCTCGGGCCGCTGGGCCCACTGCTCGTAGCGGTCGGTACGGATCAGCTCGGCCAGGGCCGCGCGGGGCACGTGCGGGATGGCGGCGCTGCCGCCGAGGAGCAGGCTGTAGCAGTTGGCGACGATCGCTCCGGGGCGCAGCGGCATGGCCCCCAGCAGGTCCACCAGGTCTCCGCGTGGGCGCCGACGGTGTTCGAGCACCAGGTGGAGCAGGTAGGCGAAAAGTTCCCGGTGCCCGCGGTCGAGGGTCGCCGACGGGCCGTCGGGCAGCGCGACATCCGGGTCGTGCTCGGCCACCGACATGGACACCCACCGGGCCAGGTCGGGCCAGTCCGCGGCGGGAATGCCCATCAGCGGCCCCAGGAAGGCCAGCGGCAGGGCGGAGGTGAGCTCGGCGAAGTCCAGGGTCCCGGCGGCGGGGCGGAGCAGCTGCCGGACGAAGGACCGGATGGCCGGCGCGTGCCGCGCCACCGCACGCGCGGTCATCTGCCGTTGCAGCGGCCCCCGGATGAGGCCGTGCCGCGGCGGGTCGGTCGCCGCGAACTGCTGGTTCTGCGCCGGCTCCGCCCGGCCGAGCATGGTGAGCATCACCCCACCGGTGGAGGTGAACCTGGCGTGGTCGGCCAGGACGGTCCTGGCGTCGGCGTAGCGGGTGACCGCCCAGAAGCCCGGCCTGCCCTCGACCGGCTGCCAGCCGACGGGATCCCACCGGCGCAGCGTCCGCCAGGCGGCGTGCGGGTCGCCGACGCCGTGCAGGGCGGGGTCGGCGAGGTCGATCCGGCCCGGTGGCCGGGTCCGGAGGCAGGGCGGGGTCCTCATGCGGCCAGCACCTCGTCGACCAGTTCGGCGATGGTCGGCTTGAGGAACAGCACCGCGGCGTCGACCTCGACGCCGAGCTGCTCGTAGAGGTCCATCAGCAGGTCGGCGGCGAGCAGCGAGTCGCCGCCGAGGGCGAAGAAGTCGTCCTCGACGCCCACCGGCGTGACGTTCAGCTTCTCGCTCCAGAGCCGGGTCAGCATCGACTCAAGCTCGCTCCGCGTCGGCACGGACATCCTCCCAACTGTCGATGAATCGCCGGGTCAGGGCCTGCATCTCGGCCTCCCGGTAGGAGCGGCGGTACCGCAGGCAGGCGGTGTAGCCTCCGCCCGCGCCCGGCTCGAGCCAGAACGCCAGCCCGTTGACGGGCAGCACCGGCCCGCCCAGCCCGAGCCCGGCCGGGATCGTCAGCGGCTCGATCCCGGCGCCGTCGGGCACCTGGATGACCTCGAACTGGGCCAGAGCCGGTCCGCCGTCGGCGAACAGCGCGTCGGCCTGCGGCACCGCGTCCAGCAGCACCGGAAACGGAATCTCGTGGGCGTACGCCTCGGCGAACGCGCGGTGCACCGCGCCCACCGTCGGCGTGCCGAGCCGCACCGGCAGCACGTTCATGTACAGCCCCACGGTGTCCCAGTCGGACCGCTGCCGGCCGTGGGTCAGCACCGGGACGACCGCCTCGCCCGGGCACAGCGGGCCGAGGGCCCGCGCGAACGCGGTGAGCAGGACGACGAATGGCGTGCTGCGCACGGTCCGGGCGACCGCTGCCGCCTGCTGCTGGGTGATGCCGCTCGGCGTCCTGATCTCGGCCGTGCCGGTGTCGCCGCCGGGGTCCGAGGCCAGGGTCGGCACGTCGGCCAGCATCCGGCGCCAGAACGGCAGGGACCGGTTCATCCGCCTGGGCGCGGGGGAGGACACGCTGGCGCGGTAGGCGGGGGCCGGGCCGGTCCCTGGTTTCATCACCTCGCGGAGCAGCAGCCGCATGGACCACGGGTCGGAGACGGTGTGGTGCGCCACGAGAAGCAACTCGCGGCCGGCCAGGTACGCCCAGAGCAGGCACCGCGCGTCGGGCGGGTACCGGCCGGCGGCGGCCGCCGCCCACACGTCGTCGACCGTTCGCAGCGGCACCGGCCCCTTACCGAGTACGGGATGCCGGGCCAGGAGCGCGTCCAGGGCCCGGCGCAGGGCTGCCGGGTCGGGCTCGGCGGGCAGCCGTGCCCCGCCCAGCGCGACGAACCGGTCGGTGTCCGCCGGCCCGCCCGCCCAGGACAGAATGTGCTGCGCGTACGGCTGGTCATCCACCTCGTACACCTCCCATGGCCTTTCCGGCCGGGTCGACCGGCGACCGCCCGTGCGGCGCCGAGAGTCTCGGCGGCGGCTGCCCGCCGTCCGGCGTGCCGGCCTCTTCCGGCAGGTCGCGCCACCGCCGCAGCGGCGAGAGGTAGAGCAACAGACCGGACGCCCACACTCCGGCGGCGGCGATCCACAGCGTCGGGCGCACCCCCAGCCAACTGCCCAGCAGTCCGCCCGTCAGGGCGCCGACCGGCATCACCCCGAAGATCACCCACCGGACCGACGCGGTCATCCTGCCCAGCAGGTCCGGCGGGCAGACCCGCTGCCGGTAGCTGACCGCCGCCGCGTTGTAGATGGCGAACACCGCGCCCAGCCCCGCCATGCCGGCCGTGTAGGCGATCGCACCCCAACCGGGCTGGGCGAGCGGTACGAGCAGCACCGTCCAGCCGAGCCCCAGTGGGGCGATCCAGATGACCCGGGCCGTGCCCACCAGGCGCGCCAGCCGCGCGGAGACCAGGCCGCCGCCGATCCCGCCCAGCGTGGTGAGCGCCAACACCACACCGACCATGTGCTCGCTCAGGTGGAGGTCACGCACGAGGTACAGGACCGCCAGCGCGAAGATCATCTGGCTGAAGAGGTTGAGCGACGCCGAGGCCGCCACCAGTCTGGGCATGATCGGGTGGCGGAACACGAAGGAGAGCCCGGCGCCCAGCTCCCGGCGGAAGTTCCGGCGCCGCGCCACGGCCGGCGGTTGCTCTGGACGGCGGAGCAGCATGAGGGACACGGCGTTGACCACGTAGGCGAGCGCGTCGATGCCCGCGGTACGCGCCACGCCCAGCGCCGACACGAGTACGCTGCCCACGCCGTATCCGGCAATTCGCGAGACCGAGTACGTGGTCGTCAGCTTGCCGTTGGCGTCAAGTAGCTGGTTGCCGGCGACGACCGACGGCAGGAAGCTCTGGTGCGCGGTCTCGTACAGCACGGTGCAGACGCTGGACAGCAGCGCCACGATCCACAGCTGCGCCATCGTGACCCAGCCGGCCCACGCGCCGATGGCGACGGTGGCCACCAGCCCGGCCCGCACGAGGTGACAGGCCACCATGACCCGTCGTTTGCGCATCCGGTCCACCCACACCCCGGCGGGCAGGGAGAGGAACAGGTAGGCGATCATCCGGGTGGCGCCGAGGACGCCGACCTCGACGGCGGAGGCGTCCAGCACGGTGACGGCCAGCAGCGGAATGGCCAGCATCGAGACGGCGTCGCCCACCTCGCTGAGAGTCCGGCCCGACCACAACACCATGAAGTCACGGTGCCGCCACAGACTGTCGCTCATGCCGGGTCCTCGACCGCGCGCAGCAGGAGGTCGGTCATGGTGGTCAGGAAGCGTTCCACCTCGGCGCGCCCGTACCCGCTGCGCATCACCCGCATGGTGAGCTGCACGCAGGGGTGCACCCAGGCGATCAGGTAGAAGCTGGCCCCGCTGTAGGCGCGGGGCGGAAGGAACTCAACACGCCGGGGCGTCACCTCGGACGGCGCGGGGTCGGCGTCGGCGGGGGCCGGGATGAAGGTGAAGAAGCTGCCGTGGTCGAAGTCCATGGGCGCGACGGCGAACGGGTCGTACACGCCGTGCTGCATGGCGCGCACCGCCGCGACGTTGACCTCGCGGGCCATCGGGCGCAGCGGCCCGTCGGGGTCGCAGGCGGCGAGCATGGGCACCCACTGGGTCATCGACGACACCAGGTGCCGCACCGCGCGGTCCATCCGGTTCGCGGCCAACTGCCACAGCAGTTGGTCCGTCCGGCCGGTGGTCGCG
Organism: Micromonospora sp. NPDC049139; assembly: GCF_055586845.1. Lineage (NCBI taxonomy): Bacteria > Bacillati > Actinomycetota > Actinomycetes > Micromonosporales > Micromonosporaceae > Micromonospora > Micromonospora sp. NPDC049139. Next base: position 250,284 of record NZ_JBVJHK010000008.1, on the reverse strand, counting down.
GCCAGCGCCTGCGCGTAGACGGTGAGCAGCAGGGTGGGCACGGTGACCTGCAGGCGCCGCGCCGCGTGGCGAACCGCGCCGTACGGGATGCCGGTGTGCGCGCGAGCCCGCACCAGGGAACCCCGGGACACCGGAACCCGCGGTGCGGCGGCGACGATCCGCCGGCGGTACTCGCCGGCCGCGGTCAGCCTGGCCCGGAAGTCGTCGGCGCGCTGGAGTTCGGCCACCTCGCGGGGCGCGGGGGCGTCGGCGAGGCGGTCACCGCGCAGCAGGGCGCGCAGGTCGGATTCCAGGATCCGCACGGCGGCGCCGTCGGCCGCGAGGTGGTGGATCACCAGATGGACCCGCGGCGGTCCACCGTCGTCGGAATCACGCACCCAGGCCCGCCAGGCCGGCTGGGCGGCCAGGTCGAACGGCTCCCGTACGGACGCCTCGGCGAAGCGCACGAGCGGGTCGCGCAGGACCACCTGCCGCACGGCGTCGGGCTCGTCCGCCGGCCGGTAGACGGTGCGCAGCGACTCGTGCCGCACCGCCAGCGCGGTGAGCGCCCGACGTACCTGCTCCTCGGTGGTTCCGGCCGGAACCGGCCAGACCACGTCCTGGTTGGACTCCCAGAGTTGCTCCGGAGGGCGCACCGAGAGGGCTCGCCACATGGAGAGCTGACCCATGGTGAGCGGGTGGCCACCCTGACCGCGCATGACTCCTCCAGCGTCGAGGGGGGGTGGGTGGTCACCCGCGGTGACCACCCACCGTGGTTCACGGATCTCAGGCAGTGCAGTCGTCCTTCCGCATCGCCCGCACCTCCTTTCGTGAGAGCGGTCGGCTTCCTCCGGCGGTGAGGTCGGAGCCGGAGGCACGTCGCCGACGTGATGGAACGTCAGGGTCAGGTCCAGCTGACGCCACGCTTGCGGACGCTGCGCATGCGCTTCTCCTCTCCCTTCGTGGCGGCCCCGTGCCCGCCCGTGATCTCAGCGTCGGCCGCCGCCCGCCTCGGCGGTAGGGCTGTCGGCGGTCGAGGTCGTTCGGCATTGTTCGACCGGGATCTCGAACGGCGTCGGCGTGCAGGCAGACCGCCGCGGCCACAGCGGCACGAGGGCGAGGACCGCCGCCGCGCCCGACAGTCCGCTGAACCCGATCACCGTGGTCGCCGGCCACCGGTCCGCGGCCACACCCGCCATGACCATCGCCGCCCCCTGGAGCCCGCTCAGACAGGTGATGGCCACCCCGAACGCGCGTCCCCGGTACTGCGTCGGCACGGCCCGGCCGAACAACGCGTTCAGCGGAATGGCGAAGGCGCTCGCGGTGCCGGCCAGCACCAACAGCAGAAGGACGACCCACAGTGGAGGGACGAGCCAGACCGCCGCCAGCACCCCGGCGGAGAGCGCGGCCAGGGGCAGGATCAGTCGTGGCCGGGCCGCCGGCGGACAAAGCCGGGTGAGGGCGACCCCGCCGAGGGCCATCCCCGTCGGCGCCGCCGCCAGCAACAGCCCGACGGTGCCGGCGCCGCCTCCGTACTGTCGGGCCAGCGGCGCCATCAGTCCTTCGGCGGCGTAGGTGAAGGCGCTGGCTGCCCACAGGACGAGGACGTAGGCGCGCAGCCGGGGATCGGTGAAGATCACCCGCAGGCCGGCCGCCCGGCCGCGGCGGGCCGGGCGGCCGGGCGGCTGGGGCGCGGGGCGGGAACGAACGCCGATCATGATCAGAAGGGCGGAGACGAGGAACGTGCCGGCGTCCGCCAGCAGCGCACCGCGCAGCGACAGCAGCGCCACCAGGCTCCCCCCGACGGCGAAGCCGAGCACCTGCACGACCTGGGCGCAGATGTTGTCCACGCCGTTCGCCACCGCGTAACGGTCACCGTCGAGCACTTCGGGCATCAGCGCCGCCCTCGCGGCCACGAACGGCGGCCGCATCAGGTTGACCGCGAACAGCAGCGCCACCAGGGCGGGCGCGGGGAGGTCCGGCAGCGCCGCCGCCGGGACGAGCGCCGCCCGGGCAAGGTCGCACGCGACCAGGATCCGCCGCCGGGGGAACCGGTCGGCGAGGCCGGACAGTAGCGGCCCGCCCGCGAGCCAGGCGAGGTAGGAACTGGCGTAGGCGGCCGCCGCCAGCGCGGCCGAACCGGTGCCGGTGTAGACGAGGTACGCCACGGTCACGGCCGTGAGCTGGTCACCCGCCAGGGACAGCAGGTACGCCACGAACAGGTAGCGGTACTCGCGCACCGCGAACACCTCGGCGTACGTCGCGGCGCGCTCGGTCACTCCGCCCCCGTCCTGTCCCACCGCCGGCTGCCCTCAGGGCACTGGGTCCAGAACGTATCCACGCGTTGCGCCGTCGGGGCCGGGGCCAGGCGTTCGGGGATGTTCGGATCCGTACGGGTGGGCTCGGGCGGCCGGCGGGCTCCGCTCGTGATCACGCGATCGCACCTGGCGCACTCACGGGCGGCGTGTCTGCGTGGGGAATGGCCCGACCGTGTCGATTGCGTCGAACAGAGCCCCACTGCCGCTGCGGTGTCCCCACGATGGGAACGACATGGTTGGACTCGACAGCGAGATGGGTGGGCGAGATGAGGCGTCGACGGAGCAGGAAGGTGCGCTGATGCAGGCGGCGGCGATGTCCGTGGCCGCGGTGGTGACGGCGGCGGTCGTCGTACCAGCCGCACGCCGCCACGATGACGCACATCCCGTACCGGGGTCAGACCCGTGCTGCTACACGCATTCGCCGGCCATGATGGTGGGAGCCGACGCGCCGGAGCCGGCAGTGCTCGAACCCGTGACCGGCAGCCCGTTCGGCACGCAGCGCGCTCCTTCTTCACCTTCGCCAGGACCGCAACCGCCAGCGACGCGCATCTCGACATCACGGTGCCGGATGTGCACGCGGCGTGCCGGAGGCGCTGGCCGCTAGTCGACGGCTGCCTCGCCGAGACCGGCCTCGCGATCACTGGCCACACCCCGACCCCGCACCGAAAGCCTCAGGAAGCGTTGCGATACAGGTCCCGTCTCTCGGGCAACTGCTCGAGGCCGGCCGACTGGTAGGTGGCGACGGCGGCGACGTTGGAGCTCGGGGTGCACACGTCCACGCTGGACGAGCCCAGATCCTGCAGTGCGCGCGCCGCGGCGACCGTGATCGCTCGGCCGTAACCGTGACCGCGGCGTGCCCGGTGCACCCCCATCGGCTCGATCAGCCCTGGCCTGCCCTCACCCGCCGACCAGACCGTCACGGCCGCCACCGCCTCGCCCTGCTCATTACGAACGACCAGGCACCGCGCGTCGACATACGGCGCACCTGCCGCCATCGCGGGCCAGCGCTCGTCGGTGACGCGCCATCCAGCAGCCCGACCGCCACAACCTCCCCAGCCCGACTCCAAGTCCGCGTGGCCTCCGCCGTCCGCTCCGCCCCGAACCGCCAGAACCACCCCACATCCCCCGGATGCAACTGCACAAGCCCTCGGTCGTACTGAACGTGGACATCCGCACCGACGCCGACGCGGACAAGCGACTGCCGCTCGGCCGGCAACTGCTGCGCCGCCTCGGCGCCATGCCCGCCGCCTGACCGTCCCTCACTGGTTACCCAGCGGCGGCGGCCCGTGGCCGGCTGGTCGGAGCGACCGACCTTCACCGGAACGTCAAGCAAAGTCAACGCCCGGTACGCGTAGCGCGGCTGGTCCGGCCCTAGGTTCGGCGACCATGAACCGATCGCCCATCAACCACGCCGTACGCGTCGCAACCGCGCTCTCCCTTGTCGCTGCCGGCGCTGTCGCCGGAGCAGCGCTCACGACCGGCCGGCAGGCACCTGCCGCCCTCGCCGTCGCCGCCAGCGGCGTAGGCGCTCCTCCCCCGGCGCTCCTCTATGGCGGGCCGGGTCGGGGTGGCGGCACGCCGGCCGAGCGCGCCTACCACGACATCCTCGACCACGGTCCGAAGGCCAAGATCCTCACCGCCGCGCACCGCGGCCAGTGGCGTGACGCCCCGGAGAACTCCCTGCCCGCGATCTCTGCTGCCTACGAGGACGGCGCTGAGATCGCCGAGATCGACGTGCGGCTGACCAGGGACGGCGTCCCCGTGCTCATGCACGACACCACCGTCGACCGCACGACGAACGGAACCGGCGCCGTCGCCGACCTCACTCTCGCCCAGGTCAAGGCGCTCCGCCTGAAGCAGGGCCTCGGCGGCGCTCAGGCGGCGGTCACCGACGAGCAGGTTCCGACTCTCGCCGAGGCCATGGAGGTTGCGAAGACGCGTGGTCTCGTCAATCTCGACAAGGGCTGGCCGTTCCGCGAGGAGATCTGGAAGGTGCTCGTCGAGACCGGGACGGTCCGCAACGGGCTCTACAAGAGCGCTGCGCCGGTGGCTGAGGTCCAGCGGTTCCTGGCCGGCCACGAAGGCGCGCTCTACCTGCACATGATCGGCGACGCCAATCTCGCCGACGTCGAGGCGTTCGGCGGCGACCAGCCGGTCGGCTACGAGGTCAACTTCGACAGCCAGTACGACGTCGTGGCACGCCAACCGTTCCTCGACCGGCTGGCGGCGAGCAGCAGGGTCTGGGTCAACTCGATGTGGAACGGCCTGGCGGACCACTTCACCGATGAGGCCTCGCTCATCGATCCTCGTCGCGGCTGGGAGGGGCTGGTCACCAGCTTCGGCGCCACCGTCATCCAGACCGACGACGTCGAGAAGCTCGAGCGGTGGCTGCAGACCGGCGACGGCGACCCGCTGCCGAAGGGTAGCGTCCGGGTCCAGGCCGAGGACTTCCTTCCGGGCGAGGGCGTGGGCTACCACGACCTCGACGCCGGTAACCGCGGCGGGCTGGCGATGCGCCCCGGCGAGGACGTGGACATCAGTGACGCCGACGGCAACGTGCGGCTCTCGTGGCTGCGCGGCGGCGAGTGGCTGACGTACGCCATCGAGGTGCCTCGCAGCGGCAGGTACGCCGTTTCGGCACGGGTGTCCTCGCCGTACTCTCCGGCCGGCGCGTACACGCTGTCGTTCGACGGAGGCCCGGAGAGCGAACGGGTGGCGGTCCTGAACACCACGAGCCACAACAAGCAGGTGCTCCAGCCCAGTGGCGTCGTCCAGGAACTCGCGGCCGGCCACCACACCGTGCGGGTGAGCCTGCCGACCGACGCCTACCAGAACTGGAACCTCGACTACCTCCAGTTCGACCCGGTCCGCCCCTGAGCGAGTGTTGTGACACCTGGACGTGATCTTCGCTGAGGCAGTCAGCGAAGATCACGTCTGTGTCGCTTCGGCCGCTGCGGTGTCCCCGTCGGCTGGTCATCGACACGATCCTGTACGTGCTGCGTACGGGAACCGCCGCATGACCTCGTGCCGTGGGACGTGGCCTACCGGTGTTTCGTTGCTGGAGCGCCGACGGCACGTGCTTGACTGAGGTGTCGGTGCCGGAGCAAGGAGGCGGTGGCAGGTGAGCTTCGAGGTGCGGGGCCTGCCCGACGCCCGCCGGTGTGAGCCGTACCGCCCACGCGGTCCGTGGCCGGCTCGCCGCAGGCGGAGCGTCACGGGCGCGACGGCTCTCGCCCTGGCCCTGCTGGCCGGCGCAGCCGGTTGCGCCGGGAGCGAGCGCCCGCAGCCCCCGCCGACCGACGGCCCGTCGGCCACCGCCGCGGCGCCCTCGCCGGCCGCGCCGGCGGTCGAGACCCGCGACGACCTGGCGAGCCTGTTCCGGCAGGCCGGCCTCCAGGGCACCTTCGTCCTGTACGACGTGACGGCGGCGCGCATCGTCATGGTGGACCGCGCCCGGGCCGAGCGCCGGTTCATCCCGGCCTCGACGTTCAAGGTCCCGCACAGCTTGATCGCGCTCGAGACCGGCGTGGTGCGCGACGAGCACGAGAAGGTCCCGTACGGCGGCCGGCCCCAGCGCGTCGCGGCCTGGGAGCGGGACATGGGGCTGCGTGACGCGGTCCGGGTGTCCAACGTGCCGGTTTTCCAGGAACTGGCCCGGCGGATCGGGCCGGAGCGGGAGCGGGAGTGGCTGCGCCGACTCGGCTACGGCAACGCCGAGGTCGGCGCCGCGGTGGACCAGTTCTGGCTACGCGGGCCGCTGACGATCTCGGCCGACGAGCAGGCGCGGTGGCTGGCCCGGTTGGCCCAGGGCGAACTGCCGGCCGACCGGGGGCACCAGGCGACCGTCCGGGACATCCTGCGCCTGGAACGCACCGCCACGCACACCCTGTACGCCAAGACCGGCCAGACGGACGCCACCGAGCCGGGCACCGGGTGGTGGGTCGGCTGGGTCGAGCGCGGCGACCGGCTGTACTGCTTCGCGCTGAACGTGGACATCCGCACCGACGCCGATGCCGACAAGCGGCTGCCGCTCGGCCGGCAACTGTTGCACCGCCTCGGCGCCCTGCCCGCCGCCTGACCGTCCCCACAGCGGGCACCGGAGAAGCGCTCGTGGATTGGCTTCAGCTTGCCGGACAGACCTTGCCATCGACTACCGTCAGGACCATGCTCCCCTTGCATGTCACCACGTGGGACGCGCCCCACGCACGCGACGACCAGGTCATCCTGATCCACGGCACGATGACATGGGGACTCGCCGCCTTCGCGGCGCAGCAGCCGCTCGCCGGTCACCGACGGATCTTGGTGGTCGACCGGCGCGGCTTCGGCGCCAGTCCGGACACCGAGCAGAGCGACTACGACGTCGACGCCGACGACATCGTCGGGCTGATGGATCGGCCCACTCACCTCGTGGGTCACTCGTACGGCGGCGTGGTCGCGCTCCTCGCCGCGGTTCGCCGCCCGGAGTTGCTGCGGTCGCTGGCGTTGATCGAGCCATCGGCGCTGGCGGTTGCGGCCGACCATCCAGTCGTGGCCGCCGCGCTGAGGAACAACCGGCGGTACGTGGCGGCCGCGCGATCGATGTCGGCGGAGGAATACCTCCTCGCCGCGTACGGCGCCGATCAGCCCGTGCCCGAGCCCTGGGAGTTCGCGGTGCGGGCTGCGGGGACCGCCCTGCGGGAACGGCCGTGTTGGGAGGCTGACCTGCCAGTCGACGCGCTCCGGTCGCATGACTGCCCCAAGTTGGTGCTCGCCGGAACCTGGGAAACCGCGCAGCCGGACTACCGGTCCAGCGTCGGCGAGGCGCTGATCGTCACCGCCGGCATCGTGGCGAGCCGGATCGGCGCCCGTCTCCATCGGGTGTCGGGGGCGGACCATGCACCGCATCAGCAGCGACCGGAGCAGGTCAACCGCCTGCTACTGCAACTGTGGGAGGAGGCAGACATCGCTGCCTCAGCCCGTAGCGGCGGTGGTGGGCAGGTGCCCCAGACCGGCGGCCGCCGCATCGACGACTGACCCCGGCCGCGGGTGCACCGCCGGCACCGGACCCCGCGGTGCCGTTCACGGTCGAGCGTGAGGCCGGACCGGCCGCGCGTACACCAGGGAGGAACGCGGATGGTCGAACTGCCCGACGACCTGCCGGTCGTCGAACGCAGCGCGGTGCGGCTGGTGGTGCTCGACGGCGACGGCCGGGTGCTGCTGTTCCACACCCGCGACCCGGACCATCCCCGCCTGGGCACCTGGTGGGAGCTGCCCGGCGGCGGGATGGACCCCGGCGAGACATACCTGGACACGGCGGTGCGCGAGTTGCGCGAGGAGACCGGCATCGTGGCCGACCCCGCGCAGATCGGTCCGCCCACCTGGCGGCGCCGGGCCAGCTTCGTGCACCGGCAGCGGCGGCACCTCCAGGACGAGGTGATCGCCCCGGTACGGCTGAACGGCCCCGGGCCGGACGTGGACGAGGCGCACCGGCTCGACTACGAGGTGGAGGACTACTTCGGGTTCCGGTGGTGGCCAATCGCCGAGGTGGTGGGCAGCGGCGAACGGTTCTACCCGGGCCAGCTTCCCCGGCTGCTGACCCCCTTCCTCGCCGGCGAGGAGATCGACGAACCGTTCGAGTTCTGGTCGTGACCGCACCGGAGACCGGTCGGCCGATGGTGGTGACGAGCGCCCGACCAGCGGGCACAGTGGAGCGGTGACGACCGACATCCGCACTCCCCTGGCCCGCTACGCCGACCGCCTGCACGCCGTGATCGGCGACGGGCACCACGTCGCCTCCCCGCTGGGCGCGTGGTTGCTGCTGGCGCTCGCCGCGCCGGCGACCACCGACGCGACCCGCGCGGCGCTGGAGGAGGCGCTCGGCACGGACGCGAAGACGGCCGCCGAGGCGGCCCGCGCCCTGCTGGAGACGCCGCACCCGCTGGTGCCGTCGGCGACCGCGTTCTGGCACCGGCCGGGGTCCGGGACCGCCGGGCTCGACGGGTGGCGGGCGACCCTGCCCGGGCCTACCGCCACCGGGCCGCTGCCGGAGCAGGCCGGGCTCGACGCGTGGGCCCGCGAGAACACGTTCGACCTCATCGAGACGTTCCCGCTGACGGTCACGCCGGAGGTGCTGCTGATCCTGGCCAGCGCCCTGGCCACCCGGGTCTCCTGGGCGGACCCGTTCGAGGTGGCGCCCGCCGACGCCCTCGGGCCGGGCAGCGCCTGGGCCGGCCGGCTGGGCCGGGCGCTGCGCGCCCCGGAGTACGGCCACCGGTGCTGGATCGCGGACACCGCGCGGGCCGGCACCGTCGCCGTGCACGCCGCCGCCGCCCGGCCGGCGCGGACCGCCGACCGGGTGGCCGGGCTGCTGGTGGTCTCGGTCGTCGCCGCCTCCGACGTGCCCGCCGGGGACGTTCTCGCCGCCGCCCACGAGGTCGCGGCGGTCGCCGCCGCCACGCCGGAGGACCACCCGCCGGCGTCCCGGCGTTCCCTGTACGACCTTCCGCTGGGCGATGCTGCGCTGTGGACGCTGCGGGAGGAACTGACCCACACGTTCGCGCCGGGCGGCCGGGAGGAGCGGGCGACGGCGGTGCTGCCCTGCTGGTCGGCGGAGAGCCGACACGGGCTGACGGCACCCGAGCTGGGCTTTCCCGCCGTCGCGCGGGTCTTCGGCGAGCTGCTGGGCGATGCGGGGCTGAGGTTCGAGGCGGCGCAGGCCGCGATGGCCCGCTACGGCCGGTACGGCTTCGAGGCGGCCGCGGTCACCGGCTTCGCCACGATCGAGAGCCTGCCGCCGGAGGGGACCGTCCGGATCGCCGAGCTGCGCTTCGGCCACCCGTACGCCGTGGTGGCGGTCGCCACCGACGGTCGGGTCGGCGGCGGCGCGGCCGGCCCGTGGGACGGGGTGCCGGTCTTCTCGGCCTGGGTCGCCGAACCGGAGGACGTGCCCGAGGCCGACCTCGCCGACCGGTACGAGGGCGAGTGAGCCCCCGGGGGCCCGTCAAGCGGGCCCCCGGGGACCGACTCACACCCCTGCCGGCACCTTCTCCTCGGCGCGCTCGGCGGCGCGGGCGGCGAGCCGCTTCTCCCGCTCCTGCGCGCCGATCAGGTCGTCGGGCAGCGAGTCCTCCACCTCGATGTCGAACCGGCGCAGCAGCCGGATCGCGAAGCCGCCGAGGGTGATCAGCACCAGCGCCGCGCCGAAGCAGACGTACGCGAAGCCGATGCCGCGGCCCGGACCGGTGCCGATCACCGCGCCCACCGAGCCGGCGAGCGACCCGCCCGGGGCGAGCATCGGCTCGAACAGGGCGGTCGCGCCGGGGGCGATCAGCGCGAACCCGATCGGCAGGGTCGACCAGGAGATGGTCTGGTTGAGGCTGAACACCCGGCCGTGGAAGCGCTGCGGCACCTTCACCTGGACGATGGTGGCGTAGATCGACTGCGCCGTGGTCATCGCCATCGCCAGCCAGAACGCGCCGACGCAGATCATCGCCACCGAGGCGTCCAGGCCGATCAGCATGCAGCCGACCGCCGTGCCGAGGTTGCCGATCAGCACGCCGATCATCCGTCGGTGCCGGGGGCCGCCCCAGAGCGACATGAGCACGCCGCCGGCGACCGCGCCGAGCGCCTCGGCGAGGGCCACCTGGGCCACCTGCGTCGCGGTGCCGAAGGAGAGCACCAGCGGCGTGGTGAGCACCAGGGCGGGCGCCAGGAAGATGTTGCCCAGCGCGAAGTAGCCGAGCATCAACCGGAAGCCCCGGTGCTGCCAGGAGTAGCGCATGCCGTTGGCGATGGCCACCAGCAGCCGCTCCTTGGGCCGCCACCCCAGCAGGTCGGGGAAGCGGACCACGGCCAGGGTCAGCACCGCCACCACGTAGCTCGCCACGTCGATGAGCAGGATGCCCTTGAGCTCGATGGCGGCCAGCAGGCCGGCCGCGAAGACCGGCATCAGCAGCATGGCGAAGCCGTTGGTGAGCTGGGTGATGCCCATCGCGTGGCCGAGGTAGCGCTTCGGCACGAGCTGCGGCACCGCCGACTGGAACGCGATGCGCTGGAACGACCCGGCGACCTGGCTCAACGCCACCAGCAGGTAGATGTTCCACAGCTGGAGGTTGTCGGTCCAGAGCAGCGCGGCCAGCACCAGCTGGATCGAGCCGGCGCTGCTGCTGGCGATCATCATGATCTTCCGACGGCTGACCCGGTCGGTGATCGCCCCGGCGATCGGCAGCATCAGCACGCCGCAGATCAGGGCGAGCGCCCAGAGCAGCCCGAGGTTGGCCACCGAGCCGGTCTGCGTGAACAGCCAGATCGGCAGGGCGAACGCGGTCAGCGCCGACCCGGTGGTGGAGACCAGCTGCCCTGCGGTGACCGCCACGAACCTGGCCATGGACGGCTTGACCACCGCCTTCTCCGGCCGGTCCTCGACGCCGATGCGCTGGTGGTCGGCGACCACCCAGCCGGCGTCCTCGTCCCGGGCGGCCGGGGTGAGTGCCGAGACGTCCCCGGCCACGACCGCCGGGTGGACCCGGGTGACGATCTCGGCCAGCTCCTCGGCCCGGTACTTCAGGAAGAAGTGCCCGGCCTGGTCGAGCACCACCAGGCCGAGGGTGTCGCTGAGGAACTGCCACTCGGCGTACCGCTCGGTGTGGTAGTCGGTGACCGGGTCCTCCGAGCCGACCACCGAGATGATCGGCACGCGCAGCTTCGCCGCCTGCCGGTCCAGCAGGCCGGTGAAGTACTCCTCCGAGGCCCGGGAGTCGGCCCGCATGTTGCTGATGATCCGGTCCGCCTGCTCCGGGTCCAGCTCGTCGGTGTCGACGCCCATCGACTTGAGCCAGCTCGCGTAGTGCCGGTTGCTGCGCAGCTGCTCCAGCCGGTTGCGCAGGGTGGCGAACGCGCCCTTCGGGCGGGCGAACGGGAACATCGCCCCGATGTAGAGCGCCTCCAGGTTTCGCCCGGCCGCCTCGACCTTGCGGGCCACCTCGGCGACGATCGCGCTGCCGACGCCGCAGTGGCCGTACAGGACGATCGGCCCCTCGACGCGTTCCAGGATCTCCTCGGCGACCCGGCTGGTCAGCTCGTCGAAGGGCAGGCCGTCCTCGCTGAGGCCCACGTCGTGGCCGGGGATGGCGAGGGACCACAGCGCGTGCCCGGCCGGCAGCGCGTCGGCGAGCGGCTGGTAGACGATCGCGCTGCCGCCGCCGTAGGGGACGCAGACGTACGACAGCACGCGCTTGGCCGCCGGGATCGGCTTGGTCAGCTCGTAGAGCAGCCGGCGCGGCCCGTCGGCCTCGGCGCTGCCGGACATGAAGGCGGCCAGCTCGCGGATGGTCCGCTGCTGGAACAGGTCCATCACGCCGACCGGGCGACCGCCGTGTTCCGCCTTGCGGATCTTCGCCACGACCTGGGTGGCGAGCATCGAGTGCCCGCCGAGATCGAAGAAGTCGTCGTCGATGCCGAGCGTGTCGACGCCGAGCACCTCCGACCAGATCCCGGCCAACAGCCGCTCGGTGTCGTCGCGCGGCTCCACCAGCGCCACGGACGCCTCGCGGGTGACCACCGGCGCGGGCAGCGCCCGGCGGTCGAGCTTGCCGTTCGGCGACAGCGGCAGCGCGTCGAGGGTGACGAACGCGCTCGGCACCATGTACTCGGGCAGCGTCTCCTTCAGCGCCGACTTCAGCGCGGCGTGCTCCGCCCCGCCGACCACGTACGCGGTCAGCCGCTTGTCGCCGGGGCTGTCCTCGCGGACGATCACCGCCGCCTCGGCCACCCCCGGCTGCTCGCGCAGCGCGCTCTCGATCTCGCCCAGCTCGATCCGCAGGCCGCGCAGCTTGACCTGGTGGTCGATGCGGCCGAGGAACTCGATGACCCCGCCCGTGCCGCCCGGGGCGGTCCGCCAGCGGGCGAGGTCGCCGGTGCGGTACAGCCGCGCGCCCGGCTCACCGGAGAACGGGTCCGGCACGAACCGCTCGGCGGTCAGCGCCGGCCGGCGGTGGTAGCCGCGGGCCAGCCCGACCCCGCCGATGTGCAGCTCGCCGGCCACCCCGACCGGGCACTCCTCGCCGCGCTCGTCGAGCACGTGCAGCCGCAGGTTGGCGATCGGCCCGCCGATCGGCACGCTGGTCAGCCCGGCCAGCAGGGCCGGGTCGCAGTGCCACGAGCTGACGTCGATGGCCGCCTCGGTCGGGCCGTACAGGTTGTGCAGCCCGCACCACGGCAGCCGGGCGGTGAAGTCCAGCGCCGAGGCCAGCGGCAGTTCCTCGCCCGAGCAGATCACCCGGCGCAACGCCGTCGCCGCCTCGACGCCGTCCTCGGCGAGGAAGACGGTCAGCATCGACGGGACGAAGTGGGCGGTGGTCACCCGCTCGGCGACCAGCAGGTCGCGCAGGTAGCCGGCGTCCTTGTGCCCGCCGGGCTTGGCGACGACCAGCCGGGCGCCCTCGCGCAGCGGCCAGAAGAACTCCCACACCGACACGTCGAAGCTGGCCGGGGTCTTCTGCAGCACGGCGTCGTCGGCGCCGAGCCCGTAGGTCTTCTGCATCCAGTCGAGCCGGTTGACGATGCCCCGGTGGGTGTTCGGCACCCCCTTCGGGCGGCCGGTGGAGCCCGAGGTGTAGATGACGTACGCCAGGTGCCCGGGGTCGACGACCGGCGCGGGGTCGTCCGCCGGCTGGTCGGCCCACACCCGCTCGTCGTCGAGGGCGAGGACCGTGGCGCCCGTGTCCGGCAGCACGTCACGCAGGTGTTCCTGGACCAGCACCACCGGCGCGGCCGCGTCGGTGACCATGAAGGACAGCCGGTCGGCCGGGTACTCCGGATCCAGCGGGAGGTAGGCCCCGCCGGCCTTGAGCACGCCGAGCAGCCCGGCGACCAGCTCCACCGAGCGCTCCGCGCAGACCCCGACCAGGGTCTCCGGGCCCACGCCGGCGGCGCGCAGCCGGTGCGCGACCCGGTTGGCGGCGGCGTTCAGCTCGGCGTACGTGACGCTGCGGCCCTCGAAGGTGACCGCCACCGCGTCGGGGGTGCGGGCGGCCCGCTCCTCGATCGGCCCGTGCAGCGTCTGCGCGGCCGGGAAGTCGGCGGCGGTGTCGTTCCACCCCGCCAGCAGGTCCCGCTCGTCGGCGGGGAGCAGGTCCAGCGCGGAGATCGGGGTGTCGGGGGCGGCCACCACCGCGCGCAGCAGGGTGCTGAACCGCTGCGCCACCCGCTCCACCGTGTCGCGGGTGAACAGGTCGGTGTTGAAGACCAGCTTGCCGTAGAGCCCGTCGAGGATCTCCACCGCGTGGAACTCGAAGTCGAACCGGGTGGCCCGCAGCTCCATCGGCGTCCAGTCGAAGGTGACGTCGGTGGCGTCGGAGACCTCGTTGAACCGGCCGATCTCGTAGTTCTGCAGCACGAACATCGCCTGGAAAACCGGGGAGCGGCTCACGTCGCGGGGCAGGCCCAGCTCGTGCACCACCCTGGCGAACGGCACCTCGCCGTGCTCCAGCCCGTCCAGCACGCTGCGCCGGGTGCGCTCCAGCAGCTCGGCGAAGGTCGGGTCGCCGGCCAGCTCGGCCCGCAGCGGCAGCATGTTGATGAACATGCCGACGACGTTCTCCAGCTCCGGCGCGGAGCGGCCGGCCACGGACGCCCCGACGGCGAAGTCGTCCTGGCCGGCGTGCCGGGCCAGCAGCACCTGGTACGCCGCGAGCAGCGTCATGAACAGGGTGCCGCCGTAGGAGCGGGTGAGCGCGTTCAGCCCGTCGGCGGCGGCCCGGTCCAGCCGGAACTCGACGAAGTCGCCGGCGTAGGTCTGGGTGGCCGGGCGGGGCAGGTCCAGCGGGAGTTCCAGCGGGGTGATGCCGGCCAGCCGCTGGTTCCAGTAGTCGAGGTGTCCGCGGGCCTGCGGCCCGTCCAGCTCCTGGGCCTCCCAGTGGGCGAAGTCGCCGTACTGGATCGGCAGGGCCGGCAGCTCCCCGCCGCGGTAGAGGGTGATGAGGTCCCGCAGCAGCACGTCGACCGACCAGCCGTCGCCGATGATGTGGTGCTTGCCGAGGAACAGCACGTAGTCCTCGTCGGCCAGCCGGATCAGCAGGGCGCGCAGCAGCGGGCCCTCGGCCAGGTCGAACGGCTCGGCGGCGGCGGCGTCCACCAGCGCCTGCGCGGCGGCCTCGTCGGGGGCGTCCACGATGGTCAGCGGCACCTCGACGGAGTCCGCGACCACCACGGTGGGTCGGCCGTCGGCGTCGGCCGGGAACCGGGTGCGCAGCGACTCGTGCCGCCGGCTCAGGTCGGCCAGCGCCCGACGCAGCGCCGCGACGTCGATCGGCCCGCGCACCCGCAGCGGCACCGCGATGTGGTACGCCGCCTCGCCCGGAGCGAGCTGGTCCATGAACCAGACCCGCTCCTGGGCGTACGACAGCGGCACCTCTGCGTCCGGCGGACGCGGGGTGATCCGGGCGGTGGGCGTGGCGGCCTGCCGCTTGCGCAGGCGCTGCGCGATGAGCGCCTGGCGGGCCGCGTCCCGCGCCGGGTCCTTCACGTCGGTCATCAGGGAGTGTCCTTCTCCGCCGCGAGCAGCGCGGCGACCTCGGCTTCGGAGAGCTCGTCGAGTTCGGCGGCGATCCGCTGCTCGATCTGGGCGGCCAGGTCGGCCACCACCGGGGTGCTGAACAGCGCCCGCATCGGCAGGTCCACGTCCACCTCGGCCCGGATCCGGGCCATCGCCCGCATGCCGCGCAGCGAGTTGCCGCCCAGGGCGAAGAAGTCGTCCAGCGCGCCGACCTTGTCCACCTGGAGGATGTCGGCGTACACCTCGGCGACGAGCGCCTCGGCGTCGGTGCGCGGGGCGACGAACGCGTCGGCGGCCGGGGCGACGGCCGGGGCGGGGAGCGCCGCGGCGTCCAGCTTGCCGTTCGGCGTCAGCGGCAGCGCGTCGAGGCGGACGAACGCCGCCGGCACCAGGTGCGCCGGCAACTCCCGGGCCAGGTCGGCCGCGAGCGCCGCCTCGTCGGCCGCGCCGACGACGTAACCGACCAGGGTCGGCTCGCCGGAGTCGATGCGTGCCACCACGGCCGCCTCGCGGACGTCCGGCCGGGCCAGCAGGGCCGACTCGATCTCGCCCAGCTCGATCCGCATGCCACGGATCTTGACCTGGTTGTCGCGGCGGCCGAGGTAGTCCAGCGTGCCGTCGGCCCGCCAGCGGGCCAGGTCGCCGGTGCGGTACATCCGCTGCCCCGGCGGCCCGTACGGGCAGGGCAGGAAACGCTCGGCGGTGAGGCCGGGCCGGCGCAGGTAGCCCCGGGCCAGCTGGTCACCGGCGACGTACAGCTCACCGGCCACGCCCGGCGGGACCGGGTTCAGCGCGGCGTCGAGCAGGTACACCCGGGTGTTCCAGGTGGGCCGGCCGATCGACACCGCCCCGGCGGGCAGCTCCTCCCCCGGCGCGACGCGGGCGGCCACGCAGCCGACCGTCGCCTCGGTCGGGCCGTACTCGTTGATCACGGCGACGCCCGGGTGGGCGGCCCGCCAGTCGGCGAGCTGCTCCGCGGTCAGCGCCTCGCCGCCGATGACCAGGTCGGTCGTCGGCGACAGCTCGGCGTCGAGCAGCGGCAGGTGGCTGGGCGTGACCTTGAGGAACGCCGGCCGGTCGCCGACGCGGGCCGCGGCCTCGTCGATGGCGGCGAGCCGAACGGTGCCGCCGGCGGTGAGCGGGCCGAGCAGGCCGGTGACGGTCAGGTCGAACGACACCGGCGAGTGCAGCAGCGCCGTGCCGGCCAGCCCCGGGTAGGTGTCCCGGGCCCACGCCAGGTAGGCGGTGACCGCCCGGTGCTCCACCACCACGCCCTTCGGGCGGCCGGTGGAGCCGGAGGTGTAGAGGACGTACGCGGGGTGCCCGGGACGCAGCGGGGCGACCCGGTCGGCGTCGGTCAGGTCGGCGTCGTCGCCGTCGAGCGGCCCGTCGAGCACCAGCGCGCCGGCGGGCACCAGCCCGGCGGTCTCGGGCGTGGCGAGCACGAGCGCCGGCTCGGAGTCCGCCAGCAGGTAGGCGATCCGCCCGGCCGGGTAGCCGGTGTCCACCGGCACGTACGCGGCGCCGGACTTGAGCACCGCGAGGATCGCCACCACCAGCTCCGCGGAGCGGGGCAGGGCCAGCGCGACCCGGGCCTCCGGTCCGGCACCCCGCGCCACCAGGACGCGCGCCAGGCGGTTCGCGGCGGCGTTCAGCTCGGCGTACGTCAGCGTGACGCCGTCGCGGACCAGGGCGATGGCGGTCGGGGTGGCCGCCGCCTGCCGCTCGAACTCGGCGACCAGGGTGGACGCCGGCACCTCGTGCGCGGTCTCGTTCCAGCCTGACAGCACCTGGTGCCGCTCGGCGTCGTCGAGCAGCGGCAGGGCGGAGATCCGCTGGGCCGGGTCGGCGACGGCCGCGGCGAGCAGCCGGACGTACCGGGCGACGACCGCCTCGGCGGTGGCCCGGTCGAACAGCGCGGTGCGGTAGACCAGCCGACTGGGGCCGGTGGTGATGTCGAACGCCAGGTCGTCCTTGGTGGTGCCGAGCTCCACCGCGTCGAGCCCCGAGTCCGGGATGAAGTTCAGCGCGGTCTGGAAGATCGGCTGCACCGACGGGTCCCGCTGCGGGGCGATCGACTCGACGATCTTCTGGAACGGGGTCGAACCGTGCTCCATCGCGTCGACCAGCCCGCCGCGCACCCGGCCCAGCAGCTCGGCGAAGGTGGGGTCGCCGGTCAGGTCGCAGCGCAGCGCGACCGGGTTGACGAACATGCCGATCAGCGGGGCCACCTCGGCGGTGTCCCGGCCGGCGGTGGAGACGCCCACCACCACGTCGTCGTCGCCGGAGATCCGGGACAGCAACGCGGTGAACGCGGCGAGCAGCACCATGTACGGGGTGGCGGCGGAGCCGGCGGCGAGCTGGCCGACCCGGTCGAGCAGGCCGTCGGGCAGGTCGAAGCGCACCTCGTCGCCGGCGAAGCCGAGCTGCGCGGGGCGCGGCCGGTCCAGCGGCAGGGCGGTCACCGGCGGCGCGCCGGCCAGGTGGCCCCGCCAGAAGGCGAGCTGCCGGTCCAGTTCCGCGCCGGTGAGCTGGTCGCGCTGCCAGACCGCGAAGTCGGCGTACTGGATGGGCAGCTCGGGCACGTCGGCGGGCGCGCCGGTCAGCGCGGCCCGGCTGAACGCGGCCAGCTCGTTGGTGAACACCACCGCCGAGTGGCTGTCGAAGACCGCGTGGTGCGCCACGAACAGCAGCGCGACCTCGTCGTCGGCGAGCCGGACCAGCCGGGCCCGCCACGGCGGCGGCGCGTCCAGCGGGATCGGCGTGCGGGCCAGCCCGCCCAGCAGCGCCGCCACCTTCTCGTCGCGCTCCGGCCCGGCGAGGCCGCGCAGGTCGTCGACCGGCAGCGCGACCGGCTCGGCAGCGCGGACCACCTGGGTGAGGGTGCCGTCGTCCATCCGCAGGTGGGTGCGGAGGGACTCGTGCCGGGCGACGACCTGGCCGAACACGTCGTTGGCCTGCTCCGGGGTGATCCCGGCGGCGAAGCGCCACGGGTTGGAGACGTTGTAGACCGGCGAGTCGGTGTCGAGTTGGTTGGCCATCCAGACCCGCTCCTGGGCGTAGGAGGCCGGGAAGGTCCACTCCTTCGGGGTACTCATGCGCCAGCCTCCCGTACCGAACGCGGGCGCATGTCCGTCCAGACGGTGTCGATGTGCGCGAGGCACTCCTCACGGGTGCCGGCGAAGCCGGCCTCGTGCCAGCCCGCCGGGAGGTCGCGGTCGGCCGACCAGATCGAGTACTGCTCCTCGTCGTTGCGAACGACCAGGAATCGGGCTTCGGCCATCACTTCTCTCCAGCGCTCTCGGGGGTGTGCGGTTCGGCCATCGCGACGGCGATCTTGCGGGGGCCGGTGAACGGCTCCCGCCCGTGCGCGGCGGTCATGTTGTCCACCACCAGCACGTCGTCGCGCTGGTAGTCGAAGCGGACGCTGGCGGCCCGGTACGCGGCCCGCAGGTGGTCCATGACGTCGGCGGGGATCTCGCCGCCGTCGCCGTAGTAGGTGTTCGACGGCAGCCCCTCGGGGCCGAACATGGCCAGCAGCCCCTCCTGGTAGTCCTTCGGGAGGGTGCTCAGGTGGAAGAACGTGGCGTGGTTGAACCAGCGGGGGGTGTCCGAGCCGGGCCGGTGGTGCACCACGTCACGGACCGCGCGGGTACGCAGCCCGTCCTTGCCGAGCCACTCCAGCTCGATCCGGTTCGCCGCCGCGTACGCCTCGACCTCGGCGCGGTCGTCGGTGTTGAACACGTGCTGCCACGGGGTGCCGAAGTCGCCGTGGAAGTTGCGCACCAGCATCCAGCGGCGGCGGACGAACTCCTCGCGGACCGCCGGGTCGATCTCGGCGTACACCCGGCGCACGTCGGCGAGCGGGGTCGCGCCCTGCGTCAGCGGCGGGGTGATGCAGTAGAAGAACAGCGTCAGTGGCCAACGGGCCTGGTACGAGTTCTCGTTGTGCAGGAAGATCTCCTCGTCCGGCGGGTAGTCGGTCGAGGTGTAGACCCGGCCGGCGATGGCGTGCCGGGGAGACGAGCGCTCGGTGTAGACGAGTGGCTCGCCGGCCAGCGCCCGCACCACCCGGTCGAAGCCCTCGACGCCGCCGACGTCGAACCCGCGGAACAGCAGCCCGCCGTGCTCCACGAGGCTCGCGCGCAGCTCCGCGCGGCGGGCGGCGATCAGCTCGGTCAGCTCCCGGCCGTCGTTCTCGACGACCACCGGCAGCGTGGCGATCGTGTCGCTCATTGCTTCCTCACTCCTGTTGTCGCTCGTCGTCACGCGCGGGGCAGCCGCGGGATGTTGGGGGTGGTCGGCGCGGCCGGTTCGTCGGTGGGGGCGGCGGCCCGCATCTCCTCGATCCGCGCCGCGATCCCGGCCACGGTGGGCGTCTCGAAGAGGCTGCGCATCGGCAGCCGCACCCCGGTCGCCTTGCGCATCGCGGCGATCAGCTGCACCGCCACCAGCGAGTTGCCGCCGAGGGCGAAGAAGTCGTCGTCGACGCCGACCTCGGCCACCCCGAGCCCGTCCTGCCAGACCCGGGCGATGATCATCTCCAACTCGGTGCGGGGCGCGGCCGAGCCGCCGCCGGTGCCGGACGGCGCCGTGGAGGTCGTCTCCGGCTCGTTCTCCAGGCTCTCCGTGGTCATCCGGCCGGCGCGGCTGCGGATGTCCGCCACCGTCCGAGTGGTGATCACGACCTGGGCACCCAGCCCGGCGGTGAGACTGCGCCGGAACGCCTCCACCCCGTCCACCGGCCGGATGTCCTCGGTCGGCCCGGCGGAGGTCGCCGCCGGGTCCGCCTCCGGCGCGGCGGCCAGGCCACCGGTCACCGCGCCCTGGTCGACCCGCCGCAGCACGAAGTCGCTGATGGCGACGAGCTCCCGGCCGTCGGCGTCGCGCAGCGACAGGTCCGCGGCCACCACCTCGGCGGTGGCGCTGTCCCGGTGCCGCAGGTGGCTGTGGAACCGCGCCGGCAGCGACCCGCGCACCACGATCCGCCCGTACGACAGCGGCAGGTAGGTGCCGGAGCCCTGGCCGCGGCCGAACGCGGTCGCCACGTCCAGCAGCGCCGGGTGCAGGCCCCACGACGGCAGGTCCCCGACCGCCTCGGCGGGGGCCTCGATGCGGGCCAGTTCCTCGCCGTCGCCGAGGTGGTGCTCGCGCAGCGCGGCCCAGCGCGGCCCGAAGGTCAGCATGCTGGTGCGTCCACGGCCGAACGACGAGTCGTCGTCGACCCGGCGGCCCGTCACGGCCGGCTGCTCCGCCGGCGGAGCGGGCTCGACCGTCCAGCCCGCCGACCCGCGCACGTGCGTGCGGGACTGGCCGGCGGCGAGGCTGCACACGGCGAAGTCGACGCCGTCCTCGGCGGGGGTCAGCTCCACCCGGTACTGGGCGACGGTGCCGTCGGGCACCGAGAACGGCTCCAGGAACACCACGTCGCGCAGCTCCACGGCGGCGTCCCCGGCCGGGGCCGGCAGCGCGGCCGTCACCGCCGCGCGGACGGACTCCAGGTGGGCGGTGCCCGGCACCACGGGCACCCCGCCGATGCGGTGCTCGTCGAGGAGCCAGTGGCTGGTGGCGGAGACCAGGCCGTGCAGCACGGTGCCGTCGGGGCCGGTGACCTTCGTGGTGAGCACCGGGTGGTCCACCGGGGTGGCGACCGTGTCCCGCGCGGCGGCCCGGAAGCCGGCGGGGACGTCGGTCTCCACGGCCATGCCCACCTCGGCCCAGCCGCCCCAGTTCTGCGACACCACGGGCGCGGCGAAGCCGGCACCGGCCCGGGCGTACGCGTCGAGGAAGTTGTTCGCCGCGCAGTAGTCGACCTGACCGAAGCCGCCGATCACCGCGGTGACCGAGGAGCAGAGCACCACGAAGTCCAGCGGCAGGTCGCCGAAGACCCGCGCCAGGGCGAGGGTGCCGGCGAGCTTCGGGGCGAGCACCCGCTCCGCCTCGGCCCGCTCCTTGATCTCGGCCATGCCGCCGCCGGGCAGGCCGGCCGCGTGCACGATGCCGTCGATTCCCCCGTACGCGCGCTCGGCCTCGGCCCGCACGCGGGCCAGGTCGGCGGGGTCGGTGACGTCGGCGGCGAGCACCAGCACCTCGGCGCCGGCGGCCTCCATCCGGCGGATCGCGGCGATGGCCCGGCCGGCCCGGTCGCCGCCGTGCACGGCCAGGTGGTCGTCCCACTCCTCGCGGGCCGGCAGCCCGGAGCGGGCCAGCAGCACCAGTTTCGCCCGGGCCCGGGTGGCGAAGTCCTCGGCGAGGGTGATGCCGATACCGCCGAGCCCGCCGGTGATCACGTACCGGCCGCCCTCGCGCAGCGCCCCCGGCTCGCCCTCGGCGTCGACGGTGACCTGCTCGTAGCCGGTCACCCAGCGGCGTCCGCCGCGCAACGTCACCTCGGGCCGCTCCGGGTCGACCGGGCGGCGCAGCTCGGCCACGAGGGCCCGCTCCCCCGCGTCGGCCGGGCCGGCGTCGAGCAGCCGGACGGTCAGGCCGGGGACCTCGGCCGGGAGCACCCGGGCCAGGCCGGCCAGGGTGGCGTGCTCCGGCCGGGTCAGGTCGGCGCCGGTCACGTCGCCGATGCCGGCGGTGACGACGTCCAGGGTGAACGCGCCCTCCTCGGCGGTCAGGCCGGCGCCCGCCAGGGCCTGCACCAGGTGCAGCGCGCTGAAGAAGCCCCGGTCCTGGGCGGCCCAGGTGGCGGCGATGTCGGCGCCGGTCGGCTCGCCGTCGAGGGCGAACGCGTGCACCAGCCGGGCCGGCACGCCGTCCGCGGCGAGGGCGGCGACCAGCGCGTCGTAGTCGTCCCGCACGCCGGGGCGCAGCCGCCAGCCGTCGGCCTCGGCGGCGAAGCCGTCGCCGGGGCGTACCGTCAGCGGCTGCTCACCGGCGGCCCGCAGCGCCGCGACCAGCGCGTCGCCGCGCGGGCCGTCGGCGAGGACCAGGCAGCGGCCCAGCGGCGCGGTCCGCGGCTCGGGGGCCGCCTGCCGCCACACCGGCACCGCGAACCACTCGGGCAGCGGCCGGGGCCCGGTCTCGACCGGCGCGGCGGCGCCCGGCTGCACCGGGTCCGGGTCGACCCAGTAGCGGCGCCGCTCGAACGGGTACGTCGGCAGCGGCACCCGCCGCGCGTCCGGGTCGGAGCCCAGCCGCACCGGCGTGCCGGCGCACCAGAGCGCCGCCGCCGTGCCGAGCAGGGTGGCCAGGTCGCCGGTGGGCTCGCCCGGGCCGGGCAGGCTGCCCAGCGGGACGAGCTTGCGCTGCGCCTCGGACGCCTTGGCCACCTGCATCCGGGCCAGGTTCGCCAGCTGGCGGCCCGGGCCGCACTCCACCAGCGACCACGTGCCCTCGGCGAGCAGGGTGGCCACGCAGGCGCCGAAGCGCACCGGCTGGCGCAGGTGCGCCGCCCAGTACGCCGGGTCGGTGGCCTGCTGCTCGGTGATCCAGGTACCGGTCACGTTGGACAGGAACGGGACGGCCGGCGGCCGCAGCGTCACCGTCGCCATCAGGGCGGTGAACTCGGCGAGGATGGGGTCCATCATCGGCGAGTGGAAGGCGTGCGAGGTCCGCAGAGCCTTGGTCTTGGCGCCGACCGTGTCGGCGAAGGCGGCGACCGCGTCGCTCGGGCCCGCCACCACGCAGGTGCCCGGGCCGTTGACGGTGGCGATGGCCAGTCCCTCCGGCAGCCGTTCGGCGACCACCGACTCGTCGAGCGGCACGGCGAGCATCGACCCCGGCGCGACGGACTGCATCAGCCGGCCCCGGGCGGCGACCACCCGCAGCGCGTCGGGCAGGCTCAGCACCCCCGCCACCGTCGCGGCGACGTACTCGCCGATCGAGTGCCCGATCATCGCGGCCGGCCGCACGCCGGCGGACTGCCAGAGCACGGCCAGGGCGTACTCGACGACGAACAGGGCGGGCTGGGTGTAGCGGGTCTCGGTGAGCTTCTCCCCCGCCTCGGGGTCGCGGCCGAGGATCAGGTCGCGGATGTCCAGGCCCAGCTCCGGGCGGAGCAGCTCGGCGCACTCGTCCACGACGGCCGCGAAGCCCGGTTCCTCGGCGTAGAGCTGCGCGCCCATCCCGGCGTACTGGGAGCCCTGGCCGGAGAAGAGGAACGCCGTCCGGGGCGCCGGGCCCTCGGCCACGCCGGCCTGCCGGCGGCGCTTGGTGCGCAGCGCGGCGACCGCGTCGGCCAGGTCGGTGGCGACCACGGCGACGCGGTGCGGGTACTGCTGGCGGCCGACGCGCAGGGTGTGCGCGACGTCGGCGAGGTGCTCCGGCCCCCGGTCGGCGGCGGACTCCAGGTGCTCGGCGAGCCGCTGCACCGCCGTCTCCAGCGCGCCGGCGGTCTTCGCCGAGACGTGCAGCAGCTGCGCCGGGCGGACCCGCCGCTCCCGGTACGCCGCCGGCGCCTGCTCCAGCACCACGTGCGCGTTGGTGCCGCCGATGCCGAACGAGCTGACCCCGGCGCGGCGGGGCGTGCCGTCGGTGTCCCACTTGGTCAGCGTGTTCGCCACGTAGAACGGGGTGTCGGCGAACTCGATCGCCGGGTTCGGCGTCTCGTAGTTGATGGTCGGCGGGATCAGCCCGTGCTCCATGGCGAGCACCGTCTTGATCACGCTGACGATGCCGGAGGGCTGGCTGAGGTGGCCGATGTTGGACTTCACCGAGCCGATGCCGCACCAGCCCCGCTCGTCGGTGTCCTTGGTGTAGACGGCGGAGAGCGCGGCGATCTCGATCGGGTCGCCCATCGCGGTGCCGGTGCCGTGCGCCTCGACGTAGCTGATGGTGCGCGGGTCGACGTCGGCCATCGCGACGGCCTGGGCGATCGCCTCCATCTGCCCGTCGACGCTCGGGGCGGTGAAGCCGACCTTGCCGGCGCCGTCGTTGTTGATCGCGTTGCCGAGCACCACGGCGCGGATCGCGTCGCCGTCGGCGATCGCGTCGGAGAGCCGCTTGAGCAGGGTCACCCCCGCGCCGCTGCCCCAGACCGTGCCGTTGGCGTCCGCGTCGAACGGGCGGCACCGGCCGTCGGGCGAGGTGAAGCCGTCCATGCCCAGGTAGCCGACGTGCGGCAGCTCGATGTTGACGCCGCCCGCGAGGGCCATGTCGCACTCGCCGTTGCGCAGCGCCTCGCAGGCCAGGTGGAACGCGACCAGCGAGGTGGAGCAGGCGGTGTGCACGGTCAGGCTCGGGCCGCGCAGGTCCAGCCGGTACGACACGTTGGTGGCCACGTAGTTCGGGGAGTTGCCGGTGGCCAGCGAGACGGTGCCGTGGAGGTTGCCGCCGACCCGCTTGTTGCGCAGCACGAAGCGGTGCAGGTAGGTGTTGCCGCCCGTGCCGGCGTACACGCCGATCGAGCCGTCGTAGCGGGTCGGGTCGTAGCCGGCGTCCTGCAACGCGGTGTAGCAGGACTCCAGGAACAGCCGGTGCTGCGGGTCGGTGATCTCCGCCTCGCGGGCGGTCATGCCGAACAGCCCGGCGTCGAACTCGTCGTACCCGTCGACGAGCGGGGCGCGGTTGACCCAGCCCGGGTCGTCGACCTCGTCGGCGGTGGCGCCGCGGGCGAGCTGCTCCTCCCGGGTCAGCTCGGTGGCCGACTCGACCCCGTCGACCAGGTTGCGCCAGAACTCGTTCACGTCGGCCGCGCCGGGCAGGCGGGCGGCCAGCCCGACGATGGCGATCGGCTCGATGCCGTCGCCCTCGGGGAGGTCGGTTGCGGTCGGGTTGCTCATCAGGCTGTCCTTCGTCACGCGGTGCCGCCGGGGCGGCGGGGTGGGTTGCGGCGGGTACGACTGCGTCGGGCGGCGGCGCGCAGCGCGGCGCGGGCCAGCTCCGGCCGGTCGGCGGCGCCGTCGAGGCTGGCGGCGAGCGCCCGGATGGTGGGGTGGCGGAAGAGGTCGAGCATCTTGATCGAGCGGCCGGTGGCGGCGGTGAGCCGGGCGTGCACGGCGGCCAGCGCCAGCGAGTGCCCGCCGATGTCGAAGAAGTTGTCGGTGACCCCGACCTGGTCGCGTTCGAGGACCTCGCGCCAGATCCCGGCGATCAGCTCCTCGGTGTCGGTCAGCCCGTCCGGGCCGGCCGGCAGCACGCCGCGCGGTGCCTCGCCGGCGGCGACGGTCATCGCGCCGAGCTGGGGCGTGGCCACCGTCGGGCGGGGCAGCTCGGTGGCCACCCGGTCGGTCGGTGTGTCCGGCGCGGCGACCAGCGCGCCGACGAGTGCGGCGAGGTCCGCCAGCAGGTCGTCGATCCGGCCGGCGTCGAAGAGGTCGGGGTTGTAGACCACCTCGACGCCGCACCGGCCGGCCCGCTCCACCACGTAGACGGTGATGTCGAACGGCGAGCCGGGCTTGGGCACCGCGACCGGCTCGGTGTCCAGGCCGGTCAACGCCAGCCGGGGCGGGGCGAAGTTGAGCACGTTGAACAGCACCTGCACCAGCGGCGCGCGGGAGGTGTCCCGGCCCACGGCGAGCGCCTCGACGATCCGCTCCAGCGGGGCGCCGGGGTGGGCGGTCGCCTCGTGCAGCTCGCCGGCGCACCGGTCGACCAGCTCGGCGAAGCTGGCCGCGCCGCCGCGCACCCGCACGGGCACGGTGTCGATGAAGAAGCCCACCACGTCGTCGAACGCGGCCAGCCGGCGGTCGGCGACGATGGCGCCGACCACGTGGTCGTCGCGGCCGGTGAGCCGGCGCAGCAGCTCGCCGAAGCCGGCCAGCAGCACCGCCGCCACGGTGGTGCCGCGCCGCTCGGCCAGCTCCCGCACCCCGCGGTCACACGCCTCGGGCAGCCACACCGCCGCCTCGGCGCCGGTGTAGGTGGCCACCGCCGGCCGGGGCCGGTCGCGGGGCAGGTCCAGCACGGTGGGCACGTCGCGCAGGTGCGCCACCCACCAGTCCAGGTCGGCGGCGCCGCGACGCCGGTCCCGCTCCGCCCGCCACACGGCGTAGTCGGCGTACGTGGCGGGCAGCGCGGGCAGCGTCGGGCTGCCGCCCGCCAGCGCCCGGTCGTACGCCGCCGCGAGGTCGTCGTAGAGCGGCTTCTCCGACCAGCCGTCGAAGACCGCGTGGTGCAGGGTGATCGCCAGGACGTGCTCGTCCGGCCCGAGCCGGTAGACGGTCACCTGCCAGGGTGGCCCGGTGGCCAGGTCGAAGGAGTGCGCCGCCCCGGCGGCGAGCATCCCGGCCAGCTCCGCCTCGGCGTCGGCGCTGCCGGTCAGGTCGACCACCGGGACGGCCACGTCGGTCGGTTCCTCGCGGACCGCGTACGGCACGCCGGCAGTTTGCGGGATGCGCCAGCGCAGCACGTCGTGCCGTTCGGCGACCGCCCGCAGCGCCGACCCGAGGGCAGCGGTGTCCAGCGGGCCGCGCAGCCGGTGCGCCACCGCGATGTTGTAGGGAGCGCTGGAGGGAGCGATCTGGTCGACGAACCAGAGCCGGCGCTGCGGCGCCGAGAGGGTGGGCGGGTTGCCGGTGGTCAGCCCGTCGCCGTCGGCCGGGGCGGCGGCGGTGACCCGCTCCACCAGGCCGGCCAGGGTACGGCCGGTGAAGACGTCCCGGGTGTCGACGTGCCGGCCCAGCTCGGCCCTGAGCGCGGCGACCAGGCGCATCGCGGCGATGGAGTTGCCGCCGGCGGCGAGGAAGTCGGTCTCCGGGGTGGGCGTCCCGCCGAGCAGCCGGCCCCAGATCCGGGCCACGGCCGCCGCGAGCGGCTCGTCCGCGTCCACGGGGCCGGCGGGGACCGCGACGTCGGCGGCGGCGGCCAGCGCGCGCAGCGCCGGCCGGTCCAACTTGCCGGTGGTCGGGCTGACCGGCAGGGCGTCGCGGCGCAGCACCCGGGTCGGCAGCATCGCGGCGGTCAGCCGGGGCAGCGCGTACGCCCGGAGCCGCTCGTCGTCGGGGGCGTCGGCCGGGGTGAGGAAGGCGACCAGCTCGGTGCCGGCCGGGCCGGGGACGGCCTCCACGGCGACCTGCCGTACGCCGGGCAGGTCGGCCAGCACGGCCTCCACCTCGCCCAGCTCGATGCGCTGGCCCCGGATCTTGACCTGCCGGTCGATGCGGCCGAGGTAGACCAGCCGGCCGTCGGGCTCCTGCCGAGCCAGGTCGCCGGTGCGGTAGAGCCGCTGCCCCGGGTGCTCGCCGAACGGGTCGGGGACGAACCGCTCGGCGGTCAGGCCGGGCCGGCCGAGATAGCCGTCG
This sequence comes from Micromonospora sp. NPDC049139, assembly GCF_055586845.1. Lineage (NCBI taxonomy): Bacteria > Bacillati > Actinomycetota > Actinomycetes > Micromonosporales > Micromonosporaceae > Micromonospora > Micromonospora sp. NPDC049139. Next base: position 223,267 of record NZ_JBVJHK010000008.1, on the reverse strand, counting down.
GCCAGCCCGGGACCGCCGACCAGCAGCTCGCCGGCCTCCCCTGGCGGCACCGGGCGCAGCCCGGCGTCGACCACGTACACGCGGTGGTTGGGGACCGGGCGGCCGATCGGCACCGGGTCGGTCTCGGCACCGGTCAGCTCGCCGCTGACCGCCATCACCGTGGCCTCGGTCGGGCCGTACGCGTTGACGAAGAGCCGGCCGGGGGCCCAGCGGGCGGCCAGCTCGGCCGGCACCGCCTCGGCGCCGCAGAGCACCACCCGCCAGGCGGGCAGCTCCGCCGGGTCCAGCATGGACAGCACGGTCGGGGTGAGGAGCCCCCAGTTCACCTCGTGCGCGGCGATGAACCGGGCCAGCCGCACCGGGTCGGCCCGGTCGTCGGCGCCGACGAGCTGGACGGCGCCGCCGAGCAGCAGCGGTACGAAGAGGTCGATGATCGCCGCGTCGAAGCTGAGCGAGGCGTAGCCGAGGCTGCGGACACCCGCGTCGGCGCCGGTCACGGCGGCGCAGCCGGTGACGAACTCGACCACGCTCCGGTGGGTGACGACCACCCCCTTGGGCCGGCCGGTGGAGCCCGAGGTGAACAGCACGTACGCGGGGTCGCCGGGGCGGGCCGGGCAGGCGGCCAGCGGCGCCGGCCCGGGCAGCCCGAGCGCCTCGACGCCCGGCACGTCGCCGAACTCGGCCACGGCGGCGTCACCGACCACCACGGTCACCCCCGCGTCGGCGACGATCTCCCGCAGCCGCCGGCGGGGGCCGCCCGGCTCCAGCGGCACGTAGCAGCCGCCGGCGAACAGCACCCCGAGCACGGTGGCCACGAGGTCGGGGTTGCGGGCTCCGCAGACGCCGACCCGCGTCTGCGGGCCGACACCGCGCCCGCGCAGCGCGGCGGCCACCCCGGCCGCCCGGCCGACCAGCTCGGCGTAGGTGAGTCGGGTGTCCCACTGACGCACCGCGACCGCGTCCGGGGTCCGAGCGGCCTGGGCGGCGATCAGCTCGGCCAGCGTCGCGTCCGGCCACGGCAGGGTCTCCCCGTGGACGGCGCTGGTGGACAGGATGTCGGTCACCCGTTCTCTCCCCGGTAGCTCACTGGATCGGTGATCTGCAACCGCAGCTCGCTGACGTAGCCGCGTCCCCGCGCGTCGGTCACCCAGGCGTCCGCCGGGTCCGGCAGCAGCTCGCCGACCGTCACGGTGACGTCGGGGCCGCTCTTCGCGGCGGCGTCGACCATGGCGCAGAGGGACTGGGCGTGCAGCGGGGCGGTGAGGTCGACGTAGCAGGGCTTGATCTCGGTGCCCACCTTGACGAACACCCGCTCGGGCAGCCCCAGACCCGCCCTCCACCGGCGTACGGCGAGGAACCGCTCGGCCTCGCCGGTGACGCCGGCCAGGCCGGTCTCCGCCACCGTCGTCCGCCAGGTCCGCCGCGCCACGACCAGCCGGTCGATGGTGATCCGGGGCGTGTGCGGGGCCGGCGCGAGGAGCTTGAAGGTGTCCAGCAGCAACGCGCCGAGCAGGTTGGCGAAGATCTCCATCAGCGGCCAGCGGGTGCCGTCCGGCAGCACCGCGAGCCACTCGTCGCCGTCGTTCTCCACCCGTGCCTCGGTGGCGCGGACCAGCCGGTCGACGTCGGCGCCCCGGGCCGTGTCGATGCCGAACTGCCGGTCCCGGGGACCGTTGAGCGCGTACGTGATGCGGGTCGTCATCCGCGGGAAGCTCTCCGGGTAGAGCACCCGCGCCCGGGCCGGCCCGAGTTCGGCGTCCAACGCGGCCCGCAGCGACGGCTGGTCGGGGTGGAACGGGGTCAGCACCGCGCTGTCGAACGGGACGTAGGCCGGGTGCAGCTCGCCGAGGACGAGCAGGAAGTCGCCCTGGTTGAGGGCGTCCAGCCCGGCGGCGGCGATCTGCACGTCCGGACTGTGGATCCGGGCGGACGGCCAGCCGGGACGGTCGGCGGCGAACAGGGCACGGGCCCGCTCGGCCAGGTCGGCGCTGCGCAGCCGCAGCTCGGTCTGCCCAGGGGCCACCGTGTCCAGGCCGATGAGCTCCGCCCAGCGGGCGGTCAGCCCGGCGCCGGCCTGGGCGATCGGGCCGTCCGGGGCGAGCAGCAGCCCCTGGGCCAGGGCCCAGATGTCGGCCAGCCGCACCGGCCCGTCGCCGCGCAGCTCGGCGTGCAGCTCCGCGAAGAGCCGTTCGCAGGCGGCACCGACCTCGGCGGTCAGCCAGCGTGCGGCCGCCAGCACGATCGCCAGCGGCTCGGCCAGCGCGTCCAGCACCCGGGAGCCGACCGTGAAGTCCAGGTCGCGGGCGGTCTCCTCGTAGAGCACCGTGCGACCGGCGTACATCTGCCCGGCCTGGCGGGTGGCGGGCCGGCCGGTGACGGCGGTGAACTCGGCGTTCAGCGCGGCCAGCGCGGCGCCGAGCCGGTCCGGGTCCCCGGCCGCCGCGGCCACCGCGTCGCGCGCCCCGCGCAACCGGTCGAACGCGGCCGCCACCTCGGCGCGGACGGACGCGTCGCCGATGGCCTCGATCCGCTGTCCCAGCACGCGCTCGGCGTCCGGGCTGACCGGCAGGCCGGCGTCCCAGGTCAGCAGGCTCCGGTCGACCAGCCGGTCGAGCAGCAGGTAGCCGTCGTCGGCGCTGCGCAGCCCGGCCTCCCCGCCGGCGACAAGCCGCTCCACGAGGGTGACCGCCGGGGTGCGCCCGTCGCAGACGGCGAGCAGCCGGGCCTCCGTGCCGGTCAGCTCGGTCGGCGGGAGCAGCGGGCGGGTGACCTGCCGGTCGGAGAGGCTCAGGTGCGGCGGCAGCGTCGGCGCCCACCAGCGCCGCACGGCCAGGTCGTCGGCGAGCCGGTCGGCGTACGCGATCAGCGCCCACGCCTCGAAGTGGACCTCGCGCCGGGACACCAACGCGGGCCCGGGCCGCAGCCGGGTGGCCGGCTCGTCGGGATCGATCCGGCCCCAGCAGACCGGGCCGAAGAACCCGATCGTCTCGGCCTTGCCGCAGTAGCGCTGCCAGTAGCGCAGCAGGCTCAGCTCACGCTTGCGGCGGCGTACGTTGCGCACCGTCGGGTCGGTGCGCAGCAGGCCGTCCAGCGCGATGAGCATCTCCGGGTTCTGCCAGGTGACCGCCTCGCGCAGCAGCGGGTCGGCGGCGATCTGGTTGGCCACCTCGGAGCCGTCCGCCAGCGCCGTCGCGAACGCCTTCTCGAACGTGTCCGCCTCGCCCTCGCCGGAGAGCAGGGCGTCGGCGGCGGCCGCCGCCTCGGGCGCGGCGAAGGCGGCCAGCCCGGCCGCCGGGAAGCCGGCGGTACGCAGGACGACGTCGCGGAACACCGACCAGCCGGTGTCGCCGAGGGGGATCCGGTGGCTCATGACCGCACTCCGCTTCGCTCCGTGCCGCCATGAGGCACCAACGCGCTGCACCGATGATTCACTCGCTGACGCTCGCTCATCGGGCGTCCTCCCGCTCGTCGGCGTCCACGATGTGCAGCCGCAGCTCGCTGAAGTAGCGCCGGCCGGCCGCGTCGGGCACCCAGGCGTCCCCGACCGTGGGCAGCATCTCGCTGACCATCAGCGAGGCGTCGTCGCCGCCGTCGGTGCGGGCGGCCCGCACCATCGCGCAGAACATGGCGCTGAACGCCGGGCTGCTGAGGTCCACGAAGCAGGGCTTGGTCTCGGTGCCGAGCTTCACGTAGACCTGCTCCGGCAGCCCGAGGCGGCGGCGCCAGTCCCGGACCGCGAGGAACCGTTCCCGTTCGCCGGTGACGGCGGCGAGCCCGCTCGCGCCGACCGTGGTGCGCCAGGTCTGCCGCGCCACCACCAGCTCGCCGACCGTGATCCGGGGCGTGTACGGTGCCGGGCTGACCAGCTTGAACCCGTCGACGGCGTGCGCGCTGAGCAGCGGGGAGAAGATCTCGGGCAGCGTCCAGCGCTGCCCGTCCGGGGCGGTGGCGACCAGCCGGCCGCCCTCCTCCGCGACGGTCAGGTCGACCGTGGGCAGCACCCGGTCGGGGTCGGCGCCGGGCGCGGGCGCGAAGGCCAACTGCCGGTCGGTCGGCCCGGTGAGCGCCTCGGCGACCCGGCTGGTGCGCCGGGGCCAGTCGGTCGGGACGAGCAGCCGGATCCGCCGCTCGCCGAGGTCCTCGGTCAGCGCGTCGCGCAGCCGCTCCACGTCCGGGTGCGACGGCGTGAAGACCTGGCAGTCGAAGGACGCCCAGGCGGCGTGCAGCTCGCCGAGGACCACGGTGTAGTCGCCGCGTGCCAGCGCCTCCGCGTCGGCGGCGCAGATCTGCAGGTCGGGGCTGTGCAGCCGGGCGTTGGGCCAGGCCGGCCGCGCGGCGGGGAAGGCCTCGGCGACCCGGGTGGCCAGGTCGGCCACCGGCAGCCGGACCTCGGTCGTCCCGGGCGGCAGCGCGGCCAGGCCGAACAGTCCGGCCCAGCGGTCGGCGAACTCGGCGGCGACCGCGTCGACCGGCCGGGCGCCGTCGCCCCAGAACAGGCCCTGCGCCAGGAACCACAGGTCGGCCAGGGACACCGGGCCGTCGCCCGCCTCGGCGCGCAGCTCGTCGTACAGCTCGCGGAACGCCGCGTCGTACGCCCGCTCCAGCGCGTCGACCATCCAGCGGGCCGCCTGGAGCAGCACCGCGAGCGGGGCGGCGATCCGGTCGAGCAGCGGCTTGCCGAAGACCACGTCGAGGTCCCGGCTGGTGTCCTCGTAGCAGAGGGTGCGGCCGGCGTACATCTGGCCGGCGCGGCGGCGCGGGGGCTCCCCGGTCAGCTCGGTGAACGTCGCGTCGAGCGCGTCCAGGGCGGTACGCAGCCGCTCCGGGTCGCCGGCCGCGGCGGCCACCGCGTCCCGGGCGCCGCACAGCCGGTCGAAGCCGGCGCGGGCGCCCAGCCGGGCGGGCTCGTCGCCGATCTCCTCGATCCGCCGCCGCAGCACGTCCTCGGCGTCGGGGCTCACCGGCAGCGCCGCGTCCCAGGTGATCAGCTCGCGCTCGACGAGCCGGTCCAGCAGCGCGTAGCCGTCCTCCGGCCGGCGCAACCCGATCGCCGGGTCGGCGACCAGCTCGCGGGCCGGGCGCCGGCCGTCGGCGGCGGCCAGCAGCGCCGCCTCCACCGGTGTGAGCGCCACCGGCGGCCGGCCCGGCCGGCGGACCGTGCGGTCGGCGAGGCTGAGCTGCGGGCAGAGCATCGGCGCCCACCAGCTGCGCACCGCCACGTCCCGGCCGATCCGGTCGGCGTACGCGCTGAGCGCCCAGGACTCGAACCACACCCAGCGTCGCCGGGTCAGGCCCGGGCCGGGGCGCACGTCGGCGGTCTCCGGGCGCGCCGGGTCGAGAGTGACCCAGCAGCTCGGGCCGAAGAAGCCGACCGTCTCGTTCTTGCCGCAGTACCGCTGCCAGTACTTCAGCAGGGCGCGCTCCCGGTCCCGCCGCCGCACGTTGCGGGCCGGGTCGGGGCCGCCGCGCGCCAGGCCGTCCAGCGCGACCAGGGCACCCCGGTTCTGCCAGCCGACCGCCTCGCGCAGCAGCGGATCGGCGGCCAGCGCGGTGAGCCGGCGCCCGGTCGCCGCCACCGCCTCGGCGAACTCCTTGTCGAACCGCTCCGCGCCGTCGCCGGTGGCCAGCAGCTCGTCGGCGGCCGCCGCGGCCTGCGGAGCGGACAGCATGGTCAGGCCGTCGGCGGGGAAGCCGGTGGTACGCAGGATGGCGTCCCGCCACACCGACCACCCGGTGTCGCCGAGCGGCACCCGGTGCCCGCCCGCCCTGGCGGCCGGGGCCGCACCGGCGCCCCGAGCAGCACGATCGTCGACGGGGACCCGCTCCGTCGCCGCCGCCAGGACGCCGTCGAGGTCGGCGCGGATCGCGGCGAGCAGGTCGGGGAGCCGGTCGTTGAGGAAGAAGTGCCCACCCTCGATCTCGTACAGGGTGAAGCCGGCGGCGGTGTGCTCCCGCCACGCGTCGCTGTGCTCCCGGCGGACGGCGCGGTCGTCCCGGCCGCTGAACGCCACGATCGGCACCGGCAGCGGCTCGCCCGGGGTATAGCGGTAGCTGTCGACCCGGCCGAAGTCGGCGCGCAGCAGCGGCAGCAGCAACTCGACCAGCTCGGGGTGCGCCAGCAGCTCGGCCGGCAGGCCGCCGCCGGCGCCGAGGCGGCGCAGCAGCTCGTCGTCGTCCACGTCGGACAGCCCGTCGAAGAGACTGGCCGCGGTCACGTGCGGGGCGCGGGCACCGCCGACGTAGAGCCGCAGCGGCAGCGGACGACCGGCGCGGCGCAGCTCGCGGACCACCTCGAAGCCGACCCGGCCGCCCATGGAGTGGCCGTAGATCGCGTACGGGCCGCGGACCCGGTCGGCGATGGCGGACGCGACGTCGGCCACCCGGAACTCCGGGTCCTCGCTGATCCGGTTCTCCCGGCCCGGCAGCTGCACCGGCAGCACCTCGACGTCCGGGCCGAGCCCGTCCTGCCAGCGCCGGAAGACGCTCGCGCCGCCGCCGGCGTAGGGCAGGCAGAACAGTTGCACCGGTGCCGGGTCACGGCGGCCGGCGGAGACGAACCAGTTCACCGCGCACCTTTCTGAGGGGGGTCGATCCAGTACCGCTGGCGTTGGAACGGATAGGTCGGCAGCCCGGTCCGCCGGACCGAGCCCTCGGGGTGCAGCGCCGCCCAGTCCACGTCCCGCCCGGCGACCCAGGCCGCCGCCAGCTCGCGCAGCTCGCCGGGCTCGCCGGCCAGCCGGGCGTCGGTGGCGAGCAGCTCGTCCAGCGCGGCGACGGCGCCGGCGGGGTCGCCCGCCACCACGGCCGCCCGGCAGCCGAAGGCGCGCCGACCCAGGGCGAGGGTGGCGGCCACGTCGGCGAGCGCCGGGGCGGCCCCGGCGAGGTGCTGCCGCAGCCGGGTCAGCGCCGCCCGCAGCGCCGTCGGGGTCCGCGCCGACACCGGCAGCAGGTACGCGGGCGCGTCCGCGCCGTCGACCGGCTCGGCCGGGGGCGGCTGCTCGACCACCACGTGCGCGTTCGTGCCGCCCAGCCCGAACGAGCTGACCCCGGCGACGCGACGGGTCGCCTCGGGCCAGTCCCGCGCCTTGGTCGGCACGTAGAACGGACCGCCGGCCAGGTCGATCTCCGGGTGTGGACGGGTGAAGTGCAGGTTCGGCGGGATGACGCCGTGCTGCACGGCGAGCACGGCCTTGATCAGCCCGGCGATGCCGGCGCCCGCGTCGAGGTGGCCGATGTTGGTCTTCACCGAGCCGAGCGCACACGTCTCGGCGGGCCCGGCGCCGGCGTACACCTCGTGCAGCGCGGCGACCTCGATGGCGTCGCCGAGCGGCGTGCCGCTGCCGTGGGCCTCGACGAAGCGGACCTCACCGGGGGCGACCTCCGCCGCGGCGAGCGCGCCGGCGACGGCGGCGGCCTGCCCGGCGGGCCCGGGGACGGCGAACCCGGCGCGGTCGGCGCCGTCGTTGGTGACGGCCCAGCCGGGCAGGATCGCGTAGATCCGGTCGCCGTCGGCCTGGGCGTCGGCGAGCCGGCGCAGCGCGACCACACCGGCGCCGGAGCCGAAGCCGGCGCCGGCGGCGGCCTCGTCGAAGGCGCGGCAGCGGCCGTCCGGGGAGGCCAGACCGCCGGGGGTGTGCCGGTAGCGGGGCCAGGTGACGTTCACCCCGCCGGCCAGGGCGATGTCGCACTGGTAGTCGGCGAGGCTCTGCGCGGCGAGGCAGACCGCGACCAGCGAGCTGGAGCAGGCGCTCTGCACGGCGACCGCCGGCCCGGTCAGGCCCAGCCGGTAGGCCACCTGCCCGGGCAGGTGGTCGGTGAACTGCCGGCCGACGAGCCGGGCCTCCCAGTCGTCGGGGTCGACGTCGCCGATCACGGCCGGGTTGTCCATGAGGTGGAACAGGAAGTACCGGTTGGCGGAGGTGGCGGCGTAGACGCCGACCAGCCCGGGGAACCGGGCCGGGTCGTGCCCGGCGTCCTCCAGGGCCTCCCAGGCCGTCTCGAGGAAGAGCCGGTGCTGCGGGTCGGTGCGGGCCGCCTCGTCGGCGCCGAAGGAGAAGAACTCGGCGTCGAAGTCGGCCACCCCGTCCAGCCGGCCGGCCGCCTTGACGTGCCGGGGGTCGGCGCGCAGGCCGGGGCCGATGCCGAGGGCGGCCAGTTCCTCGTCGCTGTGGTCGTGGATGGAGTCCACGCCGGCGCAGAGGTTCCACCAGAAGGTGCCGACGTCGGGCGCGCCCGGGAACCGGCCGGCGAGGCCGACCACGGCGATCTCGTCGCCCGTGTACTCCCGGGCGGCGGTCGCCGGGGCGACCGGGGCGGGCACGGCCGGCGCGCGGACCGGCTCCGGCGGGGTGTCGACCAGCCGGGCCTGGGCGGCCACGGTCGGGTGCTCGAAGAGCCGCAGCATCGGCAGTCGCACCCCGAACCGCTCGGCGAGCCGCTGCTGCACCCGACCGAGCAGCAGCGACTGGCCGCCGACGTCGAAGAAGCTGTCGGAGCGGCCGACGGCCGGGCGACCGAGCACCTCGCACCAGATGTCGTGCACGATCCGCTCGGTGGGGGTGGCCGGCGCCTCCCCGGCGGGCACCTCCCGCGCCGGGTCGGGCAGCGCCCGCTCGTCGATCTTGCCGGTGACGGTGAGCGGGAACTCGTCGACCACCACCACCGCGCGCGGCAGCGCGTACTCCGGCAGCCGTCGGGCGAGGGCGTCGCGCAGGGCCACCGGGTCCAGCCCGGCACCGCCCGGCCGGGCGTACGCGAGCAGCTCGCCGTCGCGCGCGATGGCGCGGACCGCGGCGACGCCCGGCTGGTCGGCGAGCACGGCCTCGATCTCGGTCAGCTCGACGCGGAACCCGCGCACCTTCACCTGCCGGTCGAGCCGGCCGAGGCAGACGAGGTCGCCGCCGGACAGCCGCGCGCCGAGGTCCCCCGTCCGGTACGTCGGCACGCCGTCGGGGTCGACGGCGAACCGGTCGCTGTCCTGGCCGAGGTAGCCGGGGGCGAGGTGCCGGCTACGCACCACGATCTCGTCGCCCTCGCCGAGGCGCAGCTCGTACCCGGGCAGCGCCGTGCCGATCGGCAGCGGCCCGGTGGCGGCGGGGTCGGCGTCGGCGAGCGGCAGCGCGTACCGGGCGGCAAAGGTCATCTCCGTGGCGCCGTAGCCGTTGACCAGCACGCAGTCGGGGCCGAAGCGGTCCCGCCCGCGGGCCGCGTCGGCGTGGGTGGCCTGCTCGCCGCCGAGCAGCACGACCCGTACCCGGTCGAGGCGGGGGCCGGGGGTGTCGAGCAGGAAGCGGTAGACGGTAGGGGTGGAGTGGTAGACGGTGACTCCGTGCCGGGCAAGCTGCTCGACGGCGTGGGCGAGGCCGTGCCGGCGCAGCTCCACCGGGACGACGGCGGCCCCGGCGAGCAGCGCCGGGTAGAGGTCGGGGATCGCCGCGTCGAAGCTGAACGAGGCGAGCAGGCTGAGCCGGTCCTCCGGGCCGATGTGGAGGGCCGCGATCTGGTTGTCCACCACGTGCAGCAGGTTGCGGTGGGTCTGGCCGACCGCCTTCGGCACGCCGGTGGATCCGGAGGTGAACAGCACGTACGCCAGCACGTCCGGGTCGACGGGCACGGGCCGCAGCGGCGCGGCCGGGAGGTCGTCGACCGTCAGCACCCGGACGGCCGGCCGGTCGGCGGTGAGCCGGCGGGCCAGCCCGGCGTGCTCGACTCCACACAGGACGGTGCCGACCTCCGCGGCGGCGAGCATGTACCGCAGCCGCTGCTCCGGAAAGCCCGGATCCAGCGGCACGTACGCGCACCCGGCGGCGAGCGTGCCGAGGATGGCGGCGATGGTCGCGGGCCCGTGCCCGGTGAGCAGGGCCACCCGGTCGCCCGGTCGGCACCCGGCTCCGGCGAGGGCGGCGGCGTGCCCGCCGGCGGCGCCGGCGAGCGCGGCATAGCTGAGCGGGGCGGCCTCGCCGAGGACGGCCGGCTGATCGGGCTGGCGGGCGGCGACAGCACCGAAACGATTGACTACGGTCGGTTCTGCCATGTCAGCGCGCGGTGGCGGACCCGCTCATGGACAGCGCGCAGCGTTCGACAAACGCAACCATCGATCCCCCCCAGGACTTCACAATGGAAGCAGCATAAGGCTCGATGCATGGCGGGAAAGATCATCGTTTAGAGTCCATCCGAACAGTCGACGGACCCCTCACGCAACGGATGGGTAAAACCGTCCGATCATCCCTCTAGCGCATAGAGGAGCTTCCGTCTACTTGCGAGCCGGCCGACGATTCTCCGGCCAAACGGCTCGTGGACCTTCAGTCTTCCTGCGACCGGGGTCGATGTCCACAGACGACTTTGTGAACGACGGATGACCGGCTGGGTCGTCAGCTGTCATATGGCGGGCGGGGGATCGGCTGGCTCGTGCCGTCGAAGTCCCCGGGCAGCCGGGCGACCATGTCGCGGAACTCGTCGACGGTGACCGCCTCCCGCAGGGTGGCGAAGACGGCGCCGGTGCCGACGCGGGCGGTGGCCTCGTCCACTCCGGCCCGCTCCCCCACGCGGCGCAGGAACTCCGCCGGCCCGAGGGGGGCCGGCCGGCCGTCGGCGGGGTCGGGCCCGGTCAGGTAGCCGTCCAGCTCGTCGGGGAGGTGCCCGGCCAGGTCGCCCGACCGGTCGCCGGTCATCCGCTCCACCATCGTCTGCAGCACGGCGCGGGCGATCGTGGCAGACTGCGCGGTCGACAGCCCCGCCCGGCGGGACACCGCGTCGACGAATAGGGGAAACCGCACGGCGCCCTCCTGTCGTCACCGGCCCCGCGCATACCCGCGCCCGCCGCCGGCAAACGACGCAACCGGGCCGCGTACGCGCCCGGCGGCGACGAGCGGGACGAGTTCACCCCGACCAGGTCGAGCGGGTCATACTGGCGGGCGCCGAGCGGCAGGCTCAGCCGGTCCGGTCGTCGGCGAGGACGTCGAGCAGCAGCGCGGCGGTCCAGCCGAAGGCGGGTGAGCCGAGCCCGGCGCCGGTGTCCGGGTGGAAGTACTCGTGGCAGCCGGAGCGGGCCACCAGCTCGATCATCGAGTCGCGCAGGCCGGCCGCCAGGTCGGGGCGGCCGTGGGTGAGCAGCCCCCGGCGCACCAGCCAGTTGATGTTCATCCAGCTCGGCCCGCGCCAGTAGCGCAGCGGCTCGAAGTCCGGCGCCGTGCGGTCGTGGCTGGGCAGCGGCCGGTCCATCCGGGCGGCCAGCCCGAACCGCGGCGAGCACGCCTCGGCGACCAGCGCCGTGGCCTGCCGGGCGGGCAGGTCGGGCAGGATCAGCGGGACGAGGCCGAGCACCGTCCGGGCCGGCACGAGGCGGTCGGCGCGCAGGTCCCGGGGCTGGAAGGTGCCGGTCGTGGGGTCGTACAGCCGGCGCACCAGGGCCTCGGTGATCCGGGCGGCGCGCTCCCGGTGCGGGCCGGGGTCGGCCCCGACCACCGGCGCGATCCGGGCGAGCGCGTGCTCGGCGGCGCCCATCGCCGCGTTGAGCAGCGGACACTCCACGAGGAACGGATGGTGGGCGGCCAGTTCCGCGTCGCGGTAGCGGTGCTGCCGGTAGGACGCCACGATCGCGACGTAGCGGGCGTAGTCGAGGTCGGTGGGGCGGTGCGCGGCGTCGGCGTGCGTGGTGTCGTGCCGGCGGTACGCGCGCATGACGGCGGCGTCGGCGGGAACCGCCACCATCGGCGCGTCCCAGGCGGGGCTGTTGTCCAGCCCGGACTCCCACGGGTGGACGATGCAGGCCAGCCCGCCGCCGCCGACGTCCCGGTGGGTGGCCAGGTAGCGCTGCTGCGCCACCAGCCCGGGATAGAGCCGACGCAGCGCGGCCCGCCCCTCCGCCGAGGGGCACCGGCGGTACGCCAGCCACGCGGCGGGCGCGTGCACCGGCGGCTGGACCAGCCCGGACGTGGCGGCGGCCGGGGCGCCCTCGGCGAGGGTCGAGTCCCAGAACTCCGGCCCCGGGAAGTACGAGCCGACCCGCAGCGCCGGGTTGAACACGATGTGCGGCACCCGCCCGTCGGCCCACTGGGCCCGGAACAGGCTCGCCAGCTCCCGCCAGGCGCGGTCGGGGCGGACGTGGGCCCAGCCGAGCGCGATGAACGCCGAGTCCCAGCTCCACTGGTGCGGGTAGAGGGTGCGCGAGGGCACGGTGTGGTCGTGCTCCCAGTTGCCGTCGAGGGTGGCGACGGCGAGCTGGCGCAGCGCCGCGCCGTCCCGGGCGCCGCCGTTTCGGGCCTCGGCCTCCCGGGGGCCGGCGTCACGGGGGCCGGCGTCGGCGGCCGTCCCGGTGTCCGGGCCGCCGTCCGCGGTGTCTGTGCTCATGCCGCCGCCTGCCGGGGCTGCGCGTGTCGGAGCACGGCGGCGGCCTGGTGCAGGGCGCGGACCGGGTCGCCCCGCAGCCGGCACTCCAGCGCCAGCCAGCCCCGGTAGTCGATCTCCAGCAGGGTGCGCACCAGGGCCGGCCAGTCGAGGTGGCCGGCGCCCGGCTGGTAGCGGTTGGAGTCGCTGACCTGCACGTGCCCGAGATAGGGCGCGGCGGCGCGCAGCGCCCGGTGCACGTCGTCCTCCTCGATGTTCATGTGGAAGGTGTCCGCCGCCACCCGCACCGAGGGCAGCCCGACGGCCGCGCAGAGGGCCACCGCGTCGTCGAGCCGGTTGACCATGTGGTCCTCGTACCGGTTCAGCGGTTCCAGGAAGAGGGTGACCCCCTCGGCGCGGGCGTGCTCGCCCAGCTCGCCGAGGGCGTCGAGGAGCACCTGCCGGTCGCCGGCGGGCGAACGGGGCGGCTCGAACGGCGGCAGCCGCCGGGAGAACATCCCCCACGCCGCCGGGGTCATCGCGCCGACGCCGCCGAGCTCGGCGATCACCGAGAGCTGCGAGCGCAGGTTGCGCACCGCGTCGCGGGACCGCCCGGGGTCGAAGTCGCCGATGAAGTGGTCCATCTCGACACAGACGGTGGGCATGACCACCCCGGCCGCCCGGGCGCGGCGCAGCTCGGGCAGCCGGCGGGCGAGGCCGAGGTCGCCCCGGCCGCGCAGCTCGATCGCGTCGTAGCCGAGCGCGGTGGCGAGCGCGTACTTCTGGATCAGGTCGGTGCCCGGCAGGAGCTGCTCCTGACAGGCCAGGGGAATCGTCATCGGAACCTCAGCACCACTTGGAGGGTGTCACCGTCACCGCGGTCGAGCAGCGCCAGCGCGTCGGCCACCGCGCTGGCGTCCACGACGTGGCTCACCAGCGGCAGCGGGTCGACGCTGCCCTCGGCCACCAGGTCCATGAAGGTGTGTGCGACGCGGGCTCCGGTCCACCGGCCGGCCATGCCGGGAGCCGGGGTCGGCCCGGAGACCTGGGCCGCCACCAGCTGGATCCGGTTGTGGTGGAACTCCTCACCCAGGCCGAGCCCGTCGGCCTGCCCCTGGTAGAAGCCGGCGGCCACGACGCGGCCGGCGTGGGTGGTGGAGCGGATCGCCTCGTGCAGCGCCGGGTAGGCCCCGGACAGCTCCAGGCAGACGTCCGCACCCCGGCCGCCGGTGGCCCGGCGCAGCACGGCCGCGGCCGACTCGGCGCCCGCGTCGACCGCGATGCGCGCGCCGAGGCGGGTGGCGTGCGCCAGCCGGGCGGGCACCCGGTCGACGGCGACCACCCGGGCGCCGGAGAGGGCGGCGAGGCGAGTGGCGAGCAGCCCGATGACGCCCTGCCCGAAGATGCCGACCCAGTCACCGAGGTGCAGGTCGCCGGCGAGCACGGCGGTGAGGGCGATCGCCCCGGGGCGGGCGAAGACGGCCGCGAGCGGATCCAGCCCGGCGGGCAGCGGGTGCACCGCCTCGGCGGCCACGACCGCCTCGGCGCGATGCCCCCAGATGCCCCAGACCGCCTCGCCCGTCCGCCGGTCGGCCACGTCGGGCGCGACCTCGACGACCTCGCCGACCTCCTCGTAGCCGAAGCCCACCAGCGGGTACGGCACGGAGGTCTGCCGGGGCACGAACATCCGGCTGACGTCGTCCCAGTCCTTGCTCAGCCGGGGGTTGCTGCCCCGGTAGAGGGTGAGCTCGGTGCCGGCCGAGATGCCGGAGTAGCAGGTGCGGACGCGGACCTGACCGGGCCCGAGCGGATCCGGGGGGCAGGGCTCGAGGCTGATCCGTCGGGGCCCGGCCAGAGAGACAACCCAGTTGACCATGAGTCACATCCCGGTAGCACTGGGTTCCATCGTAGGCAGAAAATCGGTATATGTCTTGTAATTGATCAATCGAAGGCGTTGAATCCCTTGTATACCCTTCGAGAGGAGTGCCACCGATGTCAGCACCTCCGATGCGGATACTCGCCGCCACCCTGATCATGGCAGTCACCGGGGCCAGCCTGCTCGCCTGCGGCGACGAGGAAACCGACAGCGACAGCAAGAAGATCACCGTGTGGAGCCTGGAGGACGTGGCCGACCGGGTCACCGCCACCAAGGCGATCATCGCGGACTTCACCGCCCGGACCGGGATCACGGTCGACCTGGTCACCGTGAACGAGGACCAGTTCCCCTCGCTGATCGCCTCCAGCGCCGCCGCCGGCGAGTTGCCCGACGTGGTCGGCTCGGTGTCGCTGGCCGGGGTACGCACCCTCGCCGGCAACGAACTGCTGCACCCCTCGGCGAACGCGGAGGTCGTCGAGGCGCTCGGCCGGCAGACGTTCTCGCCGCGCGCGCTCGAGCTGACCGCCGACGACGGCAGACAGCTCTCCGTGCCCAGCGACGGCTGGGGGCAGCTGCTCGTCTACCGCAAGGACCTGTTCGACGCCGCCGGGCTGCCCGCCCCCGACACGTACGAGAAGATCGCCGCCGCCGCCACGAAGCTGAACACCGGCGGCGTCGCCGGCATCACCGCCGCCACCGCCCCCGGCGACGTGTTCACCCAGCAGACCTTCGAGCACCTGGCGCTGGCCAACAACTGCCAGCTCACCGACGACGCCGGGGCCGTGAAACTGGACTCCCCCGAGTGCGTCGAGGCGTTCCGGTTCTACGGCGACCTCATGCGCACCAGCTCCGTGAAGGGCGCGCAGGACGTGGACACCACGCGGGCCACCTACTTCGCCGGCAAGGCAGCCATGCTGATCTGGTCGCCGTTCATCCTCGACGAGCTGGCCGGGCTGCGCAACGACGCCAAGCCGACCTGCCCACAGTGCCAGGCCGACCCGGCGTACCTGGCGAAGAACAGCGGCTTCGTCACCGCGATCAAGGGCCCCAACGGCGCCGCTCCGGCCCAGTACGGCGAGATCAGCTCGTGGGCCGTGCTCGACGGCGCCGCCGCCGACTCGGCGAAGTCCTTCGTGGAGCACATGCTCGGCGACGCCTACCCGCGCTGGTTCGGCATGTCCCCCGAGGGACGCTTCCCCGTCCGCAAGGGCACCGCGGCCGAGCCGGAGAAGTTCCTCACCGCCTGGAACGCCAGCCAGGCCGGGGTGGACGCCAAGAAGCCGCTCGCCGACGTGTACGGCGAGGAGGTGCTCGCCGGCCTGCGGCGCAGCCCGGACACCTTCCAGCGCTGGGGCCTCACCCAGGGCCAGGGCAAGCTGGTCGGCGCGATCCTCGGCGAGCTGCCCGTTCCCAAGGCGCTGAACGACGTGGTCGCCGGCAAGACCGACGCCGCCGCAGCCGCCGGCCGGGCGAAGAAGGACGTGGAGGCGATCAAGGCGGGCATCAATTGACCACCGCCGCGCCGGGCACCGGCCGCTCCCCCACCCGGGAGCGGCCGGCCCCGGCCCCCCGCCGCCGGCCGCTGACCCTGCGCCGCCGCGAGGCCCGCGCCGGGCTCGCGCTGGTCGCCCCGACCCTGCTCGTCGTGGTCGCGGTCATCGGCATCCCCATCGTCTGGACCGTCGTGCTGGCCTTCCAGCGGGTACGCCTCGCCACGCTGCGCCGCACCGGGCTCTTCGGCGAGTTCACGATGGACAACGTCGAGCGGGTCCTGAACACCCCGGGCTTCGCCGACACCCTCTGGACCACGCTGGTCTACAGCGTGGCCAGCACCGCCGGCTCGGTCGTGCTCGGCCTGGTGGCGGCGCTCGTCGTACGCCGGCCGTTCCGGGGCCGTACCCTCGTGCGCGCGTCGATGCTGCTGCCGTACGTGGCGCCGGTGGTCGCGGTCACCTTCGTCTGGCAGGTGATGCTCGATCCCCAGCTCGGCGTCGTCAACGACTGGGGCCGACGGTTCCTCGGCTGGGACACCCCGGTGCCGTTCCTGTCCCAGGAGTCGACGGCCCTGGCCACGGTCATCGCGTTCGAGGCGTGGCGCTACTTCCCGTTCGCGTTCCTGTTCCTGCTCGCCCGGCTCCAGGCCGTGCCCGGCGAGCTGGAGGAGGCCGCCCGGGTGGACGGGGCCACCCCCACCCAGCGGTTCCGGCACATCCTGCTGCCGCAACTGCTGCCGGTGATCGGCCTGCTGGGCGTGCTGCGGTTCATCATGACGTTCAACAAGTTCGACGACGTCTACCTGCTCACCGGCGGGGCGGCCGGCACCGAGGTGGTCAGCGTCCGGGTCTACGAGTTCCTGACCGCGCGGACGGACATCGGCGCGGCGGCGGCGCAGGCGGTCGTGCTCGCGGTGGTGCTGATCGTGTTCGTGCTGGTGTACCTGCGCTTCTTCGGTGGACGGAGGGTCGACTGATGGACCGGGACCGGATCGAGACGGTGGGCCTGCGCTGGCTGCGCCGGCTGGTGATCGCCACGTTCCTGCTGGTCACCGTCTTCCCCTTCTACTACATGCTGGTGCTCTCGGTGCGCCCCATCGAGCGGCTGCTGCTCGACCCCGGCTCGCTGGTGGTGGGCCTCGGCGAGCTGACCTTCGACACGTACGCCGAGGTGGTCAGGGCGGCCGACGACGGCGGCCAGGGCTTCCTCACCTTCATGCGCAACAGCGGCCTGGTCGCCGTGGCGGCGACCCTGCTGACGCTGGCCGTGGCGATCCCCGGCGCGTACGCCGTCGCCCGGCTGCGGTTCTTCGGCCGGCGGCAGGTCGACTTCCTCTTCCTGGCGGTCTACCTCTTCCCGTCGATCGTCATCGCGATCCCGCTCTTCGTGGTCTTCACCCGGGCCGGGCTGCGCGGCTCGCTGCTGGGCCTGGTGCTGGTCTACATCTCGCAGACGCTGCCGGTCTCGGTCTACATGCTGCGCAACTACTTCGAGACCATCCCCGTCAGCCTGGAGGAGTCCGCGGCGATCGACGGCGCGGGGCGGCTCGGCATCATCCGTCGGGTCAGCCTCCCCCTGGCGGCGCCGTCCATCATGGCGGTCGCTCTGTACGACTTCATGATCGCCTGGAACGAGTTCCTCTTCGCCCTGCTCTTCCTGGTCGACAAGCCGAACCGGTGGACGGTGTCGCTGGGGCTGGCGCAGCTGGCGGATGGGGTCGAGGTGCCGAAGACGGTGCTGATGGCCGGTTCGGTGATCCTCACCCTGCCCATCGTGATCCTCTTCTTCGCCAGCGAGCGCCTGCTCACGGAGGGGCTCACCAGCGGCGCCGAGAAGGGCTGAGGCGGGGCGGGGTTGCCGCGCGGCGTCCGCCGGCCAAGGATGTCCCGGGTGGAAGTCTCCCCCGACACCGACACCGACACCGACGTCCCGCCCGCGGCGGCCCCGCCCGGCGCCGGCCTGACCGGCGCGGAGCCGCCCGCCGCGGAACCGGTCGACGCGACGCCGTTCGGCGTCGACCTGGTTGACCGGAGCCCCGGCCGCCGCGCGGCCCGGCTGGTCACGGAGGTCCTCGCGCCCAGCGTGCTGGTCACCGTCATGCCGCTGGTGGTGGCGGCCCGCGCCACCGGCAGCCTCGGCGGCGTGCTGCGCTGGGGCAGCGCCGCCCTGGTCTTCTGCGCGGTGATCCCGATCGGCGTGGTGCTGTACGGCGTACGCCGGGGCTGGCTGACCGACCGGCACATCGGCGACCACACGCAGCGGCTGCGCCCCCTGGCCCTCGGGCTGGCCTCCGTCGCGGTCGGCATCGCGCTGCTGGCCGCCCTCGACGCGCCCCGGCTGCTGGTCGCGCTGATGGTCGCCACCCTCGTCAACGGGGCGGTCGTCACGGCGGTCAACCACTGGTGGAAGCTCAGCGTGCACGCCGCCACCGCCGCCGGTTCGGTGGCCGTCCTCGTCCTGCTCCTCGGTCCCGCGCTGCACGCGCTCTGGTCGCTGGTCGTCGCGGTGGCCTGGTCACGGGTGCGCCTGCGCGACCACACGGTGGCCCAGGTGGTCGCCGGGGCGGTCGCCGGCGCCCCGCTCACCGCCGCGACGTTCCTCGCGCTGACCTGACCCGCGCCGACCGGTGCCACGGGCCGGGCGTGGCGGCGCGCCGTGGAGCGTCGCCCGGCCGTCCGCTCGGCGGGGTGCTGGACCCGCCGGCCCCGGACGCCCGCGCGGTGCACCCGCCGCGCGGTGGGCCCGCCCTTCGGCACCCGTGGGCGTGATCCCCGTCGGCGCAGGTGTGCCCGCCGCCGGAGGGCCGGCCGGATCCGGCTACCGTGGCGGCATGGGAAAGCCGACCCGTTGGGTGACCGAGACCGGTCCGGAGCACTCGCAGTGGTACATCGACCGGTTCCGCCGGCTGGCCGCCGAGGGGGCGGACCTGGCCGGCGAGGCCCGGCTGGTGGACGCCCTGGTCGCGCCGGGATCCCGGATCCTCGACGCCGGCTCCGGCACCGGCCGGGTGGGCGCGGCGCTGGCCGCCCGGGGGCACGCGGTCGTCGGCGTGGACGCCGACCCGGCGCTGGTGGAGGCCGCCAGCGCCGACCACCCGGGCCCGCGCTGGCTGGTGGCCGACCTGGCCGAGCTGGACCTGGCGGCGGCCGGGGAGCCGGAGCCGTTCGACGCGGTGGTCGTCGCCGGCAACGTGCTGGCCTTCGTGGCCCCCGGCACCGAGCGGGACGTGCTCCGCCGGATCGCCGCCCACCTGCGACCCGACGGCGTGGTGGCGGTGGGCTTCGGCACCGACCGGGGCTATCCGCTCACCGACTTCGACGCCGACGCCGTCGCCGCCGGGCTGCGGCTGGAGCACCGCTTCGCCACCTGGGACCTGCGCCCCTGGCGCGACGACGCCGACTTCGCCGTCACCGTGCTGCGTCGCCCCGCCGCCTGAGCCCGCCCCACCGCCTGGGCCGCGGCGTTGCATGAGCCGCGACGTCGCATGAGCCGGGGCTTCGCATGGGCCGGGGCTTCGCCGGCCGGGTCAGGCGGGGGTGGCGACGACCCGCGCGGCGGCGGGGTCGAGCGTGGCGCCGGCGGGCACCAGGCTGACCAGGCCCGCCGGCAGCCGCAGCGGCCGGACGTCGCGGTAGCCGAGCATCCCGCGCACCTCGCCGCCGGCGAGCACGTACCGCCGTCCCAGGTCGGTCACCACGGAGACCGCGCCGCCTGGCGCGCCCGGCGCCGCGACCGATTCGACCACCGCGCCCCGGCCCGGCTCCACCACGACGTGGTCCGCGTGCACCCCGCCGCCGGACGCCGGAGGCGGGGTGCGCGGCGCGGCGGCGAGGTCGGGCAGCCCCACGCCGAGCCTGACCTCGATCGCGCCCCCGTCGTCACCGACCCGGACGCAGAGCGCGGACCCGTCGGGCGCGGCCAGGCGGGGCGGCGCGGTCGGCGGGGCGGTCGGGCCGGTCGGCGCGAGGTCGGGCAGCTTCGGCAGCGCGGCGAAGCGCCCGAGGGTGATCGGCTCCGGTTCGCCCTGCCCGGTGCGGGCGAGCAGCAGGCCGGCCTGCAACTCGGTGATGCCCGCCAGGCCGTCCCGCAAGGCGACGGCGTACTGCCGGCCCCCACCGGAGTTGCGTACCAGGTAGACGTCGCCGATCCGCGCCCCGGACACCCGCGCCGAGCGTTCCCCCTCGGCGGGCAGGGCCAGCGGGGCCAGGTCGGCGCCCGCCGGCAGGCTGTTGAGCAGCGCCGGCGCCGCCGGGACCGCCCGGGCCCGGGTGGCCGCCAGGGCGGCCAACACCCGGTTGGGGTCGCGCAGCAGGTAGCGACGCTGGTGCCAGACCAGGTGCAGCGCGCCGTCGGGGTGGCGCAGCAGCAGCGCGTCCTCGCCGAGCGCCCGGCCGCCGTCGCCGGCCACGCCGATCAGCAGCGCCGACCGTGGCGTCGACCGGTTGTCCTCGGGGGCCGCCACGGAGCAGACCGTCCACGGCGCGGTCGACAATCGTCCGGGCGCGGGCAGCGAGTCGGGGGCGTCGGCGATACCCAGCGGCAACCCGCGCGGCACCCCGTCGATGGCGCGGCGGGAGACGAGCACGGTCTTCGGCCGGTCCGCGCCGATGATCAGCAGGGCCGACGCGTAGTTGAGCACCGGGTGCAGCTTCTGCTCCCGATAGACGAAGCGGGCCCCGGACTCCTTCTCGACGATCACGGCGCCCGGGTCGCGCCAGCTGCTGCCCCCGCCAGCGAAGAGGCCGTAGAGGGCGAAACCGCCCAGGCCGATGGCCGCGACCAGGACGCTGGCCAGGGCCGCGCCGGCCAGCCGCCGGAACGGCGACTGCGCCGGGTCGGTCTCCCGCATCACCAGGGCGGCGACCGCCCGCTGGACGGTGAACTGGTACGAGTGCAGCTGGTCCTGCCGCGACGGCATGGGATCCCTTCCGGTGGTGCGGTCGGGGCACAGGATAAGCGTTCCGTCGATGTCCCGAGGACCCTGCGTCGCGGCGGCACGGCCCCCGCCTTCGCCGGCGTCACCCCGGGGTAGGCGCTCGGGCTGATCAGGCCAGGCCAGGGAGCACCCCGGGGCCTGGCACCTGTCGTACCCCCCGGGGACAGCATGGTGTCGTCGGGTACCCCCGGGGGTATAGTGGGTGACGAGGAGGTGCGGGGTGAAGCTTCGACCCGAGATGACGAGCGACGCGCTGACGCGCCTGAAGCGGGCCCGGGGGCAGCTCAACGCGGTCATCGAGATGATGGAGAGCGGCCAGGACTGCCGCGACGTGCTGACCCAGCTCGCCGCGGTGTCGAAGGCGATCGACCGGGCCGGTTTCAAGATCATCGCGTCCGGCATGCGGCACTGCAACGCCGCCCGCGAGCGCGGCGAGGCGCCGGAGATGACCGAGGAGGAGCTGGAGAAGCTCTTCCTCTCGCTGGCCTGAGCACACCGGCACGGAGCACGGCCACCCACGTCGCGTGACAGCGACGTGGGTGGGTAAGCAGTGCGCACACGTCGACAACCGCGGACGTGTGCCCGTCGGATACCCCCCGGGGTATGGATCCCACAAGGAGCACGACAATGGCAGTTGAGGTGTCCGTCATCGCGACGTCCTCGCTCGGCGACCGCAGTTACCTGGCCTCCGACGGCGGGGTGGCGATCGTCGTCGATCCCCAGCGCGACATCGACCGGGTCATGTACCTCGCGGGCGCCAAGGGCGTGCGCATCACCCACGTGGTGGAGACCCACATCCACAACGACTACGTCTCCGGCGGCCTGGAACTGGCCCGGCTGACCGGCGCCGACTACCTGGTCGCCGCGGACGACGAGGTGGGGTTCGACCGGACCCCGGTCGCCGACGGCGACACCGTGCCCGTCTCCGGCGCGATGCGGCTCCGGGTGGTGGCCACGCCGGGGCACACCTTCCACCACCTGTCGTACGCGCTCGACGAGGCCGACGACGGCGACTGGCGGCCGGTCGGGGTGTTCACCGGCGGCTCGCTGCTCTTCGGCACCACCGGCCGCACCGACCTGCTCGGCGCGCAGCACGCCCACGAACTCGCCCACCACCAGCACGCGTCGGCGAAACGGCTGGCCGACCTGCTGCCCGACGGGGCCGAGGTGTGGCCGACCCACGGATTCGGCAGCTTCTGCTCGGCCAGCCAGGCCGACGCGCCGGAGTCGACCATCGGCCGGGAGAAGCGGGCCAACCCCGTGCTGCGGCTGGCCGCCGACGAGTTCGTCACCGAGACCCTGGCCGGGCTCGACGCCTACCCGGCGTACTACGCCCACATGGGCGTGGCGAACCTCGCCGGTCCGGCGCCCGTGGACCTCACCCCGGTCGCCCGGGCCGACGCCGCCGCGCTGCGCGAGCGGATCGCCGACGGCCAGTGGGTCGTCGACCTGCGGCACCGCAAGGCGTACGCCGCCTCACACCTGGCCGGCACCGTCAGCCTCGGGCTCGACGGCCCGATGTCGACCTGGCTCGGCTGGCTCGTCGACTGGGGCGCACCGATCACCCTGCTCGCGGAGACCGCGGCGCAGGTCGCCGACGCCCAGCGCGAACTGGTCCGCATCGGCATCGACCGGCCCGCCGCCCAGGCCACCGGGACGGCCGAGCAGTGGGCCGCCGACCCGGGGCAGCTGCGGAACCTGCGGACCGCCGACTTCCCCGCGCTGGCCGCCGCCCGCGCCGGCGACACCCCGGCGGGGCTGCCCGCCCCGGACGTCGTGCTCGACGTCCGGATGACCAACGAGTGGCGCGCCGGCCATGTCGAGGGCGCCGTGCACATCCCCCTGCCCGACCTGCGGACGCGGCTCGCCGAGGTGCCCCCGGGCGTGGTCTGGGTGCACTGCGGCTCCGGATACCGGGCCACCGCCGCCGCGTCGCTGCTGGCGAACGCGGGCCGCGAGGTCGTGGTGCTCGACGACGCGTTCGCCCGGGCCGAGGCCGCCGGCGTCGCCATGGTCGGCGGCGCCTGACCTGAACCTGGCCGCCGGCCGCCGCGACGGCGGCGGCCGGCCAGCCCCCTGCGCCGGTCGGCCCCCGCGAAGCGGCTTCGGCCGGCCACCCCCTGCCCGGGTCGGCCGCCGCGAAACCGCCGCGGCCGGCCGCTCCCTGCCCAGAATCCGCGCGACACACCCCGAATGAGGAAGAATGAGCACTTCGGAGAACGCCCGCCCCGCCGTCCTCGACGCCGCCGCCCTGCGCGAGCTGATCGACTCCGGCCGCGCGCCCCGCCTGCTGGACGTGCGCACCCCGGCGGAGTTCGAGACCGCGCACATCCCCGGTGCCTACAACGTCCCGCTCGACCTGCTCAAGGAGCACCGCGAGGAACTGCGCCGCCACCTCGACGAGGACGTGGTGCTGATCTGCCGCTCCGGCGCCCGCGCCACCCAGGCCGAGCAGGCCCTCTCCGGGGCCGGGCTGCCCCGCCTCAAGGTCCTGAACGGCGGCATGACGGCCTGGCAGGCCGCCCACGCGCCGATCAGCCAGGGCGCCCCGCGCTGGGACCTGGAGCGACAGGTGCGGCTCGTCGCCGGGTCGATCGTCCTCGTCAGCATCCTGGGCTCGGTGTTCGTGCCCGGCCTGAAGTGGGTAGCCGGCTTCATCGGCGCCGGGCTCACCGTCGCCGCCGTCACCAACACCTGCGCCATGGGCATGCTGCTCGGCAAGCTGCCCTACAACCGGGGCGCCAGCTGCGACCTCGACACCGTCGTCGGCCAACTGCGTGCGGGGTCGACAACCGGGCGGCGGTCGTGACCGGCGGCCTCGCGCTGACCGTCGGGCTGGCCGTCCTCATCGGGATCACCCTCGGCCTGCTCGGCGGGGGCGGCTCCATCCTCGCCGTACCGCTGCTGGTCTACGTCGCCGACCTGCCACCGAAGGAGGCGATCGCCACCTCGCTGCTGGTCGTCGGGGTGACCAGCGCCGTGGGCGTGCTGCCCCACGCCCGCGCGGGTCGCATCCGGTGGCGGACCGGCCTGGTCTTCGGTGCCGCGGGCATGGCCGGCGCGTACGCCGGCGGCCGCCTCGCCGCGTTCGTCCCGGCCGCGGTCCTGCTCGCCGGCTTCGCCCTGATGATGCTCGCCACCGCGACGGCCATGATCCGCGGCCGGCGCGACCGCGGCGGCGGCCGGCCCGTGCCGCACGAGCTGCCGGTGCTGCGGGTGGTGCTCGACGGCGCCGTGGTCGGCCTGGTCACCGGCCTGGTCGGCGCCGGCGGCGGCTTCCTGGTCGTCCCCGCCCTCGCCCTGCTCGGCGGCCTGCCGATGCCGGTCGCGGTCGGCACCTCGCTCGTGGTCATCGCGATGAAGTCCCTCGCCGGCCTGGCCGGCTACCTGTCCACCGTCGGCGTCGACTGGGGCCTGGCCGCCGCGGTCACCGCCGCCGCCGTGGCCGGCAGCCTCGCCGGCGGCCGGCTCGCCGGGCACGTCCCCGAGGACGTGCTGCGCAGGGCGTTCGGGTGGTTCGTGGCGGCGATGGGCGTCTTCGTCCTCGGCCAGCAGCTCCCCGGGCAGGTGCGGACCAGCCCGCTGCTCTGGATCGTGGCGGGAGCGGTGGCCGCCGCCGCGGTCGGCGCGCTGCTGCGCGACCGCCGGCACCGCGCCCGACCCGACCGGACGATGGGTGCCGGTGTGCCGCGCCGGCGCCGGCGACGCGACCGGCCCGACCGGCCCGACCGGCCCGACCGGCCCGACCGACCCGGCCGGCGCGGCCGGGCAGACCGACCCGGCCGGGCGGCGGTGCGGCCGTGACGCCAGCTCTACCGGCGGGCGGAGTCGCGGGCAACCCGGCGGGCCGGCGCCGCTCAGGGACGCAGGATCAGCCGGATGGGATTGCCCTCCTTGGTGTGCACCCGCCGCACCGCCTCCTCCGCCTCGGCCAGCGGCAGCACGTCACTGATCGACGCGCTCAGGTCGAGCCGCTTCTGCCGGGCCAGGGACACCAGTTGCTCGACGTGCTCGGACTCCGAGCCGTAGTGGCCGAGCAGCGCCTGCTGGAAGTAGTTGAACGGGCTGTCCGACGCGATCGTGACCGGCTTGTTGGCGATCCCGGCGAGCACCAGCCGGCCCCGGCGGGCGAGCACGGTCAGCGCCTGCTCCCGGACCGGAGTCACCCCGGCGAAGTCGAACGCGACGTCGAGCCCCCGCCCGCCGGTCAACTCGAGCACGGCGTCGCGGAACCCGGGGTCGGCCGGGTCGAGCGCCGCGTCGGCGCCCAGCACCATCGCCCGGTCCCGCGCCGCCGCCAGCGGCTCCACCGCGATCACCGGGGCCGCGCCCACCAGGCGCAGCAGTTGGACGGCGTGCGCGCCCAGGCCGCCCACGCCCCACACCGCGACCGCCTCCCCGGGCCGGGTACGCCCGGTGTCCGTCACCGCCGCCCAGGGGGTGGAGACCGCGTCCGGGATGATGCAGGCCTGCTCGAACGGCAGGTCGTCCGGGATCGGCACCACCGTGTCCTCGCGGGCCACGGCGTACTCGGCCCAGCCGCCGTCGTAGTCCACGCCCCGGGTGAACACCGTGCCGCGCCGGTCCCGCTCCCCCGCCTGGAGCAGCACCCGCTGGCCCGGCTCCCACCCCTCGACGTCGTCGCCGAACGCGTCGACCACCCCGGCTACCTCGTGGCCCAGCGTCACCACGTCGCCGGGCAGGTAGAGCGGCGTGAGGGTGCCGTCGATCAGGTGCACGTCCGACAGGCAGACACCCGCCGCCTCGACCCTGATCCGCACCTGCCCGCGCTCCGGCTCCGGCACCGGCACCGACTCCATCCGCAGCACCCGGTCCGCCACGTGCAGCCGTCCGGCCAGCATCTCCGCCACAGTGCGCGCTCCCTGTCCGGCCCCCGGTCGGCGGCCCTCGACGAGCGCGCATACCCGGCCGGACGGAAGGAATGCGCGCCGGTGGCCGGTCCTCGGGGCGCCGCCCGGTAGCATCCGGGCCCGTGGGCGTGCGATTCGAGGAACTGGCCTGGCGGGACACCCCGATCGGCCTCATCAGCCTGCGTCGGCGCCGCGACCCGTCGCTCGACGTCGAGGTGTACGAGGTCAAGCTCGACGACGAGTTCCTGATGTCCAGCCTCTTCCCCGTCGCGGAGATCGAGCTGGCCCGGCTGGGGCTGGCCCCGCTGGCCGGGCGCGACCTCGACGTGGTCGTCGGCGGCCTCGGCCTCGGCTACACCGCCCGCACGGCGCTCACCGACGAGCGGGTCGGCTCGCTGCTGGTGGTGGAGGCGATCGAGGACGTCATCGACTGGCACCGCCGCGAGTTGCTGCCGTTCGCCGCCGGGCTGGCCGCCGACCCGCGGACCCGTTTCGTGCGGGCCGACTTCTTCGCCGCCGTCGCCGACGGCACCGGTTTCGACCCGCAGGCGCCGGGACGACGGTTCCACGCCGTGCTCCTCGACGTCGACCACTCGCCGCGCAACGTGCTGCACCCCACCCACGCCGCCTTCTACACCCCGGACGGCCTGCGCCGGCTCGCCGCCCACCTGCACCCGGACGGGGTGTTCGCCCTCTGGTCGGACGACCCGCCCGACGCCGCGTTCGAGGAGGCACTCGCGGCGGTGTTCCGTACCGCGCGGGCCCACGTCGTCCCGTTCGCCAACCCGCTGACCGGCGGGGAGTCGACCAACACCGTGTACGTCGCCCAGCGCTGACAGGCCACCTGACCAGGCGTCTCGGCGGTCCGCGCCGCATGGTGCGGGCCGGACCGGGAAGGAGGGCGGGGGCCGCGCGACGCGGCCGGGGTCACGGGAGGTGGAGACATGCGGGCCATGCTCTGGGTCGTCGCCGTCATCGCCGGCGCGCTCGTCCTGCTCGGGCTGCTCCTCGAGGCGGTGCGCTGGCTGGTGGTCATCGGCGCGGTGGCGCTGCTCGCGGTCGTCGTGCTGGCGGCGGTCAAGGGGCGGCAGGCGATGCACCACTCCGCCGGGCGCCGGTGACGTCGAGCGCGGCGGCCAACTCCTCGTCGTAGGTCGCGATCGGTCGCCCGTCGGCGGCGTAGGCGACGAGCCGGCCGTGGGCCATGGTCGCCGACCGGAACGAGAACGTCCGGGGCCCCGGATGGGCCGCCAGCAGCGGGATGACCCGGGGCGCACCACCGGGGGCGGAGTGGTATTCCAGCCGGGCCACCACCGGCGACACCACCCCGTTGACCCGGACCTTGGTCTTTTCGCGCCGGGTGCCGAAGGTCACCGGGGCGTCGGTGCCGTACGCGGCGCACTGCACCGGGCCCCGGCAGACGAAGAAGTAGCGCGGATTGTCCACGTCGGACAGCGTGTAGGCCTTGAACGTCGGGTCGGCACCGGCCGGCAGCGGCTGCACGGCGAAGAACGCCACGGCCAGCGCGGCGGTGGTGCCCACCCGCAGCCAGCCGCGGGCCGCCCGGGGTCGCCGGCCCGCGCCCGCCACGGCCAGTGCCGCCCCGCCGAACCCGGCCAGGCAGAGCACCCCGACGCCGAGCGCCCGGGCGTTCTCGAAGAGGAACTGGATCCCGGGGGTCGTCGAGACCGGGGCCAGCACCACTCCCAGCGAGACCACCATCGCCACCAGCAGTGCGCCGCCGGCCACCCGCCGGGCGATCCCCTCGGCGCCGATCAGCAGCATCGCCGCCAGCACCGGCCAGATCTGGTGGTGGGTCCAGGACACCGGGGACGCGGCGACGGTGGCGCACCCGACGAGCACGGCGGCGTGCCCGGGCCGCCCGTGCGCGGCGAGGTGCCGCGCCCGCAGCAGGGCCACCCCGCAGAGAACGGCCACCAGGGCCGCCCAGAGCAGCGGCAGGGACGCCTCGTCGAGCCCGATCCGCAGCAGCATGCCGTGCACCGACTGGTTGCCGAGCGAGGCGAGGTTGCCGATCCGCGCCGTGTCGCGCATCGCCTCGGTCCAGTACGTCCAGCTCGCCGCCGGCAGGACCGCCGCCCCCAACGCTGCGCAGCCCAGGAAGGTGACCACGGCCCGCCCGGCGTCCCGGTAGCGTCCGGTGGCGAGGAAGTAGACGACGAACAGCAGCGGGGTCAGTTTGATCGCGGCGGCCACCCCGACGAGCACGCCCCGGAGTCGGGCCGGGACGACGCCCATGCCGTCCAGCAGCGCGAGCAGCACGATGAAGATGCTGACCTGGCCGAAGCGGAGGTTGCTCTGCACCGGCGCGGAGAGCATCAGGGCGCAGGCGACGGCCGGCACGACGAGGGCCCGCCGGGGCCCGGGGCGGGCGAGCAGGCGGCCCACCGGGATCGCGATGGCGACCACCGCGAGGCAGGTCAGCGCCAGCCAGATGCCCTGCGCGACCCCCTCGGGGACGGCGGCGACCGGCCAGAGCACCAGCGCCGCGAACGGCGGGTAGGTGAACGGCCCGCCGTTCTCGGCGACGAAGTCGTACAGCGGTCGGCCGGCGTGCAGGTGCAGCAGCGCGCCCCGGTAGATGTGCAGGTCGGAGAGGCGGTCCGGGCGGAGCGTCACGAGCGCGGACGACCCCGCGGCGACGATGACGAAAACCGACCAGAGCACCGCCACCCGCCGATCCCGCATCGTCGGAGTCTACGGCCGGCGCCCGTCCGGCGGGGACCCCGACCAATACCTACGTGACCGTAGGTTACCGTGAAGTAGGCCCGGCGGCGCGTGAGGTGCGGAGGAGAGACATGGAGCTGAGTGCGGAGCGGCCCTGGCTGCGCAGCTACGCCCCGGGCGTGCCGGCGACCATCCCGCCGTGCGACGAGTCGCTGGTCGACCTGCTCCGCGACGCCACCCACCGGTTCGGTCCCCGGGTCGCCCTCGACTTCTTCGGCGCCACCACCACGTACGCCGACCTGTTCGACCAGGTCGGCCGCGCGGCGGAGGCGCTGCGGCGGCTCGGCGTCGACCGGGGCGACCGGGTGGCGCTGGTGCTGCCGAACTGTCCGCAGCACGTGGTGGCCTTCTACGCCGTGCTGCGCCTCGGCGCGGTGGTGGTGGAGCACAACCCGCTCTACACCGAACAGGAGCTCACACACCAGCTCGCCGACCACGGCGCCCGCGTCGCGGTCGTCTGGGACAAGGTGGCGCCCCTCGTCCGCCGTACCGCCGGCGCCACGGCGGTCGAGACCGTGGTCGCGGTGGACCTGACCCGGGCGCTGCCCCGGCGCAAGCGCTGGGCACTGCGGCTCCCGCTGCCCCGGGCGCGCGCCGCCCGCGCGGCGATGACCGCGCCCGCGCCGGGGACGCTGCCCTGGGAGCGCCTGGTCGCCGCCGGCCCGCCGCTCGCCGCCGGGCACCCCGCCCCCGGCCCGGACGACACGGCGCTGCTGCAGTACACCGGCGGCACCACCGGCACGCCGAAGGGCGCCGTCCTGACCCACCGCAACCTGCGGGCCAACGCGGCGCAGGGCCGCGCCTGGGTGCCGGGCCTGCGCGACGGCGCGGAGACGGTCTACGCGGTACTGCCGCTGTTCCACGCGTACGGGCTGACGCTGTGCCTCACCTTCGCGGTGGGCATCGGCGCCACGCTGGTGCTGTTTCCCCGCTTCGACCTCGACCAGACCCTGGAGGCGGCACGCCGTCGCCCGCCGACGTTCCTGCCCGCCGTCCCGCCGATCTACGAGAAGCTCGCCACCGCGGCCCGGGAACGCGGCGTCGACCTCACCTCGGCCCGGTACGCCATCTCCGGCGCCATGGCACTGCCCCCGGCGACGGTCGAGGTGTGGGAGTCGGTCACCGGCGGGCTGCTCGTCGAGGGCTACGGCCTGACCGAGACCTCCCCCGTGGCGCTGGGCAACCCGGTCTCCCCCGCCCGGCGTCCCGGCACCGTCGGGGTGCCGTTCCCGTCCACCGAGATCCGCGTCGTGGACCCGGAGGACCCCGCGCACGACCGCGAGCCGGGCCAGGCGGGCGAGCTGCTGGTCCGGGGACCGCAGGTGTTCGCCGGCTACTGGCGCCGCCCGGAGGAGACGGCGGCGGTGCTGCTGCCCGGCGGCTGGCTGCGGACCGGGGACATCGTGGTGACGGACGCCGACGGCTTCGTCACGGTGGTCGACCGGATCAAGGAGCTGATCATCACCGGCGGGTTCAACGTCTACCCGTCCGAGGTGGAGGACGCGCTGCGCCGCGTCCCCGGCGTGCGCGACGCCGCGGCGGTCGGCCTGCCCGGCGCCCACGGCGGCGAGGAGGTGGTGGCGGCGGTCGTGCCGCACGAGGAGGCCGACCTGGACGAGGCCGCCGTCCGGGCCGCGTGCCGGCAGCACCTCACCGCGTACAAGGTGCCCCGCCGGGTCGTCATGGTCGAGGACCTGCCCCGCTCGCAGATCGGCAAGATCCTGCGCCGCGAGGTGCGCGACCGGCTGCTCGCCGACGGCTGAGGCGGCGGGGCCGGTCGGTCCGCCGACGGGCGGGCCGACCGGGCCCGCACCGTCACGCGCAGGCCGGTGCGGCGGCGGACGGTGGCGCGGGGCGGTCAGAACCAGTCGTCGCGCATCTCCAGCGTGGTCCGGTCGAGGCTCTCCAGCAGGTCGAACTGAGGCCCGGTGCGGGGCAGCTCGTAGCGGAAGAAGTACCGGGCGGCCTGCCGCTTACCGGCGTGCAGGTCGGCGTCCGGCCCGTCGCCCGGGCCGCCGGCCGCCTCGACGACGAGCAACTGCTCCAGCCACATCCAGGCGATCACCACGTGGCCGACCGCCTCCAGGTAGACGCTCGCGTTGGCCAGCGCCGCCGCCGGGTCGCCGGTGCTCCACAGCCGCCGGGTGACCAGGGTGATCCGGTCCAGGGCCGCGCCGAGCGGGCCGGCCAGCTCGGCGGCCTCGCCCTCGGCCTTCCACGCCCGGGTGACCGTGGCGCGGACCGTCTCGACCAGCAGTGCGAGCCCGTCCCCGCCGCGCATGGTCACCTTGCGGCCCAGCAGGTCCAGCGCCTGGATGCCGTGGGTGCCCTCGTGGATCGGGTTGAGCCGGTTGTCGCGCCAGTGCTGCTCGACGTCGTAGTCGCGGGTGTAGCCGTAGCCCCCGTGCACCTGGATGGCCAGGTCGTTGGCGGCCAGGCACCACTGCGACGGCCAGCTCTTCGCGATCGGGGTGAGCACGTCCAGCAGCAGGCGCGCGCGTTCCCGGTCCGCCGCCTCCGGCGCGGTCTTCTCCTCGTCGAGCAGCCGTCCGCAGTAGAGGACGAGCGCCAGCGCGCCCTCCACGTAGCTCTTCTGCGCCAGCAGCATCCGCCGCACGTCGGGGTGGGCGACGATCGGCACCTGCGGCGCGGTGGGGTCCTTGTCGGCGGCCGGGCGGCCCTGCGGCCGCTGGCGGGCGTACGTGAGCGACTTCAGGTAGCCGGTGTAGCCGAGGGCGGTGGCGCCCGCGCCCACCCCGATCCGGGCCTCGTTCATCAGGTGGAACATCTGCGGCAGGCCCTGGTGCGGCTCGCCGACCAGGTAGCCGACCGCGCCGGGGCGCCCGCCCGGCCGGTGCACGCCCCCGCCGAAGTTCAGCACCGTGTTGGTGGTGCCCCGGTAGCCCATCTTGTGGTTGAGGCCGACCAGCACCACGTCGTTGCGCGCGTCGGGGGCGCCGTCGGCGTCGAGCAGCACCTTCGGGACGATGAACAGCGAGATGCCCTTCACTCCGGGCGGGCCGCCGGGGATCCGGGCGAGCACCAGGTGGACGATGTTCTCCGACAGTTCGTGGTCGCCGCCGGAGATCCACATCTTGGTGCCGTGCAGCCGGTACGTCCCGTCGTCCTGCGGCTCCGCCCGGGTGGTGATGTCGGCCAGCGAGCTGCCGGCCTGCGGCTCGGACAGGCACATGGTGCCGAAGAAGCGGCCCTGCACCATCGGCCGGACCCAGGTGTCGATCTGCTCCGCGCTGCCGTGCGCCAGCAGCAGGTTGGCGTTGCCGAGGGTCAGGAACGGGTAGGCCGAGGTGCCGATGTTGGCGGCCTGGAACCAGGCGAAGCAGGCGGCCTGCACGACGTGCGGCAACTGCATCCCGCCGATCGAGGCGTCCATGCCGGCGGCCAGCAGGCCGGTCTCGGCGAAGACGTCGAGGGCCTGCTTGACCTGCGGGATGATGTGCACCCGCCGACCGTCGAAGGTGGGCTCGGTGAGGTCGGCGGCCCGGTTGTGCGGGGCGAACCGCTCGGTGGCCACCCGCTCGGCGAGGTCCAGCACGGCGTCGAAGGTCTCCCGGGAGTGCTCCGCGTAGCGGGGCCGCTCGGTCAGCCGGGTCACCTCCAGCCAGTCGTGCAGCAGGAACCGCAGGTCGCGACGGGAGAGCAGAGTGGACGACACAGGTCTCCTTCCGGCGGCGGTCGCGCCGCCGGCCGCGGCTCGGCCCGGCGGTGCCCTCGCCCAGGTCATCCTGACCGATCCGGCCGGCCGGCGCACCACCCGGCGCCGTGCGCGTCGTACCAGCCCGGCACCTCTCGCGGATCCGGGCGGGCGCCGCCAGATGAGGGCGGGCATTGAGTTGTGTTCATCCTGAACGTGCAGGTCACGGGGGTGGCGTGGACGGGTGACGTCGTGCTCGTGCTGGTCGTCGGGGTCTGTCTGGCGTGAAGATCGTCGGTCAGCGGGCGATCTCGTGCTGGGTGAGGATCATCAGCGCCCGCACCAGCCGGGTGGCCCACTTCACGTCGAGGCGGAGCTTGGTCAGCACCCGCCAGTTCTTCAGGTGCGCGAAGGCGTGCTCACACACCGCCCGTTCCGCCGCGATCAGCTGGTTGACCAGCTTTTTCGCGGACGGGCGCTTCTTGCCCTTCGGCTTCTTGTAGCCGGTGATGACCGCCGGGTCGCCCGCTTCGTCGTCCAGGCCGACGAAGCCGATGTCGGCGATCGCCGCGAGACCCGCCTCGCGCAGCCGGCCGACCAGGTCGTCGTGACGGCACGCGGTGATCTCCGAGCCGCGGGCGGGCCGGGCAGTGAGAGGTCCACAACAGCCGCCCCTTGACATCGGTCAGGGCGATGCAGGTAGAAGGCCCTGGCATGGCGCTCGCCCGGGATGCTCATGCCAGGGCCTTCTACCTGCGCAAAACGGCGGTTAAGGATCGTGAGGCCTCTCGGCGGCAGCAGCCACGGAGCGTCACGGAGTCCACGCAAGTTTCCGAAGCTCGAACACCGGTTACCGAAAAGTCATATTCGGCGCGGTACGGCTCCGTCCTGCCAGCGGTAGAGGTCGCGCAGCAGGGAAATCTCGGCGCCGTGATGGATCAGCTCCCTGTTGACGTGCAGGACGATGCCCTTCATGGGAAACCGCTCGGGACCCACCGTGGGCGGATTCTCCAGTTCAGCGTCCGAGAGTTCGCGGACCCCCGCGTTCCATCTCCCATACATCTCATCGAGCTGTTTTAGCGCCTCGTCAGCGGTCCCCGCGTAGGCGAATGTCTGGAAGTCGACGTCCTGGCCGCCGAAGTGCCATCCGACCCGATAGCCCAGGCACGAGACGATGACGTGTGCCAGCCGCCAGGCAATCGTGGTCACCGGCGCCGGCACCGGGTCAGGAGACGCGGAGTCCACCGTCCACTCCCCCGAACCTGCCGACATCGGTGCGGCCGACGTGCCACGTGGGCGGATGCTCCAGCAACCGCGCACCGGCTCCCAGAGGTACTCCTCATCGGTAAGACCGTCCAGCCGCGGCCGCAGGTTCTTGCGCCAGTGCCGGTCCAGCTGCTCCGCGAGCCGCTCGCTTCTTGCCATTTCCGCACACTACAGACAACGGAGACCTGGCTGCGACCCTCGCGGACGCCGTCGCCGGCCGTGGGCCGCGAGCGCGTACCGCACCGGGAGATGACGCTGGGGGCTGATGCGCCCTTCGGGCCGTGCCGCCGCGAGCGGCTGTTTGACATTAACAACCCGGCTGGCTGGGTTGGGTTCAATGACCCAAATGTAACAGCCGCGACCGATGACATGACGGATGATCAAGACCGCAGACTCCCGCCCGTGATCAGCGTGGGTATCCCGAGCGACCGCCACGCCAGAGCCTCCTGCCTGCATGTTCGAAGAGGCGAAGACTCATTGACGGCGGCACCGCGGCTGGACACTAGGGTGGGCGGATCAGACCGTGAGCCACCGGAGGACGCCTCGTTGCCCGACGCGCCAGACGCCGAGCCCTACCTCCCCAGCTATGACCCGAAGATCGTGCCCTGGCACCTGACCTGGGCGGAGGTGGCCCCGTCCCGGCAGCAGTTCGATCCGGTCTCCGCCCCCGCCGTCGTCCGGTCGCTGCCGCCGGCCGCCGCTGTCCCCACCCGGCCACCCGGCCGGTCGGGCCGACCCGAGGTGCACGAATGGGGGCAGCGGCAGGGCATGCGGTGGGCCGACGAGATGAGCTTCGCGATCGTCGGCCACTACGGGCACTGGGCGTCGGGCTGGCGGTGGGGTGTCGGCGAGGCGGACTTCGGCGGCGGCCCCGTCCACGCCTGGTGCTGCCCCGCCGACAGCATGGGTGACCCCGAGCAGACGCTCGGCGTGGTCACCGAGGCGCTGGTCGAGTGGCGGGGGTGGCTGGAGGAGCTGGCCGAGCGCTTCGACCGGTTCCTGCCGCTGATCGCCGCCGACCGCGCCGACCCGTCCGCCTGGGAACGGGCGGTGGCGCACCTGGTCACCGTCGTGGTCGACCGGACCTGTGCCGACGGCCCCTGGGAGTGGCACTGCCGGCAGGTGCTCGGCTGGTTCCTCGGCTTGGCGGGCGTACCGTCCGAGCGGCACAAGCCGCTGCTCGACCGGTCGATCGACGGTCGCTTCGACGACTTCCGCACCCCGTCGAACCTGCTGATCCAGGACGTCGCCGAACGATTCGGCCGCGCGGTGACCGGCCGGTGAGCGAGCCCACCGCCGCGCACCGTCATCTCCTCACCAGTCAGCGGGCGCCGGTCAGCTCGGCCAGCCGCCGGTCGGCGAGTTCCTGGATGCGGTCCTTGTCGCTGACGATCACCGTGCCCGGGTCGGCGTCCGGCAGTTCGTCCTCCAGCCGCCGGATCGGCCGGTACGCCCACCCGGCGGCGGCGAGCGCCAGGGTGCACAGCCCGGCGACGACGGCGGTGAGCGCGATCCCCCGGCCGGGTCCGTGCCCGATCACCGCGCCGAGCGACCGGGCGATGCCGTCGCCGGTAGCCATCAGCGGCTCGAAGACCCCCTCGGCGAGCGGGGCGGCGGTGAGGAACCCGGCGGGCACCATCAGCCAGGAGAGCATCAGCGTGGTGGCGAGCACCCGGCCCTGCAGCTCCAGCCCCACCTTGGCCTGCACGATGGCCAGCCAGTGCGTGTTGACCAGCGCCGAGGCGAGCCCCAGCCCGAACAGGCCCACCGCCGGGAAGACCGGGTCCGGACGCAGCCCGACCATCAGCATCGCGACACCGAGCAGCACCACGCCGGTCAGGATGCCGGTGGTCCGCCGCGCCGTGCCGCCCCACACGCCCATCAGGATGCTGCCCAGCAGCAGCCCGGCGCCGCTGGCGGCGAGCACCACGCCGAGCACGGAGGGGTCGCCGAAGGAGAGGGTCAGCGGGGTGGCCAGCACCTCGACGACGGCGAAGAAGTAGTTGAGCAGCGCGGTCAGCACGATCATCGCGAGCAGGCCGTGCCGGCGGGCGATGAACCGCCAGCCCCCGAGGACCTCCTGTCCGAACGACTCCTCACGCCGCTTGAACAGGGTGTCGGGGAAGCGTACGGCGAGGGTGATGCCGACCGCGACGGCGAAGCTGACCAGGTCGATCAGGACGATGCCGCGAAGGCCGATCGCGACCACGAGCGCGCCGCCGACCAGCGGGGCGAGCACGGTGCTGGTCGCGGTGCCCAGCGAGATGAGGCCGTTGGCCCGGCCGTAGTACCGCTTGGGCACGAGCTGGGTCACCGCCGCGAGGTACGCCGGTTGCTGGAACGCGGTGGCCAGCGCGCTGGCCGTGAGCACGGCGAAGACGTGCCAGAGCTGCGCCCGGCCGGTCCAGAGCAGCACCGCCAGGACCACCGTGCCGCAGGCGGCGAAGGAGTCGGCGCAGACCATGATCAGCCGGCGGTCCCAGCGGTCGGCCAGCGCGCCGGCGATCGGTGAGAGGACCACCGCCGGCAGCAGCGCCAGCACCGACGCCAGCGCGAACCAGGAGATCGAGCCGGTGCGCTGGTAGACCCACAGCGACAGGGCGAACCCGGTCAGCCCCGTGCCGACCAGCGACACGAGCTGCCCGAACGCGACCAGGAAGAACGTGGTCAGCCCGGAGCGGGCCGGCGGAACCGGCGCGGGGGCGCCCGTCCGGGGCACGCGCCGGCCGGGCGGCGCGGCGGACGACCCGGTCCCGGCCACCGGGCCAGCCGTTCGGGGCGGCGGCGCACCGCCCGTCGCCCGGGACGGCTCGGCCGGGGCCGCCACCTCGCCGGAGACCCCCTCCCCGACGGCCGGCCCGACAATGGCCGGCTCGGCGTCGGCCGGCTCGGCGACGACTGCCGCCTCCGCCGGGTCGGCCAGGATGATGTCGGCCAGCTCCGTGGCCTGGTGCTTCTGGAAGTAGTGGCCCGCGCCCTCGATGGTGCGCAGGCAGACCGAGTCGGAGAAGTACGCCCACTCCAGGTAGCGCTCCTCGTACAGCTCGGTGGCGCGGTCGCCGGTGCCCACCACGCAGACGATCGGGGCGGCCAGCCGCCGGGGCAGCCCCTGGGCGTAGACGTCGGTGTAGTAGTCCTCGCCGACCCGGGTGTCGGCCAGGAAGATCCCCATCAGGAAGTCCTTCTCCCGTTCGTCGAGCACGTCGGTGAAGAAGCCCATGGCCCGCAGGAAGTCCAGCGCGTGCCGCTTCGAGGTCCAGCGCTCCATCGGGAAGGCGCGGCGGAACCAGCGGGCGAACCGGCCCGGCAGCCGGGGTGCCGGGAAGTGCCCGCCGACGACCACCCGGCGCACGTCGACTCCGGCCGCCTCCAGCCGCCGGCCCAGCTCGACGGCGGTGGCGCCGCCCATGCAGTGGCCGTAGACCAGCACCGGCCCGGAGATGCCGGCGGTCACCTCGGCCACGCACCGCTCGACCAGCTCGGCCATGCCCAGGGCCGGCTCGTCGGGGCGGTTGAGGTCGTGCCCGGGGCGTTGCAGCGCGTAGAGCGCGACGTGCGCGGGCATCGCGGCGGCCAGGGACTGGTAGGTCACCGCGCCGGCCCCGGCGAACGGTACGCAGAGCACCGTCACCGCCGGCGCGGCCGTCCGGGGCGGGGTCAGCTCGTGCAGCAGCCGGCCGGGCTCGCCCGCCGCGGCATCGGCGTGCCCGGTCAGGCCGCGGATCGTCGGGTGGCGGAACAGGTCCAGCACGCTGATCGGCGGCTCGATGCCGCTGAGCGCCCGGATCGCCGTGAACGAGTCCCCGCCGAGGTCGAAGAAGTCGTCGTCGATGCCGACCCGGTCGTAGCCGAGCACCTGCGCCCAGCGCTCGGCGAGGGCGGCCTGCAGCGGGGTGGCCGGCGCCGCGCCGACGTCACCGCGC
Source organism: Micromonospora sp. NPDC049139 (assembly GCF_055586845.1). Lineage (NCBI taxonomy): Bacteria > Bacillati > Actinomycetota > Actinomycetes > Micromonosporales > Micromonosporaceae > Micromonospora > Micromonospora sp. NPDC049139. The sequence continues at coordinate 186,174 of NZ_JBVJHK010000008.1, read as the reverse complement.
GGCCCGCCGCGCTCGGGCGCCGGCAGGGCCCGGCGGTCGACCTTGCCGTTGTCGGTCAGCGGCAGGGCGTCGAGCGGCACGTACGTCGTCGGGACCATGTAGTCGGGCAGCCAGTCGCGCAGGAACGCCCGCCACCGGCCGGCCCCCTCGTCCGGCGGCTCGGGGCGCGGCGCGAGGTACGCGACCAGGGCCGGCTCGCCGTCGATGTCACGCACCACGACGGCCGACTCCCGCACCGCCGGGTGCCGTTGCAGCGCCGCCTCGATCTCGCCCAGCTCGATGCGGTGGCCGCGCACCTTCACCTGGGAGTCGTTGCGGCCGAGGCACTCGATCGTGCCGTCGGGACGCCACCGGGCGAGGTCGCCGGTGCGGTAGAGCCGGGCGCCCGGCCGGTCGGCGTACGGGTCGGGGCGGAACCGGTCGGCGGTCAGGCCCGGCTGGTCGAGGTAGTCGCGGGCCACCCCGGCGCCGCCGAGCCAGAGCTCCCCGACCACCCCGACGGGCACCGGCCGCAGCGCCTCGTCGAGCACGTACGCCCGCAGGTTGGCGATCGGCCGGCCGATGGTGACCTCGGGCGCGTCCGGCGCGATCCGGGCCGTGGTAGCCCAGATGGTGGCCTCCGTCGGCCCGTACATGTTCCACAGCTCGCCGACCCGGGCGGCCAGGTCGCGGGCCAGCGGCGGGGGCAGCGCCTCGCCGCCGCAGAGCGCCCTCAGCCCCGGCATCCCGGTCCAGCCGGAGGCGATCAGCAGCCGCCAGGTGGCCGGGGTGGCCTGCACGACGGTGGCCCCCTCGGCGCGCAGCAGCGCGGCCAGCCCGGCGGCGTCGTAGCCGACGTCCCGGCCGGCGACCACCACCCGGGCGCCGACCACCAGCGGCAGGAACAGCTCCAGCACGGAGATGTCGAAGGCGAAGGTGGTCAGCGCGACCAGGGTGTCGTCGGCGGTCAGGCCCGGCGCGTGCCGCATCGCGGTGAGCAGGTTGACCACCGAGGCGTGGCTGACCCGCACGCCCTTGGGCCGGCCGGTGGAGCCGGAGGTGTAGAGCACGTACGCCAGGTGCGCGGGCGTGGTGACCGGAGCGGGGTCGGCGGCGCACTCGACGGCCAGGGACGGGTCGTCGACGCGCAGCACCGGGCCGGCGAAGTCCGCGAACCGGTCGGCCAGCCCCGGCTCGGTGACCAGCACCGCCGCGCGGCTGTGGTCCAGCACCCAGCGCTGCCGGTCCAGCGGGTACGACGGGTCCAGCGGGACGTACGCGCCACCGGACTTGAGCACGCCGAGCAGCGCCACCAGCAGGTCGGCGGAGCGTTCCATCGACACGGCGACCGTCACGTCCGGTCCGACGCCGACCCGGCGCAGCCGGCGGGCCAGCCGGTTGGCGCGCACGTTCAGCTCGGCGTAGCTGAGAGTGCGGCCCGCGAAGGTGACCGCGGGGCGGTCCGGGGTGCGGGCCACCTGCTCCTCGACCAGCCGGGCCAGCCCGACCGCCGGGACCGGCGCGGCCGTGGCGTTCCACTCGCTTAGTTGCCGGTGCCGCTCGGCGGGGGTCAGGATCTCCACGTCGGCGAGCCGGCCGTCCGGGTCCGCCACGAACGCGGTCAGCAGCGTCTCCAGGTGGGCCAGCATCCGCTCGGCGGTGCCCGGGTCGAACAGCGCGGTGTTGTACTCCAGGCAGCAGAGCAGCCCGTCCGGCCGGTCGTACGCGTACAGGGCGAGGTCGACCTGGGCGGTGCCGGGTTCGACGGTGAGCTGCTCCACCCGCAGGCCCGTCATCGCCAGGTCCTGCTCGGGCAGGTTGAGCAGGTTCACCATCACCTGGAACAGGGCGTTGCGGCTGAGGTCCCGGGGCACGTCGAGGGCGTTGACGACCCGCTCGAAGGGCGTCTCCTGGTGGTCGTACGCGGCCAGGGCGGTGCGGCGGGTCTCGTCGAGCAGCCGGGCGACGCTCCAGTCGCCGTCCAGGGTGGTGCGCAGCACGATGCTGTTGAGGAAGAAGCCGACCATCGGCTCCAGCTCGGCGCGGACCCGGCCGGCGACCGGGGAGCCGACGCAGATGTCGCGCTGCCCGGTGTAGCGGAACAGCAGCGCCTGCACGGCGGCGAGCACCGTCATGTAGAGGGTGGCGCCGTGCCGCTGGCCAAGGTCGCGTACCCGCTCGGTCAGCGCCGGCGGCAGGGTCAGCCGGGCCACCGCCCCGTCGAAGGTCTGCACCGGCGGCCGGGGCCGGTCGGTGGGCAGTTCCAGGGCGCCCGTCGCGCCGGCCAGCCGCTCGGTCCAGTACGCCAGGTCGGCGGAGTCCGCGGCGGCCCGGTCCCGCTGCCAGCGGGCGTAGTCGGCGTACTGGACCGGCAGGTCGGGCAGGGGTGAGGGCAGGTCGGCGGCGAGGGCGTCGTAGAGGGCGCCCAGGTCGGCCCGGATCACCCCGAGCGACCAGCCGTCGGAGACGATGTGGTGCATCGCGAGGCAGAGCACGTGCCGGCCCGGCCCGGAGCGGAACAGGACGGGCCGGAACAGCGGCCCCCGTTCCAGGTCGTACGGCCGGCGGGCCTCGGCGACCAGCGCCACGCGCTCCCGCTCGGCGAGGTCCGCGTCGTCGGCGCCCTCGGCGGCCAGGTCGACCACCGGCAGGTCGACCGGTGCGGCGGGCAGCACCACCTGCACCGGGTCCCCGCCGTCGGGGCCCGGCCGGACCACGGTGCGCAGCACCTCGTGCCGACGCACCACCTCGGTCAGCGCGGCGGCGAGCACGTCGACCCGCAGGTCGCCGTGCAGCCGCAGGGCGGTGAGCACCGCGTACGCGACCTGGTCGTGCACCTGCTCCAGGAACCACAGCCGGCGCTGCCCGGAGGAGACCGGGGCGGGCCCGGGGTCGATGGCGCGCGGGATCGGCGGCACCGCCGGCTCCGGCGCGGCCGGCAGGGCGGCGGCGACCCCGGCGACGGTGGGCCGGGCGAACACCGCCTCGATCGGCAGCGCCACCCCGAGCCGGGCGCGCACCCGGGCGACGACCTGGGTGGCGAGCAACGAGTGGCCGCCGAGGGCGAAGAAGTCGTCGTGCGCGCCGACCGGCGCGACGCCGAGCAGCTCGGACCAGATCTCCGCCACCGCCCGCTCCGCGGCGGTGCGGGGGGCGAGGTAGGCGGTGGTCAGTGCCGGCCGGTTGCCCCGCTCCGGCGAGTCCACGCCGGACGGGACGCCGCCGCCGTCCCCAGGGGACGCAGCCGCCGAGCCGGACGACGACGCGGGCTCCGCCCCGGGTCGCACGACGGGATCCGCCCCGGACGGCGGCACGGCGGGTTCCGCGCCGGGCGGCGGGGCAGGGCGCGGGGCGGGGACGCCGCGGTCGACCCAGTGCCGCTGCCGCTCGAACGGGTAGGTGGGCAGTTCCACCCGGCGGTGCGGCCCGGGGTGGAAGGCGGACCAGTCGACGCGTACGCCGGCGAGCCAGAGCCGGCCCACGGCGTCGAGCGCCACGCGGTGGTCGTCGGCGTCGGCGCGGACGTGGCGCATGACCTGCACCACGCGCTCGGGCCGCGCGCCGCCCTGGCGCAGCAGCCCGCCGAGGGTGTGCCCGGGGCCGACCTCGGCGACGACCAGGCCCCGCTCGGCCAGCAGCGCGGCGCAGTCGGCGAAGCGGACCGTGCCGCGCAGGTGCCGCACCCAGTACTCCGGGTCGGTGACCTCCCCGGGCCCCACGGCGGCGCCGGTGACGTTCGACAGGAACGTCGTCGTCGGCTCGGCATAACCGACCTGCCGCGCCTCGGTGCGGAAGTCGTCGAGCACCGGGTCGAGCAGCGCGGAGTGGAAGGCCCGGTCGGCGTGCAGCGGGCGGGTCTCGACCCCGTCGCGGTCGAGCCGCCGGCGCAGGGCGGCGACGGTGTCGGGCCGGCCGGACACCACGCACAGGCCGGGCGCGTTGACCGCGGCGAGCGCCAGGTCGTCGCCGAGCAGCGCGCCGACCTCGGACTCCGGCAGGGCGACGGCGAGCATCGCGCCCGGCTCGGTGCCCTGGGCGAGGCGGCTGCGGGCGCACACCAGCCGCAGCGCGTCCGCGAGGACGAACACGCCGGCCAGGCACGCGGCGACGTACTCGCCGAGGCTGTGCCCGGCCACCGCCTCGGGGCGCAGGCCCCGCTCGACCAGCAGCCGGGCCAGCGCGTACTCGGTGACGAAGAGCGCCGGCTGGTTGATCCGGGGCTCGGCGAGCAGGCGCTCCGCCTCGGCCCGGTCGGCGGGCGCGGGGTCGAGCACCGCCCGCAGGTCCACCCCGAGCGGCTCGCGCAGCAGTTCCGCGCAGTGGTCCACGACCGCCCGGTAGCCGGGCTCGGCCCGGTACAGGCCGGCGCCCATGCCGACGTGCTGCGCGCCGTGGCCCGGGAAGACGAAGGCCAGGCCGGCGTCGCCGTCGGTCGCGGCGGTGAGCAGCCGCGCCGGGTCGCCGAGCGCGTCGAGGGCGTCGGCCCGGTCGGCGCAGACGACGGCCCGCCGGTGCGCCATCTGCCGCCGCCGGCCCAGGCCCGCGGCCACGTCCGCCAGCGGCAGCGCGGGGTACGCGTCGAGGTGCGCGCGCAGCGCGTCGGTGGCCCGGTCCAGCGCGGCGGGCGTACGCGCGGAGAGCACCAGCAGGTGCGGACCGGCGGGCGGCGCGACGGCCGGCGGCGCGGCGGCGGCCGGCGGGGCTTCCTCCAGCACGACGTGGGCGTTCGTGCCGCCCATCCCGAAGGAACTCACCCCGGCCCGGCGCGGCCCGGAGTCGCCCGGCCACGGCCGGGCCCGGGTCGGCAGGTGGAACGGGCTGGCGGCGAAGTCGATGGCGGGGTTGGGCCGGCGCAGGTTGACCACCGGCGGCAGGGTGCGGTGCCGCAGCGCCAGCACGGTCTTGATCAGGCCGGCCACCCCGGCCGCGGCGTCGGTGTGCCCGATGGCGGCCTTGACCGAGCCGAGCGCGCAGAACCCGGTGTCGGCGGTGCCGCGGCGGAACGCCTCGGTGAGCGCGGCGACCTCGATCGGGTCGCCGAGGCTGGTGCCGGTGCCGTGCGCCTCGACGTAGCCGACCGTGCGGGGGTCCACCCCGGCCACGGTGAGGGCTCGGCTGACCACCTCGGCCTGGCCGGCGACGCCGGGGGCCGAGTAGCCGGCCCGGCGGGCGCCGTCGTTGTTCACCGCCGAGCCGCGGATCACCGCGTGCACCAGGTCGCCGTCGGCGAGGGCGTCGGCAAGCCGGCGCAGCACCACGATGCCGACCCCGCTGGAGGCGATGGTGCCGCGGGCGTCGGCGTCGAACGGGCGGCAGTGCCCGTCCGGGGAGAAGATCCCGCCGTCGTGATGCAGGTATCCCTGCCGCTGGGCGGGAAAGACGCTCACCCCGCCGGCCAGCGCCAGGTCGCACTCGCCGGCGAGCAGGCTCTGCCGGGCCAGGTGCACCGCGACCAGGGAGGTGGAGCAGGCGGTGCCGACGCTGACGCTCGGCCCGGTCAGGTTCAGCTTGTACGACGCCCGGGTCGCCAGGAAGTCCTTGTCGTTGCTCAGCGCGAGCTGGTACTCCCCGAGCGCCCGGATCTCCTCGGGCGCGTCGCGCAGGTGCTCCGACAGGTAGTCGGCCCGGCCGGAGCCGGCGAAGAGCCCGATCTGCCCCGCGTACGCCTCCGGGTCGTGGCCGGCGCGTTCGAGGGCCTCCCAGGCGCACTCCAGCAGCAGCCGGTGCTGCGGGTCGAGCACCTGTGCCTCGCGCGGCGTGAAGCCGAAGAACTCGGCGTCGAAGCGGTCCACGTCGGGCAGCTCGGTGCCCCGCCGCACGTACGCCGGGTCGCCGATCAGCGTCGGGTCGGCCCCGTCGGCGAGCAGTTCCTCGGTGCGGAACTCCCGGACGGCCTCCACGCCGTCGCGGACCAGCCGCCAGAACTCCTCGGGGGTGCGGGCGCCGGGGAACCGGAGAGCCATCCCGACCACCGCGATCGCGTCCCCGGGCACCCCCGTACGCGTGGCGGCCGGGGCCGCACGCGGCGCCGAAACAGCCGGCGGCGCGGCGACGCCGGCGAGGAACCCGGCCAGCGCGGCGACGGTGGTGTGGCGGAACAGGTCGGTCACGGTGAGCACCGGACCGAGCCGCTCGACCAGCAGCCGGTGCACGGCCAGCAGCCGCAGCGAGTGCCCGCCCAGGTCGAAGAAGTTGTCCCGGGTGCCGACCCGGTCGACGCCGAGCACCTCCCGCCACAGCTCGGCGACGAGCCGCTCGGCCGCGGCGACGTCGCCGACCGGCGGCGCCACCGGCGCGGCCCCCGGCCCGGCCGGCTCCGGCCTGCCGCCCGGGGGCGGCGGGAGGGCGGCCGGGTCGAGCTTGCCGTTGCCGGTCAGCGGCAGCGCGTCGACGCCGACGAACGCGGCCGGCACCAGGTGTCCGGGCAGCTCCGCCCGCAGCCCGGCGCGCAGCGCGGCCGGATCCGGGTCGCCGGTCAGGTAGGCGACCAGCCGCGGGTCGTCGGGGTCGTCGCGGCGCAGCACGACGGCGACGTCGCTGTCCGGCCGGAGCCGGCGCAGCGCCGCCTCCACCTCGCCGGGCTCGATGCGGTGGCCGCGCAGCTTGACCTGCCCGTCGGCGCGGCCCAGGAACTCCAGGACGCCGTCGGCGCGCCACCGGGCCAGGTCGCCGGTGCGGTAGAGCCGCCGCCCGCCCTCGGCGGCGAACGGGTCGGGCAGGAACCGGTCGGCGGTCAGCCCGGGCCGGTTCAGGTAGCCGCGGGCCACGCCAACGCCGCCGACGTACAACTCGCCGGTGACGCCGACGGGGACCGGGTCGAGCCGGTCGTCCAGCACGTACAGGGTGGTGTTGGCGATCGGCCGGCCGATCGGCACGGAGCCGGCCCGCGCGGTGTCGGGGCCGACCTCGTGCACCGCGCAGCCGACGACGGTCTCGGTCGGGCCGTACTCGTTGACGAGCCGGGTGCCGGCGGCGTGGTCCCGCCACAGCGCCACCTGGTCGGCGCGCAGGTTCTCCCCGCCGATGACGAACGCCCGGGTCCGGCCCGCCGCCCCGGTCGCCCCGACCTGCCGGTTGACGATCTCCAACTGGGCGGGGGTGATCTTGACCAGCCCGTACGGCGTGCGCCGTGCGCGCAGCGCCTCGCCGAGCCCCGCCGGCCCGAGGTCGTCGGGGAGCAGCCGGACGGTCGCGCCGGCGGCCAGCGGCACCAGCAGGCTGGTCACCGTCAGGTCGAAGCCGATCGAGGAGTGCACCGGCACCTCGTCGCCCGGGCCCAGCCGGTACGCGGCGCCCGCCCAGCGCAGGTAGTTCACCACGCCCCGATGGGTCACCATCACGCCCTTCGGGCGGCCCGTCGAGCCGGAGGTGTGCATGACGTAGGCGAGGTCGTCCGGGCCGGTCCGCGCGGACACCGGGGCCGTCCCGGTCGGCGGCGCCGCGTCGAGGCCGACCTCGACCGGCCGGGCCTCCCCCGCGGGGAGCCGGTGCCGCAGCGGCGCGGAGGTCAGCACCACCGGCGCGCCGGTGTCGGCCAGGAGGTGCCCGAGCCGGGCCGGCGGGTGGGTCGGGTCCAGCGGCACGTACGCGGCCCCGGCCTTGAGCGCCGCGAGGAGCGCCACCGGCAGCGCGGCGGACCGCTCCAGCAGGACGCCGACGAGGTCGCCCGCGCCGATCCCCTCGGCGCGCAGCGTCGCGGCCAGCGCGTCGGCGCGGGCGTCGAGTTCCCCGTAGCTCAGGGTGCGCGCGTCGTCGGCGACTGCCGGGGCGTCCGGCAGTTCCCGGGCCCACCGGCCGACCAGCGCGTGGACGCGGTCGTCCGGCGGCGCGGCGGTGGCGGTGTCGTTCCAGTCCACCAGCATCCGTCGGCGTTCCTCGGCGGCGAGCAGCCGGGCGTCGCGGATCCGGACGTCGGGGTCGGCGAGCAGGTCGGCCAGCAGGGTCCGGAAGTGTCCGGCGAGCCGCGCCACGGTCGCCGCGTCGAACAGGTCGGTGCGGTACTCGACCACGGCGTCGAGCCCGTCCGCGCCGGGGCGTACGGCCACGGTCAGGTCGAACTTCGCGGTGTGGGTCGGCACCTCGACGCAGGTCGCGTCGATCCCGGGCAGCCGCAGCGGCGCGGGCGCGTCGGCGTGCACGAACATCACCTGGAACAGCGGGCTGCGCCCGGCGTGCCGGGCCGGGCACACCGCCTCGACCACGCTTCCGAAGGGCAGCTCCTGCCGCTCCCGGGCGGCCAGCACCTCGGCCCGGACCCGGGCGACGCAGGTGGCGAAGGTCGGGTCGTCGGTCAGGTCGGTCCGGATCACCACGGTGTTGACGAACAGGCCGACCAGCGGCTCCGTCTCCGTGCGGCCGCGGTTGGCCACCGGGGTGCCGACAGGCACGTCGTACCGGCCGGTCCACCGGGCCAGCAGCACCTGGAACGCGGCGAGCAGCAGCAGGTACGGCGTGACGTTGAGCCGCAGGCACAGCGCCCGCAGCGCCTCGGGCGGGACGCCCAGCGGGAACGCGGCGGTGGCGCCGGCCTGCGACGGCGCGGCGGGCCGGGGGCCGGTGGTGGGCAGCTCCAGCACCGGCGGCGCGCCCGCGAGCCGCTCCCGCCACCAGCACCGCTGCGCCTCCGCCTCCGGCCCGGCCAGCCACCGCCGCTGCCACCGCGCGTAGTCGCCGTACGTGACGGGCAGCGCCGGCAGCTCGGCGGACCGGCCGGCGAGCCGGGCGGCGTACGCCTCGGAGAGTTCGTCGGCGACGATCCGCAGCGACCACTCGTCCACCGCCGCGTGGTGCGCGGTCAGCACCAGCACGTGGTCGGTGTCGGCGAGGCGCAGCAGGCGGGCCCGCAGCACCGGGCCGCCGCCCAGGTCGATCGGGGTGGCCGCCTCGGCGGCGAGGCGGGCGGCCAGCTCGTCCTCCCGCGCGGACGCGGCCAGCCCGGTCAGGTCCAGCACGGCCAGCAGTCCGGTCGGCGGCTCGGCGACCACCGGCACCACCTGGTCGCCCTCGGCGGTCAGCGTGGTGCGCAGCGGCTCGTGCCGGGCGACCACCGCGTCCAGCGCCGCGCTCAGGGCGGGCAGGTCCAGCGGGCCGCGCAGCCGCCACGCCACCGGCGCCAGGTACGCCGGGTCGCCCGGGTCGGCCTGCGCCAGGTACCACATCTGCCGCTGCCCGGCGGAGGCGACGCGGCCGGCGGCCCCCCCGCCGGGGATGATCGCGTCCGCGCCGGGGACGACCGCGTCCCCGTCGGCGGTAGCGGCGCGCCGGGCGCGCAGGGCGGCGAGCAGCGCGGCCTGGCGCGGCGAGAGCACATCAGTCATCGAGACGCCCGAGCATCGTCTCGGCCTCGGCGTCCGAGCAGGCCAGCACGCTGAGGTAGAGCGCGGCGGCCTCGTCCACGGCGGGACCGTGCTCGGCGCGCAGCGCGGCGGTGAACTCGCCCAGCGTGGGATGCTCGAAGACGGCGGCCAGCGGCACCCGCACGTCGAGGGCGGCGCGCAGCCGGGCTGCCATCCGGGCAGCCACCAGGGAGTCGCCACCGAGCACGAAGAAGTTGTCCTCCGCCGTCACGTGGTCGGCCCGCAGCGCCGCGCGCCAGGCGTCCGCCACGACCTCCGCGACCGGGCTGCCCCCGTCACGCGTCCCGTCCGTCGTCATCGCGTCCCCCGGTCACGTCGTCCGTCCGTCGTCATCGCGTCCCCCGTCGTTCCGTCATCGCGGCCCCCGTCGTCCCGTCATCGCGGCCCCCCGGTCGCGTGTTCCGTTCCCGTCAGCTCGTCCCCGGGTGTCTCCGCCGGTGCCGACGGTCTGCCCGTCAACGGCCCACACCCGCAGCAGGCCGAGCGCCTCCGCGTCGTCGCGCGCCTCGACCACCGGGCACGGCACCGGGGCCGGGCCGGTGCCGGCGGCATCCAGCAGGAACCAGAGCCAGGCGAGGTACCGGCCGGCGATCTCGTCGGCCGCGGTCTCCGCCTCGGCCGGGTCGAACCCGTTGGCGGTGGCGAAGGCGCTGGCGAGCCGGGTCAGCTCGTCGCGCAACCGGTCCACGGTGGTCACCGGGTCGGCGAGCAGCGGCGTCGGGTCGGCCGGCGCGGGATCGCCGGTGAGCTTGCGGTGCAGCACCGCGTACTCGTGGCGGACCGTCTCCTCGTCGGGCACCGTCGCCGCGACTAGGACCAGGTGGACCGGTGGTCCGCCGGCGTCGGCGAGGGCGCGGGCCAGGTGGTGGGCGAAGACCGCCGCGCTGCAGTAGCCGACGACCGTCACCGGGCCGGCGTCGGCGGGCCGCAGCCGGAGGAACTCCGCCGCGCAGGCGTCCGCCAGGTCGCGGTGGCCGGGCAGCCCCGGGTGCAGCTCCAGGCTGGTCACCGGGTCCAGCCGCCAGATCTCGTGCCGGCCGCCCCGCCCGGGCCCGCCCGGCCGGCACCCCGCCCCGGCTCCCGTCGCCCCGTCGACACCGGCCTCGGCCTCGACACCGGCCTCGACTCCGGCTCCGGCCTCGACTCCGGCTCCGGCCTCGACTCCGGCTCCGGCCTCGGCCTCGGCTCCGGCCTCGGCTTCGGCTTCGGCTTCGGCGAGGGTGGCGGCGAGGCCGGGGCCGGCGGAGTCGCCGGCGAACTCAACCGTCAGCAGGCACCCGGACCGTCCCTCGCTGACCTGGCGCAACGCGATCGTCCGTGCCATCGGGGTCTCCTTGTGCGTACGCGTCGAGCTGGTCGGTGACGGCGGCGGCGAGCGCCGCCGCGGCGTCCGGGGTGAGCGCCCGCCCGTCGGCCTCGACGAGGACGGACAACGCCCCACCCGGGTGCTGACGCAGGGTCAGGCAGACCGGGAAGCGGTTAGCGGAGCGGCGCAGCTCCCGCCGCCGCCAGGTGACCCGGCCGGTGACCAGCTCGGGCTCCTCCACCGAGTCGAGATAGCAGGTCGGGTAGGCGCCGGGCGGGGCGCCGGTGCCCCGCAGCACCTCGGCCGCCACCTCCCGGAACGGGGCCTGCTCGGCCACCGCCCGACGCAGCTCCGTCCGGACCCGGCCGAGGGTGTCGGGCCAGGGCTTCCGTAGGTCCGTGCAGGGCAGCAGCACGGTGTTGACCGCGTACCCGGCGACGTCGAACTCGTCGGCGGCCCGGCGGGTGGTGGTGGCGCAGCCGACGACCACCGCGTCCCGGTCGAGCAGCGCGCCGAGCGCCCGCGCGTACGCGGCGGCGGCCAGTTCGGTCGCGGTGCCGTCGCCCGCCCGGGTCAGCGCCCGGGCCGTGGCGCGCACCGGACGGGTCACCACGGTCCGGCCGGTGCCGCCGGGTACCGGGGCCGGCTCGGCGATCCCGCGCACCCGGGCGGCGGTGGCGCGGACGGCCTCCCGGGCGGCGGCGTCGGCGACCCGGGCCGACCGGCGCAGGTTCAGGTCGCACAGCGTGGTGGCGGGCGACGGGGGCGACCAGGCCGGGTCGTCGTGGCAGCGGGCCAGGTCGGCCAGGAACAGCCGCAGGGACCACGCGTCGACCGCCAGGTGGTGCCAGACCAGCAGCAGGTCGGTGCGGTCGCCGGAACCGAGCACGGCGCAGCGCAGCAGCGGCTCGGCCGTCGTGTCGAACGGGCGGCGGGCGCGGGCCCGCACGGCCGCGTCGAGGGTGGCGCCGTCGGCGAGGTCGACCGTCTCCACGGTCGGTGGGTGCCGGTCGAGCACCAGCTCGGGCAGGCCGTCGACGAGCCGCAGCCCGGCGCCGAACGCGGGGTGGGCGGCGACCGCCCGGCGCAGCGCGGCGGCCAGCCGGCTCCGGTCCACCGGGCTGGTCGTGCTGAACCAGACCGGCTCCACGTAGAGGTCGGTGCCCGGGTTCAGCTCGTCGTGCAGCCACAGCCCGAGCTGCTCGGGGGTCAGCGGCGCGCACCGCGCGCCCGCTGGCGTCGGGGGCGCGCCTGCGGTCGCCGTCGTCGAGGGCGCGCCCGCGAGCGCCGGACCGCCGGACGCGACCCGCCCGGCGGCGTCGCGCGACCGGCCGGTCGACGCCTCGCGCAGCCGGGCGGCGAGGGCCGCCGCGTCGGGGGCGCGCAGGACGTCGGCGGGGGTCACCGGCACGCCGGTGCGCTCGGTCAGCCGGGCGGCCACCCGGGCCGCGGCGAGCGAGGTGCCACCGAGCGGCAGGAAGGCGTCGCCGGGCCGGATCTCCCCGGCCGGCAACACCCGCCGCCAGGCGTCGAGCACCACGGCGGCCGGGTCGGGCACGTCGACCGGGTCAGGCACGTCGACCGGGCCGGGCACGTCGGCCAGGCCCCCGGGGCCGGTCGGGGAGCCGGCGGCGGGCAGGGGCAGCGCGGCGAGCCGGTCGTGGTCGTACTTGCCGTGCGGGGTCAGCGGCAGCCGGGGCAGCAGGGCCACCACCGCCGGCACGGCGTACCCGGGGAGCCGGTCGCGGGCGTGGTCCCGTACCGCCCGCTCGGTCAGCCCGGCCCCCGGCTCCGCCGCCACGTACGCCACCAGCACGTCCCCGAGCTCGTCCCAACGCCGGGCCGCCACCACCACGTCGCGGACGCCGGACAGCCGGCGCAGCACCGCCTCCACCTCGGCCGGCTCGATCCGGAAGCCGCGGAGCTTGACCTGCCGGTCGACGCGGCCGAGGAAGAGCAGGTTGCCGTCGGGCAGGGTGCGCGCCAGGTCGCCGGTCCGGTAGCTGCGCGTGCCGTCGGCCGCCGTGCCGAACGCCGGTTCCCCGCCCGGGTCCCGCAGGTAGCCGCGGGCCACCGCCGCGCCGGCGACGACCACCTCGCCGGTCCCCGTCGGGCGGCACGACCCGTCGGGTTGGCGCAGCAGCAGCCGGGTGCCCCGCACGGCGGTGCCGATCGGGGTCCGTTCGCCGGCCACCGCGCCGTCGCGGGGCACCACGTACAGGGCGCAGCAGACGGTCGCCTCGGCCGGGCCGTACCCGTTGACGACGGTCAGGGCCGGCCTGCTGCGGGCGATGTCCTGCAACAGCGGGCGCGGGATCGGCTCGACGCCGACCAGCAGCCGCCGCAGCCCGGTCAGCGCCCCCGGCTCGGCGCGCAGCAGCGCCCGCAGCTCGGGCAGGAACGCCGGCGGCACGTACGCGCTGCCCGCCCCCGCCGCGTCCAGGAACCCGGCGAGCGCGGCGCCGTCGTGCCGCGCCCCGTCCGGCACGACCCGCACCGTCCCGGCCCGCACCAGCGGGGCGAAGCACTCCCAGACCGCGACGTCGAAGGAGGGGCGGGTCCACCAGGTGCCGGTGTGCCCGTCCGGCGCCGGCGCGCGGTCGTCGAGGTCGGCGAGGAGGTTGACCAGGTTGCCGTGCTCCACCTGCACGGCCTTCGGCGCGCCCGTCGAGCCGGAGGTGTGCACCACGTACGCCACGTCGGACGGCTCGCCGGTGTCGGTGAGGGGCGTGGCCGGCCCGGCCCCGACGGCGGCCGGCGCGAGGACGGGCCGCCCGGGCGGGGCGGACCCGGCCACCACGAGCGCCGGTTCGGCGGCGTCGAGCAGCGCGGCGACGCGGGCCGGCGGCTGGCGCGGGTCCAGCGGCACGTACGCCGCCCGCACCGCGAACGCGCCGACGGCGGCGGCGACGGCATGCGCGCCGGGCTCCAGCAGCACCCCGACCCGGTCGCCGGGGCCGACACCGCGCGCGGCGTAGCCGGCGGCGTAGCGGCCGGCCAGGTCGCGCAGCCCGGCCCAGGTGACGACGGCGTCCTCGGCGTGCACGGCGACCGCGTCCGGCCGCCGGTCGGCGGCGGCGAGCAGGCGGCTGAGCAGGGTGCCGGTCACCGGGCCGCCCCGACCCCGTCCGCCGCGACCGGCCCGGCGGCGCGCAGCGCCTCGACGGCGGCGAGGTAGTCGGCGAAGCGCCGGTGCTCGTAGAGCAGCGTGGCGCGCACGTCGACCCGCAGGCCCTGCCGGACCAGGGCGCTCAGCCGCACCGCGAGCAGCGAGTCGCCGCCGACGGTGAAGAAGTCGTCGTCGGGACGGGGCGGGGCGCCCAGCACGGCCCGCCACGCCTCGGCGACCGCCGTCCCGGCCTCGGTCGGCCGGTCCCCCGGCGCGTCCCGGCCGTCCCCGCGCTCGCCGGCCAGCCGCCGGGCGGTGCCGGCGCGCAGCGCGGCCCGGTCGAGCTTGCCGTTGGTGGTCAGCGGCAGGGCGTCGCACCGCTCCACGAGGTGCGGCACCATCGCGGCGGGCAGCCGGGAACGCAGCCAGTCCCGCACGCCGTCGGCGTCGACCGCGCCGACCACCCAGGCCACCAGCAGCGTCTGCCCGTCCCGGTCGAGCGTGCCGGCTGCGGCCTGGCCGACGCCGGGCATCGCGAGCAGGGCGAACTCCACCTCCCGCAGCTCGATCCGGTGGCCGCGGACCTTGACCTGGCCGTCGCCGCGGCCGACGAAGTGCAGCTCGCCGTCGCGGTCGCGCCGGCAGACGTCCCCGGTGCGGTAGCGCCGCTCCCCGTCGGTGACGCCGAAGGCGGCGGCGGTCTCGGCGGGCGCGGACCGGTAGCCACGGGCCAGCACCGGCCCGGCGACGACCAGCTCACCCTGCTCGGCACCGTCCTCGGGGCCGGTCGGGGCCAGGGCCAGCCGGGCGCCGGCGACCGGCCGTCCGATCGGCGGCGGACCGGTCCGGTCGGTGTGCCGGCGCAGGTCCGACGTGGCGGTGACCAGGATGGTCGCCTCGGTGGGGCCGTAGAGGTTGTGCACGGCGGCGCCGAAGTCGGCCGGTGGCCAGGTGCGCAGCCGGTCGCCGCCCGTGGCCAGGCTGCGCAGCCGGCCGGTGTCGGCGCCGGCGCGCAGCAGGTGCTCGGCGAGCGGGGTGGTGAGGAAGCAGTGGTCGACCTCGCGCACCGTCGCCGCCACCCGCTCCGGGTCGCGGGCCACCGACTCGTCGGCGAGCAGCACCGTGGCGCCGCGCATCAGCGGCGCCCAGAGGTCGAGCAGGGCGGCGTCGAAGGCCAGCCCGGCGAAGGCGGCGGTCCGCACGCCGGGGCCGAGGCGGAAGGCGGTCGCGTACCAGTCGAGGACCGTCCACAGGCTGCGGTGGGCGACCTCGACCTGCTTGGGCCGGCCGGTGGAGCCGGAGGTGGAGATGAGGTACGCCAGGTCGTCGGCGTCGGGCAGCCGCAGGTGTTCCTCCCGGCCCGCGCGGACCGGGATGACCCCGGCGGGCAGCCGGTCGGCGTACTCCTCGGCGGTGACGGCGACGCGGCAGCCGGCGTCGGTGAGGATCCGGGCGACCCGGGCCACCGGCAGCGCCGGGTCCAGCGGGAGGAACGCGGCACCGCAGAACCAGGCGGCGAGCTGCCCGACGACGGCGTCGGCGGTACGCGGCCGCAGCACCGCGACGACCCGCCCGTCGGTGTCGCCCGCGGCCAGCGTCGGGGCCAGCGCCCCGGCCAGCTTCGTGGCGGCGGTGACGAGGTCGCGGTAGCGCAGCGTGCGGTGGCTGTCGACGACCGCCGGCCGGTCGGGATGTGTCCGGGCGGCGCGCAGCACCTGGGCGGGGACGGTGGTGGGGCGGTGCTGACCGGCACGTGCGGTGGCGGTCACGGCTCCCCGCAGGGTCGGGTCACGACAGCGCCTCCAGGTCGCGCGGCGGAAGGGGTGCGTAACAGCACGTCAACGCTTGTTACGCGAGTCATCCTGGCACCACGGCACGTGTCACGACCATCATCGACGGTGACGGGCCGAAACGGCGTTCGCCTCCATTTTCATGCACGTAGGTCTATTGACGCGCGGATGTCGACTTCGCTAAACGGAGCAGGCGGGAAACCCACGGTGACCCGGCGGCCGCACCCGACGCGGGACCGGGGCGGGCCGGCTCACCCCACCTCGCTCAGCAGCCCGTCGACGAGGTCGCGCGGCAGCCCGTGGGTGTCGTGCAGGTCGCGGTAGTCCTCGTCGGTCAGCGGCCCCCGGGACCGGCGGCGCCGGACCACCGGGCGCCCGCGCCGCAGCAGCTCCCGGAACCGCCGCTCCTCGCCGGAGAGCACCTCGCGCACCTCCTCGACGGTGACGCCCTGCCGGAACCCGTCGAGGGTGTGCCGCACCGGCCCGGTGGGCAGGTCGGACAGGCTGCGGGACGGCTCGTCGCGCCACAGGGTGGTGAGTACGCGGCGCAGCAGCCGGCGCAGCACGTAGCCGCGACCCGTGTTCGACGGCCGGACGCCGTCGCCGACCACCACCACGCTCGACCGCAGGTGGTCGCCGACCAGGCGCAGCGGCTCGTCCCGCAGGTCCCACACGTTGCGGACGCCGCGGACCCACGGCACGAGCCCCTCGGTCTCGAAGACGGAGCGGTGGCCCCGCAGCACCATCTCCAGCCGTTCGAGGCCCATCCCGGTGTCCACGTTGGGCTGCCGCAGCGGCGTCAGGCTCCCGTCCGGGTGCCGGCGGTAGCGCATCCGCACGTGGTTCCAGACCTCCATCCACCGGCCGTCGGTGCCGGGGGTGCCCCGGGGCGGCCCGTCCCCCGTCCAGACGAAGATCTCCGTGTCGGGTCCGCACGGCCCGGTGGGGCCGTTGGACCACCAGTTCTCCTGCCCGGTCAGCTCCACGGGCAGGCCCAGCTCACCCCAGGTGCGCAACGAGGACTCGTCCGGGCCGACCTGGTCGTCGCCGCCGAAGACCGTCACGTGCAGCCGGTCGTGGTCGACGCCGAAGCCGTCGCGCAGCAGCTCGTAGCCCCAGCGCAGGCTCTGCGGGAGGCCGTAGTCGCCGAGCGACCAGGAACCCAGCATCCGGAACACGGTCAGGTGGGTGGAGTCGCCGACCTCGTCCAGGTCGGTGGTGCGCAGGCAGCGCTGCACGCTCACCAGGCGCCGGCCCAGCGGGTGGGGTCGGCCCTCCAGGTAGGGGGTCAGGGGATGCATGCCGGAGGTGGTGAACAGCACTGGGTCGCCCGGCGGCGGGACGAGCGAGCCGTCGGGCACGAGTTCGTGGCCGCGCTCGCGGAAGAAGTCGACGAAGGTGCGGCTGATCGGGTCGTACGTCATGGCGGACGGCCTTCCGGGTGGGGCGGCCGGAAAGGGTCCACCGCCGGGGAACCGGCGGGCCGGGACGACGGAGAAGAACGCCGGCGGACCGTTTCCGGTCGCCGGCGGGAGGTGGTGAGGTCAGGCGGCGGCGACCGACGAGCGCGAAGCTCGCGCGGCCGCGGCGGCGAAGGAACACCTGATCTCCATGCCCCCGACTGTACGCGCACGCCGACGCCGCCGCCCAGCGCGTTTCGCGCGGGGGCGGCGGCGTCGGGGAGGGTCAGGAACCCACGGAGACGAGGGCCGGGGCGGGACGGTCGTCGACCGGGCGGGGCGTCTTCCGGTTGGGCAGGGACAGCCGGAAGACCTTCTTCCACGCGGAGAAGACCTGCCGGGGCAGCGAGCCGGTGGTGTACTTCAGCCCGTACCGGTCGAACAGGGCCCGCACCTCGGGGGCGATCTCCTGGTAGCGGTTGCTGGGCAGGTCGGGGAAGAGGTGGTGCTCGATCTGGTACGACAGATTGCCGGTCATGATGTGCAGCAGCCGGCTGCCGCTGATGTTGGCCGAGCCGAGCATCTGCCGCAGGTACCACTCGCCGCGCGTCTCGCCCTCGATCGAGCGCCGGGAGAAGGTCTCCACGCCCTCCGGGAAGTGCCCGCACATGATCACCGAGTGGCTCCACAGGTTGCGCAGGAGGTTGGCGGTGAACGTCGCGGCCAGCGTGTGCAGGAACGACGGCCCGGACAGCAGCGGGTGCAGGACGTAGTCCTTGAGCACCTGGCGGCGGATCTTCCGCCCCACCGCGCGGGCCCGGGCCCGGAACTCCGGCTTCTTGTGCCGGCCCTTGCGCAGGTTGCGCCCCAGCTCCAGGTCGTACGCGGCGATGCCGTACTCGAAGAAGCAGGCGTTGATGAAGTTCCACAGCGGCTGGCCCAGGTGGAACGGGTGCCACCGCTGGTCCTCGTCGACGCGCATGATGCCGTAGCCGAGGTCGTTGTCCTTGCCGATCACGTTCGTGTACCGGTGGTGCAGCTCGTTGTGCGAGTGCTTCCACTGGTCGGCCGGCGAGACGTGGTCCCACTCCCAGGTGGTGGAGTGGATCTTCGGGTCCCGCATCCAGTCCCACTGGCCGTGCAGGACGTTGTGGCCGATCTCCATGTTCTCCAGGATCTTGGCCACGGTCAGGCCGGCGGTGCCCACGATCCAGGCCGGCGGGAAGAGCGAGAACAGCAGCACCACCCGGCTGCCCAGCTCCAGCCTGCGCTGCGTCGAGATGACCCGGCGGATGTACGCGGCGTCCCGCTCGCCCCGGTCGGCGATCACCCGGTCGCGGATCGCGTCGAGTTCCTTGCCGATGGTCTCGATGTCCTCGGCGGTCAGGTGGGCGATCGGGTTGACGGGCTTGTTCTGGATCACGGTCACGTCGGGTACTCCGGTCAGTGGTCGATGTCGCAGGGGCCGGCCGCGGCCGACACGCAGGTCTGGATGAGGACGCCGTCGCCGGGCACCGCCGTGGTCAGGTCCCCGTTGCGCAGGTCGCGGACCGCGCCCTGGCGCAGCGGCAGGACGCAGCCGAAGCAGATGCCCATCCGGCAGCCCGACGGCATCAGCACCCCGGCGTTCTCACCGGCGTCGAGCAGCGGGGTGGCGCCGTCGGCCGCCACGGTCGCCCCCGAGCGGGTGAAGGTGACGGTGCCGCCCTCCCCGGGCGAGATGACGGTGGGCCGGAACCGCTCGGTGTGCAGCCGCTCGCCGCACCCCTGGGCCGTCCAGTGCTCCGCCAGCGCGTCGAGCAGGCCGACCGGGCCGCAGGCCCAGGTCTCCCGGTCGAGGTGGTCGGGCACGAGACCGGCGAGGTCGGCCACGGTGAGCAGCCCGTCGGCGTCGGTGTGCCGCTCCACCAGCCGGATCGCGCCCCGCGCGGCGAGGTCCCGCAGGTCGGCGCCGAAGATCGAGTCGGCGGGGGTCGGCGCGGAGTGCACGACGACGACGTCGGCACCGGCCAGCACGCCCGAGCGCAGCATCCCCATCACCGGGGTGACCCCGCTGCCGGCGGTCACGAAGAGCACCCGGGCGGGCGGCCGGCCCGGCAGCACGAAGTCGCCCTGGGCCTGGTCGAGCTGGACCAGCGTCCCGGGCTGCGCCCGGCGGACGAGGTGGTTGCTGACCACGCCGTCCGGGATCGCCTTGACGGTGATCGAGATGGGCCCGCGGGCGGTCGGGGCCGAGGTGACCGAGTACGCCCGCCACAGGCGCACGCCGTCGACGTCGACGCCGAGGCGGACGTACTGGCCGGGGGTGTGCCCCCGCCAGTCGCGGCCCGGCCGGATCACCAGTGTCGCCGCGTCGGCGGTCTCGGGGCGGACGGCGACGATCCGGCCGCGCAGGTCCGCCCCCGAGCGCAGCGGGGCCACCAGGTCGAGGTAGTCGTCGGGCAGCAGCGGGGTGGTGACCGACGCGGCCAGCCGCAGGATGCGGCCCCGCAGGGACGCCTTCGCGGGTGGGCGCGGGACGGTGGTCGTCATGATTCGATGGTCGCGGCGGCCTGGCATAAAATCTTGGCCTGCGAAGGTGAACCGATCGAGCCTTTTTGTGCGAAGGGAACAAACGTGTCGGAACGCTCCGAGGCCACCCGGCGCGCCGCCCGCCTCGAACTGGACGCGCGGGTCGCGGGCGCGCTGCGCGACCGGCTGCCGCTGCTCGCCGAGTGGACGATCACCGCGATCACCGCCGAGGTTCCGAGCTACTCCGGCACCCTCACCGGCCAGATGCGCGAGAAGATCGAGACCGCGGTGCAGCTCGCGCTCGGCACGTTCCTCCAGCTCATCGAGCGGTCCCAGGGCGCCGACCCGAGCACGCCCCTGGTCGGCGCCCTGGAGGCCGCGTACGCCCTCGGCAGCGGCGAGGCGCGCTCCGGCCGGAGCATGGACGCGCTGCTGGCCGCGTACCGGGTGGGCGCCCGCGTCTCGTGGCGGGAGATGTCGACCACCACGGTGCAGGGCGGGTCGTCCGCAGCCACCGTCGCCGAGTTCGCCGAGCTGATGTTCGCGTACATCGACGAGCTTTCCGCCGCCAGCGTGGCCGGGCACGCCGACGAGCTGGCCAGCGTGGGCCGGGCCCGGCGCCGCAACCTGGAACGGCTCACCCAGCGGCTGCTCGCCGGCGAGCCCGAGGAGGCGCTGCTGCGCAGCGCCGACCGGGCCGACTGGCCGCCGCCGCAGACCCTCACCGTCGTCCTGCTGCCGCGGGCCAACCTCCGGGCGGCGCTCGCGCTGCTGCCCTCGCACACCCTCGAGAGCGGCGACGACCTGCCGGCGGCCGGGGCGGGCGAGGACCTCGCGGTGCTGCTGGTGCCCGACACGCACGGCGACCGGCGGCGCCAGCTCGCCCGGGTGCTGCGCGGGCGGCGCGCGGTGCTGGGCCCCGCCCGCCCGTGGACCCGGGTCGCCGCCTCCTACCAGCGCGCGATCCGGGCCCTGTCGCTCGGCCTCCACCCGCCCCACGACGGTCCGGCGCTGGACACCGAGGAGCACCTCGCCGAGCTGGTGCTGAGCACCGACCCGGAGGGGATCGCCGACCTGCGCGCCCGGGTCCTGGCGCCGCTGGCGTCGCTGCCGTCCGCCACCGCCGACCGCCTCGTCGAGACGCTGCGCTCCTGGCTGCTGCACCACGGCCGGCGCGACGACGTCGCCGCCGACCTCTTCGTGCACCCGCAGACCGTGCGCTACCGGATGGGCAAGCTCCGCGAGCTGTACGGCGACCGGCTGACCGATCCGGGGACCGTCCTCGACCTCACCCTCGCCCTGGCCTTCCCACCCCGCGACGGGGCCGGCGACCCACCGTCCTGATCGGACCGTCGACCCTCGTGGACGCGATCCCGCCCCCGGTCCGTGATCGGCGACGGGACGCGCACCGAGCGCGGCACGCCGCGTGGGAACGATCAGGTCAGATACCGGACATACCCGTATCGCCGGCCGACTTCGTCTGGCACCCTGGTCCCTCCTCGCCCACGATCACCACGTCGGCCGCCGGCAAGGCCGGTGGTCGCCGCGCGGCGGGGCGGAACGGGGCTGCTTCCGACACCGCGCCACCCGCACCAGGAGGGCCGTCGGGCGGGGCCGGCGAGCGAGAGGACGTGCATGGCGCCGCACACGGGGGACGGACACGGGGCCGACCGGTCGGCCCCGGCCACCCGACGGAGACGTCGCGCGGGCCGGCTCCGCGACGCCCTGCGGACGACCCCGGCGCTGATCGTGGTCGGCGGCGCCGTGCTGGTCGCCGCGCTCGCCGCGACCGCCGCCGTCGCCGTGCAGTCCCGGGCGTCCGCCACCACGCTCGGCGAGCGGTCCGCCGAGACCGCCGTGCGCACCAGCACGACCGCCCGGGAGATCTACCAGGGCCTCGCCGACGCCGACGTCGCCGCCAGCGCCGTCTTCCTGCTCCCGCCCACCGAGGACCGGCGCGTCTCGCTCGTCGGCGCGTACGACGCGGCGGTGCACGAGGTGGAGCGCACGCTGACCGACTCGATGGGCAACGCCGTCGACGACCCCGACCGGCTGACCAGGCTGGCGACGATCGCCGCGCGGCTGAAGGTCTACCGGGACGTGGTGTGCGCCGCGCTGCGGGTGGCCGGCCCCCTCCCCACGCTTCCCGGCGCGGAGCAGCGCCGCCCCTGCACGCCGGCGGAGACGACGGCGGAGACCGGGGCGGAGGACGCGGCGGCCCGCGCCGTGCTCGCCTCGGCCTACGCCCGCGAGGCGTCGCACTACATGTCCACCGAGCTGCTCACCGCGGCGCAGGGCCTGTGGAACTACGACACCCGGCGGCTGCTCGAGGCCCGCGCCGACGCGCGGCCGTGGCTCGCCGCGTCCGTGCTGGTGCCGCTGGGCACCCTCGCCGCCCTGGTGGTGGTGCAGGTGTGGCTGCGCCGGCGGACCCGGCGCCGGCTGAACGCCGGCCTGCTGCTGGCCTCGCTGGGCACCGCGGCCGTGCTGGCCATGCTGGTCTCGTCGTGGTGGCACTGGCCGGACGCCGACCGGAGGTTCCCCGAGCTGGAACGGGCGATCGACGCGCAGAGCGCCACCCAGCAGCGACTCGGCACCCTGCTGGCCGGCCGCGCCGACGTCTACCTCGGGCTCGGGGCGAGCGTCGACCCGGCGGGGCACAAGGCCGACTTCGACCGGCGGGACCTCTGCGCCGATCCCGCCGGGCAGGAGCCCCCGAGGGACCGGATCGACTGCACCGCCCTGACGGAGGCGGTCTGGCCGGCCCGGCAGAGCCGGACGCCCAACGCGTTCCGCGACGCTGTCGACACCGTGCTCAGCGAGGGTTCGGCGGGCCGGGCGTTCGTCACCGCGGAGGGCCACCTCCTCGCCGACCTGACCGCCCGCAACGAGGAGGTCTCCCGGATGGTGGCCGACCTGCCCGAGGCGCCACGCCATCTCGGCGGCACGGCCGCCTGGGTCACGCTGCTCGCCGCCGCCGGGGTGGTCGCCGGGCTGCGCCAGCGCTACCTGGAGTACCAGTGAACGCGCCCCGGAGTGCGCCGACGACGCGACGCGGTGGCCGCGGGGCGATGCTCGCCGCGCTCCTGACCGCCCTGGCCGGGTGCACCGCGCCGACGGCGCCGCCCCCCGCGCCCCCGGCGCGGCCGCAGGGCGTGGCGACGGTCCCGACGACCGACGGGGCGGACGCGATCTGCCCGGTGCGCCGCAGCCTTCCCGCGAACCCGACCCCGCCGTCCCGGATCCTCGACCGGGGCGAGCTGGTGGTGGGCGTCGACCCGTCCGACGCCACGATGAGCCACTGGGACGCCCGCACCCAGCGGTTCGAGGGCTTCAACATCGAGCTGATGCTGGCGGTCGCCCGGGCCGTCTGGCCGACGGAGGACCCGCGCGAGCGGCTCACCTTCAAGGTGGTGCCGCCCGGCCAGGGGGCCTTCACCATGATCGAGAGCGGCGACATCGACGTCGTGGCCACCTCCCTGACGGCGACGTGCCAACGCGCCCGGCGGGTCGTCTTCTCCAACGACTACCTCGACTCCGGTCAGAGCGTGCTGGTCCGCGAACGCGCCGAGGGGGTGCCGGAGTACGCCGGCATGGAGCAGCTCGGGGGCAAGCGGGTCTGCGCCGGCGCGAACACGACCTCGCTCGCGATGATCTCCAGCTACCGCACCCTCGCGGGCGAGCGGCTCGTGCCGGTGCAGGCCGTCCACTCGGTCGACTGCCTCGTCATGCTGCGCCAGGGCCAGGTCGACGGCGTCAGCACCGACGAGAACATCCTGCTGGGCTTCGCCCAGATGGCCCCGGACACGATGCTGGTGACCGAGCCGCCGCGCCGCGACCGGCAGTTCTGCGCGTACCACCAGGACTCCGACTGCACCTGGTTCACCGACGAGCCGCACGCCTTCGCGTTCCACCTCGACCACGGCCGGGAGCTGGCCGCGTACGTGAACCACGTGCTGGCGTCGCCGCACACCGCGACGGTGTGGCGGCAGGCCCACGACCGGTGGATCCCCGGGCACCGGGACAGGGGCATGCCGTCGCCCGAGCCGCCGACCACGGTGTGGCCGCCCCCCGACCCGCCGCCGGTCACGCCGCGGCCGACCGACTGACGGGCGGCGCCTGATGTCCGACCGGGAACGCCTCGACGCCACCCTGGCGGCGCACGCCTGGGTGTGCGAGAGCCTGCTCGAGGTGCAGCAGCTCGTCACCGATGCCTTCCGGCAGCCGACCGGCCCCGCCGCGGCGTCCGCGCAGGAGGCCCGGGACCTGCTGCACCGGCTCGGCTGCCTGTCGCTGGCCCTGGACCGCCTGGTCGACGACCTCGACGGCGTCGACCGGTCCACGCCCGCCGGTGCGGACGCGCTGGCCCGGCTGCTGGCCGGCCCCTGCCGGGTCCGATTCACCGCGGCGACCGGCGAGCCGGTCCGCCTGGAGGAGATGACCGTCGAGCAGGTCGTGGTGGCGGCCCGCGAGCACGTGGCCCGGATCCGCCGGATCGTCGACGCGCACGGCCGCGACCGGCTGGTGGTCCGGGCGCAGCGGCTGCGCTCCTCCGTGGAGCGGCTCCGACGGCTCGCCGCGGACGTCGCCGCCGAGGGCCTGGGCGACGGGGCCGACCCCGTGGCCGGGCTCGCGGTCGACGGGCTGCTGGAGCAGGTCGCCGCCGCCGAGGCGGCGGGCCGGGGGCGGTGGCTGCGCGGCGACGCCGGGCCGGACGGGGACGACGGGACGCTGTCCGAAGCCGTCGACCGGGCGGTCGAGCTGACCGACGCCGCGCGGCGCCGGCTGCGCCGCCGGTGCCACCTGGAGCTCACGGGGCGGCTGGAGGCGTACCGGCAGAAGGCCGCCGACGTGGGCCGGGCCGAGCATCCAGACGTCGAGGAGAGCTACCGGGACGCCCGGGCCGCGCTGCGCCCCGACGTCTTCGACGTGACCGGCGCCAGCCGGGCAGTCCGGGCCTACCAGCAGGCCGTGAACGGGGGGACGCGATGACGGCGGTCAGCCGCGGCTGCGCGGAGCGCAACTGCCCCGGCAGGGTGGACTCCGACGGGTTCTGCCGGCTGTGGGGGCACGAGTGCGCCGGGTCCGGCGCCGCCACCGGCACGGGGCCGAGCCCCGGCCCCGACCTCGACCGGCGCCCGGCGCGGACGGCGTCCCGGCCGTGGGAGCAGCCGGCCGTGCTGCCCACCGCCCGGCCCCACGACCCGCTGTCGGCGCTGGTGTCGCAGCCGGTCGTCCCCGAGCACTCCCGCTACTGCGCGAAGACGACCTGCCGGCGCCGGCTGCCCCGGGTCGCCGGATACTGCCCGGACTGCGGCACCCGGTACTCCTTCACCCCGCCGCTGGCCAACGGCGACCTGCGGGCCAGGCGCTACCGGATCGAGGGCTGCCTGGGCAACGGCGGGGTCGGCTGGGTGTTCCTCGCCCGGGACGAGGACATGGACGGCGCGTGGCGGGTGCTGAAGGGGCAGCGCAACCCGGAGGACCGGGAGGCCGTCGCGGCGTTCGTCGCCGAACGGCAGGCGCTGATCGCGCTGAACCACCCGCACATCGTCACGATCACCCACGCGCTGCGGCCCGAGTCCGACCGGGACGCCGGCTACCTGGTGATGGAGTACGTCAACGGGGGCACCCTCGAGGAGGCGCGCAGCGCGGCCGGGCCGGGCGGCGGTTCCTGCGCCGTCGACGTGGCGCAGGCGCTCGGGTACGGCGTGCAGATCCTCGACGCCTTCGAGTACCTGCACGACCAGGGCTGGCTGTACTGCGACCTGAAGCCCGAGAACGTGATGCGGGTCGGCGGCCAGGGCGCCAACGACCCGATCAAGCTCGTCGACTTCGGTGCCGCCCGCCGGATCGACAACACGGTGAGCCCGGCCTGGGGCACCGCGGGCTTCACCGCCCCGGAGGTGGAACGCCTGGGGCCGGCCGGCCCGAGCGTACGGTCGGACCTCTACACCGTCGGCCGGACCCTCGCGGCGCTGACCCTGGTGCCCCGGTCCGTCGACGTGACCCGGATCCCGCCCGGACAGGACCTGCTGCGGTTGCCCGTGCCGGCGCGGCTCGACCCGTTCCTGCGGTTGCTGGCCCGCGCCACCGCCGCCGAGCCGGACGACCGGTTCGCCTCCGCCGCCGAGATGCGCGAGCAGGTCCGAGGGGTCCGGCGGCAGGTCGCCTCGGCGGGCGACGGCGTGCCGCGGCCGACCCGGTCCACCCTGTTCAGTCCCTCCGCGTGCGCGTTCGGCCTGCACACCGACGGGGACGCGCTCGACGTCGTGGAGATCACGCTCGGTCTGCCCGCGCCCCTGGTCGACGGCGCCGACCCGGCCGCCGGTTTCCTCGCCTCGCTCGGCCCGGCCGACCCGGCGGAGCTCATCGAGCTGCTGAGGACCGCCCCGGAGCGGACGGCGCAGGTCACCTACCGCGCCGTCCGGGCACACCTCGCCGCCGGCCGGGCGGACGAGGCGGGGCCGCTGCTCGCCGAGTTCCCCGAGGAGCTGCGGGACTGGTCGCTGTGGTGGCACCGCGGCCTGGTGGCCCTGGTGGGCCGGGACTTCGGCACCGCCCGCCGCCGGTTCGCGCAGGTCTACGGGTGGCTGCCGGGCGAGGTCTCCACCCGGCTCGCGTACGCGGTGGCCTGCGAGCTCGACGGCGACGCGCGCACGGCCGCCGACCACTACCGGGGGGTGTGGGACACCGACCCGGGCGTGGTGGGCGCGGCCTTCGGGCTGGCCCGCTGCCTGCTGGCGACAGCCGACGCGCGCAGCGCCGCCGACGCCCTGCTGAAGGTGCCGGAGTCGTCCCGGGCCTCGACGGTGGCGGTGACCTGCGCGGTGCGGATCCTGCTCGACGCGCCGGACGACGGGCACCGGCTCGACGCCGCGCTCGACGCCGCGGCAATGGTCGACAAGCTGCCCCCGTTCGACGAACGCGAGCAGGTCGAGGCGCACATCCTGCGGATCGCGCTGGACTGCGACCTGGCCGCCGGGCGCCACGCCGGGCGGCGACTGTTCGGCCACCCGCTGGAGGAGGACGCCCTGCGCGGCGCGTTCGAGCGCCGCTGCCGGTCCCGCGCCCGGCGCACCGCCGACCGGCGCGAGCGGATCGCGCTCGTCGACCTTGCCAACGCGTACCGGCCGGTGACGTGGTGGTGAGCCCGGCCGCCGGCCCCGACGGAAAGAGGTCACCCGTGCCCCCCGCCAACGGTCTGCCGCTGCGCCTGAGCGTGCACCACACCGAGTACGTGCCCGCCGACGGAGCGGTCGTCGACGTCGTCGCCACCGTGCAGGGCGTGGAGCCGGAGGAGGGGGAGGTCCGCCACGACGGCCTGGCCGAGGTGATCCTGCTCGACTCCTCGGGCTCGATGGGGGCGCCGCAGGCCAAGATGCGGGCCGCCCGGCAGGCGACCGCCGCCGCCATCGACGCCCTGCCGGACGGGGTCGCGTTCGCGGTGGTGGCCGGCACCGCCAACGCCACGATGGTCTACCCGCGCGACCGGCGGCTGGCGGTCGCCGACGAGAGCACCCGCGCCGCCGCCCGCGACGCGCTGCGGCGCGTGGCGCCGCACGGCGGCACCGCCATCGGCACGTGGCTGCTGCTGGCCCGCCGGCTGCTCGCCACGCGGCCCGACGCGATCGGGCACGTCATCCTGCTCACCGACGGCCGCAACGAGTCCCAGCGCCCGGCCGACCTGCGGGCGGCGGTGGACGACTGCGTGGGGCGCTTCACCGTCGACTGCCGCGCCATCGGCTCCGCCGACGGCGTGCACGACTGGGACGCGGCGGAGCTGCTGGGCATCGCGGAGGCGTTGGGAGCCAACCCCGTCGTGCCGGTGGAGGACCTCGCCGGGCTCGCCGACGAGTTCCGGGCGGTGCTGACGCGCGCGATGTCCCGCCGGGTCGCCGACGTGCGGCTCCGGGTGCGCACCACCGGGCTGACCCGGGTCCGCTTCGTCAAGCAGGTACACCCGGCGATCGCCGACCTCACGGGGCGCGGCGAGCCGGCCGGCGAGCTGACCACCGACTACCCGGTCGGCGCGTGGAGCCCGCACGACCAGCGGGACTACCACGTCGCCCTGGAGGTCGACGCGATGGCGCCGGGGGCGCGACGGCGGGTCGGCTGGGTGAGCGTCCACGCCGACGCGGACGGCGAGCCGGTCGAGGCGCCGATCACCGTGGAGTGGACCGAGGACGCCCTGCGGTACTCGGAGATCAACGAGAGCGTCGCCCACTACACCCGGCAGCAGGACTACGCGGCGGCGGTCCAGCGCGGGCTGACGGCCGCCCGGGCGGGCCGGACCACCGAGGCGGAGGAGCACCTGGGCCGCGCGGTGGCGCTCGCCCACGCCGCGGGCCGCGACGACGACGTGGTCCTGCTCGCCCGGGTGGTGGACGTCCTGGACGCCGCCGGCGGCCGGGTCCGCCTCAAGCCCGGCGTGGACGCCCGGCTGACCCAGTCCTCCCTGGTCGTGTCCCACCACACCTCCCGGTGGGGGCCGCAGGAGCCGCCGGCGCAGCGGTCCGCGCCGGCCGGCCCGCCCGCGCCGTGGCGGCACTGCGGCGAGGCGCAGACCGGCGCCTACTGCGAGGGATGCGGGGCCCACCACCTGGCGGCGGACCGGCCCGGCGCCGGCCGGCCCTGACGCCGATGGACCTGGAGATCCCCAACCAGGTCGCCGGCGTCGTCAGCGGCACGCTGGCGCTCGCCGGCGCGGTCCTCGCCGTCCGCCGGTACACCCGGGACCGGGACCGGCGCGGCTGGTGGTCCGCGCTGAGCCCGGTCTGGAAGCGGGAGGCGGACGCCGGCATCGTGCACCCGCACCGGTTCGGCGGGTACGTGAAGCCGCTGTCCGAGGTGTACGTGCCGCGCCGGGTGGTGCCCCGGCTCGCCCCGGCCGGCGACGGCGTCGACGTGGCGGACCTGCTCACCGGTGCCGGCAACGTGCTGCTGATCGGTGAGCCGGGCAGCGGCAAGACCGCGCTCGTCCGCTACGAGAGCGCCCGGTCGGCGCAGCGCTGGCTCGCCGGACGCGGCCGGCGGCGACGGTCCCCGCCCGGTCCGGTGCTGGTGAGCCTGCCGGCCACCGCCCTGGTGCACCAGCCGCTGCCCGCCGCGCTCGCCGAGGCGTACCCGCGGGAGGGCGCCCCGCTCGACGTGGAGCAGCCGCCCGCTCCCGGGCGGCGGTGGCTGGTCTGCGTCGACGGGGTCGACGCCGTCGCCGACCCGGACGAGCGGGCCGTCGTGCTCAACCGCCTCGCCACCCTGGCCCGCTCCCCCGGCCCGGCCGCGGCGCCGAAGCCGTGGCGCCTCCTGGTGACCACGCGGCACCTGGCCGAGGACGAGTTGGCCGTGCTGAGCGACGGCTACGCGGCGTACCACCTGGCGCACTTCACCGACGCCGACGTCGCGCTGCTGGCCGCCCGGTGGTTCCCGGACGACGCCACGGCGCGCGGGTTCCTGGACTGGGCCCACGCCCAGCGCATCACCGGCCCGGTGCACAACCCGCTGACCGCCACCATCGCCGTGCTGGTGTGGGAGGGCGGGCAGGCGGAAGCGGCCCCGCAGCCCGGCCCGGCGGCCCTGCTCGACGAGTTCGTCCGCGCCCTGCTGCGCGGCGGCCGGGACAGCCTGGACGCCGCCTGCGAGGCGCTGCTGCGCTGCCCGCCCGAGGGCGAGTCGATCGCCGCCTGGCTGGTGGCGCGGCACACCGAACTCGTCGAGGTGGCGGCGACCGCCGCGGTCACCGGGGGCGATCCGGTGGCGGCGGTCGTGGACTGGTCGGCGGCGCACGCGCCGACTCCCCCGGCGCGGGCACTGCCCGACTGGCCCACCCACGTACGGCAGATCCTGCTCGCCACGAACCTCTTCCGGGCCGACCGGCACACCCTGGCCTCGGTCTGGCCCAGCCTGGTGGAATACCTGGCGGCGGGGCCGCTGGCCCGGGACTGGCGGCCCGACGAGTGGGTGACGCTGATGAACACCCGTTCGACGCGGTTCGTCGCGTTGCAGGCGATCAGCCGGGCCGCCGTCGCGCCGGCCTTCCTGCGGGACCGCCTGGCGGAGCCGGACGGCGCGATCGCCGCCGGTCACCTGCTCGCCGGCCGCGCCGGGACGGGCGGGGCCGGCGCACTCCCGTTCCGGGCGGACGTGCTCGCGGCGCTGCTGACGCACTGGGCCGGCGGCGCGGACCGCCCCGCCGGCCGGGACGCCGCGCGGGAGTGCTTCTCGCTGCTCATGACGCTGGCCGCGGACCGGGCCGACCGGGACCTGCTGCACGACGTCGCCACGGATCCGCGCCGGCCGGGCGACGTCCGCCGGGCCGCGGCGCTCTTCTTCGCCGTACGCAAGCGCAACGCCCGCCCCCGATGAGCGCTGGCTCCCGACCCGGCTGGCCCGGACGCGCACGGCGACCTCCCGCGGCAGCCGTGCCACCGCAGAGGCCCACGCTCGGACGAGCGTGGGCCTCCTGTCACGTCGCCCGACGGGCGGCGGTGTTCGCCTACGCCGGCTGCGGCCCGACGACGGTCCAGCACAGGCCGGCGGGATCGCGCAGGGTCGGCTGCTGCGCCGGACCCGCCGGCGGTTCGACGCGGGCACCGGCGGCCAGCGCCCGCCGCAGCACCGCGTCGGGGTCGGTCCGCTCGATGGTCAGCACGTCGTCCCGGCCCTCGGCCGGCGACCCCGCCTCGGCCCACTCGCTGACGGTCAGCCGGTGCCCGTCGACGGCCAGTTCCGCCTGCAGGACGCGGCCGTCGAGCAGGCACTCCCGCTGGAGCTGGACGGCGTCGAGGACGTCCGTGTAGAAGGCGACGACCTCGGCCGTGTCGCTGACCGAGAGGTGGGGCCCCGGCCCGTCGTTCGCTGGCCTCATGCGACTCGTGCCCCCTTCCGCTACTCGGCGATCCGGGTCCGACCGGTCCAGCGGAACACCACGGGCACGTCGGCCGTCTCCGGGGCGCTGCCCCGCTCGAAGTGCTCGTACCCTCCATAGTGCCGGACCTTGATCTTCTCCGCCGCCCGCACCACCCGGTGACTGCGCAGGTCGGCCGGCAGATCGGCCGGGCCGCCCTCCAGGACGGCATCGATGACGCCGGCGACGTCCCGGGCGACCGGATCAGCTTGCGAAAAGTCCTTCATGGCACGACCTCCGTCGCATTCCGCACACCTCGGACGGGCCCGCCGCTGGCCGGCGGACGCGTCCACACAGGTCTGACGACACCCGTTGCCGGGGTGAACGGACGCTCCGGGTCGAACGTCGTTGTTCCGGTGGCCGGCCGCCCGTTCCGCAGCGAACGTAATCCAGGTCACATCCGCCCGAACACCCTTAGCGGACCCCTAGGACCCGCCCTGGGCAGCGACGATGCTTCCGCACGCCCGGGCGCCGGCCACCGGCCGGCTCACTCCCAGCGGAAGAAGCGGGTCGCCAACACGGAGCCGAGCACGGCCGTCACGGCCAGGGCGAGCAGCTGCCCCCACTGCGGGCTGGCACCCGCCCACGCCGCGCCGATGGTGTCCACCGTGGCGCCCAGCGGCGAGTAGTCGGCGATGAGGGCCAGGGCGGCCGGCATCCGGTCCCGGGGCAGCCAGGCGCCGGCGAGGAAGAGCAGCGGGAAGAACAGCGCAGGGCCGATCGACTGCGCCGCCCGGGCGGACGGCGCCAGCGCCGCGATCAGCAGCCCGACGGCGAAGAGGCAGGCCACCCCGAGCAGGAACGCCAGCACGAAACCGGGAAAGTTGGCCGGCGCCGGCTGGTCCAGCAGGAACCGTACGGCGATCGCGGTGACCACGGCGCCGAGGACACCCATCACGAGGTTGACCACGACCTGGGCCACCAGCAGGAGGGCGGGCTGCACCGGGGTGGTCGCCAGGCGGCGCAGGACCCGGCGTTCGCGGTAGATGCCGAGCGCCATCGGCAGGGTGAAGAGCGCGAGCATCCCGATCGTCAGGGCCAGGGCGAGGGACGGCAGGAAGGTCTGCTCGGCGTGCTGCCCGGTGTCGGCGGCCGTGCCGGCGCGCTGCGGCAACCCGAAGACGAGCATCAGCCCGATCGGCAGGGCGAAGACGAAGAACAGCGACACCGGCTCCCGCAGGAAGAGCTTCGTCTCGACGGCGATCAGCTTCGTCAGGGCGCTCACGATGACCTCTCGTCGGTCGGGGACTGCGTGGCGGTCCGGCCCCCACGGCCGGTGAGGGACACGAACGCGTCGTCGAGGCTGGGCTGCTCGACCCGGAGCCCGGTGTAGCGGATGCCGGCCTCGTTGAGCGCGGACAGGACCGACTGGAGCACGTCCTTCGTGCCGGTCACCATCACCTCCGCGCCGTAGTGGGACACCCCGGTCACGTCGGGCGACGCGAGCAGCAGCGCGTCCTCGACCGGCTCGTCGGGCCGGAAGTGCACCCGGTGGTCGGTACCGACCCGGTCGAGCAGGCCGGACGGGCTGTCGATCGCCACCACCCGCCCCTGGTCGATGATCGCCAGCCGGTCGCAGAGGCGTTCCGCCTCCTCCATGAAGTGGGTGACCAGCACGACGGTGACGCCCCGGTCGCGGATCCGCTCGACCAGGTCCCAGGTGTCCCGGCGGCCCTGCGGGTCGAGCCCCGTGGTCAGCTCGTCGAGGATGGCGACCTCGGGCCGCCCGACCAGGGCCAACGCCACCGACAACCGCTGCTTCTGCCCGCCGGAGAGCTTCTGGAAGTAGGTGTTGCGCTGCTCGGCCAGGCCGAGGTCGGTCAGCAGCTCGTCGATGTCGGCCCGGTTGCGGTAGAAGGACCGGTACAGGTCCAGCGCCTCCCACACCCGCACCTTGTCGGGCAGTTGGCTCTCCTGGAGCTGGGCGCCGACGCGCTGACGCACCTCGGTGCGGTCGCGGATCGGGTCGAGCCCCAGCACCCGGATCGTGCCGCCGTCGGGCCGACGCAGCCCCTGCACGCACTCGACCGTGGTGGTCTTGCCCGCCCCGTTGGGGCCCAGCACGCCGAAGATCTCGCCCTGTTCGACGGTGAAGGAGACGTCCGCGACGGCGACCTTCTCCCCGTACCGTTTCTGCAGATGATCGACTTCGATGACCGGCATGGGCGTGGTCCTCCTTCACGTGCGGGCGGCCGTCAGGGCGGGCGGGACCCCCGGCTGATCGCGGCGTCGGCTGCGGTGACGTGCCAGCGCCAGCCCGCCCGCGAGGCCGGCCGACGCCCGACATCATCCGTCCAACGGAGGTACGAATCAATCGATCAGTTGACGAATCGGGGGTTTCGAACGGGATACGACCCGGGGACAGGGGTCTCGGCGGGCAGCCGGGCGCGGCGACAGGGGTGTTGGCCGGTTACCGCGCGTGTCCGTCGACACGGTGGGGTGGGCCGGGCGCCGGGCAGAGGGGCAGCAGCTCGTCCAGCCGGGTCAGCACGACGTCGGGGCCGGCGGCGCGCAGGGCCTCCTCGTCGGACTCGCCCCACAGCGCGGCCACCGCGACCACCCCGGCCGCCCGCGCGCTGAGCAGGTCGCTCGGTGCGTCACCGACCATGAGCGCCTCCGCCGGCCGGGCCCCGAGCAGCCGCAGCGCCTGCCGCACGATGTCCGGTGCGGGCTTGGGCCGGGGCACCTCGTCCGAGCCCACCACGTGGTCGACGAGCGGCAACAGGTCGAGTCGGCCGAGCAGGTCCCGGGCCCGTACGCCGCTGCGGCCGGTCGCCACGGCCAGGCCGATCCCCCGCCGCCGCAGCGTGCCGAGCAGCTCCGGCACCCCGTCGACGGGGGTGACCCGGTGCGCGAGGCGGTTGCTCTCCCGGACGAACGGCTCGGCCAGCGCCGCCGGCAGGCCCATCAGCTCCAGCACCTCCGGCAGGTACCGGCCCGGATGGCGGCAGTACTCCTCGACCGGGGCGACGCCGTCGCCGACCACCTCCCCGTACGCGAGGGCGAACGCCTCCCTGGCCACGGCGAGGCTGTCGACCAGCACCCCGTCGAGGTCGAGCACCACGGCCCGGACGCTCGCGGGCACCGGCCCGCGTCCCGTCGTCTCCCCGGCCACCGAGGCCACCTCCCGCCCGTCCGCCCCGCGCCGGCCGGTAGGGGTGGCAGGCCGGGGGACGCCCCGACTACGGTCGGGATCGTCGTCCCGGGCCTGCCGGCCGGGCACACGCCCGCCCGGATCCACCGGCGCACCGCCGACCCTACCGGCGTCCCGTGCCCCCGGTTCCGGCGCCCGGTCACGCCCGGTCGCTCCGGCCCGGGTCACGGCCCGGCCGGCCCGACACCGGGTCACGGCCCGGCCGATCCGACGCCGGGCCCGAGCCGCTGGAGAAGGGGTCGCGCCATGCCACTGCTGAGCTGGCTCTCGGAAGGCACCGACGAGCGTCCGGACGCGGTCCGCGTCGACGACCGGGCGGTGTCCGGGGTGGAGCTGCGCCGGCTGGCCGCGGCGGTCGCGGACGAGCTGCGCGGCGTCGACCGGGTGGCGATCGAGGCGACCGCGACCCTGGAGACGGTGGTCGGGGTGGTCGGCGCGCTGACCGCCGGGGCGGCGGTCGTGCCGGTGCCGCCGGACGCCGGGCCGATGGAACGCGACCACATCCTGCGCGACTCGGGGTCGACGGCGCTGCTGGTCCCGGCCGGCGCGGAGCACCCGGCCGACAGCATGGGCCCAGCCGTCGTCCCGATCGACCTGGCCCGGCGCTCGGACACCACGCACCCCGAGCCGGACCCGGCCCGCACCGCGCTGATCCTCTACACCAGCGGCACCACCGGCGCGCCGAAGGGCGCGGTCATCTCCCGCCGCGCGGTCGCCGCGTGCCTGGACGGCCTGGCCGACGCCTGGGCCTGGACGCCAGACGACCTGCTGGTCCACGGCCTGCCGCTGTTCCACGTGCACGGGCTGGTGCTCGGTGTGCTCGGGCCGCTGCGGCTGGGCAGCCGGCTGCACCACGTCGGCCGGCCGCGTCCGGAGCGGTACGCGGCCGCCGAGGGCTCGATGTACTTCGGCGTACCCACGGTGTGGTCCCGGGTCGCCGCCGACCCCGACGCGGCGCGGGCCCTGCGCCCGGCGCGGCTGCTCGTCTCGGGCAGCGCGGCGCTGCCGGCGGCGGTCTTCGCGGACCTCGCCGCGCTCACCGGCCACCGGGTCGTCGAGCGGTACGGGATGACCGAGACCCTGATCACGGTGAGCGCCCGGGCGGACGGCCCACGCCGGCCG
Source organism: Micromonospora sp. NPDC049139 (assembly GCF_055586845.1). Lineage (NCBI taxonomy): Bacteria > Bacillati > Actinomycetota > Actinomycetes > Micromonosporales > Micromonosporaceae > Micromonospora > Micromonospora sp. NPDC049139. The sequence goes on along the minus strand of NZ_JBVJHK010000008.1, from coordinate 151,541 downwards.
GGCACCGTCGGGCTGCCGCTGCCCGGAGTGCGGACGCGGCTGGTCGACGAGCAGGGCGCGACGCTGCCGGCCGACGGGGCGATGGGCGAGCTCCAGGTCAGCGGCCCCACCCTCTTCGACGGGTACCTCAACCGTCCGGACGCCGACGCGGCGAGCAGCACCCCGGACGGCTGGTTCCGCACGGGCGACGTCGCCACCGTCGACCCCGACGGCTGGCACCGGATCGTCGGGCGGGCGTCCACCGACCTGATCAAGAGCGGCGGCTACCGGATCGGCGCGGGCGAGGTGGAGGACGCCCTGCTCGCGCACCCGGGAGTCCGGGAGGCCGCCGTGGTGGGGATCCCGCACCCGGACCTCGGCCAGCAGGTCACCGCGTACGTGGTGGGCGACGGGGTGGACGGGCCGGAGCTGGTGGACTTCGTGGCCCGGCACCTGTCCGCGCACAAGCGGCCGCGCGAGGTGCGCCTGGTCGACGCGCTGCCCCGCAACGCCCTCGGGAAGGTGCAGAAGAACCGGCTGCTGGCGGACTGACCGGTCGGCCGCGGCGACCCCGGTGCGGGCGGGTCAGGCGACCGCCGGGATGCTGATCGCGGTGACCACCAGGCCCCGGCCGACCAGGAACCGGCCGGCGAAGGCGGTCACCGGCACCCCGCCGAGCACCGGGCCGGGCACCAGCAGGTGGGCGGTGAACGTCCCGGCCGGATCGAGCACGATGTCCGCCTCGGCGAAGTCCAGCCACCGGCCGGTGAGCGGAAACCACGCCTTGTAGACCGACTCCTTCGCGCTGAACAGCAGGCGGTCCCAGCAGACCGACGGGCTGGCGGCGCTGAGCGCCGCGGTGCGGGCCCGCTCGGCCGGCAGCGCGATCGCGTCGAGCACCCCGTCGGGCAGCCGCGCGTGGGGCTCGGCGTCCACCCCGAGGGTGGCGAACGCCGCCGTACGACCGAGGACGGCCGCCCGGTAGCCCTCGCAGTGCGTCATGCTGCCGACCACGCCGTCCGGCCAGACCGGGGCACCCCGGACACCGGACAGGATAGGCACCGGGGCGAAGCCCAGCTCGCCGAGCGCCCGGCGGGCACAGTGCCGTACGGTGGTGAACTCCCGACGGCGCTTCTCCACCGATGCGGCGACCAGCGCCTGCTCCTCGGGGAACAGGGTCAGGCCGGCGGGGTCGGTGAACGACTCGGCCACCGCCACGGTGGAGGGCAGGATCTGCTCGATCACCTCGCCGATGTTAGGTGCTGCGGCGACCCGCACCGCTCCGACGCCGGCCGGAGGGTGCACCATAGGGGTCGGGTACGGGTGCCGGGCCGCACGGGCGGCTGCCAGTCTGGGGGGGGTACCCCGCCCACGGGCGGGGCCGCGGATTGGTCGGATGGATGCGGGAAAGCGATGCTCACTGGCAAGGTGGTGCGGTTCGACGAGGTGCGGGGCTACGGGTTCATCGCCCCGGACGACGGCAGCGACGACGTGTTCGTGCACGCGAACATGCTGGACGGTGACAAGTGGGCGTTGACGCCCGGCGTCCCGGTGGAGTACGACGCGGTGGAGACCGACCGCGGCCCCAAGGCCGTGCTGGTGCGGGTGGTCGGCGCTCCCGCGGGAGTGGAGCGGAACGGGACGGCCCGGGCCGGTGTGGCGGTTGCCGGCGGGCGAAGCCGGGAGATCGGGCAGGTCGCGGGCGGCGCGGACGACGAGGAGGGCCTCTGCGACGTGCTCTCCGAGCGGGCGTTCTCCGCGGAGACCACCGAGGCGCTGGTGACCTCCGTGCCGGACCTGACCGGGGCGCAGATCGTTGCGGTACGCGCCCGGATGCTGGCCCTGGCCCGGCGGCACGGCTGGGTGGAGGGCTGACCGCCGCCCGCCTCGGGCCGGAGCGTCCGGCCACGGCGGGGACGGCCGGCGCACGCGGACCGGCCGCAGGGCACAGTAGGCCGCACGGTGCGAAGCGGCCGGGTCAGCCGGCGTCGACCAGCAGGGACTTCCTGATCCGGCCGAGCGCGGTGCGGGGCAGCTCGTCGACGAAGTGCACCCGCCGGGGGCGTTGGGCCGCCGAGAGGTGCCGCCCGACGTGGTCGATCAGCACCTGCGCGGTCAGGTTGTCGGCGACGACGTAGGCGGTGACCTGTTCGCCGAGCGTGTGGTGCGGCGTGCCGACGACGGCGGCGTCCCGGACGCCCGGGTGGCTCAGCAACGCCTCCTCGACCTGGCCGGCGTGCACCCGCCGGCCCCGGCTGTGCACCACGTCGAGCCCCCGCCGGCCGATGATCCGGTGTGACCCGTCGGCGGCCACGGTCGCCAGGTCACCGGTGGCGTGCCAGGGACCGGCCGCGCTCCGCCCGCCGCCGCCGACGTAGCCGCTGAACAGCGTCGGCCCGCAGACGCTCAGCTCGCCCACCGATTCGCCGTCGGCCGGCACGGGCCGGTCCTCGCGGTCCAGCACCCGGGTCTCCACGCCGGGCAGGGGGGTGCCGACGGCTCCGTCGACCGGCGGGTCGCCGGCCCTACCGGTCAGCGCGATGAGGGTCTCGGTCGTACCGTATGCCTGAACCGGTGCGTGCGAGGTGAGCAGCCGCAGCCGCTCGGCCACGGCGGCGGCCAACGGGGCGTCCGCGGAGATCAGGATCCGCGCCGCGGCCAGCGACCGGGCCAACGGGCCGTCCCGCGCGATTCTCCCCCACTGCGCGGGCAGCGCCAGGTACATGGTGCCGGCCGGCCCCGCGCAGGCGTTCCGGTCGAGGTGGACGAGGCGGCTGCCGACCCGCAGCGCGCCGAGCAGACCGACGACCAGGCCGTACGCCCGGAACAGCGGCGCGCCCTGGACCACGACGTCGTCCCCACTCCAGCACCAGGCGGCGGCCAGCAGGTCGAGGTCGGCGGCGATGGCGCGACGCGAGATGCGCACCCCGCGCGGCGGCCCAGCGGCTCCTCCGGTGTAGAGGATGACCGCGTCGGCGCCCGGCTCGGGCTCGGGATGGTGCGTCGAGGAACGCTGGCGCAGGTCGACGGGAACCGTGGGCAGCCGGTCGCCGCCGGGCGGGCGCGCTCCGAGGACAACCGTCGTCCCGGACTGCCGCAGGATGCGGTTCCGCTCGCACTGCCCGACGCCGGGCGGTAGTGGCACGAGCGGAACGCCCGCGTGGACGGCGCCGAGCATGCCCACGACCGTCTCCAGGGTCGGCGTGGCGTCGACCGCGACCACGCCCGCGCCCCTGATCCGGTCGGCGACCGCGGTGACGCAGCCGAGCAATGCCTCGCTGGAGAGCGTGCCGCCGGCCATCCTGACCGCATCGGCCCGGTCCGCGCCCGATCCCCGCAGCGCCGGCAGCAGTGTCATCCCCGTTATCCCCTGCCAGGGACGTGGGCGAGTCGCGGCAGCGACTGGGGCATCACGACGGCCACAGGACCCTTCACGTCATGGGGTTCGAGCAGCCCCATATCCGGCCATCCCGCCATCGACGCGGGGTGTCCCGAAATTAGGCTGCGCAATGGTCCGGCACAACCCCTAGCCACCCGGCCAGGTCCCCTGCCCGGGGACGGCGGGCCAGGTAGGACGCGAGGTGGCGTCGCCTTGGGCGACCGGCGGTCGGGGCGTTCTGGTTCCCGGGCGACACTGTGGAGAGAATTCCGTCCGGCAGGAGCGGTGAACAATGGAGCCGCATTGACGTCGGAATTGTCGGCCGGCCACCGGACGGAGCGACGGGAAATCAATTCCACGAGCCAAACTCTTTCAATTTTCAACAGGCCCGGCACGCACGGCGGCACCGGCTCCCGACGACCGCTGGGCGCATAATTCATTTTTAACAACATAATCGCTTAATGTTCCCAAAGGTCCGAATCGGGCATGCCTGGGACGATGCCGCGACGCAAGCCCCTTCCCGTCCGGCCGACGCGACCACCGGAGGGGTCACGCCAGCAGGCGGGGGACGCATTACCTCGCAGCAAACAGAGGAATTCTCACAGTTTCCCCCGGCCCACCAGGCATCCGGCACCTCGCGGAAAACCGGACCGGGACGAGCGGGCCGACCACCGACCGGCGACGCGACCAGCACCCTGAGCGCCGGGCGCCACGCGCCGCCGTGAGAACCGGCCGGGCGGGGCGGACGCTCGCCCCGCCCGGCCGTCATCACCAGGCTGAACTGCCCACACCGACCGGCGCCGGCTTCCGCCCGCCCCTCCGACGACCGACCGGACAGGTCCCGAGCGGCACGACGACACGGCCCGCCGGGCCGGGCGGGGACGAATGCTCGCTCGCGGCCCTGCGGGCGGCTCGCGCACACCTAGCACGGGGAGGCGCGACAACCAATGGCCGACATCGCCATGAAAAGCAACCTCGACGACCGGCGCAACACCTGGTCACGTTACGGGACCAGGTGGCGACTTTCCGTTGTGGACTGCGCACCCGACGCGTGATGACGGCGGCAGGGACACCCGAACCGATGTTTGCCTATCCTTTACAAACCTCGGCTTGCCGCCCAATTGCCGAACTGCCATACTCCCACCATCACGGCGGTCGATAGGGGGAGACCGGCCAAGAGGGGGCTGGGGAATTATCGCCGGCACTGGTGGGCTGCAAGTCGGAGCCGCCAGTCGGTCAAGTCGGTCGATGGTTGCCCGTCGCTCCTCGACGGCGATCTATATAACCAAAACTGGAATGGGTCGAGAATTGCCGGTCTCCGATTTCGTCGAGCTCCAGGGCCGCGCAGGGCAGGTGGCGTGCCCGGTGACCGCGGGCCGCCCGCTCCACCGGGGGCCGCGTCGATGGAACTGACCGAGCGGTCGTGCCAGCTCGACCTGCTGGAGCGCCGGCTCGCGGACCTGATCGCCACCGGCGGCGCCCCCACCGGCCGGACGGTGACCGTGCTCACCGGCCCGGTCGGCTCCGGCAAGACCGCGCTGTTGCAGACCTTCGCCCGGCGGGCCGGCGAGGCCGGGGCGGGCGTCCTCGGCGCGAGCGCGTCCCGCGCCGAACGCACCGTCCCGTTGGAGGTCGTCCGCCAACTCGTCCGGGCCGCGGCGTTGAGTCCGGACGACCGGGCCCGGGTCGGGCGGCTGCTGGACGCGGGCTCCCTCGCCTGGGCCGACGTCGACGGCGCCGACCACGAGGACACGGCCCGCAGCACCGCCGCGATCGGCGGGGCCCTGCTCGAGCTGACCACGCGCGGCCCGCTCGTCATCGCGGTCGACGACGTCCACCACGCCGACGTGGCGTCGCTGCGGTGCCTCGACTACATCGCCCGGCGGATCGCCGGCCTGCCCGTGCTGGTGCTGCTGACCGAGGCGCCGCGCACCAGGCCCTGGCGCCCCGAGGTCTACACCGAGCTGATGCAACCCGCGAGGCTGCACCGCATCCGGCTTCCGCTGCTCACCGTCGAGGGGACGTTCCAGGTGCTCGCCCACCGCCTCGGCGTCCCGGTCGCCCGGACCATCGCCGAGGAGAGCCACCGGATCAGCGGCGGCAGCCCGCTGCTGGTGCACGCGCTCGCCGACGACCGGGCCGCCGCGCCCCGGCCCGCGGACCACCCCGTCGCCGGCGAATCGTTCCGGGAAGCCGTGCTGAGCTGCCTGTACCGCTGCGACCACCCGGTGCTCGAGGCCGCCCGGGTGCTCGCCGTGACCGGCGAACCCCTGCACGGCAACCTGCTGTCCCAGCTCGTCGGCGCCCGGTCGCGGTCCGCGCTGGGCGCCGTCGACGGCTCGACCAGCGCCGGGCTGGTCACCGAGGCGGGGTTTCGGCATCCGGCGGTGGGCCAGGCGGTGCTCGACGGGATGACCGCCGAGGAACGCGTCCGGCTGCACCTGGAGGCGGCCTGCCTGCTGCACGACGAGGGCGCACCAGCGACACGGGTCGCGCCGCATCTGGTCAAGGTCGACGAGCTGACCGAGCCCTGGATGGCGCAGAGCCTGCTGGACGCCGGCGAGCAGGCCTTGGTCGACGGCAAGGTGGAGACCGCCCTGCGGTACCTGCGCCGGGCGAACCGGAGCGCCGTCGGCGACTGCCTGCGGGCGCGGATCCGCTCCGCGCTGGCCCGCGCCGAGTGGCAGCTCGACCCGCAGGCGGCGGTCCCCCACCTGACCGGCGTCGCCACCGCCGTCCGCGCCGGGCACCTGAGCAGCCAGCAGGCGGCGGGGCCGATCCTGTACCTGCTCTGGCACGGTGAGATCGACAAGGCCGTCGAGCTCGTCCAGCACCTGAGCGACCGGGCCGACAGCGCGGATCCGCGTTCCGCGGCCGAACTGCTCGTCACGACCGGCTGGATGTCCACCCTCTATCCAGGGGTGACGGTCGGCCGGCCCAAACCCACCGCCGCCGCGCGGGACCCGCTCACCCTGGCCGCGGTCAGGCGTGGGCTCGAGGGGTCCCTCCTGCTGTCCGCCGTGCTCGAACGCGGCGACGCCACGGTGGTCGAGCACGCCGAGCGGGCGCTGGCCACCGGCGGGCCGGACGACGAGCCGAGCATGTGGACCAGCGTCTGCGCCATCGTCGCCTTGATCTACGCAGACCGGCTGGACCTGGCCGGCGACTGGTGCGACCGGCTGGGCACCAGTCCGGCCGCCCGGCGCCATCCCTCGGCCTCGGCGACCCTCGCGGCCCTCCGGGCGTTGGTCAGCGGACGGCTCGGTGACCTGCCCCGCGCCGTGCAACTGGCCGACCAGGCGCTGGGCCAGCTCTCGCCGAAGGGCTGGGGGGTGGTGATCGGGATGCCGCTCGCCGTCCGCCTGCGGGCCCTCACCTTCATGGACGAGCTCGACGCCGCGGCCGCCTGCCTCCAGGTGCCGGTCCCGCCGGCGATGTTCAAGACCCCGTTCGGGCTGCACTACCTGCACGCCCGCGGGACGCACGCGCTCGCCGCGGGAAGCCCCGAGGGCGCGCTGGCCGACTTCCAGCTCTGTGGGCAGCTGATGACCTCGTGGCAACTGGACTTCTCGGGTCTCGTCCCGTGGCGGACGGAGTCGGCCCGGGCGCTGCTCCGGATGGGCCGCCGCCAACAGGCCAGGAAGTTGGTCCGGGAGGAGTTGGCCCGGCTGCGGCCCGTCCAGGTGCGCTACCGGGCCGCCGCCCTACGGGTGCTGGCCGCCACGGAGGACGGGCCGGACCGGATCAGCCACCTGCGCAGCGCCGTCCGGCTGCTGCGGCAGTGCGGCGACCGGGTGGAGCTGGCGCACAACCTGACCGACCTCGGCCACGCCTACCAGCAGGCCGGCGACCGGCGGGAGGCCCGCGTCGCGGCCCGGGCGGCCCGCGCCCTCGCCGAGGAGTGCGGCATCCCGCTGCTGCGCGCCAGCACGGCCACCACCGGCTCCGGTTCGGCCGAGGGCCCCGCCGGCACGGCGGTGGTGGTGGACGGGCTCAACGACGCGGAGTCCCAGGTGGCCACCCTGGCCGCCCAGGGCCACACCAACCGCGAGATCGCCGAGAAGCTCTTCCTGACGGTCAGCGCCATCGAACAGCGACTGACCCGGATCTACCGGAAGCTGCACGTCAACTCGCGCAACGAACTGGCCGCCCGGCTGCGGCTGAACCGGCCCGGCGCGACCCTGCTGCACCCGCCGTCGCCCGGGCAGGGCGAACCCGGGGGCCGTCCACGCGGACCACGGTTCCGCTGACCGTCATCCGCCGTCCACCGGCGCCGTCCGCGCTCGCCGTCCCGGCCTGACCGCCTCCCTGCGGCACGGGCGGCCGGCCGCCGCCCACCGACCACGGACGGCTGTTCATCGGGTCACACTCCGGCCGTCCGGCCTGCCCCAAAGAACCGCGGTGTGGCACCGTCGAGGCGTACCACCGAAACCCGCCGTTCACGGTGTGGTCATCTCCGGCCGTCCGGCCAATCCCGACACCCCTTGCGGCGCATTGCGCAACCCCTAATGACGGACAAGATCCGCAGGTTTGCGCGCGAAACGATGGGGTCTCGCGCCCGTTGTCGCACCACCCCCCCGGTGCCAGACTCGCCTGGTCGCACGGACCGTCCCCTGAACGGCGCGGTCCGGCGACACATTTCCAGGTCCATCCGGCACGGCGGCCCGGTGCGCTCCACCCCTACCCCCGGTAGGCGCGGTGGAGGGGCGGCCGTCCGGCAAGGGGGAGCGGTGTCGGGCAGCGCCGGGGTTCCGGTTCCGCACCGCGTACGAGAAGGGCTGACACGCTGGTGTTGGTGCAGCAGGAGGAGCAGACGACCCGTCTCCGGCGGGCGTTCCGCGCGTGTGAGGAGCAGCAGCGAGGACACGTCGCGCTGGTCACCGGCGCGGTGGGGAGCGGCAAGACCAGTCTGTTGGAGGCGTTCGGCGAGTGGGCGGCCGCCACCGGCGGACAGGTGATGAGCGCTGCGGGCTCGCGGGCGGAGCGCGGGCTCCACCTGGGAGTGATCGGGCAGCTGCTCCACAGTGCACGGCTGGCGCCCGACGCGGCTGCCCGGGTGGAGAAGCTGATGGGCGACGCCACCTTCGCCATGTCCCTGCCCGAGCCCGGCGGTGAGGCCGCCGAGGGCGACCGGGCCTGGGCTCCCCTGCTGCACGGCCTCTTCGCCACCCTGCTCGACCTGACCGGCACCGGGCCCCTGGTCCTCGTCGTCGACGACGTGCACCACGCGGACCCGGCCTCGTTGCACTGCCTTCTCTACGTGACCCGTCGGCTGCGCCACGCCCGGATCATGGTCGTGCTCGCCGAGGCGTCGACGCTGCGCCCGCCGCACCCGTTGTTCCGGGCCGAGTTGCTCAGCCAGCCGCACTTCGCCCGGATCACCCTGCCGCCGCTGACCGTGGACGCCATCGCCCGGCTCGTCGGCGGCGACACCGAGACCACCGAGGCCCGGGAGACGGCGGAACGCTGCGTGCACATGACCGGCGGCAACCCGCTGCTCACCCGGGCGCTGCTCGAGGAGCGGGCCGGCGGCGGGACGGGCGACGACGACTCCGGCGCGACCGTCGGCGACGCGTTCGACCAGGCCGTGCTCGGCTGCCTCTACCGGCACGAGCCCGGGGTGCGCCGGGTGGCGCAGGCGCTGGCGGTGCTCAACCGGCCCGCCCCGACCGAGCTGCTCGGTCACCTCCTCGACGTGGCGCCCGAGGCCACGGTCCCGGCGGTGCGGGTGCTGCGCACCTCCGGCCTGATGGAGGCCGACCAGCTGCGCCACCCGCGCATCCTGCACTCGATCCTCGGCGACATGTCACCCGACGAGCGGCGGGGCCTGCACCAGCGGGCCGCCGAGGTGCTGCACGACCACGGCGCCGAGCCGAGCGTGGTCGCCGAGCATCTGGTGGCCGCCGGCTGGGCGGACGCGCCGTGGGTGGTGCCGGTGCTCCAGGACGCCGCCGGACACGCCCTGGCCTCGGGCCGCCCCGACGTGGCCGCCGCCTGCCTGCGCCTCGTCTCCCGGGTGTGCGTGGACGAGCGGCAGCGGGCCGCCACCACCGAGATGCTGGTGAGCGCCCGCTGGCAGGTCAACCCGCTGGCCGTGAACGGGCACCTCAGCGAGCTGGTGGAGGCGGCGCGGGCCGCCGGGTGGTCTAGCGATGTCGGCCTGTCCGCCGTGCCCTACCTGCTCTGGCAGGGTCGGGTGGAAGAGGCCACCGAGGCCGTCAGCGGCTTCTCCACAGAGGACGAGCACGGCCCGGGCGGCGTGGCGACGCGGCTGCGGATGATGCAGTTGCTGGTCGCGCTCTCCCACCCGGACCACCTGGCCACGGTGCGGGAGACCCCGACGGCGTGGAGCCGGGCGGCGAGCGCGCCGGCCACGATCAGCCCGCTGCTGCAGGCGGTGACGGTGCTGCACACCGCGCTGACCCCGGCCGCGGAGAACGACACCGTGGCGACCGCCGAGCAGCTCCTCCAGCGTCACCACACCGACGACGGCTCGCTGGGCCTGCTGACCGCCCCCCTGCTGGCGCTGCTGTGGGCGGGCCGGTCCGACCGGGCCGCCGCCTGGGGTGACGTCCTGCTCGGTCGACCGGCCGCCCGGCACGCTCCGGTGTGGCGGGCCGTCATCCGGGCGGTCCGGGCCGAGGCGGCGCTGCGCGTCGGTGACCTGCCCGGCGCCGAGCACCACGCCCGCACGGCGCTGGAGGACATTCCCGCACCGGCATGGGGTGTGGCGGTCGCGGGCCCGCTGGCCACGCTCATCGCCTGCGCGACCGAGGCGGTGCGGCTGTCCGAGGCCGACCGGTGGCTCGCCCACCCGGTTCCGCCCGGCATGTTCCGCACCCCGCTGGGCCTGCACTACCTGGTCGCCCGCGCCCGGCACCACCTGGCCGTACGGCGGCCCCACGCCGCGATCACCGACCTGCGGCGGTGCGGCGAGCTGATGCGCACCTGGGGCATCGACGCCGCCGGGCTGGTGCCGTGGCGGCTGGAGCTGGCCCGGGTGCAACTCAGCGTCGGCAACAAGGCGCAGGCCACGCAGCTCCTCCAGGAACAGCTGCGGGTGCCGCACGGGGTCGACGACCGGACCCGGGGTCGGACGCTGCGGCTGCTCGCCACCACCGCGGCCCAGGACCACCGGCGCAAGCTGCTCTCCGAAGCGGTCAGCCTGCTCCAGTCCAGCGGCGACCGGCTGGAGCTCGTCCGGGCCCTCGGCGACACCGGCCAGACGCTGCAACGGGCCGGCGACTCCGCCCGCGCCCGGCTGCTCGTCCGCCGGGCCTACCAACTGGCCCAGGACTGCGGCGCGTCGGTGCTGGCCCAGCGCCTGATCCGGCGGGAGCCGGGCAGCGGGCTGCCGGCGTACCCGACGGCCGCCGAGATGCAGGAGCCGGACGACGGGCTGAGCGACGCCGAGCGTCGGGTGGCCGCGCTGGCTGCCCAGGGGCACACCAACCGGCAGATCTCCAGCAAACTGTTCATCACCGTGAGCACGGTCGAGCAGCACCTGACGCGGGTCTACCGCAAGCTGGACGTGAAGCGGCGCACCGACCTGCCGTCCCGGCTCGTCGCGTACGCGGAGGGGTTGGCCGAGGAGACGCAGGGCGCCGCCTCCTGACCCGCGCCGAGGGGCGCCGCGCGTGCGGCGCCCCTCGGCGCGTACGGCAGCCGCAGGCTCAGCCGACGGCGACCCCGGCGGATCGGCGGGCCGGGGCCTCGTCGCGGTGCCGCAGCACGAGGTCGGCGGCGGCGGCGACCCCGCCGGCCCGCCGCATCCGCCGGCTCCACAGCTCGGCCCGCTCCCGGAACGAGTCCTCGCGCAGCAGGCGCGTGAGCTTGGCGACGATGTCCTCGACGTCCAGGGCGTCGGTGTGCTCGACGGCCAGCGCGACGCCGCTGTCGACCGCACGCGCCGCGCCGTCGGGGCAGTCCAGCCAGAACGGCATCACCAACTGCGGGGTGGCGAAGTGGACGCCCTCGTGGACGGCGTTGGCGGCGCCGTGGTTGAAGAAGGCGCGCACGTGCGGGTGGGCCAGCACCCGCAGCTGCGAGGGCAGCCACGCCTCCACCCGCAGGTTGCCCGGCAGCCGCTCGGCGGGCGGGAGGAGCTGCTGCTGGCGCGCGGGCAGTTTCCACAACACGGCGTGCTCGGGCCCGACCCGGTCGGCGACCTCGACGATCGCCCTCACCTGCCCCGGGGACGGCCGCATGATCGTGCCGAACCCGACGTAGACCACCGAGGGGTGGCCGTCCAGCCACCGGGTCAGCTCGTCGTCCCCGTCGGCCGGCGGCACCTCGCGGGGCACGACCGGACCGAGCATCCGCAGTGTCGCCGGGGCGGTCGGGAACGGATACTCGAAGCCGAAGACCGTGTACGACATGAGCGCCGCGGCGGCCTCGGCGTAGAGCGTCGGCCGCATCTCCGGGTTGCGGAGGCCGGCGGCCCTGCGGGCGGCCACGGCGGCGAGGTTCCGCCCCAACCGGTCCGGCTGTGTCAGCGCCCGGACCAGCCGGTTGCGGAAGTGCGCGTTGGTCAGCCTGCTGCCGGGGCGTCATCCGCCGCGGCAGCCCCGAGAACGGGGTGGGATAGCGGGGCGGCAGCAGCTCCTGGAGGAAGTTGGACGGCGGCAGCGAGATGCTGACCACGAAGGGCACCTGTCGGATCTGCGCGGCGTCCATCGCGTAGGTGGCGAGGCTGTCCACCACGGCCACCGCCGGCCCGATCTCGTCGATCGTGTCGAGGCAGCGCTGGTAGAGCTGCTGGAGGTAGTCGTAGTCGGTGCAGAGGTCGATGTAGCGCGCGAAGGCGTCCACCCGGTCGCCGGTGGTCAGCGCCCGGTACGTCGCGTCGTCCCAGTCGTGCGGTGACGACTGCGGGCGGGCCGGCCCGAGCGAGACGAACGAGACCTCGCCCGGGCCGGGCAGCGCCTCGACATCCGCCCGGCGGTCCTCCGTGGACGCGAACCAGACGTCGCGGACGCCCCGGGCCTTCAGCTCGTTGACAATGCTGAGCAGCGGGTTGAACAGCCCGGCGCTGTTGTAGGCGACCACGAGCACGGCTCGGCCGCGGTCGTCTCCGGTCATGACCACCGTCACCATCACTCCTTCCCGCCACGCGGCGGCTCGCGCCGTTCCGTCACCTGGGCCGCCGTCCGGCGGTCTCCCGGCGGCACGTGGTGCGGTCGCGTGCGGTCGGGCACAGGCGGGCTGATGATGGAGCCGTTCAGCCGGGCGATCGGGGTCGGCTGTCAAGGCGTGTCGATGCGGCACAGGGGTCGGCGGAGCTTCGGTAGAAGGGGTGCCGATTCATGGCAGCCCAGGACCCTCTGCGACCGCTGTCTATATAGACAGTCATAACTTACCCGACGGCGGCGACATGGAGGACGGCTCACGCTGATTTGTCCGGGCGAATCGGCCCGGCGCCGTGAGCCGCGAGCCCACGAGCCGCGGACAGCCGGCAGCGGACACCCCCCCCTCACGACCCCGCGCCGACGACGCCCCCGGGTCACACCTCGAAACCGGACTTGCGGGTAACGCGTGACACGGCCCTGTCGAACTGCCCGCACAGATGGGGCACACCGTGCCGCCGCAGCCGCCGAAGGCGGGGCCGAGCCTGATGCGACGGGTGGTCCTACGGACGGGGCAGCTCGACAGCGTCCACGACACCCACCACCCCACTCGCCGAACCGGATCCACGGGGCCGACACCACCGACGGCGTCTGGCCCGCCGCCCCCGGCAGGTATGTATCGAGCCACGAAAAGACCTCCGGGCGGGGCCGGGCCTTCGACAGGCCCCGCCTCACCCGGAGGTCTCGAACAACCTCACGGTCCGCCGCCGGATCGCCGGCGGACAGGACGAACTAGTCCATGGAGCGCTTCATGAAGCCGCGCATGCCGATCGCGGAGAACACCACGAAGACGCCCGCGAGGACGGTCATGCAGAGCCAGAGCGGCACGGACTCGACCCCCGGCGGGGCGACCAGCGACCGGGTCGCCTCGCTGATGTAGGTCAGCGGGTTGAGCGAGCAGATCACCTGGTACCAGCGCAGCCCGTCCAGGCCGAGCAGCGGGAACTGCGTCGCGCCGGTGAACATCAGCGGGGTCATCACCACGGTGAACATGATCTGGATGTGCTGCGTCGGGACCAGGGTGCCGAAGGTCAGGCCCACCGCCGCGCCGACCAGCGCGCCGACCGCCAGCACCCCGATCACCTTGAGTACCACCGCCCAGGGCCAGGTGACGTCGAGCATGAGCATGCCGACCGGGATCAGCACCACGCCCGCGATCAGCCCGCGGATGCCGCCGAAGACGATCTTCTCCAGGGCCACCAGCGGGATCGCCATGGGCGACAGGAGGCGGTCCTCGATCTCGCGGGTGAAGGAGAAGTCCATCACCATCGGCAGCGCGGTGTTCTCCAGCCCGATCAGGAAGGCGTTCAGCGCGATGACACCGGGCAGCAGCACGTTGGTGAAGTCGTCGCTGGCGTACCCCAGGTCGCCGAGCACCTTGCCGAAGATCAGCAGCATGAACAGCGGCTGGATGAAGACCTGGAGCAGGAAGCCCACCAGTTCCCGGCCGGTGACGAACAGGTCCCGCGAGAGCACCGCGCGGAACGTGGCGAACTGGTCCATCGCGCGCACCGGCGGCGGCGCCGCCGCCGTCGACGGCGCGGACGGGGTGGCGGGGGCGGTGACGCTCACCGAAGTTCCCTTCCGGTCAGGTGGATGAAGACGTCTTCCAGGCTGGGCTGGCCGATGTTGAGGTCCCGGACCTCGCAACCCAGGTCGGCGAGGATCTTCATCGCCATCGGAATCGCGTTGGCCGGCTGGGTGCTGGTGTAGACCCGGAAGGAGAGCGGGGCATGCGGATCAGCGGGCGCCTCCGCCGCCGGCGCGGGCAACGGCATCGCCGGCATGCCGGGGAACGTCGGCGCCGCGGCGGGGGCGGGGTTCTTCACCTGGAAGTGTTCCACCTGCTCCACGTCCGGGATGGCACCCAGCGCGGACCGCACCTCCTCGGCGGGGGCACCGGGGGTCACCACGAGGGTCAGCGTGCTGCTGCCGGGCAGGGTACGGGTCAGCGCGGCGGGCGTGTCCAGCGTGAGCAGCTTGCCGTGGTCGATGATGCCGACCCGGTCGCAGAGCTTCTCCGCCTCGTCCATGTCGTGGGTGGTGACGACCACGGTCACCCCGGCCTGCTTCAACTCGGCGACCCGGTCGTGCACGAAGAGTCGGGACTGCGGGTCGAGGCCGCCGGACGGCTCGTCGAGGAAGAGCACCCGGGGCGAGTGCATCAGCGCGCGCGCGATCATGGTGCGCTGGGCGAGGCCGCCGGAGAGGAAGTCGGTGCGGGAGTTCGCGTACTCCTTGAGCCCCATCTGCTCCAGCAGTTCGTCGGCGCGGCGGATGCGCTCCGCCCGGGGCACCCGGTGGTACGCAGCGTGGAACAGCAGGTTCTGCCGGACGGTCAGCGCCCGGTCCAGGTTCACCCGCTGCGGCACGACCGCCAGCATCTGTCGGGCGACAGCCGGGGCGCCGATCACGTCCGCGCCGCACACGGTGGCCCGGCCGGAGGAGGCCCGCACCCGTGTGGTCAGCACCCCGATCGTTGTCGTCTTGCCCGCGCCGTTCGGCCCGAGCAGACCGAACACCTCACCCGCGGCGACGGAGAAGCTCAGTCCGTCCACCGCCGGCGGCATGTTGGGCTGGTACTGCTTGACCAGCTCCGTGACCACCACTGCCTCGTCCACGTCGTCATGCTCCCGTCCTGTTCGTGGATCCGATAGATGTACGTGCGCCGATAGGGGGCGCTAGGGGCACGCCAGGGGCGGAAACGTCAGAGGCGCTGCCCGGTCAACCACCGCTGCACCGTGCCGGCGAGCTCCGGCCCCCGGTCGGCGACCATGCTGAAGTGGTCACCGGCCGCGTCCACCGCCTCGTGCGGGTACGGCCAGCGGGACCGCCAGCCGTCCTCCTCGCCGTCCCACTCCCCCAGCGGCTCGCTGGCCCGGACCAGCAGGGTCGACGCCGCCATCGGGGCGGGCTGCCAGTCCAGGAACAGCGGCAGGTATCCGGCCCAGGCCGTCGTCCGCCAGTCGTCCATCGGCGTGTACGCGCTGTCCCGGTCGATCATCCCGTCGAGCAGCTGCGGCACCCACCCGCCGAGCACCTCGCTGTCGGCCGGGTAGGTGTCCATCAGCACGACCGCGGCCGGCGACCGGCCCTGGCGTTCCAGCTCTCCGGCGAGCAGGTTGGCCACCATCGCACCGCCGGAGTGGCCGGCGAGCACGAACGGGCCGGGGCCGACCGTGCGCAACACCGTGTCGGCGTGCACCCGCAGCAGGGCGTCGAGGTCGGCGGGCAGTTCCTCGCCCACCCCGAAGCCCGGGTTGGGCAGGGCCCAGACGTCCCGCACGCCGCGGAAACCGGAGGCGAGCCGGGCGTACTCGTGGGCCCCGGAGAGCAGGGACATGGTGCAGCAGCACACCAGCGGCGCCCCGGCGCCGCCCTCGGCGAGCCGGAGGATGCCGGCCGGGCGGGTGAGCTGCGCGGGCTCGCTGAAGCTGGGCCGGAACTGGGCGAGCTTGACCAGGAGTTCGGCGTACCCGGCGGGGTCCTCGCGCGCCTTGGGCTGGTTGAACAGCCCGCCGAGGAGTCCACCGCCGGCACCCCCCGGGGCGGGCTCCGCGGCGGCGTCCGGGGCGGCCCCGGCCTCGTCCGCGTCGACGAGCTGGCCGAGCAGGTGGCGGGCCAGCGCCGTCGGGGTGGGGTGGTCGAAGAGCAGGGTGGCGGAGAGCTCCGCCCCGGTCTCCTGACGCAGCGCGTCCCGCAGTTCCAGCGCGGTCAGCGAGTCGAAGCCGAGTTCCAGGAAGTCCCGGTCGGCCTCGACCGCCCCGGGCGAGGCGTGGCCGAGCACCGTGGCCACCCGTGCCCGGACCAGGTCCAGCAGGATGCGGTGCCGGTCGCCGGCCGAGGTGGCGGCCAACCGCTCGCGCAGCACCCGGGCCGGATCGCTCGCCTCGCCGCCCGGCCGGGCGTCCCGGTCCGCCTCGACCGCTTCGGGCACGCCGCGCAGCAGCGGACTGGGCCGTACGGCGGTAAAGGTCGGCCCGAACGTGGACCAGTCGAGGTCGGCGAGCGCGACCTGGTCGTCGCCCTGTTCCAGGGCCTGTTGCAGGGCGGACACGGCCACGTCGGTGGCGAGCGGGCGGACTCCGCGGCGGCGCAGCTGCCCCGGCTCGGCGACCTCGTCCGCCCAGGGGACCCAGGCGACGACGGTGGTCGGGCGGCCGGCGGCGCGGCGGCGCGCGGCCAGCGCCGCCAACCCCGCGCCGGCGGCGGCGGCGACCGCCGCGCCTCCGCCGCCCCAGACGGCGGCGGTGGAGGAAAAGACGACGAACTCGTCGATCGGCCGGTCACCGCACGCCCGGTCGAGCAGTTCCACGGCGGCGGTGCGGGCGGCCACGGAGTCGGCCAGGTCGGACGGTTCCAGCATCGAGACCGGGTCGCCGGCACCGTCGGAGTCGACGACGTGCAAAACGGTGCGGACGCCGGTGCCGTCGGCGGCCAGCCGGTCCAGCACCTCGGGCAGCCGGCCGAGGTCGTCGACGGCGGTGACGGCGACGTCCAGCCCGGTGGGCGCCGCGGGCCCGGCGAGGACGAGGTGGGTCGCACCACGGTCGACGAGCCAGCGCAGCAGGTGCGGGACGCGCACTGCCGCCGCGCCGTGCACGAGGACCGCGCCCCGGGGACGCCAGTCCTCGGCGGCGGGGCCGGCCGGGGCGCGGGACAGCCGCCGCGCGTACACCCCGCCGGGGCGTACCGCGAGCTGGTCCTCGTCGCCCTCGGCCGCGACGAGGCGGGCGAGCGTCGCGAGGGCGGCGTCGTCCGGCTCCGCCGGCAGGTCGACCAGGCCGCCCCACAGTCGCGGCTGTTCCAACGCCAGCACCCGGCCCAGACCCCAGAGGTACGCGCCGGCGACGCCGGGCGCGGGGTCGTCCGCGTCGACGGCGACGGCGCCCCGGGTCACGGTCCACACCGGCACGGTGCTCCCCGCGGCGCCCAGGGCCCGGACCAGCGCGGCGGTGCCGGCCAGCGGGCCCGTCCCGGTCGCCCCGGCCGGCTCCCCCGCCGCCAGCAGCGAGACCACGACCGACGGGGTGCCCCCGGTGGGCAGGGCCCGGGCGACCTCGTCCGGGTCGTCGCCCACGCTCACGAGCACCGGGTCCAGGCCCTCGGCCCGCAGTGCGGCCAGCACCGCCGCGGCGTCGGTACCGGGCCCGGCGACCACCAGGCAGGGGCCGGTCGGCGCGGCGCCGGCGGACGGCGGGTCGACCCGGACCCAGCCGGTGCGGTACCGCAGACCGTCCAGTTCGGAACGGAGTCGCCGATGACCCCGGTAGGCCGTGAGGGCGGGCAGCAGCGCCGTCAGCGCCTCCTGCCGGTCGGTGTCCAGGCCGAGCACGGCGGCCAGCGCGGCCGGCCGCTCGGCCTCCACCGCGGCCCAGAACTCGTCGTCCTCGCCCGCCGGGACCGGCTGGCCGAGGTCGACCACGGGCGGGTCCGGCCAGTACCGCTCGTGGTGGAAGGCGTAGGTGGGCAGCTCGATCCGGGCGGCGTCGGTGCCGGCGAACAGGGCCGGCCAGTCGACGCCGGCTCCCCGCAGGTCGACGGCGGCGATCGCCGCGAGCAGGCCGGCCGGCTCCGGCTGGTCCCGGCGGCCGACCGACGCGAAGGCCGCCGCTTCGGCGTCGGGCAGGCACTCCCGGGCCATCGCGGTCAGCGCCCCGTCAGGGCCGAGTTCCAGGAAGGTCGCCGCCCCGGCGGCGGCGAGGGTGACGACCGCGTCGTGGAAGCGGACGGTGTCCCGGACGTGCTCGACCCAGTAGCCCGGGTCGGTGGCCTCGGCGGCGGTCAGCAGGGCGCCGGTGCGGTCGGAGACGACCGGCAGGGTCGGCGGATGCCAGGTGACCTTCTCCGCGACGACGCGGAAGTCGGCCAGCATGGCGTCCATCCGGGCGGAGTGGAACGCGTGGCTGACGCGCAGCCGGCGGATCCGCCGGCCCTGGGCGGCCAGCCGCTCGCCGGCCGCGAGCACGGCGTCCTCGTCGCCGGAGAGCACCACCGACGCCGGGCCGTTCACGGCGGCCAGCGCCACCCGGTCACCGAGCAGCGGGGCCACCTCGGCCTCGGACGCCCGGACCGCCAGCATCGCCCCGCCGGCCGGCAGGGCCTGCATCAGCCGGCCGCGGGCGGCCACCAGGGCCGCCGCGTCGGCCAGCGACAGCACACCCGCGACGTACGCGGCGGCCAACCCGCCGACCGAGTGGCCGAGCAGGTGCTGCGGGCGCAGGCCCCACGCGGTGACCAGCCGGTAGGCGGCCACCTCGTACGCGAACAGCGCCGGCTGGGTGAACTCGGTGGCGTCCAGCAGCTCCGCCTCGGGCGAGCCGGGGCGGGCGAAGACCACCTCCCGCAGCGGGCGGCTCAGATGCTGGTCCAGCTCCCCGGCCACCTCGTCGAAGGCGGCCGCGAAGACCGGGAACCGGCGGTGCAGCTCGGCACCCATGCCGGGGCGCTGCGCGCCCTGACCGGTGAAGAGGAAGGCGACCTTGCCGGCCGGGCGGGCCACCCCGCGTACCACGCCGGGGGTGGGCCGGTCCTCGGCGACCGCGCGCAGGCCGGCCAGCAGGGCGTCCCGGTCGTCGCCGGTCACCGCGGCCCGGTGCGGCAACGTCGCCCGGGTGGTGACCAGCGAGTACGCCACGTCGGCCGGGGCCAGGTCGGGGTGGGCGGTCAGGTGGTCCAGCAACCGGCGGGCCTGCCCGGTCAGGGCCGGCGCGGAACGGGCGGAGACGATCCACGGTGCCGGCGGGGCGGGCGGGCCGGCGGGCCGGCCGGTGTCGGCGTCCACGTCGGCGGCCTGCTCGATGATGACGTGCGCGTTGGTGCCGCTGATGCCGAACGCGGACACCCCGGCCCGGCGCGGCTGCCCGGTGGCCGGCCAGGACTCCATCCCGGTCAGCAGGGACACGGCCCCGGCGGTCCAGTCGACGTGGGGGGTGGGCTCGTCGACGTGCAGGGTCGGCGGCAGCACCCCGTGCCGCATGGCGAGCACCATCTTCATCACGCCGGCGACACCGGCGGCGGCCTGGGTGTGGCCGATGTTCGACTTGATCGAGCCGAGCCACAGCGGCCGGTCCGCGGGGCGGTCCTGCCCGTACGTGGCCAGCAACGCCTGCGCCTCGATCGGGTCGCCGAGGGTGGTGCCGGTGCCGTGCGCCTCCACCACGTCCACCTGGTCGGCGGTCAGCCCGGCGTTGGCCAGCGCCTGCCGGATCACCCGCCGTTGCGAGGGGCCGTTCGGGGCGGTCAGCCCGCTGCTCGCGCCGTCCTGGTTGACCGCGCTGCCCCGCACCACGGCGAGGACCGGGTGGCCGTTGCGGCGGGCGTCGGAGAGCCGCTCGACGAGCAGCATGCCGACCCCCTCCGACCAGCCGGTGCCGTCGGCGGCGGCGGCGAACGACTTGCACCGGCCGTCGGTGGACAGGCCGCGCTGCCGGGAGAACTCAACGAAGACGGTCGGGGTGGCCATCACCGACACCCCGCCGGCCAACGCCAGGGTGCACTCCCCCAGCCGCAGCGCCTGGCAGGCGAGGTGCAGCGCGACCAGGGACGACGAGCAGGCGGTGTCCACGGTGACCGCCGGCCCCTCCAGCCCCAGGGCGTACGAGATCCGGCCGCTGGCCACGGCGGCGGCGCTGCCGGTGCCGAGGTAGCCCTCGACTCCGCCGCCGACCCCGGAGAGCAGCGCCGCGTAGTCGCCCTGGCTGGTCGCCGCGTACACGCCGGTGGGCGCGCCACGCAGCGTGGTCGGATCGATGCCGGCCCGTTCGAACGCCTCCCAGGCGGTCTCCAGCAGCAGCCGCTGCTGCGGGTCCATGGCCAGGGCCTCGCGGGGGCTGATGCCGAAGAACGCGGGGTCGAAGTCCCCGGCGGAGTAGAGGAAACCGCCCTCCCGCACGTACGACGTGCCCCGGCTGTCGGGGTCGGTGTCGTAGAGCGCGCCCAGGTTCCAGCCCCGGTCGTCGGGGAACGCCGACATCGCGTCGGCCCCCGCGGCGACGAGGTCCCACAGCTGTTCGGGCGAGGCGACCCCGCCGGGGAACCGGCAGCTCATCCCGATGATCGCCACCGGCTCGCTGAGCGCGGCGGTGAGCTGCTGGTTCTGCTGCTTGAGCTTCTGGTTGTCGAGCAGGGCCGCGCGCAGCGCGTTGACGACCTCGTCCAGTGACACACTCATCGAAGGCTCCTCAGGGCCGGCCGGGTCACGAGTCGGAGCCTTCCAGGGCCATCCTGACCAGGCCGGCGACGTCGAGTTCGCGGATCTGTGCCTCGGGCGCGGGCGGCGCGGCCGGGGCGGCGGGCGCGACGGCCACCGGGCCGGCGCTCGTGCGGGCCAGTTCGAGCAACTGGTCGAGCAGGCCCGCCTGCCGCAGCTGGTCCAGCGGGATCCCGGCGATGGCCCGACGGACCGACTCCTCGTCGCCCCCGCCACCGACGGTCCCGCCGTGGTCGGGGAAGAGTTCCTCGTGCAGGTGGTCGGCGAGACCCTCGGGGGTGGGGTAGTCGAACACGACCGTGGTGGGCAGGTCGTGCCCGGTGGCCGCGGAGAGCAGGTTGCGCAGCTCCACGGCGGTGAGCGAGTCGAAGCCGAGGTCCAGGAAGCCCCGGTCGGTGTCGATCACGTCGGCCGAGGAGTGGCCGAGCACCTTCGCCGCGTCGACCCGCACCATGTCCAGCAGCGCGGCCCGCCGCTCGTCGCCGGGCAGCGCCCGCAGACCGGCGAGCAGGTCCCGGGCGACGGGCGCGGGCACGTCCGGCCCGGCGGCGGGGGCGGCGGCGAGCGCGCGTACGGCCGGCAGGTCCGCCAGCAGCGGGCTGGGCCGCAGCGACGTGAACAGCGGCTGGAAGACGGCCCAGTCGATGTCCGCCACGGTGACGCAGGTGTCACCGGCCGCCAGGGCGTGCCGCAGCCCGGCCATCGCCACGCCGGGCGGCATCACCCGCAGGCCGCGGCGGCGCAACTGCTCCGCCGCGCCGTCGGTGTACATGCCCGACTCGGTCCACGGCCCCCAGGCGACGGAGGTGGCCGCCAGGCCCCGGCCGCGCCGCCGCTCGGCGAGCGCGTCGAGGTAGGCGTTGCCGGCCGCGTACGCGCCCTGCCCGCCACTGCCCCACACGGCGGAAATGGAGGAGAAGAGCACGAACGCGTCCAGCTCGACGCCGTCGAGCAGCTCGTCGAGGTGCTCGGCGCCGGACAGCTTCGGGGCGATGACGTACGCCAGGTCCTCCAGGGTGGTCTCGGCCAGCGGCACCACCTCGCTGACCCCGGCGGCGTGCACCACCGCGCGCAGCGGCGGCCCCTCCCGCCGCAGGTCGGCCAGGAGGTCGGCCATCGCGGTCCGGTCGGCGGCGTCGCACCGGGCGACCCGGCAGTCCACCCCGAGGCCGGTCAGCTCGGCGAGCAGGTCGGTCGCTCCCGGGGTGTCAGTGCCCCGTCGGCTGGTCAGCACCACCCGTTCCGCGCCGGCGCCGGCCACCCAGCGGGCCACGTGCCCACCGAGCGCACCGGTTCCGCCGGTGATCAGCACGGTCCCCCGGGGCTGCCACGGCTCGGGTTCCCCGGTGGTGACGGCGGGGACGAGCCGCCGGACCAGTACGCCGGAGTCGCGGACGGCCACCTGGTCCTCGACGCCACCGCCGGTGAGGATGCCGCCGAGCCGCATCGCCGTCCACGCCTCGATGGTGGTGGGCAGGTCCACCAGCCCGGCCCAGCGGGCGGGCTGCTCGAGCGCGGCCACCCGGCCCAGGCCCCACAGCATCGCCTGTCGGGGGTTGAGCGGGACGTCGTCGTCGCCGACGCCGACGGCGCCCTGCGTGACGCACCAGAGCCGGGCCGGAACGTCCAGGTCGGTCAGTTGCTGGAGCAGGTGCACGGTCGCGGCGAGGCCGCGCGGCAGCGCCGGGTGCTCGGCGTGCGGGGCGTCGTCGAGGCCGAGGAAGGACAGGATCGACAGCGGCTCGTCGGCCGCGCCGAGCGCCTCGGTGAGGACGGCCGCGAATCCCCCGGTCAGCTCGTCCGAATCGGCGGCGGTGTCGACGGGCACGGTGGTGACGTCCCCGCCGAGGGCCCAGGTGCAGGAGTTCAGGTCCGGGTCGTCCGCCCGGTCGGCGGGCAGCAGCACGAGCCAGCGGCCGGACTCCTCCGCCGCGGGCGGCTCGGCGAGCGGCTCCCAGACCGCCCGGTACCGGGTGCCGTCCACGAGGGAGCGTTCCCGCCCGCGCCGCCGCCACGCCGACAGGGCGGGCAGCACCGTCCCGAACGGCTGGTCGCGGTCCACCTCGAGATCGCGGACCAGCGAGTCGAAGTCCTCGGCGTCGACGGCCGCCCAGAAGCGGCGCTCGACCTCGGTGCCGTCGTCCTCGACCGCCAGCGCGGCCCAGGGCGGAGGCTCCGGCCAGTAGCGCTGCCGGTCGAAGACGTACGTGGGCAGTTCGACCCGCCGGGCGCCAGCGCCCTCGTACAGGGCCGACCAGTCCGGGGAGACGCCGTGGGCGTGCAGCGCGGCGACGGCCCGCAGCAGGGTGGCCGCCTCGGGACGCTCCCGGCGCAGCGCGGGCACGACCAGCGGCGCCCGGCCGCCGGCCGGGGCGCCCTCGGCGAGGACGGCCTGGGCGAGGGCGGTGAGCACCCCGTCCGGGCCGACCTCGACGTAGCCGGTGACGTTGCGGTCCCGCAGCGCCGCGACGGCGTCCGCGAAGCGCACCGCGTCGCGGGCGTGCCGCACCCAGTACTCCGGCGTACCGATCTCGGTCACGTCGACCGGCGCGCCGGTGACGGTGGAGACCATCGGGACGGTCGGGGCCTGGTACCGCAGGCGGCCGGCGACGGCGGCGAGGTCATCGAGCACCGGCTCCATCAGCGGACTGTGGAACGCGTGGCTGACCGTCAGGCGCCGGATCCGGACGCCCCGGGCGGTCCACTCGGCGGCCAGCTCCTCGACGGCGTCGCCGGCCCCGGAGACCACCACGGCGGTCGGGCCGTTGACGGCGGCGACGGAGACCCGGTCTACGCGGTCGCCGAGCGCGGCGGTCACCTCGGCCTCGCTGGCGGCGATGGCGAGCATCGCCCCGCCGGCCGGCAGTGCCTGCATCAGCCGGCCCCGGGCGGCGACCAGCTCGGCGGCGTCGGCCAGGGACAGCACCCCGGCGGCGTGGGCGGCGGCGAACTCGCCGATGGAGTGCCCGGCGACCGCGTCGGGGCGGACGCCCCACGCCTCCAGCAGCCGGAACAGCGCCACCTCGACGGCGAAGAGCGCCGGCTGGGTGAACTCGGTCCGGTCCAGCAGCTCCGCGTCGGGGGTGCCGGCCTCGGCGAGGAGCACCGGCTTCAGCGGGCGGGGCAGGTGCGGGTCGAGAGCGGCGCAGACCTCGTCGAGGGCGGCGGCGAAGACCGGGAACGCCTCGGCCAGCTCGCGGCCCATCCCGGCCCGCTGGGCCCCCTGCCCGGAGAACAGGTACGCCACCTTCGGCCGGGACGCGGCCGCGCCGGTGACCAGCAGCGGCGAGTCCTCGCCGGCGGCGAGGGCGCGCAGCCCGGCGTCCAGGGCGGTCCGGTCGGTGGCGAGGACGACGGCCCGGTGGTCCAGCGTGGCCCGGGAGGCCACCGACGACCAGCCGACGTCGACCAGCCGCGGGGCGGCCGGACCGGTGAGCTGGTCGGCCCAGCGGTCGGCCTGGGCGGCCAGCGCGGCTGCCGTACGCGCCGACAGCAGCACCGGTACCACCGGCAGCCGGGCCGGGTCCCCCGCGGGCTCGACCGGCGGGGACGGCTCGGCCGGCTCGGGCGCCTGCTCCAGGATGGTGTGCGCGTTGGTGCCGCTGATCCCGAACGAGGAGACGGCGGCCCGGCGCGGGTGGCCGGTGGCCGGCCACGGGCGGCCCTCGTCGAGCAGCTCGACCGCGCCGACGGTCCAGTCCACCTGGTCGGTCGGCTCGTCGACGTGCAGGGTCTGCGGCAGGTAGCCGTGCTGGAGTGCCAGCACCATCTTGATGATCCCGGCGACGCCGGCGGCGGCCTGGGTGTGGCCGATGTTGGACTTGATCGAGCCCAGCCAGAGGGGCTGGTCGTCGGGCCGTTCCCGGCCGTACGTGGCGAGCAGGGCCTGCGCCTCGATCGGGTCGCCGAGCCTGGTGCCGGTGCCGTGCGCCTCGACGGCGTCCACGTCCGCCGGGGCGAGGCCCGCGTTGGCGAGGGCCTGCCGGATCACCCGCTGCTGCGACGGCCCGTTGGGCGCGGTGAGGCCGTTGGACGCGCCGTCCTGGTTGACGGCGCTGCCCCGGATCACCGCGAGCACCGGGTGGCCGTTGCGGCGGGCGTCGGACAGCCGCTCGACCAGCAGCAGGCCGAGTCCCTCGCCCCAGCTCGTGCCGTCGGCGGCGGAGGCGAACGCCTTGACCCGGCTGTCCGGGGCCAGCCCCCGCTGCCGGCTGAAGCCGACGAACACGCCAGGGGTGGACATCACGGTGACGCCGCCGACGAGGGCGAGGGAGCACTCCGCCTGGCGCAGCGCCTGGCAGGCCCAGTGCAGCGCCACCAACGACGAGGAGCAGGCGGTGTCCACCGATACGGCGGGCCCCTCCAGCCCAAGCGTGTACGACACCCGGCCGGAGAGCACGCTGCCGGCGTTGCCGGTCATCAGGTGGCCCTCGGCGCCCTCGGCGCTGTACATCAGGTTCCGGTAGTCCTGGTAGTTGGTGCCGACGAAGACCCCGGTGGAGCTGCCGCGCAGCGCCTGGGGGTCGATCCCGGCCCGCTCGATCGCCTCCCAGGACGCCTCCAGCAGGAGCCGCTGCTGCGGGTCCATGGCCAGGGCCTCGCGGGGGCTGATGCCGAAGAAGCCGGCGTCGAAGTCGGCGACCCCGGCGACGAAGCCGCCCTCGCGGGCGTAGCTGGTGCCCTCGTTCTCGGGGTCGGAGTCGAAGAGCCGGTCGAGGTCCCAGCCCCGGTCGGTGGGGAACTCGCCGATCGCGTCGCCGCCGTCGGTGAGGAGCTGCCACAACTGCTCCGGGGTGTCCGCCCCGCCGGGGAGGCGGCAGCTCATCGCCACGATGGCGATCGGCTCGTCGTCCACGACCGTGGTGGCCGGGGCGGGGGTGGCGGCGTCCGGCGCGACGCCGGTGAGCAGTTCGTCGAGGTGCGCGGCGAGCACGGTCGGGTTGGGGTAGTCGAAGGCGAGCGTCGCGGGCAGCCGCAGGTCCGTGGCGGTGGCCAGGAAGTTGCGCATGTCCACCGCGGTCAGCGAGTCCAGGCCCAGGTCGCGGAAGGGGCGGGTGGCCGGGATGTCGTCGGCCGCGCCGTAGCCGAGCGCGGTCGCCGCGCACTGGCGGACCAGCTCCAGCAGCGCCGCGGCGCGCTCCGCCGGGGCGAGCCCGGCGAACCGCCGGGCCGCTGCCCCCGACGGCGCGTCCGGCTCCTCCTCGGTGGCCTCCTGCGCGACCTGCTGGGCCGCCTCCTGCACCTCGGCGAGGTCGCCGATGAGGGGGCTGGGCCGGACCAGGGTGAACGCGGGGGCGAACCGGGCCCAGTCGATGTCGGCGATGACGGTGGTCGCGTCGCCGCGCCGCAGCGCCCGCGCGAGGGCCTCGACGGCCAGGTCGGGGTCCATGCCGACCATGCCGCCCCGGCGCAGCCGCTGCTGGGCGCGCTCGTTGTCGGCGGGCAGGCCGGCCCCGCGCCACGCGCCCCAGGCCACGGAGAGGGCGGGGCGGCCCTCGGCCCGACGCCGCTCGGCGAGGGCGTCGAGGAAGGCGTTCGCCGCCCCGTATGCGCCCTGCCCGGCGTTGCCGGTGGTGCCGGCGACCGAGGAGAAGAGCACGAAGGCGTCCAGGTCCAGGTCGCGGGTCAGCTCGTCCAGGTGGACGGCGGCGGCGCACTTGGGCGCGGCGACGGTGTGCAGGCGCTGCGGGGTGGCGGTGTCCACGATGCCGTCGTCGAGGACGGCGGCGGTGTGCAGCACGGCGGTCACCGGAGCGTCGGCGGGCACGGTGTCCAGCAGGTCGGCCAGCTGCGCCCGGTCGGTGACGTCGCAGCGGGCCACGGTGACCCGTACGCCGAGGTCGGTCAGCTCCTCCTCCAGCTCGGCGGCGCCCGGGGCGTCCGGGCCGCGCCGGCTGGCCAGCAGGACGTGCGCGGCGCCGGAACGGGCGGCCCAGCGGGCCATGTGCCCGCCCAGCCCCCCGGTGCCGCCGGTGATCAGGACGGTGCCGCGCATCCGCCAGCCGTCGTCCGCCGTGTCGCCGGACGCGGTCGGCTCGGGCTCGGCGATCCGGGCGAGCCGGCGGACGAGGACCCCGGAGTCGCGGACGGCGAGCTGGTCCTCGCCGCCGTTGTCGCCGAGCGCCGCGCAGAGCAGCGCGCCGGTCTGCGCGTCGAGGGCCTCCGGCAGGTCGAGCAGGCCGCCCCAGCGGCCGGGGTGTTCGAGGGCGACGGCGCGGCCGAGCCCCCAGACGGAGGCGGCCACCGGGTGCGGTGGCAGGTCGTCGGCGGAGACCGCGACGGCCCCCCGGGTCGCGCACCACAGCGGCGCCTCGACGTCGAGCGTGCCGAGCGCCTGCACCAGCAGGGCGGTGCCCGAGGCGGCCAGCGAGGTCGCCGGGTGCTCCGGGTGCGCCCGCTCGTCCAGGCCGAGCAGCGAGAGCACGGCGGCGGGCTGGTCCGGGCCGGGGAGCGCGGCGCGCAGCCGGTCGACCAGGGCCGTCGGTTCGTCGGTGGCGTCCAGTTCCACGGGTACGACGTCCGCGCCGAAGTTGCCGAGCGCCGCCAGCACCCCGCTGACCAGGGGGTCGTCGCCCATCCCCGCGGGCAGCGGGACGAGCCAGGTGCCGGCGAGCCAGGTCAGCGGCAGGTCGGGCACGGCCTGCCAGGTGACTCGGTAGCGCCACCGGTCGATGTCCGGCGTGCCGTCGGCGGCGGCGAGGAAGACCGGCGGCGCCGGCCAGTACCGGTGGTGGTCGAAGGCGTAGGTGGGCAGCGCCACGACGTCGGTCCCGGCGAGGACGGCGGTCAGGTCGACGGGCAGGCCGATCGCGTGCGCGGTGGCGAGGTTGGTCAGCAGCCGCGTCGCGTCGTCGTCACCCCGCCGCAGGCTGCCCAGAATGTGACCGGTGACGCCCGCGTCGTCGAGGATCGCGGTGACCGGCATGGTCAGCACCGGATGCGGGGAAATCTCCACGAACGTCGTGTGACCCGCGGCGACCGCCACCCGCACGGCCGAATCGAACTGCACCGTCTGGCGCAGGTTGTCGTACCAGTAGTCCGCCGTCATCGACACCGGATCCACCCAGTCACCCGTCAACGTCGACACCAGACGGGTGTGGCCCTCCTGCGGGGCGATGTCAGCCAAGTCGGCGCGGAGTTGTTCCGCGACGTCCTGCACCGCGACCGAGTGGGAGGCGTAGTCGACGGGGATCAGCCGCGCCCGGACACCGTCGGCCTGACAGGCTTCGACGAGGTCCGCGACGGGCTGCGGCGGACCGGACACCACCACGGTGGAAGGGCCGTTGACGGCGGCCACCCCGACACCCGGGAACGCGGCCAGCCTCTCCGCCACCGCGTCGGCGGACAGGTCCACCGACGCCATCGTGCCCGTGCCCCGCAGCACCGTCAGCGCCCGCGACCGCAACGCCACCGCCTTCGCCGCATCCTCCAACGACAGAATCCCCGCCACACACGCGGCACCGATCTCGCCCTGCGAGTGACCGATCACCGCCCCCGGGCTCACCCCGACGTGCCGCCAGACAGCGGCCAGAGCGATGCCCACGGCCCACAGGACCGGCTGCACGACCTCCACCCGCTCCAACCACGACTCGTCATCGCCGGTCAACACCGACACGATGTCGACATCCAGGTACGAGGCGAGGGCCCGCTGACACTCCGCCAAGCGCGCGTCGAACACCGGCGTACGACCCACCAGACCAGCCGCCATCCGCGCCGACTGCGCACCCTGACCCGGGAACACGAACACCGCACCCGCGCCCGACGCCACGCCCGTGGTCACGTTCGCGGCCGGACGACCCGCCGCGACGGCGTCCAGCCCAGCCAGCAGCTCGTCGACGGTCGACCCGACGACGGCCGCCCGGTGGTCGAACGCCGACCGCGTGGCAGCCAGGGACCAGCCGACCGCCGCCGGGTCCAGGCCCTCCCGCTCCCGCACGTACGACGCCAGTCGGGCGGCCTGCCCGGCCAGGGCGGCCGTCGACCGGGCCGACACCGGCCAGAGGAACGCGTCGGCGGCGACCAGTCCGGGGATGGAGTCGGACGGGTGGCCCTCGGCCGGCTCGGCGGGCTGCTCGATGATCACGTGGGCGTTGGTGCCGGAGATGCCGAACGAGGAGACCGCCGCCCGGCGCACCCGGCCCGTCTCGGGCCACGGCCGCGCCTCGGTCGCCAGTTCGATGGCGCCGGCCGTCCAGTCGACGTGCGGGGACGGCTCGTCCACGTGCAGCGTCGCCGGCACGACCCCGTGCCGCATCGCCAGCACCATCTTGATCACACTGGCCACGCCCGCGGCGGCCTGCGCGTGCCCGATGTTGGACTTCAACGAGCCGAGGAGCAGCGGTTCGGCGCCCTCCCGGTCCTGCCCGTACGTGGCCAGCAGCGCCTGCGCCTCAATCGGGTCACCGAGCTTCGTGCCGGTGCCGTGCGCCTCCACCACGTCGATGTCGGCCGTGGACAGCCGGGCGCTCGTGAGGGCCTGGCTGATCACCCGCTGTTGGGCGGGGCCGTTCGGGGCGCTCAGGCCGTTGGAAGCGCCGTCCTGGTTGACGGCGGAGCCGCGTACGACCGCGAGGATCCGGTGGCCGTTGCGGCGGGCGTCGGACAGCCGCTCGACCAGCAGCCAGCCGACGCCCTCGGAGAACCCGGCGCCGTCGGCGGCGGCGGCGAAGGACTTGCACCGGCCGTCCGGGGAGAGGGCCCGCTGCCGGCTCGACCCGATGTACAGGCCCGGGGTGGCCATCACGGTCACGCCGCCGGCGAGGGCCAGGTCGCACTCCCCCGCCCGCAGCGCCTGCACGGCGAGGTGCAGCGCCACCAGGGACGACGAGCAGGCCGTGTCGATGGACACGGCGGGCCCCTCCAGCCCGAGGGTGTACGACACCCGGCCGGACGCGACGGCCGCCGCGCCACCGGTCATCGAGTGCCCCTCGTCGCCGTCCGGCGACATCATCAGCAGGGTGGCGTAGTCCTGCCCGTTGGTGCCGACGAACACCCCGGTCCGGCTGCCGCGCAGCGACGCCGGGTCGATGCCGGCGGCCTCGACCGCCTCCCAGGAGGTCTCCAGCAGCAGCCGCTGCTGCGGGTCCATGGCAAGCGCCTCACGCGGCGAGATGCCGAAGAAGGCGGAGTCGAAGTCGCCGGCGCCGTCGACGAACCCGCCCTCCCGGGCGTACGAGGTGCCCGGGTGGTCGGGGTCGGGGTGGTAGAGGCGCTCCAGGTTCCAGCCCCGGTCGTCGGGGAAGGGCGCCACGGCGTCCCGGCCGTCCCGCAGCAGCTCCCACAGGTCGTCGGGGTTGCGCACCCCGCCGGGCAGGCGGCAGCTCATCGCCACGATCGCCACCGGCTCCAGTTCCTGGGACTGTGCCTCACTGAGCCGGCGGCGGGTGTCGTGGAGATCAGCCATGACCCGCTTGAGGTAGTCGCGGAGCTTGTCTTCATTGGCCATCGGAGTGCCGCTTCCTGAGCAGGGACGAAGGGGAGCCGGAGCTGGGGTCAGGAGATGCCGAGGTCCTTGTCCACCATGGCGAACAGTTCGTCGTCGGTGGCGTCGTCGAGGTGCCGGCCGATGTCGCTGCCACCGCTGTCCTGGCCGAGCCGGGAGAGCATCGCCTGGAGGCGTACGGTGGCCCGCACCCGCGCCGCCTCGTCCCGTGCCACCACGTCGAGGCTGTCGGCGATCCGGTCGAGATCGTCGAGGAGCGCGGTCGGGGTGACCACGTCGTCGTGGGCGACCTCGGCGAAGAGGTACTCCGCCAGGGTCGTCGGGGTCGGGTAGTCGAAGACCAGCGTGACCGGCAGGGCCACGCCGGTGGCCGAGCCGAGCCGGTTGCGCAGCTCGACGGCGGTGACGGAGTCGAAGCCCAGCTCCCGGAACGCCCGGTGCTCGTCCACCGACTCGGCGGACGGGTAGTTGAGCACGGCGGCGACCTGGCTGCGGACCAGGCCGAGCAGGACGGCGAGCCGTTCGGCGGCGGGCAGCCCGGCGAACCGCTCCCGCAACGAGTCCGGGCCGTCGCCGGCCTCGACGCCGGCCACCTTCTCGGCCGCCTGGAGCCGGCGGACGTCCGGCAGGTCGCTGATCAGCGGGCCGGGCCGGGTGGCGGTGAAGGCGACAGCGAAGCGTTCCCAGGCCATGTCGGCGATGGTGAGGAACGCCTCGCCGTGGTCCACGGCCTGGTGCAGCGCGGCGATGGCCGCGTCAGGGCTCATCTCGGGTACGCCGTGCCGGTGCAGCAGCTCGCCGAGCGGCCCGTCCGCCATGCCGCCGCCGGCCCAGGCGCCCCAGGCGACGGAGGTGGCGGGCAGGCCGAGACCACGCCGGTGCTGGGCCAGCGCGTCGAGGAACGCGTTGCTCGGGGCGTAGTTGCCGACGCCGGAGCTGGCCACGCTGCCGGCGAACGACGAGAACATGACGAACGCGGACAGGTCCAGGTCGAGGGTCAGCTCGTGCAGGTTGTACGCGACGTCGACCTTGGCCTGGAGCACCCGCTCGATCTGCTCCAGCCGGATGTCGTTGATCATGGCGTCGTCCAGCACGGCGGTGGCGTGCACGACCGTGGTGAGCGGGTACTCGGCGGGGATCGCGCCGATCAGGTCGGCCAGCGCGTCCCGGTCGGAGGCGTCGCAGGCCACCACGGTGGCCTGGGCGCCCAGCGCGGTGAGCTCGTCGACGAGCTGCTGGGCGCCCGGCGCGGCCATGCCCCGCCGGCTGACCACGACGATGTTCTCCACCCCGCTGCGGGCCAGCCAGCGGGCGGCGTGCCCGCCGAGCGCGCCGGTGCCGCCGGTGACCAGCGCCGTACCGAACGGCTGCCAGGGGTTCGCGGGCTGGCTGTCGCCGAGCGGGACGCGGGTGAGCCGCCGGGCGAGCAGGCCGCCGGGGCGTACCGCGATCTGGTCCTCCTCCCCGGCGGCGGTGAGGGCCGCGACCAGCAGGGCGGCGCAGCGCTCCTCGACGGCCTCGGGCAGATCCACGAGGCCACCCCAGCGCTGCGGGTGCTCCAGCGCGGCGACCCGGCCGAAGCCCCACACCAGCGACTGCACCGGCGAGCGCAGCAGGTCGGTGCGGCCGACGGACACGGCGCCGGAGGTGACGCTCCACATGGGGGCGCGCAGGCCGATGTCGCCGAGGGCCTGGAAGAGCGCGACGGTGGCGGCGAAGCCGCCGGGCACGGACGGGTGCAGCGGGTGGGCGAGTTCGTCGAAGGCGAGCAGCGAGACGACGCCGGTCACCTCGGCGGCCCCCTGGTCCCCGCCCGGCGCCGCGGCGAGCGCCTCCTGCAGCAGCTTGCCGAGCAGGTCGCGGTCGACGTCGCTGGTGGAGACGGCCACCGGGACGAGGGTCGCGCCAGCCGTCGTGAATGCCTCGACGCAGGCGTCCTGCCAGGGCTCGACGATGTCGCCGGTCGGCATGACGACGACCCAGGTGCCGCTCATGCCCCGGTTGGTGACGCCGGTCAGGGGCTTCCAGGTGTCCTGGTAGCGCCAGCTGTCGATGTCGGACTGCCGGCGGCGCTGCCGGCGCCACGAGGTGAGCAGCGGCAGGGCCGGGAGCAGCGCGTCGAGGGCCTCGTGCGCGGGGGTGTCCTCGGTGGCGACGGTCTCGGCGAGGGCGGTGAGGTCGCCGCGTTCCACGGCGGCCCAGAAGCTCGCGTCGCTCGGGTCGGCCGCTCCCTGGAGCAGGCTTTCCAGGTCGACGCCGCCGCTGCCGTCCAGCCAGAACCGCTGGTGGTCGAAGGCGTAGGTGGGCAGATCGACAGCGTCGGTCTCGGCGAGGACGGTCGTGAGGTCGACGGGCAGGCCGATGGCGTGCGCCGTGGCCAGGTTGGTCAGCAGCCGCGTCGCGTCGTCGTCACCCCGCCGCAGGCTGCCCAGAATGTGACCGGTGACGCCCGCGTCGTCGAGGATCGCGGTGACCGGCATGGTCAGCACCGGATGCGGCGAGACCTCCACGAACGTCGTGTGACCCGCGGCGACCGCCACCCGCACAGCCGAATCGAACTGCACCGTCCGCCGCAGGTTGTCATACCAGTAGTCCGCCGTCATCGACACCGGATCCACCCAGTCACCCGTCAACGTCGACACCAGACGGGTGTGACCCTCCTGCGGGGCGATGTCAGCCAAGTCGGCGCGGAGTTGTTCCGCGACGTCCTGCACCGCGACCGAGTGGGAGGCGTAGTCCACCGGGATCAGCCGCGCCCGGACACCGTCGGCCTGGCACGCTTCGACGAGGTCCGCGACGGGCTGCGGCGGACCGGACACCACCACGGTGGAAGGGCCGTTGACGGCGGCCACCCCGACACCCGGGAACGCGGCCAGCCTCTCCGCCACCGCGTCGGCGGACAGGTCCACCGACGCCATCGTGCCGGTACCCCGCAGCACCATCAGCGCCCGCGACCGCAACGCCACCGCCTTCGCCGCATCCTCCAACGACAGAATCCCCGCCACACACGCGGCACCGATCTCACCCTGCGAGTGACCGATCACCGCCCCCGGGCTCACCCCCACGTGCTGCCACACCGCCGCCAGAGCGATACCCACGGCCCACAGGACCGGCTGCACCACCTCCACCCGCTCCAACCACGACTCGTCCTCGCCGGTCAACACCGACACCAGGTCCACGTCCAGATAAGGGGCGAGAGCTTGCTGGCACTCCGCCAACTTCGCGTCGAACACCGGGCTCCGGCCCACCAGACCGGCCGCCATCCGCGCCGACTGCGCACCCTGACCCGGGAACACGAACACCGCCCCCGCACCCGTCCCGGAAACGGTGCCCGTGACCAGGTTCCCGGACGGCGAACCGGCGGCCAGGGCGTCCAGCCCAGCCAGCAGTTCCTCGGCGCTCGCACCGACCACGGCGGCACGCTGGTCGAACAGCGACCGCGTCGTGGCCAGGGACCAGCCCACCGCCGCCACATCCACGTCGCCACGCTCGCGCACGTACTCCGCCAGCCGCGCCGCCTGACCCGCCAGAGCCCCCTTCGACCGCGCCGACACCGACCACACCAGGACGTCGGAGGCGACCAGGCCGGGTCGCCGGCTGGTCTCGACCGCCACCTCGACGGTCTCCTCACCGTCGGCGGCCTCCGGCGCGGCGGTACGCGGCCGGTACTCCTCCACGATGACGTGGGCGTTGGTGCCGCTGACGCCGAACGAGGAGACGCCGCCCCGGCGGGGACGACCCAGCTCCGGCCACGGCTTGGCCTCGGTGAGCAGCGACACCGCCCCGGCGGTCCAGTCGACGTGCGGGGACGGCTCGTCGACGTGCAGGGTCTCCGGCATGAGGCCGTTGCGCAGGGCCATCACCATCTTGACCATGCCGGCGACGCCGGCGGCGCTCTGGGTGTGGCCGATGTTCGACTTCACCGAGCCGAGCCAGAGCGGCCGGTCGGCGGGGCGGTCCTGCCCGTACGTGGCGATCAGGGCCTGCGCCTCGATCGGGTCGCCGAGCGTCGTGCCGGTGCCGTGCGCCTCCACCATGTCGACGTCGGCGGCACCGAGGCGGGCGTTGACCAGGGCCTGCCGGATGACCCGCTGCTGCGAGGGGCCGTTCGGGGCGGTGAGGCCGTTCGACGCGCCGTCCTGGTTGAGGGCGCTGCCGCGGATGACGGCGAGGATCGGGTGGCCGTTGCGCTCGGCGTCGGAAAGCCGTTCCACCACCAGCACGCCGCCGCCCTCGCCCCAGCCGGTGCCGTCCGCCCCGGCCGCGAACGCCTTGCACCGGCCGTCGACGGACATGCCGCGCTGCCGGGAGAAGACGACGAACACGCCGGGGGTGACCATCACGGTGACGCCACCGGCGATGGCCAGGTCGCACTCGCGGCGGCGCAGCGCGGTCGCCGCGAGGTGCAGGGCCACCAGCGACGACGAGCAGGCGGTGTCCACGGTGACGGCCGGGCCGTTGAGGCCGAGGGTGAACGAGATCCGGCCGGACGCCACACTGGTGGTGTTGCCGGTGCCGATGTACATGTCGACGCCCTCGGGCACGTTCGGCAGACCCATGCCGTAGTTGGAGGTGCTCAGCCCCACGAAGACGCCGGTCTGGCTGCCGCGCAGCGACAGCGGGTCGATGCCGGCCCGCTCGATGGCCTCCCAGGACGTCTCCAGCAGCAGCCGCTGCTGCGGGTCCATGGCGAGGGCCTCACGCGGGGAGATCCCGAACAGCGACGGGTCGAACGCGCCGGCCTGGTCGAGGAAGCCGCCGATCCGGGTGTAGCTCTTGCCCGGCTTGTTGGGGTCGGGGTCGTAGAGCGACGCCAGGTCCCAGCCCCGGTCGTCCGGAAACTCGGTGAGCGCGTCCCGGCCGTCGGCGACGAGTTCCCACAGGTCTTCCGGGGAGTGGACGCCACCCGGGAAGCGGCAGCTCATCGAGACGATGGCCAGCGGCTCCTGGTCGCGTGCCTCGACGGTCTGCAGCTTGCGCTTGGTCTCGTGCAGGTCGGCGGTCACCCGCTTGAGGAAGTACCGCAGCTTGTCGTCGCTCATCGGGTGGCGCCTTCCTCGATGAAGAATCCGGTCATCTCAGGAGATCCCAAACTCTTTGCTGATGAAGTCGAAGATCTCGTCGTCGCTGGCCGATTCGAGATCGGGCTTGTCCTGCTCGGTAGCCGGTCCGGCGCCCAGGTCGGACGCCTTGGCCAGCAGGTCCTGCATCCGGGCGGTGAACCGGGCCCGGGCCGTCGCGTCCAGTGGGATGGCCGTGAGCAGGCTCTCCACGGTGTCGATGCCCTGGAAGATGGG
Organism: Micromonospora sp. NPDC049139; assembly: GCF_055586845.1. Lineage (NCBI taxonomy): Bacteria > Bacillati > Actinomycetota > Actinomycetes > Micromonosporales > Micromonosporaceae > Micromonospora > Micromonospora sp. NPDC049139. The sequence goes on along the minus strand of NZ_JBVJHK010000008.1, from coordinate 116,107 downwards.
CTGCGTGGACGGCGCCGCGTCGGCGGCGATCTCGCTCGTCAGCCTCTCGGCGAGCGCGGCCGGCGTCGGGTAGTCGAACACCAGCGTCGCCGGCAGCCGCAGCCCGGACAGGCTGTTGAGCCGGTTGCGCAGGTCCACCGCGGTGAGCGAGTCGAAGCCGAGTTCGGTGAAGAGCCGGCCGGGGTCGACCGCGTCGGCGCTGGCGTGGCCGAGGACGGCGGCGATGTTCGCCCGGACCACGTCCAGCACGACCTTCAGCCGCTCCGGGCCGGCCAGCCCGGCCAGCCGCTGGCTCAGCTGCATCCCGCCGGCGCGGGCACCGGCGGCGTCGACCGATCGCCGCAGCGGCACCCGGACCAGGGCCCGGAGCATCGGCGCGAGCGTGCCGGCCTCCGCCTGCGTCCGCAGGGTCCCGACGTCCAGCCGCATCGGTACGACCGCCGCCGCGTCGAGCCGCCAGGCCGCGTCGAAGAGGTCCAGCGCCTGCTCGGTGGCGAGCCCCGCCGCGCCCTGCTCGGCCATCCGCCGCACGTCCGCGTCGTCGAGGTGGCCGGTCATGCCGCTGGCCTGCTCCCACAGGCCCCAGGCCAGGGAGATGCCGGCGAGTCCGCGGGCCCGCCGGTGCGCGGCGAGGGCGTCCAGGAAGGCGTTCGCCGCCGAGTAGTTGGACTGGCCGGCGCTGCCCAGGGTGGCCGCCGCCGAGGAGAAGAGCACGAAGGCCGCGAGGTCGAGGTCGGCGGTGAGGCGGTGCAGATGCCACGCCGCGTCGATCTTCGGCACGGCGACCGCGTCCACCCGCTCGGGGGTCATCGACTCCAGCACGCCGTCGTCGAGTACGCCGGCGGCGTGCACCACGGCGGTGAGCGGATGGTCGGCGGGCACCCCGGCCAGCAGCGCCGACAGGGCGTCCGGGTCGGCGACGTCGCAGGCCGCGACGGTGATCCGGGTGCCGGTGTCGGCGAGGTCGGCGAGGTCGGCGATGCCCTCGGCCGCCGCGCCGCGCCGCCCGGCCAGCAGCAGGTGCCGCACGCCGTGGGTGGTGGCGAGGTGGCGGGCCACGATACGGCCCAGCACGCCGGTCCCGCCGGTGATCAGCACGGTGCCGTCGGGGTCGATGCCGCCGGGCAGCAGCTCCACCCCGGCCGGAACCCGCCCGAGCCGTGGCGTACGGACCTGCCCGCCCCGCACGGCGAGCTGCGGCTCGCCGGAGGCGATGGCGGCGGCCAGCACGGTGCCGCTGCCAGGGGTGTCGTCGAGGTCGACCAGCTGGCACCGGCCCGGGTGCTCGAGCTGCGCGGTCCGCAGCAGGCCCCAGACCGGGGCCTGGCGCAGGTTGACGACCGGCTGCTCCCCCGCCGCGACCGCGTCGCGGGTGACCAACACCAGCCGGGAGTCGGCGAACCGGTCGTCGGCGAGCCAGGTCCGCACCGCGGCGAGGGTGCGGTGCGTCGTGGCCCGCGCCTGCGCGGCCAGCGCCGGGTCCGTCGGGTCCCCGACGCCGCCGACCGGGACGATCACCGCCTCGGGTGCCGGCTCGCCCCCGGCGAGCAGGTCGCCCAGCGAGTCGAGGTCCACGTCGGTACGCACCCTCGCGCCGGCCGCCTCGCAGGCGGCGCTGAGGGCGAGATCGTCGCCGCCGAGCACCACCCAGCGGATGGCCGCCGGCACCGGGCCGGTGGGCACCGGCAGCGCCGGCCAGTCCACCTGGAACAGGGACTCGTGCCGGCCGGAGCGGGCAGCGCCGAGCGAGTCGCCGGTGACCCGGCGCATGATCAGCGAGTCCACGTGCAGCACCGGGGCGCCGGTGGCGTCGGCCACCTGGAAGGAGACCCCGACCTCGCCGGCCGCCGCGACGCGCACGCGCAGGGCGGTGGCACCGGCGGCGAGCAGGGAGACGCCGGTCCAGGCGAACGGGAGCCGGGGCACCGTGGCGTCGGCCCCGTCACCCATCCGGCCGAGGAAGCCGCCGATCGACATGGCCTGCAACGCACCGTCCAGCAGCGCCGGGTGCACGCCGAACCGGCCGGCGTCAGCGTGGTGGTCGGCGGGCAGCTCGACCTCGGCGAAGACCTCGTCGTCGCGGGTCCACGCGGCGCGCAGGCCGCGGAACGCCGGGCCGTACCCGAAGACGGTCGCCTCGATGCCGGAGTAGAAGTCGTCGGCCTCGACGCGGGTCGCGCCGGGCGGCGGCCACACCCCGAGGTCGAAGGCGGGCGCGGTGCCCTCGGCCGGCTGCGGGGCGAGCAGGCCGGTGGCGTGGCAGGTCCAGGCCACGTCGGCCAGGATCTCGTCCGAGCCGTCCCGGTAGGGCCGGGAGTAGAGCTGGACGGTGCGGCGCCCGTCGTCGTCCCGGTCGCCGACCATCAGCTGCACCTGGAGCGCGCCGAGTTCGGGCAGGACGAGCGGGGCGAGCAGGGTCAGCTCCTCCACCGTCGGGCAACCCGCCTGCTCACCGGCGTACGTCGCCAGCTCCACGAAGGCGGTGCCGGGCAGCAGGATGTTGTCCATCACCCGGTGCTCGCCGAGCCACGGGTGGGTACGCACCGACAGCCGCCCGGTGAAGACCATCCGCTCGCTGTCCGGGAAGGTCAGCGTGGCGCTGAGCAGCGGGTGCCCGGCGTCCTGGAGGCCGGCGGAGCTGACGTCCTGCGCCCGGTGGACCGGGGGGTCGACCCAGTACCGCTGGTGGTCGAAGGCGTAGGTGGGCAGGGCGACGGTGTCGGTCTCGGCGAGGACCGCCGTGAGGTCCACGGGCAGGCCGATGGCATGCGCCGTGGCCAGATTGGTCAGCAACCGCGTCGGGTCGTCGTCGCCCCGCCGGAGGCTGCCCAGGGTGTGCCCGGTGACGCCCGTGTCGTCGAGGATCGCCGTGACCGGCATGGTCAGCACCGGATGCGGAGAGATCTCCACGAACGTCGTGTGACCCGCCTCGACCGCGACGCGGACGGCCGGGTCGAACCGCACCGTCTGCCGCAGGTTGTCATACCAGTAACCGGCATCCATCGACATCGGGTCCACCCAGTCCCCGGTCAGCGTCGACACCAGACGTGTGTGCCCCTGCTGCGGGACGATATCGGCCAGGTCGGCGCGCAACTGCTCCGCGACATCCTGCACCGCCGCCGAATGCGACGCGTAATCCACCGGAATCAACCGCGCCCGCACACCATCGGCCTGGCACGCCTCGACCAGATCGGCAACCGGCTGCGGCGGACCCGACACCACCACCGTGCCAGGACCATTCACAGCAGCCACACCCACACCCGGGAAACCCGCGAGACGCGCGGTGACCGCATCGGCGGACAGATCCACCGACGCCATCGTCCCCGTGCCCCGCAGCACCATCAGCGCCCGCGACCGCAACGCCACAGCCTTCGCCGCATCCTCAAGAGACAGGATCCCCGCGACGCAGGCGGCACCGATCTCACCCTGCGAATGACCGATCACCGCCGCCGGGGACACCCCCGCGCGCCGCCACACCGCCGCCAAGGCGACGCCCACGGCCCACAGAACCGGCTGCACCACCTCCACCCGCTCCAACCACGACTCATCCTCACCGGTCAACACCGACACCAGATCGACGTCCAGGTACGGGGCGAGGGCCCGCTGACACTCCGCCAACTTCTCGTCGAACACCGGCGTACGACCCACCAGACCGGCCGCCATCCGCGCCGACTGCGCACCCTGACCCGGGAACACGAACACCGCCCCCGCACCCGTCCCGGAAACGGTGCCCGTAACCAGGTTCCCGGACGGCGAACCGGCGGCCAGGGCGTCCAGCCCAGCCAGCAGTTCCTCGGCGCTCGCACCGACCACGGCGGCACGCTGGTCGAACAGCGACCGCGTCGTGGCCAGGGACCAGCCCACCGCCGCCGGATCCACGTCGCCACGCTCGCGCACGTACTCCGCCAGCCGCGCCGCCTGACCCGCCAGAGCCCCCTTCGACCGCGCCGACACCGACCACACGACGACATCGGAGTCCACCAGGCCCGGACGCGGGTCCACGGGCGCGGCTTCGACCGGCTCGTCGGCCTGCTCGATGATGACGTGGGCGTTGGTGCCGGAGATGCCGAACGACGACACCGCCGCGCGGCGGGGACGGTCCACCGCCGGCCACGGCCGGGACTCCGTCGCCAACTCCACCGAGCCGGACGTCCAGTCGATGTGCGGGGACGGCTCGTCCACGTGCAGCGTCGCCGGCACGACCCCGTGCCGCATGGCCTGCACCATCTTGATCACGCCGGCGACGCCCGCCGCCGCCTGCGCGTGCCCGATGTTCGACTTGATCGAGCCGAGCAGCAGCGGCCGGTCCGCCGGCCGGTCCCGCCCGTACGTGGCGAGCAGCGCCTGCGCCTCGATGGGGTCGCCGAGCGTGGTGCCCGTGCCGTGCGCCTCGACCACGTCGACGTCGGCCGTGGACAGCCGCGCCGACGCGAGGGCCTGCCGGATGACCCGCTGCTGGGAGGGGCCGTTCGGGGCGGTCAGCCCGTTCGACGCCCCGTCCTGGTTGATCGCGGAGCCGCGTACCACGGCGAGGACCTTGCGGCCCTGCCTGCGGGCGTCGCTCAGCCGCTGCACGAGCAGCATGCCGACGCCCTCGGACCAGCCGGTGCCGTCCGCCGAGGCGGCGAACGACTTGCACCGGCCGTCGGCGGCGAGACCGCGCTGGCGGGAGAACTCGACGAACGCGGTCGGGGTGGCCATCACCATCACACCGCCGGCGAGGGCCATGTCGCACTCGCCGCGCCGCAGCGCCTGGCCGGCCCAGTGCAGGGCCACCAGGGACGACGAGCAGGCGGTGTCCAACGAGACGGCCGGACCTTCGAGGCCGAACGTGTACGCCACCCGCCCGGAGATGACGCTGCTGGTCATCCCGGTCAGCATGTAGCCCTCGGCGGCCTCCGGCGAGTACGCGAGCAGCGAGCCGTAGTCCTGGCCGCTGGTCCCGACGAACACGCCGGTGCTGCTGCCCCGGACGGCGGCCGGGTCGATGCCGGCGGACTCGAAGGACTCCCAGGTGGTCTCCAGCAACAGCCGCTGCTGCGGGTCCATGGCCAGGGCCTCGCGGGGCGAGATGCCGAAGAACCCGGGGTCGAACCGGTCGACGCCGCTGAGGAAGCCGCCGCCGCGGGCGTAGAAGGTGCCGCTGGCGTCGGGGTCCGGGCTGTAGAGGGAGTCGAGGTCCCAGCCCCGGTCGGTGGGCAGGTCGGTGATCGCGTCGACGCCGTCGGCCACGAGCCGCCACAGGTCGTCCGGGGACCAGACCCCGCCGGGCAGCCGGCACGCCATGCCGATGATGGCGAGGGGCTCGTCGTCGTCGACCGACACGGTGGTGGTCGTGGGTCGCACGGGGACGGGGGTGCCGGCGATCTCCGTACCGAGGAAGGCGGCCAGGTCGTGTGGGGTCGGGTAGTCGAAGACGAGGGTGGCCGGCAGCCGCATCCCGAACGCGTTGTTGAGCCGGTTGCGCATCTCGACGGCGGTCAGCGAGTCGAAGCCGAACTCGCTGAACGCCTTGCGCGGCTCGATGGCCGTCGGGTCAGGGTAGCCGAGCACGGCGGCGGCCTGGCCGCGGACGATCTCGACCAGCGCGGCGGCCCGGTCGGTGTCGCCGAGCGCGGCGAGCTGCTGGACCAGGGACGCGCCGGTGGCGGCCGCGGCGGCGGTGCGGGCGGGCATGCGGATCAGCGCCCGGTACAGCGGCGGGATGCTGCCGCCGGCGAACTGCACCTTCATGGCGGCGAGGTCGAGCCGGGCCGGGACGAGCGCGGCGTCGGTGCTGCGGCAGGCCGCGTCGAAGAGGGCGAGCCCCTCCTCGGCCTCCATGGCGGCGACGCCGGAGCGGGAGATCCGGTTGAGGTGGACGTCGTCCAGCTCGGTGGTCATGCCGCTGCGGTCGGCCCAGAGGCCCCACGCGAGGGTGAGCGCGGCGAGCCCGCGCGCCTTGCGGTGCTGGGCCAGCCCGTCAAGGAACGCGTTGGCGGCGGCGTAGTTGCCCTGGCCGGGGCCGCCGGCGGTGGCGGCGAGCGAGGAGTACGAGACGAACGCCTTCAGGTCGAGGTCGGCGGTCAGCTCGTGCAGGTTCCAGGCGGCGTCGACCTTGGGCCGCAGCACGCCGTCCATCCGCTCGGGGGTGAGCGAGGAGATGACGCCGTCGTCGCGGACGCCGGCGGCGTGGATGACGGCGGTGAGCGGGTGCTCCGCCGGGATGGCGGCCAGCAGCTCCGCCACGGCGGCCCGGTCGGCGACGTCGCAGGCGGCGACGGTGACGGTCGCGCCGAGCGCCTCCAGGTCGGCGCAGAGTTCGGCGACACCTCCGGCCGCCCGGCCGCGCCGGCTGGTGAGGATGAGGTGCCGGACGCCGTACGTGGTCACCAGGTGCCGGCTCATGAGCTGGCCGAGGGTGCCGGTGGCGCCGGTGATCAGGACGCTCCCCTCCCCGTCGAACGGGGCGGCTGGCGGCTCGGCCACGGCGGGGACCCGGGTGAGCCGGGCCCCGGCGGCGACGCCCGCGCGGATCACCACCTGCGGCTCGTCGGTGGCGACGGCCGGGACGAGCGCGGCGGCGCAGCCGGCCACGTCGTCGACGTCGACCAGCACGAACCGGTCGGGGTTCTCCGACTGGGCGGAGCGGAGCAGGCCGATCACCGCGGCGCCGGCCAGGTCGGTCAGGTCGGCGTCCCGGTCGGTGGCGACCGCGCCCCGGGTCAGCACGACCAGCCGGGAGGCCGCGTACCGGTCGTCGGCGAGGAACTGCTGGAGCACGGCGAGCGCCCGGTGGGTCACCTCGGCGACGGCGCGCGGCACGTCCGCCGACGCGGGCGGGTCGAGGAAGGGCACCACCAGCACGCCGGGTGCGTCCGCCCCCTCGTCCATCGCGGTCGCCAGGGCGGTCAGGTCGGGGTACGCCGCCACAGCCGTCCCGGTTGCCGCTACCGCGTCGGTGAGGGCCGCGTCGTCGTCGACCACCACCCAGTCGACGGTCGACGGGCCGGCGGCCAGGGCGAGCGGGGCCCACTCGACCCGGAACAGCGACTCGGTCCCGCCGCCCCCGGCGGTGCGGAGCTGGTCGGCGGAGACCGGCCGCAGGACGAGGGAGCCGACGGAGATGATCGGCGCGCCGGTGACGTCGGCCAGCAGCAGCGAGATGCTGTCGGTGCCGGTGTGCGAGACCCGGACCCGGGCCGCCGCCGCGCCGGCGGCGTGCAGGGCGACGTCGTTCCACGAGAACGGCAGCCGGCCGTACCCCGGGGGCATGTCCGCCCCGGACGGCGCGCCGGTGGCGGTGGTCAGCCCGAGGGTGTGCAGCGCCGCGTCGAGCAGGGCCGGGTGCAGGCCGTACCCGTCGGCCTCGGCGGCGGAGGTCTCCGGCAGGGCCAGCTCGGCGAAGAGGTCCTCGCCGCGCCGCCAGGCGGAGCGCAGCGCGATGAAGGACGGGCCGTAGTCGTAGCCCTGGGCGGCGAGGTTCAGGTACAGGTCGTCGGTGGCGACCTCGGTCGCGCCCGGGGGCGGCCAGGCGGTCAGGTCGGACCAGCCGGAGGGCGCGCCCGGTCCGGCGGGGCCGCTGGCCAGCACGCCGCTGGCGTTGCGGGTCCAGGCCCGCTCCCCCGCGCCGTCGGCCGGGTCGCCGTCGACCGCGGAGTGCAGCGACACGGACCGGCAGCCGGTCTCGTCGGCCGGGCCGATCCAGAGCTGGATGTCCACGCCACCGGTCTCAGGCAGGATCAGCGGCGACTCCAGGGTGAGTTCGCGGACGTGGTCCGCGCCGACGTGCGCGCCGGCCTGGAGGGCGAGTTCCACGAAGCCCGTGCCGGGCAGCAGCACCGTGTCGAAGACGACGTGGTCGGAGATCCACGGGTGGGTGCGCCGGGCCAGTCGCCCGGTGAACAGGAAGCCCTCGGCGTGCGCGACGCCGACGGCGGCGCCGAGCAGGGGGTGCCGCGCGGGCCGCAGGCCGACGGCGGTGACGTCTCCGGTCCACCCGGCGCCCGCCTCCGGCCAGTAGCGCTGGTGCTGGAAGGCATACGTGGGCAGGTCGACCCGCCGTGCGCCGGTGTCGGTGAACCACTGCTGCCAGGTCACCGACACGCCGTGCACATGCAGGTCGGCCAGGGCGTGCAGCAGGGCGTGCGTCTCCGGCCGGTCCTTACGCTGCGCGGCGACGGCCAGCACGGCGTCATCCTCGGGCAGGATGTCCGCCGCCATCGCCGTCAGCACACTCTGCGGACCCACCTCCAGGAACGTGTCCACGCCCGCCTCGCGCAGCGCGGCGACCCCGTCGGCGTACCGCACCGCCTCACGGACATGCCGCACCCAGTAGTCGACCGTGCGAATCTCGTCGCCCTCGGCCAGGGCACCGGTCACGTTCGACACGACCGGCAGCAACGGGGCGGCAAAGGTCAACCCGTCCAGGAGCGTGCGGAACTCATCGAGGATCGGCTCCATCAGCGGACTGTGGAACGCGTGGCTGACGGCGAGGCGGCGGGTCCGGGCGCCTCGCTCCTTCCAGGTCCGCTCGATGCCGTCGAGGGCGTCGACCGCGCCGGACACCACGACCGATGTCGGCCCGTTGACCGCCGCGATCCCGACCCGATCCGTGAGGCCGGCGATCGACTCGCGTACCGCGGCCTCGTCCGCCGCCACTGCGAGCATCCCGCCTCCGGACGGCAGGGCCTGCATCAACCGACCCCGCGCCGCCACCAACGCGGCGGCGTCCGCCAGGGACAACACCCCGGCCACGTGCGCGGCCGAGATCTCACCGATCGAGTGACCGGCGAGCATGTCCGGCACCACACCGAACGACTCGATCAGCCGGAACAACGCCACCTCGACCGCGAACAGGCCCGCCTGGGTGAACACGGTCTGGTCCAGCAGCTCGGCCTCCGGGGTGCCCGCCTCGGCGAACAGCACCTCCCGCAACGGACGCGGCAACAGCGGATCGAGCTGCGCACACACCCCGCCCAACGCCGCCGCGAAGACCGGGAACGCCTCGGACAACTCCCGGCCCATACCCGCACGCTGCGCACCCTGACCCGAGAACAGCACCGCCAGCGTGCCCCGGCCGCCGGCCTGGCCCGCGACCACCGCGCCCGACGGCTCGCCGGACGCGAGCGCCCGGAGCCCGGCGAGCAGGTCGTCGCGGCCGGTGGCCGGCACCACGGCCCGGTGGTCCAGGGTGGACCGGGAGGTGACCGACGAGAAGGCGACGTCGAGGGGACGCAGGGTCTCGTCGGCAGCCAGCCGGGCGGCCCAGCGCTGCGCCTGTCCGGCTAGGCCGGCGGCGTCCCGGGCCGACACCAGCACGGGGACGACCGGCCGCTCGACGGCCGGTGCGGCGGCGGCCGGCGCGGGCTGCGGCACCGGGGCCTGCTCCAGGATGGTGTGCGCGTTGGTGCCGGACACCCCGAACGAGGACACGGCCGAGCGGCGCGGCCGGTCCGTCGCCGGCCACGGCGTCGCCTCGGTCACCAGCGAGACGGCACCGGCAGACCAGTCGACCTCGGGGGTCGGCTCGTCCACGTGCAGGGTCGGCGGCACGACGCCGTGCCGCATCGCCATGACCATCTTGATCACACCGGCGACGCCGGCGGCGGCCTGGGCGTGGCCGATGTTCGACTTCACGGACCCGAGCAGCAGCGGCGCCGCGTCGCCCCGGTCCTGCCCGTACGTGGCCAGCAGCGCCTGCGCCTCGATCGGGTCGCCGAGCCGGGTGCCGGTGCCGTGCGCCTCCACCACGTCCACGCCGCCCGCGGCGAGACCGGCGTTGGCCAGGGCCTGCTGGATGACCCGCTGCTGGGACGGCCCGTTCGGGGCGCTCAGGCCGTTGGAGGCGCCGTCCTGGTTGACGGCGCTGCCCCGCACCACGGCGAGGATCGGGTGGCCGTTGCGCTGCGCGTCCGACAGCCGCTCCAGCAGCAGGACGCCGACGCCCTCGGACCAACCGGTGCCGTCGGCGGCGGCGGCGAACGCCTTGCACCGGCCGTCGGCGGCGAGGCCGCGCTGCCGGGAGAACTCGACGAAGGCGGCCGGGGTGCACATGGCGGTGACCCCGGCGACGATGGCCAGGGTGCACTCCCGCTGCCGCAGCGCCTGCCCGGCGAGGTGCAGCGCGACCAGGGAGGACGAGCAGGCGGTGTCGATGGTGACCGCCGGCCCCTCCAGGCCGAAGGTGTAGGCGATCCGGCCGGAGACGACGCTGCCGGCGTTGCCGGTCATCAGGTGCCCTTCCAGGCCCTGCGCGGCACCCATCAGCACGGTGCCGTAGTCCTGCCCGGTGCTGCCGGCGAAGACGCCGGTACGGCTGCCGCGCAGCGAGTGCGGGTCGATGCCGGCCCGTTCGAGGACCTCCCACGAAGTCTCCAGCAGCCAGCGCTGCTGCGGGTCCATCGCCAGGGCCTCGCGCGGTGAGATCGCGAAGAAGCCCGGGTCGAAGTCGGGCATGTCGTGGACGAAGCCACCCTGGCGGGTGTACGACGTGCCGGGGCCGCCCTGCTCCTGGTCGGCGTCGTACAACGACCCGAGGTCCCAGCCCCGGTCCTCCGGGAAGTCGGTGACCGCGTCCCGGCCGGACGCGACCACCTCCCACAGGTCCTCCGGCGACCGCACGCCGCCGGGGAACCGGCAGCTCATGGAGACGATGGCGACCGGTTCCTGTTCGCCGGCCTCCACCTCGCGCAGGCGCTGCCGCACCTGATGCAGGTCAGCGGTGACCCGCTTGAGGTAGTCGAGAAGCTTCGCCTCGTCAGCCATGGACCGCGCACTCCTTGTGTTGACCCGTCGTCGCAGCAGCGATCACGTCAGGACATCCCCAGCTCGCGGTCGATGAAGTCGAAGACCTCATCCGGCGTCGCGTCCTGGAGCTTCTCGGCGACGGTGTCGCCGTCCGCCGGCGCGTCGGCCTCGTTGAGGGAGGCCAGCAGCGCCCGCAGCCGCTCGGTGATCCGAATCCGGGCGCTGCGGTCCGGCGCCGAGCCGGAGAGCGCCGCTTCCAACCTGTCCAGCTCGCCGAAGACCGGCGCGACACCGACCACCCCGCCGTCGACGATCGCGGCCCGCACGTAGTCGGCCAGCCCGGCGGCGGTCGGGTAGTCGAAGACCACCGTGGCGGGCAGCCGGACGCCGGTCGCCGCGGTGAGCCGGTTGCGCAGCTCCACGGCGGTCAGCGAGTCGAAGCCGAGTTCCCGGAACGCCCGGTCCGGCTCCACGGCGTCGATCGAGGCGTGCCCGAGCACCGCGGCGGCCTGGCCGCGCACCAGTTCGAGGAGGGTCTTGCGCCGCTCGGCGTCCGTCTGGCCGGCGAGCAGCGCGGCCAGCGACTCCGCGGACACGCCGCTGTCGTCGGCCCGCTCGGCGGCGGCCCGCCGCGCCTCGGCCACGCCCTCGATGAGCGCGCTGGGCCGGACGGCGACGAAGCCGGGCACGTACCGGACCCAGTCGATGGCGGCCACCAGCGTCGCCGGCTCGCCTCCCGCGACGCACCGCGCGAGCGCGGTGAGGGCGGGCTCGGTGTCGAGGCGGGCGACCCCGGTACGCCGCCGACGCTCCTCCACCGCCTGGTCGGTGGCGGCCATCCCGCCGGCCGCCCAGGGACCCCACGCGATCGAGGTGGCCGGCAGTCCCTGGCGGTGCCGCTGCTCGGCGAGGGCGTCGAGGTAGGCGTTGGCGGCGGCGTAGCTGCCCTGGCCGGCGGCGCCGAGCTGGCCGGCCATCGCGGAGAACAGCACGAACGCGCGCAGTTCCTGCCCGACGGTCAGCTCGTGCAGGTGCAGCGCGCCGAGCACCTTGGGCCGCAGGACGGTGGCGAGCCGGTCGGCGGTGAGGCCGTCGAGCACGCCGTCGTCGAGCACGCCGGCCGCGTGCACCACGCTCGTCAGCGGCGCCTCGGCGGGCACCTCGTCGAGCAGCTTGGCCAGCGCCGCCCGGTCGGCCACGTCGCAGGCCGCGACGGTCACCCGGCTGCCGGCCTCGGTCAGCTCCCGAACCAGCTCGGTGGCACCCGGGGCGTCCGCTCCCCGGCGGCTCACCAGCAGCAGGTGCTCGGCGCCGCGGGCGGCCAGCCAGCGGGCCACCTCCGCGCCGAGCGCGCCGGTGCCGCCGGTGACCAGCGTGGTGCCCGGGTAGCCGGCCTCGTCGGTGGCGGTGTCACCGCCGGGCGCCCGCACCAGCCGGCGTACCAGGATGGTGGCGCCGTCGACGGCGAGCTGGTCCTCGCCGTCGAGGCCGGCCAGCGCGGCGCAGAGCAGGTCCCAGCCGTGGTCGTCGAGGGTGGCCGGGACGTCGACCAGCCCGCCCCACCGCTGCGGGTGTTCCAGGGCCGCGACCCGGCCGAGGCCCCAGAGCAGCGACTGCTCCGGGCGGCCGGGGGTCCCGCCCCGGGTGGTGCCGGCGGCGCCCCGGGTGAGGCACCACAGCGGCGCGGCGACGTCGAGGTCGCCGAGGGCCTGGACCAGCGCCAGGGACCGGGCGAGGAACGGCGGCACCGGCTGGGTGTCGTCGACCGCGCCGTCGGCGAGGGCGAGCAGCGACAGCACGCCGTCCACCGGGGCGGGCCCGCCGTCGGCGGTGCGCGTCGCGGTGGTCAGGTGCGCGGCCAGGGCGGCCCGGTCGGTCAGGTCGTCCGGCAGCAGCATCAGCCGGACGTCGGCGCCTCGGCGGGCCAGTTCGACGACCGCGGCCTCGCCCTCCTCCGGGTGCCGCTCGTCCGCGACGACCCACCAGGCGCCGGGGAGGAAGCTGACCGGCGTCCCGGTGTACGGCTGCCAGACGCTGCGGTACCGCCAGTCGTCCAGGGTGGACCGTTCCCGCTGCTGCCGCCGCCAGGAGGCGAGCACCGGCAGGGCCGCGCCCAGCCGTTCCAGGGACTCCGTCGCGCTCTGTGCGGTGAGTTCCGCGAGCGCGGCCAGGTCCTCACTCTCGACGGCCGCCCAGAAGGCGGAGTCGACGCCGCTCGGGGTTTCGTCGGCGCCGCCCTGCGCGGTCGTCGCGGTCGGCCAGAACCGGTCCCGGTCGAAGGCGTACGTGGGCAGCGCCACGACGTCGGTCCCGGCGAGGACGGCGGTCAGGTCGACGGGCAGGCCGATCGCGTGCGCCGTGGCCAGGTTCGTCAGCAGCCGCGTCGGGTCGTCGTCCCCGCGCCGCAGGCTGCCCAGGATGTGACCGGTGACACCCGCGTCGTCCAGGATCGCCGTGACCGGCATGGTCAACACCGGATGCGGGGAAATCTCCACAAACGTCGTGTGACCCGCGGCGACCGCCACCCGCACAGCCGGGTCGAACTGCACCGTCCGCCGCAGGTTGTCATACCAGTAATCCGCCGTCATCGACGCCGGATCCACCCAATCCCCGGTCAACGTCGACACCAGGCGCGTGTGACCCTCCTGCGGAGCGATGTCGGCCAGGTCAGCACGCAACTGTTCCGCAACGTCCTGCACCGCCGCCGAGTGGGAGGCGTAATCCACGGGGATCAGCCGGGCCCGAACGCCGTCGGCCTGACACGCCTCGACCAGGTCGGCGACCGGCTGCGGCGGACCCGACACCACCACGGTCGAGGGGCCGTTCACGGCCGCCACCCCGACACCCGGGAACACGGCCAGACGCTCCGTCACCGCGTCCACGGACAGGTCCACCGACGCCATCGTGCCCGTGCCCCGCAGCACCGTCAGCGCCCGCGACCGCAACGCCACCGCCTTCGCCGCATCCTCCAACGACAGAATCCCCGCCACACACGCGGCACCGATCTCGCCCTGCGAGTGACCGATCACCGCCCCCGGGCTCACCCCGACGTGCCGCCAGACAGCGGCCAGAGCGATGCCCACGGCCCACAGGACCGGCTGCACGACCTCCACCCGCTCCAACCACGACTCGTCATCCCCGGTCAACACCGACACGATGTCGACATCCAGGTACGAGGCGAGGGCCCGCTGACACTCCGCCAACTTCGCGTCGAACACCGGCACACGACCCACCAGACCAGCCGCCATCCGCGCCGACTGCGCACCCTGACCCGGGAACACGAACACCGCACCCGCACCCGTGCCGGAGACGGTGCCCGTGACGAGGTTGCCCGTCGGCGCACCGGCCGCCAGCGCGTCCAGCCCGGCCAACAGCTCCGTCACGCCCGCACCCACCACCGCGGCCCGCTGGTCGAACGCCGAGCGCGTGGTGGCGAGAGACCAGGCCACGGCGGCCGGGTCCAGATCCTCGTGTTGGCGGACGTGGCGGGCCAGCCGGGCGGCCTGCCCGGCGAGGGCGGCCTTGGACCGCGCGGACATGGGCCAGACGACGGCGTCCGAGGCCACGAGCGCGGGACTCCGGTCCGCGCCGGCCTCGGGCACCGCGCTCTCGGCGGACAGTTCCTCGGCCAGCTCGATGATGACGTGCGCGTTGGTGCCGCTGATGCCGAACGACGACACCGCCGAGCGGCGGGGGCGGTCCACCGCCGGCCACGGCCGGGACTCCGTCGCCAACTCGACGGCGCCGGACGTCCAGTCGATGTGCGGGGACGGCTCGTCCACGTGCAACGTCGCCGGGACCACGCCCTCCCGCATCGCCAGCACCATCTTGATCACGCCGGCGACGCCGGCCGCGGCCTGGGTGTGCCCGATGTTCGACTTGACCGACCCGAGCAGCAGCGGCTCGTGCCCGTCCCGGCCCTGCCCGTACGTGGCCAGCAACGCCTGCGCCTCAATCGGATCACCGAGCGTCGTACCCGTGCCGTGTGCCTCCACCACGTCCACGTCGGCCGTGGTCAACCCCGCCGACGCCAGGGCCTGCCGGATCACCCGCTGTTGCGACGGACCGTTCGGCGCCGTCAACCCGTTCGACGCACCGTCCTGGTTGACCGCGCTTCCCCGCACCACCGCCAAGACCCGGTGACCGTTACGCCGCGCGTCGGACAGCCGCTCCACCAGCAGCACACCGACGCCCTCACCCCAACCCGTACCGTCCGCACCCCCAGCGAACGCCTTGCACCGGCCGTCCGCCGCCAACCCGCGCTGCCGCGAGAACTCCACGAACAGCCCCGGCGTCGCCATGACCGTCACGCCGCCCGCCAACGCCAGGTCGCACTCGCCCCGGCGCAGCGCCTGCACCGCCAGGTGCAACGCCACCAACGACGACGAACACGCCGTGTCCACCGACACCGCCGGCCCCTCCAACCCCAACGCGTACGCCACCCGACCCGACACCACACTCGCGGCGTTGCCCGTGCCCGCGAACCCCTCCACCTCGTCCGCACTGGCCACCATCAACAGGGCCCCATAGTCCTGACCATTCGTGCCCACGAACACCCCTGTTCGCGAACCCCGCAACACCCCCGGGTCAACCCCTGCCCGCTCCACCGCCTCCCACGACGCCTCCAGCAGCAACCGCTGCTGCGGATCCATCGCCAGCGCCTCACGCGGCGAGATCCCGAAGAAACCGGCATCAAACTCCGCCGCCTCGTAGAGGAAGGCGCCGCTGCGGACGTAGGAGGTGCCGGTGGAATAGGGGTCGGGGTCGTAGAGCCGGTCGATGTCCCAGCCCCGATCGCCGGGCAGGTCGGACACGGCGTCCCGGCCGGCGTGCAGCATCTCCCAGAACCGCTCGGGGTCGTTCGCGCCGCCGGGGAAGCGGCAGGACATCGCGACGATGGCCACCGGCTCGTCGTCGCCGAGCGCCAGGGGCGCGGTCTCCACCGTCGCGGCGGCCCCGCCGCCCAACTCCTCGTGCAGGTGCCGGGCGAGCGCGGTCGAGGACGGGTAGTCGAAGACCAGGGTCACCGGCAGCCGCAGCCCGGTCGCGGTGGCGAGCCGGTTGCGCAGCTCCACCGCGGTCACCGAGTCGAAGCCGAGGTCGCGGAACGCGTGGTGCGGGTCGACGGCCTCGCCGTCGGCGTACTTGAGGACCATGGCCGCCTGGTCGCGGACCAGGCCGAGCAGCGCCTGCTGGCGCTCGGCGGCGCTCATCCGGGTGAACGCGCCGGCCGGGCCGGCCTCGTCGGCCTGCTTCGCCTCGGTGAGGCCCTTGGTCTTCGCGAGCGCCTGCGCCTCGGGGATCTCGGCGATCAGCGGCCCGGGCCGGGTCGCGGTGAACGCGACGAAGAACCGGTCCCAGGCGATGTTCGAGATGGTCAGGAACGTCTCGTCGTGCTCGACGGCCTGGTGCAGGGCCGCGACGGCGAGCCGCGGGGGCATCTCGGGCGCGCCGTGGCGGTGCAGCATCCGGCCGAACTCGCCGTCGGCCATGCCGCCGCCGCCCCAGGCGCCCCAGGCGATGGAGGTGGCGGGCAGGCCGAGGCCGCGCCGGTGCTCGGCGAGGGCGTTGAGGAACGCGTTGCCGGGGGCGTAGTTGCCAACGCCGGAGCTGCCGACCGTGCCGGCCATCGAGGAGAACAGGATGAACGCGTCCAGGTCCCGGTCGCGGGTCAGCTCGTGCAGGTTCAGCGCCGCGGTGACCTTCGCGCTCAGCGCGTAGTCGACCTGGTCCAGGGTCAGCGAGTTGATCACCGAGTCGTCGAGCACGGCAGCGGTGTGCACGACCGTGGTCAGCGGGTGCTCGGGCGGCACGTCCGCGAGGACGGCGGCGAGCGCCGACCGGTCGGCGGCGTCGCAGGCGGCCACGGTGACCCGGGCGCCGAGGCCGACCAGTTCGGCCTCCAGCTCCGCGATGCCCTCGGCCTGCCGGCCACGCCGGCTGAGCAGCACCAGGTGTGCGGCGCCGTTGGCCGCGAGCCAACGGGCCATGTGCCCGCCGAGCGCGCCGGTGCCGCCGGTGACCAGGGCCGTGCCGGAGGGCCGCCACTCGCGGGTGGCGGGCGTGTCGCCGACCGGGGCGTGCAGGAGCCGCCGGCCGAACGCGCCGGCCCGCCGCAGCGCGACCTGGTCCTCCCCGTCGGTGCCGGTGACGACGCGGACCAGCCGGCGGCCGGCGGCGTCGTCCAGCTCGTCGGGGAGGTCGACCAGGCCGCCCCAGCGATCCGGGTGCTCCAGGGCGGCGACCCGGCCGAAGCCCCAGGCGAGCTGCTGGAGCGGGTGCGGCAGCGGGTCGCCGGGGTCGGTGGAGACGGCGCCCCGGGTGAGGCACCACAGCGGTGCGCGCAGGCCCGCGTCGCCGAGCGCCTGGGTCAGGGTGACGGTGCCGGCGAAGCCGACCGGCACCGAGGGGTGGGCTGGGGCCGGCGTCTCGTCGAGCGCCAGCAGCGACAGGATCCCGGCGACGGGCGCGCTGCCATCGGCGAGCTCGCGCAGTCGGGCGGTAAGGGCCGTACGGTCCGTGCGGTCGGCGTCCAGCACGAGCGGTACGACGGTGCCGCCGTGCCGTTCCAGCGCGTCCCGGCAGAACGCGGCCTGGGCCGCGCCGGTGTCGTCGGGTCCGGTGACCAGCCACCAGGTGCCGGTGGCGGCGGGCTCGACCGGGCCGTCGGCGACGACGGGCAGCCAGCTGTCCCGGTACCGCCAGGAATCCACGGTGGCCTGGTCGCGGTGCCGGCGGCGCCAGGCGGCGAGGACCGGCAGCACGTCGGCGAAGGCGGCGTCCGGCACGGTCTGCGCCTCGGTCGCGTCGGCGAGTTCGGCGGTGAGGGCGGCCAGGTCCTCCGCCTCGACGGCGGCCCAGAACCGGGCGTCGACCTCGTCGTCGGCCACCGGGCCGGCCGCGCCGGCGGTGGGGGCGGTGGCGGCCGACGGCTGCGGCCAGTAGAGCTGCCGCTGGAACGGGTACGTGGGCAGGTCCCGGCGGCGGCCGGCGAGGCCGGCGAACGCGGGCCGCCAGTCCACCGGCGCTCCCCCGGCGTACACCTCGGCCAGGGCGCGGAGGAAGCGACCGAGGCCGCCCTCGTTGCGGCGGAGGGTGCCGGTGACGGTGGCCGCGCCGGGGTCGGCGGCGGCCAGCTCGACGCTCTCCTGCACGGCCATGGTGAGCACCGGGTGGGCGCTGACCTCGACGAAGGTCTGGTAGCCGGCGGCGACGAGGCTGCGCACCGCCTCGTCGAAGCGGACGGTCTGGCGCAGGTTGCGGTACCAGTAGTCGGCGTCGAGGGCGGCGGTGTCGAGCCAGTCCCCGTCCACGGTGGACCAAAACCGGACGTCGCCGGTGCGGGGGCGCAGCCCGGCGAGCAGTTCCAGGAGCTGCTCGCGCAGCGGCTCGACGTGGACGGAGTGGGAGGCGTAGTCCACCGGGATGCGGCGCACCCGCACCTCGCGGGACTCGTAGTGGGCGACCAGCTCGTCCAGGGCCGCGCCATCGCCGGAGACCACGACCGAGGTGGGGCCGTTGACGGCGGCCAGGGCGACCCGGCCGGCCCAGCGGGTGATGGTCTCCGTGGCCTCGTCGGCGGTGGTGGCGACGGAGACCATGCCACCGTCCCCGGCGATGCCGGCGATGATCTGGCTGCGCAGGGCCACGACGGCCGCCGCGTCGTCCAGGGTGAGCGCCCCGGCGACGTGCGCGGCGGCGATCTCGCCCTGGGAGTGGCCCACGACGGCGGACGGGCGCACCCCGTACGACTCCCACAGGGCGGCGAGCGAGACGCTGACCGCGAACAGGGTGGGCTGGACGACGTCGACGCGCTCCAGGGAGGGGGCGTCCGGCGCGCCGCGCACCACGTCGGTCGGTGACCAGTCGACGTACGGGCGCAGCGCTTCGGCGCAGGCGGCGAACTTCTCGGCGAAGACGGGGGCGGTGTCGAGGAGTTCGGCGGCCATGCCGACCCACTGGGATCCCTGGCCGGGGAAGACGAACGCGACCTCGCCCGGGGTGCCGGGGACGCGGGTGACGGTCTGCGGGGTGGGCCGGCCGTCGGCGAGCGCGTCGAGGGCGGCGGTCAGCTCGTCGCGGGCGGCGGCGAAGACGACGGCCCGGTGGTCGTGGGACGCGCGGGTGGCGGCCAGCGACCAGCCGACGTCGGCGAGCGTGGCGTCGTCGACGGTGTCGAGGTGGGCGCTCAGGTCCCGGGCCCGGGCGGTGAGGGCGTCGGCGGTGCGCCCGGAGAGCACCCAGGGCAGTTCCCCGGCCGGCCCGGTGGCCGCCGGCTCGGGTCGGGGTTCGTCGGCGGGTGCCTGCTCGAGAATGGTGTGCACGTTGGTGCCGCTGATCCCGAACGAGGACACGGCGGCGCGGCGGACGCCGTCGGCCGGCTCCCAGGGGCGGGCGGAGGTGAGCAGTTCGACGCCGCCGGCCGACCAGTCGACGTGGGGGGTGGGCTCGTCGACGTGCAGGGTCGGCGGCAGCACCCCGTGCCGCATGGCGAGCACCATCTTCATCACGCCGGCGACACCGGCGGCGGCCTGGGTGTGGCCGATGTTCGACTTGATCGAGCCGAGCCACAGCGGCCGGTCCGCGGGGCGGTCCTGCCCGTACGTGGCCAGCAACGCCTGCGCCTCGATCGGGTCGCCGAGGGTGGTGCCGGTGCCGTGCGCCTCCACCACGTCCACCTGGTCGGCGGTCAGCCCGGCGTTGGCCAGCGCCTGCCGGATCACCCGCTGCTGGGCGGGGCCGTTGGGGGCGGTGAGTCCGTTGGAGGCGCCGTCCTGGTTGACGGCGCTGCCCCGCAGCACGGCGAGGATCGGGTTGCCGTCGCGCTGGGCGTCGGAGAGCCGCTGGAGCACCAGCAGGCCGACGCCCTCGCCCCAGCCGGTGCCGTCGGCGGCGCCGGCGAACGGCTTGCACCGGCCGTCGGCGGCGAGGCCGCGCTGCCGGGAGAAGCCGACGAAGATCCCGGGGGTGGCCATCACGGTGGCACCGCCGGCCAGGGCGAGGTCGCACTCCCCCGCCTGGAGTGCCTGCGCGGCCAGGTGCATCGCGACCAGCGACGACGAGCAGGCGGTGTCGACGGTGACCGCCGGGCCGTGCAGCCCGAAGGTGTACGCCAGCCGGCCGGAGATGACGCTGGCGGAGACGCCGGTGGCGAGGTAGTTCTCGTCGACGTCCCCGGCGGCCATCAGCAGCGAGCCGTAGTCCTGGCCGTTGGTGCCGACGTACACGCCGGTGCGACTGCCGCGCAGCGCGGTGGGGTCGATGCGGGCCCGCTCGAACGCCTCCCAGGTGCTCTCCAGCAGCAGCCGCTGCTGCGGGTCCATGGCGAGGGCCTCGCGGGGGCTGATGCCGAAGAAGGCGGGGTCGAACTCGCCGGCGCCGGCGACGAAGCCGCCCTCCCGCACGTAGCTGGTGCCCGGGTGCTCGGGGTCGGGGTGGTACAGCTCGGCGAGGTTCCAGCCGCGTTCGCCGGGCATCAGGCTCATCGCGTCGGTGCCGGTGGCGACGAGGTCCCACAGCTGCTCGGGCGAGGCGACCCCGCCGGGGAACCGGCAGCTCATCGCGACGATGGCGATCGGCTCGCGGTGCAGGTGCGTGCCGTCGGCGACCACCTCGCCGGTGGCCTGGCCGGCGGTGAGGCCGTGCAGGTGGGCGGCGAGTTCGGCGACCGTGGGGTGGTCGAAGACCAGCGTGGCGGGCAGGCTCATGCCGGTCTCGGCGGTCAGCCGGTTGCGCAGCTCGACGGCGGTCAGCGAGTCGAAGCCGAGGTCGCGGAAGGTGCGGTCGGGCAGCGGTTGACCGGCCGGGTAGCCGAGCACGACCGCGGCCTGGGTGCGGACGAGGTCGGTGAGCTGCGGCAGGGACCGGCCGACCACCACGGCGCGGACGGGCCCGGTGGGCACGGCGGGCACCCCGGGCAGGGCGGCGATCAGCGGGGTGGGCCGGCCCCAGGCGGCGGCGAGGCGTCCCCAGTCGACGTCGGCGACGGTGACCGCGGGCTCGGCGGTGTTGACCACCCGGCCAAGGGCGGTGACCGCCTCGGCGGCGGGGAGCGGGTTGATGCCGCCCCGGGTGAGCCGGGCGGTCAGCGCGGCGGTCGCGGCGGCCATGCCGTCCTCGGCCCACGCGCCCCAGGCGATGGCGGTGCCGGGCAGCCCCTGGCCGCGCCGCCAGGCCGCGAACGCGTCGAGGTACGCGTTGGCCGCCGCGTAGTTGCCCTGTCCGGCGCTGCCGACGACCCCGGCGAGGGAGGAGAAGAGCACGAACGCGTCGAGGTCGCGGCCGGCGGTCGCCTCGTGCAGCACCCGGGCGGCGCGGACCTTGCCGTCGAGGACGTTCTGCATGCGGGTCAGGTCGAGCCCGTCGAGGACGCCGTCGTCCACGACCCCGGCGGTGTGCACGACGGCGGTCAGCCCCGGCAGCCCGGCGACGAGGGCGTCGACCGCCTCCCGGTCGGTGACGTCGCAGGCCACCACCCGCACCGCCCCCAACTCGGCCACCAACTCCGCCGCACCCGGCGCGGCCGGACCACGCCGCGAAGCCAGCACCACCTCGCCGGCGCCGTTGGCCAGCAACCACCGGGCCACGTGCCGGCCCAGCGCACCCGTACCGCCGGTCACCAGCACCGTGCCGGCGGGCCGCCAGCCCGACCCGGCCGGCGGCGCGGCCGGCACCAGCCGCCGGCCGAAGGTCCCCTGCGGGCGGATCGCCACCTGGTCGTGGCCGGCGTCGGCGAGGACGGCGAGCAGCGCGTCCCCGGTGGCCCGGTCGACGCGGGCGGGCAGGTCGACCAGGCCGCCCCAGCGGTCCGGCTGTTCGAGGGCGACGACCCGGCCCAGTCCCCAGGCCAGCGCGGGCCACGGGTCGGCGACGGTCTCGCCGCCGACGGCGACGGCGCCCCTGGTGAGGCACCAGAGCCGGCCGGGCAGGGCGGCGTCGGCGAGCGCCTGGGTCAGGGTGAGCAGCAGCGCGGCGCCGACGGAGACGGCCGGGGCGTCCGGCAGCGCCCGGTCGCCGTCGGGCAGCACGCAGAGCACCCCCGTCCAGCCCCGCTCGCCGTGCCCGCGCAGCAGCTCGGCCAGCTCGGCGCGGCCGACGCCGGGGGCGACGGCAAGGGTGTCGACGTGCGCGCCCGCGCCGGCCAGCGTCCCGGCCGCACCGGCGTCGTCGGTGTCGGCGGTGACGACCAGCCAGCGGCCGGTCAGCGTCGCCGCCGCGGCGGGGCGGACGAGTTCCCAGTCGATCCGGTGCGACCAGCTGTCCACGACGGCGTCGCGGTGCCGGGCCCGCCGCCACGACGACAACACCGGCACGGCCGGGGCGAGCGCCTCGACCGCGGCGGGGTCGTCCTGCACGGCCAAGTGGGACGCCACCTCGGTCAGGTCGCCGCGTTCCACGGCCGCCCAGAAGTCGCCCTCGGCGGCGTCGGCCGGCGCGGCCTGCCCGGCGGCGCCGCCGATCTCCGGCCAGTAGCGCTGGTGCTGGAAGGCGTACGTGGGCAGGTCGACCCGCCGCGCCCCGGTGTCGGCGAACCACGGCTGCCAGGTCACCGGCACCCCGTGCACGTGCAGCTCGGCGAGCGCGGCCAGCAGCCCCTGCGGCTCGGGCCGGTCCTTGCGCTGCGCGGCGACGGCGAGCGCACCGTCCCCGTCGGGCAGGACGTCCCCGGTCATCGCGGTCAGCACGCTCTGCGGGCCGATCTCCAGGAAGGTGCCCACGCCCGCCTCGCGCAGCGCGGTGACCCCGTCGGCGTACCGGACGGCCTCGCGGACGTGCCGCACCCAGTAGTCGGCGGTGCGGATCTCGTCGGCGTCGGCGATCGCGCCGGTCACGTTCGACAGGACCGGCAGCACCGGCGCGGCGAACGTGAGCCGGTCGAGCACCGCGCGGAACCTGCCGAGCATGGGCTCCATGAGCGGGCTGTGGAACGCGTGGCTGACCGTGAGCCGGCGGGTCCGCGCGCCCCGGTCCCGCCAGCGCCGCTCCACCTCGTCGAGGGTTTCGGCGGCGCCGGAGACCACGACCGAGGTCGGGCCGTTCACCGCGGCGATCCCGACCCGGTCGGCGAGCCCGTCCAGCGTGGCCAGCACGTCCGCCTCGGGGGCGGCGACGGCCAGCATCCCGCCCCCGGCGGGCAGCGCCTGCATCAGGCGGCCCCGCGCCGCCACCAGCGCGCAGGCGTGTTCCAGGGACAGCACCCCGGCCACGTGCGCGGCCGTGACCTCGCCGATCGAGTGGCCGCCCACGACGTCCGGCGCCACGCCGAACGACTCGACGAGGCGGAACAGCGCCACCTCGACGGCGAACAGCCCGGCCTGCGTGAACACCGTCTGGTCCAGCAGCTCGGCCTCGGCCGTGCCCGGCGCGGCGAACAGCACCTCCCGCAGGGGGCGCGGCAGGGCGCGGTCCAGGTGCCCGCACGCCTCGTCGAGTGCGGCGGCGAAGACGGGGAACTCCGCGTACAGCTCCCGGCCCATGCCGGCGCGCTGCGCGCCCTGGCCGGAGAAGAGCACCGCGAGCTGGCCGCGCGGCGACCCGGCGCCGGTGACGACGGTGCCGGCCGGCTCCCCGGCGGCGACGGCGCGCAGCCCGGCGAGCAGGTCGTCGCGGCCGGTCGCCGACACGACGGCGCGGCGGTCCAGGGTGGACCGCGAGGTGACCGACGAGAAGGCCACATCGAGCGGGCGGAGGGTGTCGTCGGCGGCGAGCCAGGCGGCCCAGCGGCCGGCCTGCGCGGCGAGCGCGGCCTCGGACCGGGCGGAGAGCAGCACCGGGGAGGCCGGACGGTCGGCCACCACGGCCGGCTCGCCCTCGGCCTCGGCCGGTGCCGGGGCCGGTGCCGGGGCCTGCTCGATGATGGTGTGCGCGTTGGTGCCGGACACCCCGAACGACGACACGGCGGCCCGGCGCGGCCGGTCGGCCGTGGGCCACGCGGTGGGTGCGGTGGCGAGGGTGACGGACCCGGCGGTCCAGTCGATGTGCGGAGACGGCTCGTCGACGTGCAGGGTCGGCGGGACAACGCCGTGCCGGATCGCCATGACCATCTTGATCACGCCGGCGACGCCGGCGGCGGCCTGGGTGTGGCCGATGTTCGACTTGACCGAGCCGAGCAGCAGCGGCGCGGCGGCGCCCCGGTCCTGCCCGTACGTGGCCAGCAGCGCCTGCGCCTCGATGGGGTCGCCGAGCCGGGTGCCGGTGCCGTGCGCCTCCACCACGTCCACCTGCTCGGCGGTGAGCCGGGCGTTGGCCAGGGCCTGGCGGATGACGCGGACCTGGGACGGGCCGTGGGGGGCGCTCAGGCCGTTGGACGCGCCGTCCTGGTTGACGGCGCTGCCCCGCACGACGGCGAGCACGGGGTAGCCGTGCCGCTGGGCGTCGGAGAGGCGGGTGAGCAGCAGCATCCCGATCCCCTCCGACCAGGAGGTGCCGTCGGCGCCGGCGGCGAACGCCTTGCACCGGCCGTCGGCGGCGAGGCCGCGCTGCCGGCTGAAGCCGACGAAGACCGCCGGGGTGGGCATCACCGTCACGCCGCCGGCCAGCGCCAGCTCGCAGTCGCCGTTGCGCAGCGCCTGCGCGGCGAGGTGGATGGCGACCAGCGACGACGAGCAGGCGGTGTCGACGGTGACCGCCGGTCCCTCCAGCCCGAGCGTGTACGCGACGCGGCCGGAGATGACGCTGGTGGCGTTGCCGGTGAGCAGATGCCCCTCGCCGTTCTCGGCCTGCGCCATCATGCCGTCGTAGCCGTGCGACGCCGCGCCGACGAACACCCCGGTGCGGCTGCCCCGCACCGCCGGCAGCGGCAGCCCGGCCCGCTCGAACGCCTCCCAGGAGGTCTCCAGCAGCAGCCGCTGCTGCGGGTCCATGGCGACGGCCTCGCGGGGCGAGATGCCGAACAGGTCCGCGTCGAAGTCGGCGGCGGCGTAGACGAAGCCGCCCTCGGTGACGTAGCTGGTGCCCGGGTGGTCGGGGTCGGGGTGGAAGAGGCGGTCCAGGTCCCAGCCCCGGTCGGCGGGGAACGGCCCGATCCCGTCGCCGCCGTCGCGGACGAGCTGCCACAGCGCCTCGGGGCTGTCGACCCCGCCCGGGTAGCGGCAGCTCATCGCCACGATGGCGATGGGCTCGGAGTCGCGGGCCTCCAGCTCGCGCAGCCGCCGCCGGGTACGCCGCAGCTCCGAGGTCGTACGCTTCAGGTACTCGACGTACTTCTCGTCCTCGTTGCTCACCGTGGACCTACCTCACTCGGCATGCCGATGTCGTTGCGGCTGGGGGTCACGACGTCTCCAGCTCGCGGTCGATCAGGTCGAAGATGTTCTCGGCGGTGGCCGACTCCAGGTCGTCGTCGCCGTCCGCGTCCGCCTGCCGCTCGGTCAGCCGGTCCAGCAGACCGTGCAGCCGGTCGGTGATCCGGCGGAACTCGTCGTCGGCCGGGTCGAGCCCGACGAGCGCCGCCTCCAGCCGGTCCAGCTCCCGGCCCGCCACCGACCGGTCCCCCGCCGGGGCCACCGGGGCGAACTGCCCGGCCAGGTGGTCGGCGAGCGCGGTCGGCGTCGGGTTGTCGAAGACCAGCGTCGCCGGCAGCCGCAGCCCGGTCGCCGCGCCGAGCCGGTTGCGCAGCTCGACGGCGGTGAGCGAGTCGAAGCCGAGTTCCCGGAACGCGCGGGTCGGCTCGATGCCGGCCGGGTCGCCGTGCCCGAGGACGACCGCCACGTGCGACAGCACCAGCTCGCGCAGGGCGCGAGCCCTCTTGTCGTCGGGCAGCGCGCGCAGCGTCTCGGCGTACGCCTGCCCGTCGGTGGCCTCGCCGGCGGCGGCCCGGCGGCCCCCGGGGCGGACCAGGTTGGCCAGCAGCGGGTGGACCGGCGCCCCCGGCGCGGCCACCCCGGTGATGATCTTGGCGGGCATCAGCACCGCCCGTTCGGCGCGCCAGAGCGCGTCGAACAGGGCGAGGGCCTCGTCGTTGGCCAGGGCGGCCATGCCGCCCCGGTCGAGCCGGCGGATGTCGGCCGAGTCGAGGTGCCCGGTCATGCCGCTGGCCTGGGCCCAGCGCCCCCAGGCGAGGGCGACCGCCGGCAGGCCGAGGGCCCGCCGGTGCTCGGCGAGGGCGTCGAGGAACGCGTTGCCGGCGGCGTAGTTTCCCTGGCCCGGGCCGCCGAAGACGCCGGCGGCGGCGGAGAAGAGCACGAACGCGGTCAACTCGTGGCCGAGGGTGGCCTGGTGCAGGTTCCAGGCCGCGTCGACCTTGGGCCGCAGCACCGCGTCGAGCCGGTCCGGAGTGAGCGACTCGACGGTGCCGTCGTCGAGGACGCCGGCCGCGTGCACGACCGCCCGCAGCGGTTGCCGCGGATCCACCATGGACACCACGTCCGCGACGGCGTCCGGGTCGGCCAAGTCGGCGGCGACGATCGACACGTCCGCGCCGAGCGCCTTGAGGTCGGCGAGCAACTCGTCGGCGCCCTCGGCGTCCGGGCCGCGCCGGCTGACCAGGAGCAACTGCCGGGCGTCGTGCGCGGTGACCAGGTGCCGGCAGAGCAGCGCGCCGAGGGTGCCGGTCGCGCCGGAGACCAGGACCGTGCCGTCGAGCCGGGGCGTCTGCGGGATGCTCAGGGCGAGCTTGCCGACGTGCCGGGCCTGGCTGAGGAAGCGGAACGCCTCGGGGGCGCGCCGGACGTCCCAGGTGCGCCGGGGCAGCGGCCGCAGCGCGCCGGTGGCGAAGAGCGCCATCAGCTCGGCCAGCATCGCGCCGATCCGGTCCTCGCCGGCCTCGATGAGGTCGAAGACCTGGTAGCTCACGCCGGGGTGGTCGGCGGCGACCCGCTCCGGGTCCCGCTTGTCGGTCTTGCCCATCTCGACGAACCGGCCGTCCGGGGCGAGCAGCCCCAGCGACGCGTCGACGAACTCGCCGCTGAGCGCGTTGAGCACCACGTCGACGCCCCGCCCGTCTGTGCGGTCGCGGAACTCGTCGGCGAAGGCGAGGCTGCGGGAGGAGGCGAGGTGCGCGTCGTCGAAGCCGGTGGCGCGCAGCGCCGGCCACTTGCCGGGGCTGGCCGTGCCGTAAACCTCCGCGCCGAGGTGGCGGGCGATCTGCACGGCGGCCATGCCGACCCCGCCGGCCGCCGCGTGGACGAGCACGGACTCCCCGGCGCGCAGCCGGGCCAGCTCCACCAGGCCGTACCAGGCGGTCAGGAAGACCACCGGCACGGCGGCGGCGTCGGCGTACGACCAGCCGTCGGGGATGCGGGTGAGCAGCCGGCGGTCGGTGACCGCGACCGAGGAGAACGAGCCGGAGAAGATGCCCATCACCCGGTCGCCGGGCGCGAGGTCGGTGACCCCCGGCCCCACGCCGAGTACCACGCCGGCGCCCTCGTTGCCCAGCACCTGCTGGTCGGGGACCATGCCGAGGGCGAGCACCACGTCCCGGAAGTTCAGCCCGGAGGCGCGCATCCCGACCAGGACGTGCCCCGCCGGCAGGTCCCCGGTCACCTCGGGGACGGGCAGCAGGGCGAGGTTCTCCAGCGTCCCCTGCTCGGTGACGTCCAGCCGCCACGGCACCTCGTCGGCGGGCAGCGGCAACACCCCGACGTCGCGCGCCCGGGCCAGCCGGGGCACCAGCAGGGCGCCGTCGCGGACCGCGAGCTGCGGCTCGCCGGAGGCGACGGCCGCCGGGACCGCCGCGAGGGAGGCGGCGGAGTCGTCGGTGTCGACCAGCGTGAACCGGCCGGGGTGCTCGGACTGCGCGGAGCGGACGAGCCCCCACAGGCTCGCCCGGGCCAGATCGCGGGGGGCCTCGCCGGGGGCGGCGCCGACCGCGCACCGGGTGTGCAGGACCAGCCGGGCCCGCTCCAGCCGCGGCTCGCCGAGCCAACCCTGAACGAGCGCGAGCGCGTCCCGGGCCGCCTCGTGCGCGGCCGCACCGGCCCGGTCCGGGTCCGGGTCCGTGCCGGACCGCAGGTCCAGCACCACATCGGGTACGTCCCCGTACCGCTCGATCGCGGCGACCAGCGTCGCCAGGTCGGCGTGGCCGCGCACCGGGTGCCCGGCGGCGGCCAGCGCCTCGGCGAGGCCGAGGTCATCGTCGCCGAGCAGCGCCCAGCGGGTGTCTCCCGCCACCGCGTCGGGGGCCGGCAGGGGCATCCAGTCCAGGTGGAACACCGAGTTGCGGCGCAGCGCGGCGGCCTCGTCGGCCCGGCCCGCGGCGACCGGCCGGAAGGTCAGCGACTCGACGGTGGCGACCGGTTGGCCGGCGGTGTCGGCAAGGGCGACCGCGACCGTGTCCGCGCCGAGGGGCCGCAGCCGCACCCGCAGGCGGGTGGCGCCGTGGGCGTGCAGGGCGACCGAGCGGAACGCGAACGGCATCCAGCCCGCGCCGGAGGTGTCCGCCGCGTCGCCGAGCAGCGCGGTGACCCCGCTGGCCTGGAGGGCCGCGTCGAACAGGGCGGGGTGCAGCCCGAACCGGGACGCGTCGGCGGTCGCCTCGTCGGGGAGGGCCACCTCGGCGTAGACCTCGTCGTCGCCGCGCCACACGCGGCGCAGGCCCCGGAAGGCGGGGCCGTAGCCGAGGCCGCCGTCGGCCATCCGGGCGTACCAGGCGTCGAGGTCGGTGTCGACCTCGACGGCGTCGGCCGGCGGCCACTCCCCGGGCACGGCCGTCGGGGCGGGCAGGTGCGGCAACAGCAGGCCCTCGGCGTGCCGGGTCCACTCGGCGTCGCCGCCGTCCTCGGGGCGGGAGTGCACGGTCACGGCGCGCTCGCCGGTGTCGCTCGGCGGGCCCACCCGCACCTGCACCTGCACCGCGCCGCTCGCGGGGAGCACCATCGGGTTGATCAGCGTCAGGTCGGCCACCTGGCCGGCGTCGACCTCGTCGCCGGCCCGGACCACCATGTCGACGACGCCGGTGCCCGGGACGATCACCACCCCGCCGACGGCGTGGTCGGCGAGCCACGGGTGGGTACGCACCGACAGCCGCCCGGTCAGCACCACCGTCTGGTCGTCGGCCACCGGCACGGCCGCGCTGAGCAGCGGGTGCCCGGCGTCCTGGAGGCCGGCGGAGCCGACGTCCCGCACCCGGTGCGCGGGTGCCTCCAGCCAGTAGCGCCCCCGGTCGAAGGCGTACGTGGGCAGGTCGACGGCGTCGGTCTCAGCGAGGACGGTGGTCAGGTCGACGGGCAGGCCGATCGCGTACGCGGTGGCCAGGTTCGTCAGCAACCGCGTCGGGTCGTCGTCCCCGCGCCGCAGGCTGCCCAGGATGTGACCGGTGACGCCCGCGTCGTCCAGGATCGCCGTGACCGGCATGGTCAGCACCGGATGCGGCGAGACCTCCACAAACGTCGTGTGACCCGCCGCGACGGCGACCCGCACGGCCGCATCGAACTGCACCGTCTGCCGCAGGTTGTCATACCAGTAGTCCGCCGTCATCGACGCCGGATCCACCCAGTCACCCGTCAACGTCGACACCAGACGGGTGTGGCCCTCCTGCGGGGCGATGTCAGCCAAGTCGGCGCGGAGTTGTTCCGCGACGTCCTGCACCGCGACCGAGTGGGAGGCGTAGTCCACCGGGATCAGCCGCGCCCGAATGCCGTCGGCCTGGCACGCCTCGACAAGGTCCGCGACGGGCTGCGGCGGACCGGACACCACCACGGTGGAAGGGCCGTTGACGGCGGCCACCCCGACACCCGGGAAACCCGCGAGACGGGCGGTGATCGCCTCGGCGGACAGGTCCACCGACGCCATCGTGCCGGTACCCCGCAGCACCGTCAGCGCCCGCGACCGCAACGCCACCGCCTTCGCCGCATCCTCCAACGACAGAATCCCCGCCACACACGCGGCACCGATCTCACCCTGCGAGTGACCGATCACCGCAGCCGGAGAAACCCCAACGTGCTGCCACACCGCCGCCAGAGCGATGCCCACGGCCCACAGGACCGGCTGCACCACCTCCACCCGCTCCAACCACGACTCGTCCTCGCCCGTGAGCACCGACACCAGGTCCACGTCGAGGTACGGGGCGAGAGCTTGCTGGCACTCGGCCAACTTCGCGTCGAACACCGGGCTCCGGCCCACCAGACCGGCCGCCATCCGCGCCGACTGCGCACCCTGACCCGGGAACACGAACACCACCCCCGCACCCGTCCCGGAAACGGTGCCCGTGACCAGGTTCCCGGACGGCGAACCGGCGGCCAGGGCGTCCAGCCCAGCCAGCAGTTCCTCGGCGCTCGCACCGACCACGGCGGCACGCTGGTCGAACAGCGACCGCGTCGTGGCCAGGGACCAGCCCACCGCCGCCACATCCACGTCGCCACGCTCGCGCACGTACTCCGCCAGCCGCGCCGCCTGACCCGCCAGAGCCGCCCTCGACCGCGCCGACACCGGCCACACCAGGACGTCGGAGGCGACCAGCGCCGGGCCCCGGTCCGGACCGGCCTCGGGCTCCGCGCTCTTGACGGACAACCCCTCGGCCAGCTCGATGATCACATGCGCGTTCGTGCCGGACATGCCGAACGACGACACCGCCGCACGCCTCGGCCGGTCCACGGCGGGCCACGGCCGCGCCTCGGTCGCCAGCTCCACGGAGCCGGCGGTCCAGTCGATGTGCGGGGACGGCTCGTCCACGTGCAGCGTCGCCGGGACCACGCCCTCGCGCATCGCCAGCACCATCTTGATCACACCCGCCACACCTGAGGCGGCCTGCGTGTGCCCGATGTTCGACTTGACCGACCCGAGCAGCAGCGGCTCGTACCCTTCCCGGTCCTGCCCGTACGTGGCCAGCAACGCCTGCGCCTCGATCGGGTCACCGAGCGTCGTACCCGTGCCGTGTGCCTCCACCACGTCCACGTCGGCCGTGGTCAACCCCGCCGACGCCAGGGCCTGCCGGATCACCCGCTGTTGCGACGGACCGTTCGGCGCCGTCAACCCGTTCGACGCACCGTCCTGGTTGACCGCGCTTCCCCGCACCACCGCCAGGACCCGGTGACCGTTACGCCGCGCGTCGGACAGCCGCTCCACCAGCAGCACACCGACGCCCTCACCCCAACCCGTACCGTCCGCACCCCCAGCGAACGCCTTGCACCGGCCGTCGGGGGCCAGGCCCCGCTGCCGGGAGAACTCGAGGAAGGTGCCAGGGGTGGCCATGACCGTGACGCCGCCGGCGAGGGCAAGGTCGCACTCGCCACGCCGCAGCGCCTGCACCGCCAGGTGCAACGCCACCAACGACGACGAACACGCCGTGTCCACCGACACCGCCGGCCCCTCCAACCCCAACGCGTACGCCACCCGACCCGACACCACACTCGCGGCGTTCCCGGTCGCCGCGAACCCCTCCACCTCGTCCGCGGCCACCGCCAACAGGGCCCCATAGTCCTGACCATTCGTGCCCACGAACACCCCTGTTCGCGAACCCCGCAACACCCCCGGGTCAACCCCTGCCCGCTCCACCGCCTCCCACGACGCCTCCAGCAGCAACCGCTGCTGCGGATCCATCGCCAGGGCCTCACGCGGCGAGATCCCGAAGAACCCGGCGTCGAACTCCGCGGCCCCGGACAGGAATCCGCCCTTGTCGGTGTAGGAGGTGCCGGGGTTGGCCGGGTCAGGGTC
Source organism: Micromonospora sp. NPDC049139 (assembly GCF_055586845.1). Lineage (NCBI taxonomy): Bacteria > Bacillati > Actinomycetota > Actinomycetes > Micromonosporales > Micromonosporaceae > Micromonospora > Micromonospora sp. NPDC049139. The sequence goes on along the minus strand of NZ_JBVJHK010000008.1, from coordinate 84,793 downwards.
GTAGAGCCGGTCGAGGTCCCAGCCCCGGTCGGTGGGGAAGTCGCCGATGGCGTCGACGCCGTCGGCGACGAGCCGCCACAGCTGCTCGGGGTCGTCGGCGCCGCCCGGGTAGCGGCAGGCCATGGCGACGATGGCCACCGGCTCGTCGTCGTCCACCGTGGTCGGCACGGCGACGGCGGTCGGGGCGGCGTCGGCGTCGAAGAGGCCGGCGAGCAGGAAGCGGGCCAGCACGACCGGGGTGGGGTGGTCGAAGACCAGGGTGGTGGGCAGCGCCTGCCCGGTGGCGGCGACGAGCCGGTTGCGCAGCTCCACCGCGGTCAGCGAGTCGAAGCCGAGGTCGCGGAACGCGGTGGTCGCCGGGACGGCGGCGGCCCCGCCGTCGTGGCCGAGCACGTCGGCGGCGAGGTCGCGCACCAGGTCGGCGACGGTCTCCTCCCGCCGGGCCGGGGTCAGCCCGACGAGCCGCCGGCGCAGGGTCGCCGCCGGGCCCTCGTCGCCGTCGTCGACCGGGGCGCCGCCGTCGAGGGCGGCCCGCGCCTCCGGTACGCCCTCCAGCAGCGGCCGGCGTCGGGCCGAGGCGTACGCCGGGGCGAACCGGGACCAGTCGACGTCGGCCACGGTCACGGTCACGTCGTCGTGGTCCAGGGCCTGCGGCAACGCGCCCATGGCCACGGTCGGGTCCATCGCGGGCAGGCCCCGGCGGCGCAGGTTCTGCTCCGCGTGGGCCGCGTGCATGCCGCCGTCCGACCACGGTCCCCAGGCGATGGCGGTTCCGGCCCGGCCGTCCGCCCGCCGCTGCTGCACGAGCGCGTCCAGGTACGCGTTGCCGGCCGCGTACCCGGCCTGACCGCCGCTGCCCCAGGTGGCGGCGATGGACGAGTAGACGACGAAGGCGTCCAGCTCCCGGTGGGCGAGGAGGTCGGCGAGGTGGGCGGCCCCGGCGGTCTTGCCGAGGGTCACCTCGGCCAGCTCGGCGGGGGTGACCTCGGCCAGCGGGGTGCTCTGCGCGAGGCCGGCGGTGTGCACGACGGTGCGCACGGGCGGGCCGTCGGCCTCGACCCGGTCGAGCAGGGCGGCGACGGCGGCCCGGTCGGCGATGTCGCACGCGGCGACGGTGACCCGGGCGCCGAGACCGGTCAGCTCGGCTTCCAGCTTGGCGGCGCCGGGGGCGTCCGGTCCGCGCCGGCTGACCAGCACGACGTGCTCGGCTCCGGCGCCGGCGAGCCAGCGGGCGGCGCGGGCGCCGAGCCCGCCGGTCCCGCCGGTGATCAGCGCCGTGCCGGTGGGCGTGAACCGGCGCGCCGGGGGGCGGTCACCGACGGCGGCGCGGACCAGGCGGCGGACGAAGACGCCGGGGCCGCGTACCGCGAGCTGGTCCTCGCCGGTCGATCCGGTGAGGATCGCGGAGAGCCGGCCGCCGGTGCGGTGGTCGGGGCGGGGCGGCAGGTCGACGAGGCCGCCCCAGCGGTGCGGGGCCTCGACGCCCACCACCCGGCCGAGGCCCCAGATCGCGGCCTGCGCGGGGTCGGTGACCCGGTCGTAGGAGGCGGCGGCGACGGCGCCCCGGGTGACCAGCCACAGGGGGGCGTCGACCCCGGCGTCGCCGAGCGCCTGCACGAGCGCGAGGGTGGCGGCCAGGCCGGGCAGGACCGCGTCGTCGGCGGCCGGCGGCTGCCCGGCGAGCAGGGAGACGACCCCGGCGAGGCCGGCGCCGGCGAGGGACGCGGCGAGGCCGGCCCGGTCGGCGCCCGCGTCGACCGCCAGCGGCAGCACGTCGGCGCCGGCGCCGGTCAGCGCGGCCCGGACGGTCTCGGCGGCGGTGTCGTCGGCACCGCCGCCGGGGAGCGCCAGCAGCCACGTGCCGGTCAGCCGGGCGGGGGCTGGCTCGGGGGTCACCTGCCAGTCGGCCCGGTAGCGCCAGCCGTCGAGCACGGAGTGTTCCTGCCGCTGCCGCCGCCAGTCGGCGAGGACGGGCAGCAGGGTGCGCAGCGACTCGGCGGCGACCTCGTCGGTGACGGCGAGGGTGTCCCGCAGCGCGTCGAGGTCGGCCCGTTCGACGGCCGCCCAGAACCGCTGGTCGAGCACGCCGGTCCCGGTGGCGGTGGCCGCGTCGGCGGGCGCCTCGGCCGGCACCCAGTAGTGCTGCCGCTCGAACGGGTAGGTGGGCAGGCCGACGAGCCGGCCGGGTCGGTCGGCGAAGAGGTCCGCCCAGCGCACCGGCGTGCCGGCGACGTGGAGCTGGGCGAGGGCGGCGAGCAGGGCGCGGCGGTCCGGGCGGTCCCGGCGCAGCACCGGCACGACCACGGCGGGGGCGGCGTCGTCGGCCGCGACCTCGGCGAGGGTCTCCTGGGTGGTGGCGGTGAGGGCGGCGTCGGGGCCGACCTCGACGAAGGTGCCGACGCCGTGGGCGCGCAGGGTGCGTACGCCGTCGGCGAAGCGGACCGCCTCCCGGACGTGCCGCACCCAGTAGCCGGGGTCGGTGAGCTGCGCCGGGTCGGCCAGCTGGCCGGTCAGGTTGGACACGACCGGCAGGGTGGGGGCGCGCAGGTCGAGGCCGGCGGCGACGGCGGCGAACTCGGCGAGCATCGGCTCCATCAGCGGGCTGTGGAAGGCGTGGCTGACCCGCAGCCGGCGCACCTTCACCCCCCGTCCGGTCCAGAGTGCGGCCAGCTCGTCGATGGTCGCGCCGTCGCCGGACAGGACGACGGCGGTGGGCCCGTTGACGGCGGCGACGGCGACCCGGTCGGTCAGCTCGGCGATCGACTCGGCGACCCGGGCCTCGTCGGCGGCGACGGCGAGCATCGCCCCGCCGGAGGGGAGGGCCTGCATGAGTCGGCCGCGGGCGGCGACGAGGGCGCAGGCGTCGTCGAGGGTGAGCACGCCGGCCACGTGGGCGGCGGTCAGCTCGCCCACGGAGTGCCCGGCGACCAGGTCGGGGGCCAGCCCCCAGGAGCCGAGCAGCCGGTGCAGCGCCACCTCGACGGCGAACAGCCCGGCCTGGGTGAAGACGGTCTGGTCGAGCAGCGCCGCCTCGTCGGTGCCGGGCTCGGCGAACAGCAGCGGCTTCAGCGGCCGGGGCAGCCGGTGGTCGAGGTGGGCGAAGACCTCGTCGAGCGCCGCCGCGAAGACCGGGTACGCCTCGTACAGCTCCCGGCCCGCGCCGGCGCGCTGGGCGCCCTGCCCGGAGAAGAGGAACGCGACCCCGCCGCGTTCGGCGGCGGCACCGGTGACCAGGCCGGGGGCGGGCCGGTCGTCGGCGAGGGCGTGCAGGGCGGTGAGCAGGCCGTCCCGGTCGTCGGCGAGGACGACCGCCCGGTGTTCCAGGGGCGAGCGGGACACGGCCGAGGTCCAGGCGACGTCCGCCGGTCGCAGCCCGGCGTCGTCGGCGACGTACCGGGACCAGCGCTCGGCCTGGGCGCGCAGCGCGGCGCGGGTGCGGCCGGTGAGCAGCACGGGTGCGGGCGCGGGGAGGTCCGGCCGGTCGGTCTCGGCGGCGGTGGGCTCGGGCTGTTCGAGGATGAGGTGGGTGTTGGTGCCGCTCATCCCGAACGAGGACACGGCGGCGCGGCGCGGCCGGTTCACGGCCGGCCACGGGGTGGCCTCGGTGACCAGGGTGACCGCGCCGGCGGCCCAGTCCACGTGCGGGGTGGGCTCGTCGACGTGCAGGGTGGCCGGCACGACGCCGTGCCGCATCGCCATGACCATCTTGATCACCCCGGCGATGCCGGCGGCGGCCTGGGTGTGGCCGATGTTCGACTTGATCGAGCCGAGCAGCAGCGGCGCGGCGTCGCCCCGCTCCTGGCCGTAGGTGGCGAGGAGCGCCTGGGCCTCGATCGGGTCGCCGAGGGTGGTGCCGGTGCCGTGCGCCTCCACCACGTCGACCAGGTCGGGGGTGAGCTTCGCGCCGGCCAGGGCCTGCCGGATCACCCGCTGCTGGGACGGGCCGTTGGGGGCGGTGAGGCCGTTCGACGCGCCGTCCTGGTTGACGGCGGAGCTGCGGATGATCCCGAGCACGGGGTGGCCGTTGCGGCGGGCGTCGCTGAGCCGTTCGAGCAGCAGCATGCCGACGCCCTCGGACCAGCCGGTGCCGTCGGCGGACGCGGCGAACGACTTGCACCGGCCGTCGGCGGCGAGGCCGCGCTGCCGGGAGAACTCCACGAACGGGCCGGGGGTGGCCAGCACGGTCGCGCCGCCGGCCAGGGCGAGGCCGCACTCCCGCTGGCGCAGCGCCTGGCAGGCGAGGTGGATGGCGACCGACGCCGACGAGCAGGCGGTGTCCACCGTGACCGTGGGGCCCTCCAGCCCGAACGTGTACGCCAGCCGGCCGGAGACGACGCTGGCCGCGGTGCCGGTCAGCACGTACCCCTCGACGCCGGGCGCCCGGTGCAGCACGGCGGCGTAGTCCTGGCCGGAGGTGCCGACGAAGACGCCGGAGCGGCTGCCGCGCAGCGACAGCGGGGCGATGCCGGCCCGCTCGAACAGCTCCCAGGTGACCTCCAGCAGCAGCCGCTGCTGCGGGTCCATGGCGACGGCCTCGCGCGGCGAGATGCCGAACAGCGCGGCGTCGAACTGCCCCGCGTCGGGCAGGAACCCGCCGGCGGTGGTGTACGAGGTGCCGGGGTTGTCGGGATCGGCGTGGTAGAGCCGCTCCAGGTCCCAGCCCCGGTCGGTGGGGAAGTCGCCGATGGCGTCCCCGCCGGACGAGACGAACTGCCAGAGGTCCTCGGGCGAGTTGATGCCGCCCGGGTAGCGGCAGCCCATCGCCACGATCGCCACCGGCTCGGACTCCTCGGCGGTGACCTCGCGGAGCCGTTGGCGGGTCTGGTGCAGCTCGGCGACGACCCGCGTCAGGTATTCGCGCAGCCGCTCTTCGTCCGCCATGACATCTCGCTTTCTCGTGACACCACAGGTCCTGCGGGCTCAGGAAAGCCCGAGGTCCTGGTCGATGAGGTCGAACAGCTCCTGGTTGCTGGCCACCCGCAGCCGGTCCGCCACCTCGGCGGTCTCCTCTCGGCGTTCCTCGGCGGCGCCGAGTCGTTCGAGCAGGCTGTGCAACCGCATCGTGATCCGCACCCGGCCGATGTCGTCCGGGTCGCGCAGCGCGAGGGCGCTCTCCAACTGGTCCAGCTCCGCCAGGGTCGGCAGCGCCTCCACCGACGCCTCGCTGAGCAGCTCGGCCCGGAGGTGCTCGGCGAGCGCCTGCGGGGTCGGGTAGTCGAAGACCACCGAGCTGGGCAGGCTCAGGCCGGTCGACCGGGCGAGCCGGCCGCGCAGCTCCACCGCGGTCAGCGAGTCGAACCCGAGGTCCCGGAAGGGCCGGCCGGCCTCCACGGCGTACGGGCTGTCGTGCCCGATGACCTCGCCGGCCGCGGTGCGGATCAGGTCCACCAGCACCCGGGCCTGTTCGGCCGGCGTCAGCTCGCCGAGCCGCTTGCGCAGGTCGGCGGCGACCAGGTCGCCGTCCTCGGCGTCCGCCCGCTCCGCGGCGGCCTGGGCGGCCACCTCGGCGATCTCGCTGATCAGCGGCCGGGGCCGGGCGGAGGCGAACACCGGGGCGAAGCGGTCCCAGTCGACGTCGGCGACGGTGAGGGCGGTGTCGTCGCCGGCGAGGCCGGCGCGCAGGGCGGCCATCGCGGGTTCCCGGTCGAGCAGGGACACCCCGCGCCGGCTCATCGCCGCCGCGTGCGCGTCGGTCACCATGCCGCCGCCGGCCCACGGTCCCCAGTTGACCGAGAGGACCCGGGTCCGACCCGCCGGCCGCGACTGCGCCCAGGCGTCCAGGAAGGCGTTGCCGGCGGCGTACGCCCCGTGGTCGCCGACGCCCCAGACGGCGGCGATGGAGGAGAAGTGGACGACCAGTTCGAGCGGCTCGGGGTCGAGGAACTCGGCCAGGTGCCGGGCGCCGGCGATCTTGCCGGACACCACGTCGGCGAGTTCCGCCTCGGTCACCGCGGCGACCGGGTTGAGCCGCCCCACGCCGGCGGCGTGCACCACGGCGTGCACGGTCTCGCCGTCGGCGCGCAGCCCTTCGACGAGGTCGGCGACCGCGTCCCGGTCGGCCAGGTCGCAGGCCAGCACCCGGGCCTGGGCGCCGAGGGCGGCCAGTTCCGCCACCGCCTCGTCGGCGCCGGGGGCCGCCGCGCCGCGCCGGCTGACCAGCAGCAGCCGCCGCGCGCCGTGCCGGGCGAACCAGGCGGCGGCGTACCGGCCGACGGCGCCGGTGCCGCCGGTGACCAGGACGGTGCCCGGCGGCTGCCAGTCGCCCGGGGCCTCGGCCCGGGGCGCGCGGGCCAGCCGCCGCAGGTACGTCCCGGAGTCCCGCACCGCGAGCTGGTCCTCGTGTCCGGCGGCGGTCAGCGCCGCCAGGACGCGCTCGGCGGCGGCGGTGTCCACGGTGGCGGGCAGGTCCAGCAGGCCGCCCCAGTGCCGGGGGTGCTCCAGCGCGGTCACCAGGCCGAGGCCCCACGTGGTGGCCTGCGCGGGGTGCACGACCGGGTCGTCGGCCGCGGTGCTGACGGCCTGCCGGGTGAGCAGCCACAGCGGCACCGGCGGCAGGGTGTCCGTGACCGCCTGCACCAGGGCCAGGTTCGCGGTCAGGCCCACGGGCACGGCGGGCCGGTCGGGGTGCGCCCGCTCGTCGAGCGCGAGCAGCGACACGATCCGGGTCGGCGGGACGCCGGCCAACTGCTCGGCGAGCGCCGCCCGGTCGGTGGTCGCCGGGTCGACGGTGAGCAGCCGCACGGTGCCGCCGCGCGCGGCGACCAGCTCGGCGAGCCGGTCGACGACCGGCTGGTCCGTCCCGGTGTGGACGACGGTCCACGCGCCGTCGGCGACGCCCGCCGCGAGGGCCTCGGGGCGCCAGGTGATCCGGTACCGCCAGCCGCCGGCGAGGGTGTCCTCCTGCTGCTGGCGTCGCCACTGCGCCAGCTCCGGCAGCAGGTCCCGCAGCGGCCGGTCGGGGTCGACGCCGAGCCGGCCGGCGAGCGCGTCGCCGTCGCCGGCCGTCACGGCCTGCCAGAACGCCGCGTCGACGTCGTCCTGCGGGGCGGCGGGGGTGTCGGCCGCCGCCGCGTCGAGGGTCGGCCAGAAGCGCTGGTGGGCGAACGCGTACGTGGGCAGGTCCACCGGGCCGGCGCCGGGCAGCAGCCGCGACCAGCGGACGGCCACGCCCTGGCAGTGCAGCCGGGCGACCGCGCCGAGCAGGGTGGCCACCTCGTCCTGGCCGGGCCGCTGCACGCCGGTCACGGTGACCGGGGCGTCGGCCGGCAGCGCGTCGGCGGTCAGGGCGGTCAGCACCGTGTCCGGCCCGATCTCCAGGAACCGGGTCACCCCGTTGGCGTGCAGGTGGGTGACGGTGTCGGCGAAGCGGACCGCCTCGCGGACGTGCCGGACCCAGTAGTCGGGGGTGCACAGCGTGTCGGCGTCGACGACCGTGCCGGTCAGGTTCGACACCAGCGGCACCGTCGGCGGGGCGTACGACAGGGTCGCCGCCACGGCGGCGAAGTCGGCGAGCATCGGCTCCATCAGCGGACTGTGGAAGGCGTGGCTGACCCGCAGCCGCTTGGTCCGCACGCCGAGGCCGGCGAAGTGGTCCGCCAGCCCGGTCAGCGCGTCCTCCGCCCCGGCGACGACGACGGCCGCCGGCCCGTTCACCGCGGCGACGTCGACCCGCCCCTCCGTGCCGGTCAGCGCCCGCCGCACGTCGACCTCGGGCGCGGCGACGGCGAGCATCCCGCCGCCGGCGGGCAGGGCCTGCATCAGCCGGCCCCGGTTGCCGACGAGCGTGCACGCGTCGGGCAGGGAGAGCACCCCGGCCACGTGGGCGGCGACGATCTCCCCCACCGAGTGGCCGGCCACGAGGTCGGGCCGGATCCCCCAGTCCGCGAGCAGCCGGAACAGCGCCACCTCGACCGCGAAGAGTCCCGCCTGGGTGAAGAGCGTCTGGTCGAGCAGGTCGGCCTCGGCAGAGCCGGGCTCGGCGAACAGCACCTCGCGCAGCGGTCGCGGCAGGTGCCCGTCGAGGTGCTGGCACGCCTCGTCGAGGGCCTCGGCGAAGACTCCGAACGCCTCGTACAGCTGGCGTCCCATCCCGGCGTGCTGGGCGCCCTGGCCGGAGAAGAGCACCGCCAGCGCGCCGCCGGGCTCGGCGACGCCCCGGGTGAGGCCCGGGTGGTCCTGCCCGGCGGCGAGGGCCCGCAGCCCGGCGAGGGCGGCGTCCGCGTCGGCGGCGAGCAGCACCGCGCGGTGCCGCAGCGGGGACCGACTGGTGGCCAGGCCCCGGGCGACGTCGGCGGCGGGGGTGGCGCTCCGCGGCAGCCAGTCGGCCAGCCGGGCCGCCTGGGCCGGCAGGCTGTCCGCGGCGTCGGCCGAGACGACCCAGGGCAGCACCGGCAGCCGGGCGGGTGACCCGTCGGCCGGGCGGGACGCCCCGGTGTCGGTCGGCGCCTGTTCGAGGATGACGTGCACGTTGGTGCCGCTGACCCCGAACGACGACACGCCGGCCCGGCGCGGCCGGTCCACCTGCGGCCAGGGCCGCGGGTCGGTCAGCAGCGCGACCGCGCCCGCCGACCAGTCGACGTGCGGCGACGGCTCGTCCACGTGCAGGGTGGGCGGCAGCAGGTCGTGCTGGAGCGCCATCACCATCTTGATCACGCCGGACACGCCCGCGGCGGCCTGGGTGTGGCCGATGTTCGACTTGACGGAGCCGAGCAGCAGCGGCCGGTCGGCGGGCCGGTCCTGCCCGTACGTGGCGAGCAGCGCCTGCGCCTCGATGGGGTCGCCGAGGCGGGTGCCGGTGCCGTGCCCGTCGACCGCGTCCACGTCGGCCGCGGACAGCCGCGCGTTGGCCAGCGCCTGGCGGATCACCCGTTCCTGGGCGGGCCCGTTGGGCGCGGTCAGTCCGTTGCTGGCGCCGTCCTGGTTCATCGCCGAGCCGCGCACGACGGCGAGGATCCGCCGGCCCTCGCGCTGGGCGTCGGAGAGCCGCTGCAACAGCACCAGGCCGACGCCCTCGCCCCAGCCGGTGCCGTCGGCGGCCCCGGCGAACGACTTGCACCGGCCGTCGAGGGCGAGCCCCCGCTGCCGGGCGAACTCCAGGAACGGCCCGGGGGTGGCCATCACCGTCACCCCGCCGGCGACCGCGAGGTCGCACTCGCCCTGCCGCAGCGACTGGCACGCCAGGTGCAGCGCCACCAGCGAGGACGAGCAGGCGGTGTCGACGCTGACGGCGGGGCCCTGCAACCCGAAGTGGTACGCCAGCCGCCCGCTGATGACGGCGGCGACGTTGCCGGTGGCCTGGAAGCCCTCGGTCTCGGCGCGCGCCGCCAGCAGCAGCGTCGCGTAGTCCTGGCCGTTGGTGCCGACGAACACCCCGGTGTTGGTCTCCCGCATGTCGGCGGGCGCGGTGCCGGTCCGCTCGAACAGCTCCCAGGCGCTCTCCAGCAGCAGCCGCTGCTGCGGGTCCATCACCAGCGCCTCGCGCGGGGAGATGCCGAACAGGGCGGCGTCGAAGCCGGCGGCGTCGGCGAGGAAGCCGCCCTCCCGGACGTACGAGGTGCCGGGCCGGTCGGGATCCGGGTGGTAGATGGCGTCCAGGTCCCAGCCCCGGTCGGCCGGAAACTCCGCGATCCCGTCGCGCCCCTCGCTGACGAGTCGCCACAGGTCCTCCGGGCCGGCGACGCCGCCCGGGTACCGGCAGCTCATCGAGACGACGGCGATCGGCTCGTCGAGCGCTGCGGCGGCCTGCACGGCCGGGGTCGCCGCGGCCTCGTCGCCGGTGATCCGGGTGACCAGGTGGTCGGCGAGGGCCGTGGGCGTCGGCCGGTCGAACACCAGCGTCGCGGGCAGGGTCAGGCCCACCGCCTCGGCGAGCCGGTTGCGCATCTCGACGGCGCTCAGCGAGTCGAAGCCGATCTCCCGGAACGACCGGTCCGCCGCCAGCGCCTGCGGCGAGGGCAGTCGCAGCACCGCCGCCGCGTGGACGCGCACCAGGTCCAGCAGGAGCCGGCGCCGCTCCGGGGCGGCGAGGCCGGCGAGCCGGCCGCGCAGCGGGGACGCCTCCCGCGTCTCGTCGTCGTCCCCGGAGCGGGCTGCGGCGAGGACGCGGGCCACCTCGGGGATGTCGCCGATCAGGGGCCGGGGCCGGGCCAGCGCGAAGGTCTGGAGGAACCGGTCCCAGGCGATGTCGGCGACGGTGAGGGCGGACTCGTCCCGTTCCAGCGCCCCGGCCAGCACCGAGACCGCCAGGTCCGGGTGCATCGGCCGGACGCCGGAGCGGAACATCTGGTCGGCGGCGCCCTCGGTCTCCACCATGCCGCCGCCGTCCCAGGCGCCCCACGCCAGTGCGGTGCCGGGCAACCCGCGCCGGCGCCGGTCCTCGGCGAGCGCGTCGAGGAAGGCGTTGCCGGCGGCGTACGCGCCCTGGTGGCCGCCGCCCCAGACGCCGGCGCCGGAGGAGAAGAGCACGAACGCGGTCAGGTCCGGGCCGAGGACCTCGTCGAGGTTGACCGCCCCGGCGACCTTGGCGGGCAGGGCGGCGGCCAGCTCGGCGAGGTCGGTGTCGGCCAGCGCGCCGGCGTGCGGCACACCCGCGGCGTGGAACACCGCGTCGATCCGGATGTCGCGCTCGGCCAGCCGGTCCACGAGGGCGCGCAGCGACTCCCGGTCCGCCACGTCGCAGGCCGCCACGGTGACCGTGGCGCCGTGGCCGGTCAGCTCGGCCTCCAGTTCGGCGGCGCCGGGCGCGGCGGGTCCCTGCCGGCTGGTCAGCACGAGGTGCGCGGCGCCCGCACGGGCCAGCCAGCGGGCCACGTGGGCGCCGAGCGAGCCCAGGCCGCCGGTCACCAGGACGGTGCCGGCGGGACGCCAGCCGTCGCCGGCCGGGCGGTCGGCGGCGGCGGCCCGGACCAGCCGCCGGGCGAACAGCCCGGAGGAGCGGACGGCGAGCTGGTCCTCGTGCCCGATGCCGGCGAGCGCGGCGGCCAGCCGGGCGCGGGCCCGCTGGTCCGGGTCGGCGGGCAGGTCGACCAGGCCGCCCCAGCGGTCCGAGTGTTCGAGGGCGGCGACCCGCCCGAGCCCCCAGACCAGGGCCTGGTCGGGCCGGTCCACGGGGTCGGCCCGGCCGGTGCTGACGGCGCCGCCGCTGACGCACCAGAGCGGGGCGGTCATCCCGGCGTCGCCGAGCGCCTGCACCAGGGCGAGCGTGCCGGCGAGCCCGGCCGGCACCACGGGGTGCGCCGGGTGCGGCGCGCCGTCGAGGGCGAGCAGCGAGCACACCCCGGCGACGGACTCCGGGGCGAAGGCGCGCAGCAGGTCGGCCAGCACGGCCCGGTCGGGGTCGGCGACGGTGAGCAGGGTGGGCTCCGCGCCCGCCTCGGCGAGCGCCCGGACGACCGCGCCGGTCAGCGGGCTGTCGGCGTACGCGGCGGGCACCGGCACCAGCCAGGTGCCGGTCAGCGCGGCGGTCGCCGGCGTGGTGACCGGCTTCCAGGCGACCCGGTAGCGCCAGGAGTCCACGGTGGACTCGTCGCGGCGACGCCGCCGCCAGGCGGCGAGCACCGGCAGCGCGTCGTCCAGGCGGCGGGCCTCGGTGTCGTCGAGCCGCATCGCCTCGGCGAGCGCCCCGGCGTCGGCCCGCTCGACGGCGTCCCAGAACCGCCGGTCGGCCGGCTCCTCGGTGCTCGCCGCGGCGCCGGGCAGCGCCGGTGCCTCCGGCCAGTACCGCTGACGGTGGAAGGCGTACGTGGGCAGCGGCACGGCCGGGCCGGTGCGCGGCCCGTGGACGGCGGTCCAGTCCACCTCGACGCCGTGGGCGTGCAGCGTGGCCAGGGCGGTGAGCACCCGCGGCCAGCCTCCGGCGTTGCGTCGCAGGGTGTTGACCACGACCGCCTCGTGTTCGGCGGCGTCGATGGTCTCCTGGATCCCGAAGCTGACCACCGGGTGCGGGCCGACCTCCAGGAAGACCTGGTGGCCCTCGTCGAGCAGGCCGCGCACGACGCGTTCCACGTCCACCGTCTCGCGCAGGTTGCGGTACCAGTAGCCGGCGTCGAGTTCGGTGGTGTCGAGGGGGCGGCCGGTCAGGGCGGACCAGAACGGCGTCTCGGCGGGGCGGCCGGAGATCCCGGCGAGGCTGTCGGTCAGCCGGGCGGCGACGGCCTCGACTTGCGGCGAGTGGGAGGCGTAGTCGACGTCGATGCGCTGGGCGCGCACGTCGTCGGCCTGGCAGGCGGCGAGCAGCTCGGCCAGGGCGTCCTGGTCACCGGCGACCACCACGGAGCCGGGACCGTTGACGACGGCGACCGACAGCCGGCCGGCCCACGGGGTGAGCAGGTCGCGGACCCGGTCGGCGGGCAGCGCGACGGAGGCCATCCCGCCCCGTCCGGCGATGTCGGCCAGCACCTGGCTGCGCAGTGCGACGACCTTCGCGCCGTCGGCCAGGGACAGCGCCCCGGCCACGCAGGCCGCCGCGATCTCGCCCTGGGAGTGGCCGACCACGCCCGCCGGCCGTACGCCGAGCGAGCCCCACAGCCGGGCGAGCGAGACCATGACCGCCCACAGCGCGGGCTGCACCACGCCCGAGGCGACCAGGGGCGGCGCGTCCGGGGCGGCGCGCAGCACGTCGGTGAGCGACCAGTCCACCCAGGGCGCGAGCGCCTCCTCGCACTCGGCGATGGCGGCGGCGAAGACCGGGGACGTGTCGAGCAGGTCGACGGCCATCCCGGGCCACTGCGAGCCGTGCCCGGAGAAGACGAAGATCGGGGCGGCGTTGCGCAGGGCGGCGCCGGTGACCACGTCGGCGGCGGTGTCGCCGGCGGCGAAGGCGTCGAGGCCCCGGGCGAGTTCGTCGCGGTTGCGGCCGAGGACCACCGCCCGGTACGGGAACGACACGCGGCTGGCGGTCAGCGCGTACGCCACGTCGGCCGGCTCCAGCTCGGGGTGCGCGGCCAGGTGGGACCGCAGCCGGCTCGCCTGGCCGCGCAGGGCGACGGGGTCCGCCGCGGAGAGCGCGAACGGCACGGCGACGGGTTCCGACCCGGGGAGCGCGAACGGCACGGCGACGGCGGTGCCGGGCGGGGTCGCGGCGGCGGGCTCCGGCGCGGCGGCCGGTTCGGGGGCCTGTTCGATGACGACGTGCGCGTTGGTGCCGGAGATGCCGAACGAGGAGACCGCCGCCCGGCGGGGGCGGTCCACGGCCGGCCACTGGGTGGGTTCGGTCGCGAGGGCCACCGCCCCGGCGGTCCAGTCGATGTGCGGGGACGGCTCGTCGACGTGCAGGGTCGCCGGCACGAGGCCGTGCCGCATCGCCAGGACCATCTTGATGATCCCGGCGACGCCGGCGGCGGCCTGGGTGTGGCCGAGGTTCGACTTGACGGAACCGAGCAGCAGCGGCCGGTCGGCGGGCCGGTCCTGCCCGTAGGTGGCCAGCAGGGCCTGCGCCTCGATCGGGTCACCGAGGGTGGTGCCCGTACCGTGCGCCTCGACGGCGTCCACGTCGGCCGGCGTCAGGCGGGCGCTGGCGAGGGCCTGCCGGATGACCCGCTGCTGGGACGGGCCGTTGGGCGCGGTGAGTCCGTTGGACGCGCCGTCGGAGTTGACGGCGCTGGCCCGGATGACGGCGAGGATGCGCCGGCCCTCGCGCCGGGCGTCGGAGAGCCGCTGCACGAGCAGCATGCCGACGCCCTCGCTCCAGCCGGTGCCGTCGGCGGCGGCGGCGAACGACTTGCACCGGCCGTCGGGAGACAGGCCGCGCTGCCGGGAGAACTCGATGAACGTGCCGGGGGTGGCCATCACGGTGACGCCGCCGGCCAGGGCGTACTCGCACTCCCCCGCCCGCAGCGCCTGCACCGCCAGGTGCAGCGCGACCAGCGAGGACGAGCAGGCCGTGTCGACGGTGACCGCCGGCCCTTCCAGGCCGAACGTGTACGCCACCCGCCCCGACAGGACGCTGCCGGAGGTGCCGGTGCCGATGTAGCCCTCCACCTCGCCCGGCTGGTCCATGAGCCGCGAGGCGTAGTCGTGGTACATGACCCCGGCGAACACGCCCGTCCGGCTGCCCCGCAGCCGCCGCGCGTCCAGGCCGGCGGACTCGAACGCCTCCCACGACGTCTCCAGCAGCAGCCGCTGCTGCGGGTCCATGGCCAGGGCCTCGCGCGGCGAGATGCCGAAGAACGCGGGGTCGAACTCGGCCGCGCCGTACAGGAAGCCGCCGTGCCGGGTGTACGAGGTGCCGCTGCGGTCCGGGTCCGGGTCGAACAGCGACTCCAGGTCCCAGCCACGGTCGGCGGGGAACTCCGAGATGCCGTCGCCACCGGTGGCCAGCAGCTCCCACAGCTGGTCCGGGTCGTCGACGCCGCCCGGGTAGCGGCAGGCCATGCCGACGATCGCGATCGGCTCGTCGGTGCCGGTGCCGGTGAGGGTGCCGCCGGTCGCGTCCCCGCCGGACCGGCGTACGCCCGCCAGCTCGGACCACACGTGGTCGGCGAGCACGGTCGGGGTCGGGTAGTCGAACACCAGCGTCGACGGCAGCCGCAGCCCGGTGGCCGCGTTCACCCGGTTGCGCAGGTCCACGGCTGTCAGGGAGTCGAAGCCCAGTTCCCGGAACGCCCGGTCCGCCGGCACCGCCTCCGCGCCACCGTGCCCGAGCACCTGCGCGACCAGGCCCCGGACCAGCACGCCGACCTGGGCGCGGGCTTCGTCGGGCGCCAGGCCGGTGATGCGGGTCGCCCAGGTGGCGCCCTGTCCCGCCTGGCGGCGAGTCGTGGTGGTGCCGAGCAGCGCCCGCAGCATCGGCGGCACCAGGCCGGCGCCGGCCGCGGCGCGGAGGGCGGCCAGGTCGATCACGGCCGGCACCAGGGCCGGCCGGTCGGCGCCCAGGGCGGCGTCGAGCAGGCGCAGCCCGGTTTCGGCGCTCATCGCGGTGACGCCGCCCCGGGTCGACCGTGCCCGGTCCGCCTCGTCGAGGGACGCGGCCATGCCGGCGGTGTCCCACATGCCCCACGCCAGGCTCACCGCCGGCAACCCGAGCTGCCGCCGCCACACCGCCAACCCGTCCAGGAACGCGTTACCCGCCGCATACGCCGACTGACCCGGCGAACCCAACACCCCCGCCACCGACGAGAACACCACGAACAGATCCAGACCCAGCGACGCGGTCGCCTCGTGCAGCCACCAACCCGCCGACACCTTCGGCGCCAACACCCCGGCCAGCCGCTCGACGGTCAACCCCTCGACCACACCGTCGTCCAACACACCCGCGGTGTGGACCACACCCGCCAACCGGCCCTCGGCAGTGACCTCACCGACAAGCCCGAACACCTGGTCCCGGTCCGTCACGTCACACGCCACCACCCGCACGGCAGCACCCAACGCGGTCAACCGCGCCGACAACTCCCCAGCGCCCGCAGCCTCCGGGCCCCGCCGCGACACCAGCACCAGCGACCGCACACCCCACGACGACACCAGATGCTCCGCCACCAACGCACCCAACGCACCGGTACCGCCCGTCACCAGCACCGCGCCGTCGCCGAGGTTCGGCGTCTCCGCCGCCGCGCCGACGCCCGCCCGCACCAGACGCGGCACGAACACCGCGTCGGAGCGCACGGCGACCTGGCCGCCCGTCGCCGCCGGGTCGTCCGCCACCCCGGCCAGGACGCCCAGCAGCCCGGCGTGCAGCTCGCCGTCCACGTCCGCGAGGACGATGCGGCCGGGATGTTCCGACTGCGCCGACCGCAGCAGACCCCACACCGCCGCACCCGCCAGGTCCGTGACCCGGTCCTCGGCACCGACCGAGACCGCACCCCGGGTCACCACCACCAGCCGCGAATCCGCCAACACGTCCGCCGCCAGCCACGACTGGACGGTCGCCAGCACGGCCGACGCCGCCGCGCGTACCGCGTCGGGACCGTTGTCGGCGTCCTCGGGGCGTGCCGCGTCCCCGTCCACTCCGCCGGCCGACCCGACCGGCAGCAGCAGGCGGGGCGGCACGCCCGACGGCTCGGCGACGGCCGCGGCCAGCGCCTCGACGTCCGGGAACGCCGGCAGGTCCACGGAGACCGGCGAGCCCACCAGCGCCCACCCGGAGACGTCCCCGGCGGCGGCGACCTCCTCGGCCTGCCACGCGACCTCGAACATCGAGCGGGCCGCCGAACCCGCCGACGACACCGCGGTCAGCTCCCGCAACGCCAGCGAGTCCACCGACACCACGGCGGCGCCCGACTCGTCAGACGCGACCAGTCGCACCGCCGCGCCCGCGCGCGTCAGGCGTACCCGCAGCACCCGCGCACCCGAGGCGTGCACCTGCACACCCTCGAACGCGAACGGCACCCGCGGCCCACCCGACTCCGCGCCCAGCAGCAGCCCGATCGGGTGCAGGGCGGCGTCCAGCAGCGCCGGGTGCACCCCGAAGCCCGCCGCTTCGCCGGCCACCTCGTCGGGCAACGCGACCTCGGCGAACACCTCACCACCGCTGGTCCAGGCCCGCCGCAGCCCCTGGAACACCGGCCCGTACGCCAGACCGTGTTCCGCCAGCGTCGGATACCAACCCGCCAGGTCCACCTCGACGCCGCCGACGGGGGGCCACTCCCCCACGCCCGGCTCGTCGACGGACGCCGGCTCCAGCACACCCTCCGCGTGCCGGACCCACTCCGGGTCGGCGGCCTCCTCCGGCTGGGAGTGCACGGTCACCGACCGGGTGCCCGTCTCGTCGGCCGCGCCGACGCGCACCTGCACCCGCACGCCGCCGGAATCGGGCAGCACCAGCGGCGCGGCGACGGTCAGCTCCCGCACCCGGGACGCGCCCACCTCGTCGCCGGCCCGCACCGCCAACTCCACCAGCGCCGCGCCCGGCACCACCACGACGCTGGAGACGGCGTGGTCGGCCAGCCAGCCGTGGGTCGCCGTGGACAGCCGGCCGGTCAGCACGACCATGTCCTCGCCGGCCACCGACACCGCCGCGCCGAGCAGCGGGTGCCCGGCCGCCCCGAGCCCGGCCCCGGACACGTCGGTCCACCGGCCCGCCGGCTCCAGCCAGAAACGCTGGTGCTGGAAGGCGTACGTCGGCAGGTCCACGTGCCGGCCGCCGCCGAGGTGGTCGGCCCAGCCGACGGTCAGGCCGTGCGCGTGCAGCCGGGCGAGGGCCTCGAGGAGAGCCTGCGGCTCGGGCCGGTCGTGGCGCGAGGCCGGGACCAGCAGGGGCGCGGGCCCGTCCTCCGCCCGCTCGGCGAGGCAGCCCTGCGCCATGGCGGTCAGCACGCCGTTCGGTCCCACCTCCAGGAAGGTGTCGACCTCCTCGGCGCGCAGGCAGTCGACGGCGTCGGCGAAGCGCACCGTGCCGCGGACGTGCCGCACCCAGTAGCCGGGGTCGCAGAGCTGCTCCGCGTCGGCGATCCGGCCGGTCAGGTTCGACACCACCGGGATCGCCGGCGGCCGGAAGGTCAGCCCGTCGGCGACCGCCGCGAACTCCGCGAGCATCGGGTCCATCCGGCCGCTGTGGAAGGCGTGGCTGACCCGCAGCCGGCGGGTCTGCACGCCCCGCTCGGACCACTCGCGCTGCACGTGGTCGAGCGCCTCGTCGTCGCCGGCGACCACGACGGCGGCGGGGCCGTTCACGGCGGCCACGTCCAGCCGGTCGGTCAGCCCGGCGAGGGACGCGGCCACCGCCGCCTCGTCCGCCGCCACGGCGAGCATTCCGCCGCCGGCGGGCAGGGCCTGCATGAGCCGGCCGCGCGCCGCGACCAGCGCGCACGCGTCCTCGACGGAGAGCACCCCGGCGACGTGCGCCGCCGCGATCTCGCCGATGGAGTGCCCGGCCACCAGGTCCGGCACCACCCCGAACGACTCGACCAACCGGAACAGCGCCACCTCGACCGCGAACAACCCGGCCTGCGTGAACACCGTCTGGTCCAGCAGTTCCGCCTCGGCCGTACCCGCCTCGGCGAACAACACCTCCCGCAACGGACGCGGCAGCAACGGATCAAGATGCCCACACACCTCGCCCAGCGCGGCGGCGAAGACCGGGAACGCGCCGGACAACTCACGACCCATCCCGGCACGCTGTGCGCCCTGACCGGAGAAGAGGAACGCCACCCGGCCGCGCGGGGCGGCCACCCCGGTGGTGACCGTGCCGTGCGGCTCGCCGTCGGCGAGGGCCCGCAGCCCGGCGAGCAGGTCGTCGGCGTCGCCGGCCAGCACCACCGCGCGGTGGTCGAGCCCGGCCCGGCTGACCGAGGAGGCCGCGACGTCCGCCGGCTGGAGGGAGTCGGCGCGGCCGAGGTGGGCGGCCCACCGCTCGGCCTGCCCGGCCAGTGCCTCCGGGGTGCGGGCGGAGAGGAACACCGGGGCGAGCGGCAGCGCCACGGACGGGTCGGCGTCGGGCGCGGCGTCGTCCGCGGGCGGGGCGTCCTCGGCCGGCGCTTCCTCAAGGATGACGTGGGCGTTCGTACCGCTGATGCCGAACGACGACACGGCGGCCCGGCGCGGCCGGTCGGCGGCCGGCCACGCCCGGGCCTCGGTCAGCAGCGACACCTGGCCGGCGGACCAGTCGATGTGCGGGGACGGCGCGTCGACGTGCAGGGTGGCGGGCATGGTGCGGTGCCGGATCGCCTCGATCATCTTGATCAGGCCGGCGGCGCCCGCGGCGGCCTGGGTGTGACCCAGGTTCGACTTGACCGAGCCCAGCCAGAGCGGCCCGCCATCGCCCCGGTCCTGGCCGTAGGTGGCCAGCAGCGCCTGCGCCTCGATGGGGTCGCCGAGGGTGGTGCCGGTGCCGTGCGCCTCGACCACGTCGACGTCGGCCGGGGAGAGCCGGGCGTTCGCGAGGGCCTGCCGGATCACCCGCTCCTGGGACGGGCCGTTGGGCGCGGTCAGCCCGCTGCTCGCGCCGTCCTGGTTGACGGCGCTGCCCCGGACGACGGCGAGGACCCGCCGGCCGTCCCGGCGGGCGTCCGACAGCCGCTGCAACAGCAGCACGCCGACGCCCTCCGACCAGCCGGTGCCGTCGGCGGCGGCGGCGAACGACTTGCAGCGGCCGTCCGAGGCCAGGCCCCGCTGGCGGGAGAAGTCGGCGAAGGTGCCCGGCGTGGACATCACCGTCACGCCGCCGGCGAGCGCGAAGTCGCAGTCCCGCTGGCGCAGCGCCTGCGTCGCGAGGTGCACGGCGACCAGCGACGACGAGCACGCGGTGTCCACCGTGACCGCCGGCCCCTCGAGCCCGAAGGTGTACGCCACCCGCCCGGACACGACGCTGCCGGAGTTGCCGGTGCCGATGTAGCCCTCCACGCCGTCGGGCAGGTCCAGCACCCGGGACGCGTAGTCGTGGTACATCACCCCGGCGAACACGCCGGTCCGGCTGCCACGCAGCCGCTGCGGGTCGAGGCCGGCGTGCTCGAACGCCTCCCACGAGGTCTCCAGGAGCAGCCGCTGGTGGGGGTCCATCGCCAGGGCCTCGCGGGGGCTGATGCCGAAGAAGCCCGGGTCGAACTGCGGCGCGTCGTAGAGGAAGCCGCCCTGGTTGCTGTACGACGTGCCCGGGTTGTCCGGGTCGGCGTGGAACAGCCGCTCCAGGTCCCAGCCCCGGTCGGTCGGGAAGTCGCCCACCCCGTCGCCGCCCCGGTCGACGAGGTCCCACAGCTCCGCCGGGCTGGACACGCCGCCCGGGAACCGGCACGCCATGCCGATGACGGCCATCGGCTCGCGGTCCTTGGCCTCCACCTCGCGCACCCGCCGGCGCGCGTCGCGCAGGTCGGCAGTCGCACGCCGGAGGTAGTCGAGGAACTCTGCCTCAGTGGGCATCGGGCCACTCCGTATCAGAAATCGAGGTGTGCGACATGCCGGATCAGGCCGAGCCGAGCTCTTCGTCCAGCAGGCTGAAGATCTCCTCGGCGGAGGCCGACTCGAGGCTGGCGCCGTCGGCGGCGGCGGAGTCCGCGTCGGACTCGGTGTAGGTCCACAGGGAGAGCAGTTCGCGCAGCCGGGCACCGACCGCGGACCGGTCGGTGTCGCCGGCGGCCACCGCGCGCATGGCGTGCTCCAGCTTGTTCAGCTCGCCGAGCACCGTCAGCGCGGACGTGCTCCGCTCCGCCAGCAGCGCGCCCCGCAGGTACTCGACCAGCGCGGCCGTGGTCGGCCGGTCGTAGATCAGCGTGGACGGCAGCCGCAGCCCGGTGGCCGCGTTGAGCCGGTTGCGGAACTCGACCGCGGTCAGCGAGTCGAAGCCCAGCTCGACGAAGCCGCGTTCGGCGTCGATCGACCGGATCGACGCGTAGCCGAGGACCGCGGCGGCGTGGGTGCGGACCAGGTCGGAGAGGACCTGGTCGCGGTCCGCCTCCGCGGTGGCGGCCAGGGTCTCCCGCAGCGCCTCCGCCGGGTCGCGCTCGGCGGCCCGGGCCGCGCCGGTCGACGCCGGCCGGACCAGCGACCGCAGCACCGGTGGCACCGCCGCCGGCCCGTGCCGGCCGATCAGCGCGAGGTCCAGGTTGACCGGTACGACCACCGGCTCGGCGAAGCGCAGCGCCTCGCTGAACAGGTCCATCCCCTCGTCGGCGCCGAGCGGGACGAAGCCGCCCCGGTTCATCCGGGCCTCGTCGACGTGCCCGGTCTGGCCGTCGCCGGTGTCGTTGACCCACGGCCCCCAGGCCAGGGAGAGCGCCGGGAGTCCCCGGTCCCGTCGGTGCTGGGCGAGGGCGTCGAGGAAGCAGTTCGCCGCCGCGTGGTTGGCCTGCCCGGGGCCGCCGAAGAGGCCGGCCGCCGAGGAGAAGAGCACGAACGCGGCCAGGTCGAGCTTCTCGGTCAGCTCGTGCAGGTGCCAGGCCGCGTCGACCTTGGGACGGAGCACGGTGTCGAAGCGGTCGGGGGTGAGCGCGGGCAGGACGCCGTCGTCGAGCACCCCGGCCGCGTGCACCACGCCGGTCAGCGGCCGGTCGGCGGGGATCTGGTCGACCAGCAGGGCCAGCGCGTCGCGGTCGGTGACGTCGCAGGCGACCACCCGGGCGGTGGCGCCCAGGCAGGCGAGCTCGTCGACCAGCCCGGCGACGCCCGGGGCGTCCGCCCCGCTGCGGCTGACCAGCAGCAGGTGGCGTACGTCGTGCCGGGTCACCAGCCGTCGTGCCACCAGTCGCCCGAGCAGGCCGGTCGCCCCGGTCACCAGGACGGTGCCGGCGGCCAGGTCGGGGCCGGGCCCCTCGGCCGGGGGCGGACCGAGCCGGGTCAGCCGGGGCGCCCGGAGCTGGCCGCCGCGTACGGCGAGCTGGGGTTCGCCCGTGGCCAGGGCGGCCGGCAGCAGGGCGGCGGCCGTCGCGTCGTCGTCGACGTCGAGGAGCACGATCCGGTCCGGGTTCTCCGACTGGGCGGAGCGCAGCAGGCCCCAGGCGGTGGCGGCCGGCACGTCGGCGATCCGCTCGTCCGGGTCGACCCGGACCGCGCCGCGGGTGACCACCACCAGCCGGGCGGCCGCGAGGGACTCCTCCGCCAGCCACTGCTGGGCCAGCGCGAGCGTGCGGTGGGCGACACGGTGCGCCTGGCGGGCCGGGTGCGGCTCGTCGGCGACCGGCCCGACGCAGGTCACCACCACCGCGTCGGGCCCGGGACCGCCCGCGCGCACCTCGGCGACCAGCGCGGACAGGTCCGGACGCCGGTCGGCGCCGGGCCAGTCGTCGCCGAGGACGACGAGCCGGGGCGTGCCGTCGGCGCGGCCGGTGGCGGGGGCGACCCAGTCGAGGCGGTGCAGGGACCGGCTGGCCGACCGGCGGGCGGCGCTGAGCTGCTCGCCGGAGATGGGCCGCAGCACCAGACCGTCGACGGAGGCGACCGGCGTCGCGCCGGTGTCGGTGACCGTCAACGACACGGACCCGGCGTCGGTGGCGCGCAGCCGGATCCGCAGCTCGCGGGCGCGGGTGGGCCGGATGGTCACGCCCGACCAGGTGAACGGCAGTCCCGGGCGGATGTCGGAGCCGCCGTCGGAGGCCGGTGCGCCGCCGGCGGCGGGGTCGCCGGCCGTGGCGCTGGCGCCGATGGCGTGCAGCGCCGCGTCCATCAGGGCCGGGTGCACCGAGAAGGCCGTGGTGTCGGTGGACGCGTCGGCGTCCAGGGCGACCTCGGCGAGGATGTCCGGGCCGGAGCGCCACGCGGCGCGCAGCGCGCGGAAGACCGGGCCGTAGTGGTAGCCCTGGGCGGCGAGCCGGGCGTAGAGCCCGTCGAGGGCGATCGGCTCTGCGTCGGCGGGCGGCCACACGGCTGCCGGCGCGGGGTCCGGGTCGGCGGTGCCGCTGAGCTGGCCCGAGGCGTGCCGCTGCCAGGCCCGGGAACCGTCGGGGTCGGTGTCGTCGTCCCGCCGGGTGTGGATGGCGACCGGACGGTGCCCGGTCTCGTCCGGCGCGCCGACGCGGACCCGCAGGTCGACTCCCCCCTCGGCGGGGATCGCCAGCGGCGCCTCCAGGTTCAGCTCGGCGACGGTCGCGGCGCCGGCATGCCGCCCGGTCCAGGACGCCAGCTCCACCAGCGCCGTCCCGGGCAGCAGCACCGTGCCCAGCACGGCGTGGTCGGCCAGCCAGGGGTGGGTGGCGAGGGTGATCCGGCCGGTGAACAGCAGGCCCTCGTCGCCGGGCAGGTCGGCCACCGCGCTGAGCAGCGGGTGGTCGACGACGTCGAGCCCCACGGCGGGCAGGACGGAGCGGTGGGCGCCGGTGCGCTCCAGCCAGTAGCGGTGCCGGTCGAAGGCGTACGTGGGCAGGTCGACCGGCTCGGCCTCGGGCAGCAGCCGGCGGTGGTCCACCGCCAGGCCGAGGGTGTGCGCGGTGGCGAGGCTGGTCAGCAGCCGGGTGGCGGCGTCGTCCGGCCCGCCGAGGGTGTCCAGGACGTGGCCGGCGACGCCGGTCCCGTCGAGGACGGCGGCGACCCGGGTGGTCAGCACCGGCTCCGGCGAGACCTCCACGAAGGTCACGTGTCCGGCCGCGACGGCGGCGCGGACGGCGGCGTCGAACTGCTCGGACCGTCCCGCCTCGCCGGCCCAGTGGTCGGCCCCGAGGCCGGCCGGGTCGGCCCAGTCCCCGGTGACGGTGGAGGCCAGCCGGGCGGTACCGGGCTGCGGGATGATCCCCGCCAACCCGGCGCGGACGCCGTCGGCGTCCAGCTCGCCGGCGGCGGCCCGGGCCCGCAGCGCCACCGTCCGGGCGGCGTCGGGCAGGGACAGCAGCCCCGCCACGCAGGCGGCCACGACCTCGCCGTCGCCGTCGCCGACGACCGCGGCCGGGATGACCCCGGCGTGCCGCCAGGCGGCGGCGAGCGCCACCCCGACGGCGAACAGGACGGGCCGGGCCAGCTCCGGCCGCTCGGCCCAGGAGGGGTCCGCGCCGGTCAGCAGGGCGGCCGGGTCGACGTCGAGCCAGGGCGCCAGGGCCTGCCGGCACTCGGCGAGCGTGTCGTCGAAGACCGGGCAGCGGCCCACCAGTCCGGCCGCCGCGCCCGCCGAGGCGGCCCCCGGGAAGACGAACACCGGGCCCGCGCCGTGGTTGGCGACGGCGCCGGTCACCACGTTGTCGCCCGGTGTGCCGGCGGCGAGCGCGTCCAGGCCGGCCAGCAGGTCGGCCGGGGTCGCGCCGACCACCGTGGCCCGCCGGTCGAACGCCGACCGGGTCGCGGCGAGGGACCAGCCGACCGCCGCCGGGGCGAGGCCGGGGTGTTCCCGTACGTGTCGGGCCAGCCGGGCCGCCTGCGCGGCCAGGGCGGCGGCGGAGCGGGCCGAGACCGGCCACACCACCACGTCGGCGGCGACCAGCCCGGGCGCCGGGGCGGCGGCCGGCTCGCCGTCGCCGGTCACGTCGGCGTCGGTGGGCTGCTCGACGACCACGTGGGCATTGGTGCCGGAGATGCCGAAGGAGGAGACCGCCGCCCGGCGGGGCCGGTCGACCGCCGGCCACGGCCGGGACCGGGTCACCAGCTCCACGTCGCCGGAGGACCAGTCGATGTGCGGCGACGGGTTGTCCGCGTGCAGCGAGGCCGGGACGGTGCCCTCCCGCATCGCCAGCACCATCTTGATCACACCGGCGACGCCGGCGGCTGCCTGGGCGTGGCCCATGTTCGACTTCACCGACCCGAGCAGCAGCGGGCCGGCGTCGCCCCGGTCCTGCCCGTACGTCGCCAGCAGGGCCTGCGCCTCGATCGGGTCGCCGAGGGTGGTGCCGGTGCCGTGGGCCTCGACGACGTCCACGTCGGTGACCGTCAGCCGGGCGCTGGCGAGCGCCTGGCGGATAACCCGCTGCTGGGACGGGCCGTTGGGGGCGGTCAGGCCGTTCGACGCGCCGTCGGAGTTCACCGCGGAGCCGCGCACCACGGCGAGGATGCGGCGGCCCTGCCGCCGGGCGTCCGAGAGCCGCTGCACGAGCAGCATGCCGACGCCCTCCGACCAGCCGGTGCCGTCCGCCGACGCGGCGAAGGACTTGCACCGCCCGTCGGAGGCGAGGCCGCCCTGGCGGGAGAACTCCTGGAACGCCGTCGGGGTGGCCATCACCGCCACGCCGCCGGCCAGCGCCAGGTCGCACTCGCCCCGCCGCAGCGCCGCCCCGGCGAGGTGCAGCGCCACCAGCGAGGAGGAGCAGGCGGTGTCGACCGTGACGGCCGGCCCCTCCAGCCCCAGCGTGTACGCCACCCGTCCGGAGATCACGCTGTGCGCGGCGCCGGTCATCAGGTAGCCCTCGACCCCCTCGGGGACCTCGGTCAGCCCGGTGCCGTAGCCGGAGCTGGAGGCGCCCACGAAGACGCCGGTACGGGTGCCGCGCAGCGACGCGGGGTCCACCCCGGCCCGTTCCAGCGCCTCCCACGACGCCTCGAGGGTGAGCCGCTGCTGCGGGTCCATCGCCACCGCCTCGCGGGGCGAGATCTCGAAGAAGGCGGGGTCGAAGTCCGCCACGTCGTAGAGGAAGCCGCCCGCCGGGGGGTGGGTCCCCTCCGCCGGTTCGGGGATCTCCCAGCCCCGGTCGGTGGGGAACGGTGAGATGGCGTCCACGCCGTCGGCGACCAGCCGCCAGAACGCCTCCGGCCCGTCGACGCCGCCCGGGTAGCGGCAGGCCATGCCGACGATCGCGACGGGCTCGTCGGCGTCCACGACGACGGTCTCGGGGGTATCGACCGGGTCGGCGCCGGACACCAGCTCGCGCAGGTGCGCGGCCAGCTCGGCGGGGGTGGGGTAGTCGAAGACCAGCGTGGTGGGCAGCCGTAGGCCGGTGGCCGCGTTCAGCCGCCCCCGGAAGTCCACGGCGGTCAGCGAGTCGAAGCCGAGGTCCTTGAACGGTCGTCCGCGCAGCTCGTCGGGGGTGGCGTGGCCGAGCACCGCCGCGGTCTGCTCGTTGACCAGCCGCAGCAGCTCCCGCTCCTGCTCCGCCGCCGGCAGCGCCGCGAGGTGGCGCAGCGGCGCGGCGGCCCCGCCCGCGGCCGGCGCGGCGGCCTCCTCCGCCGCGACGAGCGCCCGCACCTGCGGCAGGTCGCCGAGCAGCGGGCTGGGCCGGGCCACGGTGAACGCGGGGTGGAACCGGGTCCAGTCGACGTCGGCGACGGTCACGCAGGGCGTCGGGCGGCGCAGCGCCCGGTCCAGCGCGACGAGCGCCTTCTCCGGGTCGATGGGCGGCAGGCCCATCCGGTTGAGCTGCTCGGTGGCCACGTTCTCGGCGGCCATGCCGTGCGCGCCGCCCCAGGCGGTCCACGAGACGGCGGTGGCTGCCAGGCCCCGGTCGCGCCGGTTGACGGCCAGGGCGTCCAGCAGGGAGTTGCCGGCGCCGTAGGCGCACTGGCCGGCGCTGCCCCACACGCCCGAGATGGAGGAGAACATGACGAACGCGCCGAGCTCGCGGTCGGCGAGGCAGGCGTCGAGGTGCAGGGCGCCGAGCACCTTCCCCGCGACGACGTGGGAGAACTCGTCGAGGGTGGTGTCGGTCAGCGGGGTGAGCTGGTCGGTGCCGGCGGCGTGCACGACGGCGGTCAGGCCGGGCAGCGCGTCCACGAGGTCCGCCACGGAACGCCGGTCGGTGACGTCGCAGGTGGCGACGGTGACCCGCCCGTCGGCGCCGTACCGGTCGAGCAGGTCCGCCACGGCCGGGGCGGCAGTGCCCCGGCGGCTGGCCAGGACCACCTGCCCGACGCCGCGGTCGAGCAGCCAGCGGGTGACGTGGCCGCCGAGGGCGCCGGTGCCGCCGGTGACCAGAACGGTGCCGGACCACCAGTCGCCGGCGGGGGCCTCGTCCGTCGCCGGCGGGGCCGGGGTGAGCCGCCGGGCCCAGATCCCGCCGGGCCGGACGGCCACCTGGTCCTCGCCGCCCGCGCCGGCCAGCACGGCGGCGAGCCGCCGGGCGGTGGTGTCGTCGAGGGTGGCCGGCAGGTCGACCAGGCCGCCCCAGCGGTGCGGCTGCTCGACCGCCGCAGCCCGGCCCAGGCCCCAGACCTCGGTCTGTAGCGGGTGCGCGACCCGGTCGCCCGGGGCCGCCGCCATCGCGCCGCTGGTGGCGCACCACAGCGGGGCCACCAGGTCCAGGTCGGTCATCGCCTGGACCAGGGCGAGGGCGCCGGCCGCGGCGAGGGTCACGCCGGGGTGCTCGGGCAGCAGCCGGTCCTGCCCGGCGACCACGGCGAGCACGCCGTCGACCGGCCGACCGTCGATCACGTCCCGCAGCCGGGCGGCGAGCGCCGCGCGGTCGAGGTCCGCCGCGCCGACGCGCAGCACCAGCGGCTCGGCGTCGGGGAAGAGACCGGCCAGGCGGTCGGCCCACGCCGGGGCGTCGTCGGCCGGCAGCACCACCAGCCAGCGGCCCGCCGGGCCGTCCCGGTCCTCGACCGGAACCGGCTGCCAGGTCACCTGGTACGACCAGCCGTCCACCGTGGAGCGTTCCCGCCGGGACCGGCGCCAGGAGGTGAGCACCGGCAGGGCCGGCAGCAGCGCCCGCACCTGCTCGTCGTCGTCGCCCAGCTCGCTGCGGAGCGTGTCGACGTCCGCCTGCTCCAGGGCGGTCCAGAACTCGTCGTCGCCGCCGTCGGGCGCGGCGGCGTCGGGGGCGGCGGGCGGCGGCTCGGGCCAGAACCGCTGCCGGCGGAAGGCGTACCCGGGCAGCGGCACCCGCGCGGTGTCCGCGCCGGCGAACAGCTCCGCCCAGCCCACCCCGACCCCGCCGACGTGCAGCTCGGCGAGGGCGGTGAGCACGGACGCGGGCTCGGGGCGGTCCCGGCGCACCATCGCCACCGCGGCCGTGTCGTCGTCCGCGCCGGCCGCCGTGAGGATGTCGCGGGCCAGCGCGGTGAGCACCCCGCTGGGGCCGACCTCCAGGAAGGTACGCACGCCCAGGGCGCGCAGCTGGTCGACGCCGTCGGCGAACCGGACCGCCTCGCGTACGTGCCGGACCCAGTAGTCGGCGGTGCGGATCTCGTCGGGGTCGGCGACCTCGCCGGTCAGGTTCGACACGATCGGCAGCGCCGGCGGGTGCAGCTCCAGACCGCGCACCACGGCGGCGAACTCGGCGAGCATGGGTTCCATCAGCGGGCTGTGGAAGGCATGGCTCACGCGCAGCGGCCTGGTGCGTACGCCCTGGTCCGCCCAGCGGCGTTCGAGTTCCTCGACGGCGTCGGCCGCGCCGGAGACCACGACGGCGGTGGGCCCGTTGACAGCGGCCACGGCGACCCGGTCCTCGAGGCCGGCCAGGGCGGCGCGGACCGCGTCGGCGGGGAGCTGGACGGCGAGCATCGCGCCGCCGGCCGGCAGGGCCTGCATCAGCCGGCCCCGGGCCGCGACGAGCGTGGCGGCGTCGGGCAGCGACAGCACGCCGGCCGCGTGCGCGGCGGACAGCTCGCCGATCGAGTGGCCGAGCAGGACGTCCGGGACGACCCCCCAGCTCTGCAGGAGCCGGAACAGCGCGACTTCGACGGCGAACAGGCCGGCCTGGGTGTAGAGGGTCTGGTTGAGCAGCGCGGCGTCCTCGTGCCCCTCGGGCGCGAAGAGCACCGGGGCGAGCGGGCGGGGCAGGTGCCGGTCCAGCTCGGCGCAGACCTCTGCCAGCGCCTTGGCGAAGACGGGGAAGGCGGCGGCCAGGTCGCGGCCCATGCCGCTGCGCTGCGCGCCCTGCCCGGAGAAGAGGAACGCGAGCTTGCCGCCGCGCGGCCCGGCGCCGGTGACCAGGCCCGGGGCGTCGCCGCCGGCCGCGAGCGCGCGCAGGCCGTCGCGCAGGTCGGCGCGGTCGGAGGCGAGCAGCACGGCCCGGTGATCGAGGCTGGCCCGGGTGCGCACCGACGACCAGCCGACGTCCGTGAGCCGCAGCTCGGGGCGGCCGTCGAGCCAGTCGGCCCAGCGGGTCGCCTGGGCGGCCAGGGAGTCGGCGTCGCGGGCGGAGACCAGCACCGGCACGAGGCCGGCCCCGGTGACCGGGGCGGTGCCGGTGTCCGCGTCCGTCCCGGTGGCGGCGTCGGTCGCGGCGGGGCCGTCCGGGGCCTCCACCGGGGCCGGGTCGGCGGCGGGCGCCTCCTCGATGATCACGTGGGCGTTGGTGCCGCTCATGCCGAAGGAGGAGATGCCCGCCCGGCGGGGCTGCTCCCCGGCGGGCCACGGCTGCGGCTCGGTCACCAGCGACACCGCGCCGGCCGTCCAGTCCACGTTGGGGGTGGGCTCGTCGACGTGCAGCGTCGCCGGCACGGTTTCGTGCCGCAGCGCCATCACCATCTTGATCACCCCGGCCACGCCGGCGGCAGCCTGGGTGTGCCCGATGTTCGACTTGACCGAGCCGAGCCAGAGCGGCCGGTCGGCGGGCCGCCCCTGCCCGTACGTCGACAGCAGGGCGTGGGCCTCGATCGGGTCGCCGAGGGTGGTGCCGGTGCCGTGCGCCTCCACGACGTCGACCTGCTCGGGCGCGAGCCGGGCGCTGGCCAGCGCCTGGAGCACGACCCGCTGCTGGGACGGGCCGTTGGGGGCGGTCAGCCCGTTGCTCGCGCCGTCCTGGTTGACCGCGCTGCCACGTACCACGGCCAGGACGGGGTGGCCGTTGCGCCGCGCGTCGGAGAGCCGCTCGACGAGCAGCAGGCCGACGCCCTCGCCCCAGGCGGTGCCGTCGGCGGCGGCGGCGAACGACTTGACCCGGCCGTCCAGAGCCAGGCCGCGCTGGCGGCTGAAGCCGATGAAGGCGGACGGGGTGGACATGACGGTGGCGCCGCCGGCGAGCGCCAGGGTGCACTCCCCCTGCCGCAGCGCCTGGCAGGCCAGGTGCAGCGCGACCAGCGAGGACGAGCAGGCGGTGTCGACGGTGACGGCGGGGCCCTCGATGCCGAGCGCGTACGAGATCCGGCCGGACACGACGCTCGCCGCGGTGCCGGTGAGGATGTAGCCCTCGGTGCCGGGCGGCGGCTGCTGGAGCAGCCCCACGTAGTCCTGGCCGGTGGTGCTGGCGAACACGCCCACCTGGTGGCCGCGCAGCGCCGAGGGGTCGATCCCGGCGTGCTCGAACGCCTCCCAGGACGCCTCCAGCAGCAGCCGCTGCTGGGGGTCCATGGCGATCGCCTCGCGGGGCGAGATGCCGAAGAACGCGGCGTCGAAGTCGGTGGCGGAGTCGACGAAGCCGCCCTCGGCGACGTACGACGTGCCGGGGTGGTCGGGGTCCGGGTGGTACAGCCGCGCCAGGTCCCAGCCGCGGTCGGCGGGGAACGCGGAGACGGCGTCCCGTCCGGAGTCGACGAGCTCCCACAGCTCCTCGGGCGAGCCCACCCCGCCGGGGAACCGGCAGGCCATGCCGACGATGGCGATCGGCTCGCGGCTGGCCGCCTCAAGCTCGCCGAGCTTCCTCCTGGTCTGGTGAAGGTCCGCCGTCACCCATTTCAGGTACTCCCGGAGCGTATCTTCAGTCGCCATTAGCGCCACCTCTTCGGGCCGGAAAGAAACAGGCGACCCAATACCGTCCACAGACGCCACAAGCCGCGAAGATCTAAGCCCATTCAGCCGACCACGAATTGCCAGACAAAAAGCGTTTCAGCCCACACCAGGTCTTACTCGCCGGAGGAAAGGTAATTGTGGCCGGACGGCGGTCACAACCCCTAGCGTGCCCCTACGGGTGCCCCTAGGCGGCACGGGTGCAGGCTGGGCCGACCCGCCCTGCTGAGCGGCCCGGCGCACCGCCCTCGCGGGGTGCGGCCGGGCGGGTGCGGGACCCCGCCCGGCCGAGGGCGTCACGACCGCCGACAACGGTCGCGCGGCCCCATTTCTACAGGCCCGGCAAATTGCCGCCGGGCCCGCCCAGCTCGCGGTGGATGAAATCGAAGATCTCGGCGTCCGTCGCGTCGTCGAGGGCGTGGGCGACGGGTTTCTCCTCGACGGGACCGCGGTCGTCGCCCCACCGGGCGACGAACGCCTGCAACTGCACCAGCAGCTTCTGCCGGGTCAGCCGGTCCGGTGCGCCGGCCGCGAAGACGCCGTCGAGCCGTTCCAGCTCGGCGAGCAGCGGGGCGGCCGCGGCGGCCCCGTCCTCGACGAGTTGGTCGCGCAGGTGCCGGGCGAGCGCGGCCGGCGTGGGGTAGTCGAAGACCACGCTGGCTGGCAGTTGCACGCCGGTGGCGGCGCGGAGCCGGTTGCGCAGCTCCACGGCCGTCATCGAGTCGAAGCCGACCTCGCGGAACGCGCGGTCGGGCTCCAGTCCCCCGCCCCCGGTGTGGCCGAGCACGGTCGCCGCCAGGCCGCCCACGAGTTCGACGAGGACGCCCTCGCGTTCGCCGGGGTTCAGCGGGCGCAGCCGCTCCCGCAGCGCGGTCGCCGCCTCGTCGTCCGCCGGCTGGCGGTCGTCGTCGGCGGGCAGCGCCGCGCGGGCCTCCGGGATGCCGGTCAGCAGCGGGCACGGCCGCATCGACGCGAACGTCGGCACGAACCGGTCCCAGCTCACGTCGGCGACGACCAGCGCCGCCTCCTCGCGCAGCGCCTGCCCGAACGCCTCGACGGCCAGGTCCGGGGGCAGGCCCGGCAGGCCCCGCCGGCGCAGTTGCGCCAGCTCGGCCGACTCGGGGTCGTCGCGCCACGGCCCCCACGCCACGGCGGTGGCCACCAGGCCGCCGTGCCGCCGGTTCGCGGCGAGCGCGTGCAGCAGCGCGTCGCCGGCGGACTGGCCGGCCCGGCCGCCCGCACCCCACACCCCGGTGGTGGAGGTGCACAGCACGAACGCGTCGAGCGGCCGGTGGGTCAGTTCGTCCGCGTACCTCGGGACGTCGCCGACGGTGGCGGTCAGGTCGGCGGCCAGGCCGGCGAGGGTCAGCTCGGCCAACGGCGCCGAGCCGGTCTCCGCCGGGACGTGCACGAGCGCGGTCACCGGCCGGCTCTCGGCGGCGAGCTGCTCCATCAGGTCGCCGAGCTTGCCCGTCGCCGGTTCCGCCAGTGGGAGCACCTCCGCGCCGTGGCGGCCCAGCCAGTCCGTGGTGTGCCGGGCGAGGGCGCCGGTCCCGCCGGTGAGCAGGACGGTGCCGTGCGGGCGGTACCCGCCGCCCGCCGCCGGCCGTCCGGTGTCCCGGACCAGACGCCGGGCGTGCACGCCGGCTTCCCGGACGGCGAGCTGGTCCTCCCCGTCGCCATTGGTCAGGGCGCCGACCAGGGCCGCGTACGCCGCCTCGCCCGCGACCGCCGGCAGGTCGACGACGCCGCCCACGTGCCGGGGGTGCTCCAGCGCGGCGACGAGACCGAGACCCCACGTGGTGGCCTGCGTCGGGTGGACGACCGGTTCGTCGTCGACGGCGACGGCGCCGGTGGTGGCCAGCCACAGCGGCACGGCCGGGCCGGAGCGGCCGGTGTGCGCCTGCACGAGCAGCAGGTTCGCCGCCAGGCCGGTGGGCAGCGCGGTCTGCTCCGGGTGCGGCGCCTCGTCCAGCGCCAGCAGGGAGAGCAGCGCCGTCGGCTGGTGCGCGGCGGTGAGCCGGTCGAGGTCGGCGGCCAGGCCGTCCCGGGTGACCGTGGCCGGGTCGACGGTCAGCACGTGCGCCGTCGCGGCGCCGGCCGTGAGCGCGGCCAGCACCCGGTCGGTGACCTGGTGCGGCGGGGCCACCACCAGCCAGGTGCCCGGGTCGGCGCCGGTCAGCGCCCGGCGCTCCCAGGTGACCCGGTACCGCCAGCCGGCCAGGGTGCCGTCGAGGTGCTGGCGGCGCCGCCACGACTCCAGCTCCGGCAGCAGATCGCGCAGCGGTCGGTCCGGGTCGATGCCGAGCCGGTCCAGGTCGCCGTCGGTGACCGCCCGCCAGAACGCGTCGTCCACCGGGTCGGCGGCCGGAGTCGGGACCACGTCGAGCGTCGGCCAGTAGCGCTGCGACCGGAACGCGTACGTCGGCAGCTCCGGCAGCCGGCGGGGATCCGGGCGGGGGCCGGCCAGCACGCCGAGCACCGCCGCCCAGTCGACGTCCCGCCCGGTGCCGTGCAGGACGGCCAGCGCGGACAGCAGGGCGGCCGGCTCGTCGGCCCCGGCGCGCAGCGCCGCCACAGCCGTCCCGTCGTCCTCGGTGGGCAGCAGGCCGGCCGTCATCGCGGTCAGCACCGCCTGCGGGCCGAGCTCCAGGAACGTGTCCACCCCCGCGTCGCGCAGCGCGGCGATCCCGTCGGCGTACCGGACGGCCTCGCGGACGTGCCGCACCCAGTAGTCGGGCGTACGGATCTCGTCGGGGTCGGCGACCCTTCCGGTCAGGTTCGACACGATCGGCAGCAGCGGCGCGGCGAACGTCAGCCCGTCGAGTACGGCCCGGAACCCGGCCAGCATCGGTTCCATCAGCGGGCTGTGGAACGCGTGGCTGACCCGCAGCCGGCGGGTGCGCACCCCCCGCTCCCGCCAGACCCGCTCCAGCCCGTCGAGGGCGTCGACCGCCCCGGCGACCACCACGGAGGTGGGACCGTTGACGGCCGCGACGCCGGCCCGGTCGGTCAGCCCGGCCAGCGACTCGACCACCGCCGCCTCGTCGGCGGCGACGGCGAGCATCCCGCCCCCGGCCGGCAGGGCCTGCATCAGCCGGCCCCGGGCGGCCACCAGCGTGCCGGCGTCCGCGAGGGACAGCACCCCGGCGACGTGCGCGGCGGTGATCTCGCCGATCGAGTGCCCGGCGACGTGCCCGGGCACCACCCCGAACGACTCGACCAGCCGGAACAGGGCCACCTCCAGTGCGAACAGCCCGGCCTGGGTGAACACCGTCTCGTCGAGCAGGGCGGCCTCGGCGCTGCCGTCGGCCGCGAACAGCACCGGCTTCAGCGGCTGCGGCAGCTGGTGGTCCAGCACTCCGCAGACCTCGTCGAGGGCCGCCGCGAACACGGGGAACGTGTCGTACAGCTGCCGGCCGGCGCCGGGGCGCTGGGCGCCCTGGCCGGAGAAGAGGACGGCGAGGCCGCCCGAACGCCGCCGGGCGGTGACCAGCGCCGCGTGGTCCTCCCCGACGGCCAGCGCCCGCAGCGCGGCCAGCCGGGTCGCCCGGTCGGCGGCGACCACGGTCGCCCGGTGCCCCAGGTGGGCGCGGCCGTCGGCGAGCGCCCAGGCGACCAGGTCGGCCGGGTCGTCGCCCGTCGCGGCCCGGTCGGCCAGCCGGCCGGCCTGGTCGCGCAGCGCGGCGAGGTCGGCGGCGGAGACCGGCCACGGCAGGGTCGCCCTGGGCCGTTCCCCGACGGGGACGACCGGCTCCGGCCGTTCCGGGGCCTGTTCCAGGATCACGTGGGCGTTGGTGCCGCTGATCCCGAACGAGGAGACGCCGGCCCGGCGCGGCCGGCCCGCGGCGGTCCACGGCCGTGCCTCGGTGAGCAGCGCCAGCGCGCCGGACGTCCAGTCGACGTGCGGGGTCGGCGCGTCGACGTGCAGGGTCGCCGGCAGCACCTCGTGCTGCAGGGCCAGCACCATCTTCATCAGGCTGGCGGCGCCCGCCGCGGCCTGGGTGTGGCCGATGTTCGACTTCACCGACCCGAGCCACAGCGGCCGGTCGGCGGGTCGACCCCGCCCGTACGTCGCCAGCAGCGCCTGCGCCTCGATCGGGTCGCCGAGGGTGGTGCCGGTGCCGTGCGCCTCGACCGCGTCCACGTCGTCGGGGGTCAGGCCCGCGTTGTCCAGCGCCTGCCGGATCACCCGCTGCTGTGCCGGTCCGTTCGGTGCGGTGAGGCCGTTGCTCGCGCCGTCCTGGTTGACCGCGCTGCCCCGTACGACGGCGAGGATCCGGTTGCCGTCCCGCTGGGCGTCGGAGAGCCGCTGGAGCAGCAGGACGCCCACGCCCTCGCCCCAGCCGGTGCCGTCGGCGGCTTCGGCGAACGCCTTGACCCGCCCGTCGGCGGCGAGGCCACGCTGCCGGGAGAACTCCAGGAACGCGCCCGGGGTGGACATGACGGTCACGCCGCCGGCCAGGGCGAGGTCGCACTCGCCGCTGCGCAGCGCCTGGGCGGCCAGGTGCAGCGCCACCAGCGACGACGAGCAGGCCGTGTCGACGGTGACCGCCGGGCCGTGCAGCCCGAACGAGTACGCCAGGCGGCCCGAGACCACCGACGCCCCGTTGCCGGTGGCCTGGTAGCCCTCCACCTGGGAGCGGGCGCCCAGCAGCAGCGTGGCGTAGTCCTGCCCGTTGGTGCCCATGAAGACGCCGGTGGCGGAGCCGCGTACCCGCTGCGGGTCGATGCCGGCGCGTTCGAACACCTCCCAGGTGGTGTGCAGCAGCAGCCGCTGCTGTGGGTCCATCGCCAGGGCCTCGCGCGGGTTGATCCCGAAGAACGCGGCGTCGAAGCCGGCCACGTCGGGCAGGAACCCGCCGCTGCGGGTGTAACTGGTGCCGATCCGCTCCGGGTCGCTGTCGAACAGGGCGTCGAGGTCCCAGCCCCGGTCGGTGGGCATCGGCGTGACCGCGTCCACCCCGTCGGCCAGCAGCCGCCACAGCTCCTGCGGCGACGACACCCCGCCGGGGAACCGGCAGGCCATCGAGACGATCGCGATCGGCTCGTCCACCGGCGCCCGGACCACGGTCGCGCCGCCGGCGGCCGGGCCGCCGTCCGCGCCGACCACGATTTCGGTACGCAGGAAGCGAGCCAGTTCCGCCGCCGACGGGTGGTCGAAGACCACGGTCGACGGCAGGGTCAGGCCGGTGACCCGACCCAGCCGGTCCCGCAGCTGCACGGCGGCGAGGGAGTCGAAGCCCAGCTCGCGGAACGCCCGGCCGGCCGGCACCTGGTCGGTGGTGGCGTGACCGAGCACGGCCGCCGCCTCCGCGCGGACGAGGTCGACCAGCAGCGCCTCCTGTCCGGTCGCCGGCAGCGCCGCGAGCCGGGCCCGCAGCCCGTCGGTGGCGGCGGCGCTCTCCGGCCGCTCCGGCTCCTCGGCGACGGCCGGGGCGACCCGGTCGAAGAGGTGGCTCGGCCGCACCACGGTGAACGCCGTGACGAACCGGGACCAGTCGACGTCGACGATCACCGGCGCCGCCTCCGGCGCGTTCACCCAGCGGCCCAGCGCCGCGACGGCGGCGTCGGGCGCGAGCGGGCTGAACCCGCGGCGGCGTAGGCCGTCCGCGGTCTCCCCGGCGGCCATGCCGTCCTCCGCCCACGGCCCGTACGCCAGGGCGGTGGCGGGCAGGCCCGCCGCCCGGCGGGCGGCGACGAGGGCGTCGAGCAGGGCGTTGCCGGCCGCATAGCCGGCCTGGCCGCCGCCGCCCCAGACGCCGGCCACCGAGGAGAAGACCACGAACGCGTCGAGGTCCCGGTCCCGGCAGGCGGCGTCGAGGTGCACGGCGCCGAGCACCTTGCCGGCCAGGGTGCCCGACAGCTCGCCGTCGGTCACCTCGTACGCCGGCGCGGTGCCGCCGGACGCGCCGGCGGTGTGCACGACGGCGGTCAGCCCCGGCAGCCCGGCCACGAGGGCGTCGACCGCCTCCCGGTCGGTCACGTCACAGGCCACCACCCGCACCGCACCCAACTCGGCCACCAGCTCCACCGCGCCCGGCGCACCCGGGCCGCGCCGGGAGGCCAGCACCACCTCGCCGGCACCGTTGGCCAGCAACCACCGCGCCACGTGCCGGCCCAGCGCACCCGTACCACCGGTGACCAGCACCGTGCCGGCGGGCCGCCAACCCGAACCGGCGGGCGGCGCGGCCGGCACCAGCCGCCGGCCGAAGAGGCCGTTGCGGCGGACGGCCACCTGGTCCAGGGTGCCGTCGGCCAGGACCGCGACGAGCCCGGCGCGGGTGCTCCGGTCGGCGCGCTCGGGCAGGTCGACCAGGCCGCCCCAGCGGTCCGGCTGTTCGAGGGCGACGACTCGGCCGAGGCCCCAGGCCAGGGCGGCCCAGGGGTCGCCGGCCCGCTCGCGCGCCGTGACCGGCAGCGCGGTCCGGCTGAACGCCCACACCCGTCCCGGCAGGCCGGTGTCGGTGAGCGCCCGGGTGAGGGTGAGCAGCACCGCTGCGCCGGCGGGAACCGCCGGGGTGTGCGCCAGGGGCTGGTCCTGCCGGGGCAGGACGCAGAGCACCCCGGCCCAGCCGTCCGCGCTGATGCCGCGCAGCCGCTCGCCCAGGTCGGCCCGGGTGAGGGTGGGCGGCACGGTCAGCGTGTCGACCTGGGCGCCCGCCTCGGTGAGCGTCCGCGCGATGCCCGCGTCGGCGCCGCTGTCGACGGTGACGACCAGCCACCGCCCGGACAGCCCGGCCGCCGGGGCCGGCCGCACCGGCTCCCACGCGACCCGGTACGACCACCCGTCCAGCGTGGTGTCCCGGGACCGGGCCCGCCGCCAGCGCGAGAGGACCGGCAGGGCCGGGCTGAGGGCGCCCAGGGCCTCGGCGTCGTCGCCGATTTCGGCGGCGAGGGCGGCCAGGTCGCCACGCTCGACGGCGGCCCAGAAGTCGGCGTCGCCGCTGTCCGGGGCGGCCTGCTTCGCCGGCGTGCCCTCGGGCCAGTAGCGCTGGTGCTGGAAGGCGTACGTGGGCAGGTCCACGCGGCGTGCGCCGGTGTCGGTGAACCACTGCTGCCAGGTCACCGGCACGCCGTGCACATGCAGGTCGGCCAGGGCGTGCAGCAGGGCGTGCGTCTCCGGCCGGTCCTTACGCTGCGCGGCGACGGCCAGCACGGCATCGTCGTCGGGCAGGATGTCCGCCGCCATCGCCGTCAGCACACTCTGCGGACCCACCTCCAGGAACGTGTCCACGCCCGCCTCGCGCAGCGCGGCGACCCCGTCGGCGTACCGCACCGCCTCACGGACGTGCCGCACCCAGTACTCCGGGGTGCGAATCTCCTCGGCATCCGCGACCGCACCGGTCACGTTCGACACGACCGGCAGCAACGGCGCGGCAAAGGTCAACCCGTCCAGGACCGCGCGGAACTCATCGAGGATCGGCTCCATCAGCGGACTGTGGAACGCGTGGCTCACCGTCAACCGGCGAGTGCGAGCGCCCTGCTCCCGCCACGCCCGCTCGATGTCGTCGAGGGCCTCGACGGCCCCGGACACCACCACCGACGTCGGCCCGTTGACCGCCGCGATCCCGACCCGATCCGTGAGGCCGGCGATCGACTCGGCCACCGCGGCCTCGTCCGCCGCCACTGCGAGCATCCCGCCTCCGGACGGCAGGGCCTGCATCAACCGACCCCGCGCCGCCACCAACGCGGCGGCGTCCGCCAGGGACAACACCCCGGCCACGTGCGCGGCCGAGATCTCACCGATCGAGTGACCGCCCACGAAGTCCGGCACGACGCCGAACGACTCGATCAGCCGGAACAACGCCACCTCGACCGCGAACAGGCCCGCCTGGGTGAACACGGTCTGGTCCAGCAGCTCGGCCTCCGGGGTGCCCGCCTCGGCGAACAGCACCTCCCGCAACGGACGCGGCAACAGCGGATCGAGCTGCGCACACACCCCGCCCAACGCCGCCGCGAACACCGGGAATCCGGCCGACAACTCCCGGCCCATACCCGCACGCTGCGCACCCTGGCCGGAGAACAGCAGCGCGAGCTGACCGCATGCGGCGGCGGAGCCGGTGACGACAGCGCCGGAGGGCTCGCCCGCGTCGAGGGCCCGGAGCGCGGAGAGCAGGCCGTCCCGGTCGGCCACCACGGCGACGGCGCGCTGTTCCAGCGCCGGTCGAGTGGTGATCGAGGACCAGGCCACCTCCAGCGGACGCGGGGCCTCGTCGACGGTCAGCCAGCGCGCCCACCGGCCCGCCTGAGCGGCCAGGGCCGCGTCGGACCGGGCGGACAGCAGCACCGGCACCACCGGCGGCAGCTCCCGGGCGACGACCTCGCCCTCCACCACCTCGGCCGGCGGCTGCTCGATGATCACATGCGCGTTCGTACCGGAGATACCGAACGACGACACCGCCGCCCGACGCGGCCGATCCACGACCGGCCACGGCGTCGCCTCCGTCGCAAGAGCCACCGCACCCGACGTCCAGTCGATGTGCGGCGACGGCTCATCCACATGCAACGTCGGCGGCACCAGACCGTGCCGCATCGCCAGCACCATCTTGATCACACCGGCCACCCCGGCCGCCGCCTGCGTGTGCCCGATGTTCGACTTCACCGACCCCAACCACAACGGCCGATCCCGCGGCCGATCCTGCCCATACGTCGCCAGCAACGCCTGCGCCTCGATCGGATCACCCAGCGTCGTGCCCGTACCGTGCGCCTCCACCGCATCCACGTCGGCGGTCGTGAGTCGCGCGTTCGCGAGGGCCTGCCGGATCACCCGCTGCTGCGACGGACCGTTCGGCGCCGTCAAACCGTTCGACGCGCCGTCCTGGTTCACCGCCGTGCCCCGCACCACCGCCAGGATCCGCCGGCCCTCCCGCTGGGCGTCGGAAAGTCGCTGCACGAGCAGCACGCCGACGCCCTCGGACCAGCCGGTGCCGTCGGCGGAGGCGGCGAACGACTTGCACCGACCGTCCTGTGACAGGCCCCGCTGACGCGAGAACTCGATGAACGTCCCCGGCGTCGCCATCACCGTCACGCCACCGGCCAGCGCCAGGTCACACTCGCCGCTGCGCAACGCCTGCGCGGCCAGGTGCAGCGCGACGAGGCTGGAGGAACACGCCGTGTCGACGGTGACCGCCGGGCCTTCCAGCCCGAACGTGTACGCCACCCGCCCCGACAGCACGCTGCCCGAGGTGCCGGTGCCGACGTAGCCCTCCACCTCGCCCGGCTGGTCCATCAGGCGGGAGGCGTAGTCGTGGTACATCACCCCGGCGAACACGCCCGTACGGCTGCCCCGCAGCCGCTGTGGGTCGAGGCCGGCCGACTCGAACGTCTCCCACGACGCCTCCAGCAGCAGCCGCTGCTGCGGATCCATCGCCAGGGCCTCCCGCGGCGAGATCCCGAAGAACCCGGGATCGAACTCCGCCGCCCCGTACAGGAAACCACCGTGCCGCGTGTACGACGTACCACTGCGGTCCGGGTCCGGGTCGAACAACGACTCCAGATCCCAACCCCGATCCGCCGGAAACTCCGAAATCCCGTCACCACCGGCGGCCAGCAACTCCCACAACTGGTCGGGAGACTCCACCCCGCCCGGGTAGCGGCAGGCCATGCCCACGATCGCGATCGGCTCGTCGGTGCCAACGACCGTGCCAGCGACCAGGTCGGCGGTCGACTGACGGACCCCGGCCAACTCCGACCAGAGGTGGTCGGCGAGCACCGCCGGGGTCGGGTAGTCGAACACCAGCGTCGAGGCCAGCCGCAGCCCGGTGGCCGCGTTCAGCCGGTTACGCAACTCGACCGCGGTCAGCGAGTCGAAGCCCAGCTCCCGGAACGCCCGGTCCGCCGGCACCGCCTCCGCGCCGCCGTGCCCGAGCACCTGCGCGACCAGGCCCCGCACCAGCACGTCGACCTGGGCCCGGCCCTCGTCCTCGGTCAGCCCGGCGAGCCGGTCGGCCCACCCGCCACCGCCCTGCCCCGCCTGGCGGCGGGTGCTCGTCACGCCGACCAGGGTGCGCAGCACGGCCGGCACGGGGCGGCCGGCGGTCGCCGCCCGCAACGCGGGCACGTCGACCGCGGCCGGCACCAGGGCCGCCCGATCCGCCACCAGCGCGGCGTCGAACAGCTCCAACGCGACCTCGGCGCTCATCGGCGTCAGACCCGCCCGCGCCGACCGTGCCCGGTCCGCCTCGTCGATCGAGGCCGCCATGCCCGCCGTGTCCCACATGCCCCACGCCAGGCTCACCGCCGGCAACCCGAGCTGCCGCCGCCACACCGCCAACCCGTCCAGGAACGCGTTACCCGCCGCATACGCCGACTGACCCGGCGAACCCAACACCCCCGCCACCGACGAGAACACCACGAACAGATCCAGACCCAGACCCGCCGTCGCCTCATGCAGCCACCAACCCGCCGACACCTTCGGCGCCAACACGGCCCCGAGCCGCTCCGCGGTCAGCCCCTCGACGACCCCGTCGTCCAGCACACCAGCGGTGTGCACCACACCCGCCAACCGGCCCTCGGCAGTGATCTCGGCGACCAGCGCGTCGACCTGGTCCCGGTCCGTCACGTCACACGCCACCACCCGCACGGCAGCACCCAACGCGGTCAACCGCGCCGACAACTCGGCCGCGCCCGCGGCCTCCGGACCCCGCCGCGACACCAGCACCAGCGACCGCACACCCCACGACGACACCACGTGCTCCGCCACGAGCGCACCCAACGCACCCGTACCGCCGGTCACCAGTACCGCGCCGTCACCCAGGTTCGGCGTCTCCGCCGCCACCGTGAGGCCCGCCCGGACGAGGCGGGGCGAGTACACCGCGCCCCTGCGGACGGCCAACTGACCGCCGGTCGTGGCCGGCTCCCGCAGGACCCCGTCGAGCGTGGTCACCAGCGCGGCGTCCAGGTCACCGTCGACATCCGCGAGGACGATGCGCCCCGGGTGTTCCGACTGCGCCGACCGCAGCAGACCCCACACCGCCGCACCCGCCAGGTCCGTGACCCGATCCTCGGCACCGACCGAGACCGCGCCCCGGGTCACCACCACCAGCGTCGAGTCCACCAGCACGTCGGCCGCCAGCCAGGACTGCACCGTCGCCAGCACGTCCGAGGTCACCGCCCGAACCGACTCCAGCGTCTCCGCTGCCGACTCGGACGCGGGGAAGACCGGAAGCAGCAGCGCCCGAGGGACAGACTCCTCCCCCGCGACCGCCGCCACATCGGGGTACGCGACCAGCCCGACCCGTACCGCCAGCTCGGCCGGCATCTCCCGGCCGTCCGCCAGCAGCGCCCATCCGGACGCCTCCCCGCCGGGGGTGACCTCCACGGCCGGCCACCGCAGCTCGAACAGCGACCGCGATGCCGCGCCCGGCGCGGCCACCCCGGTCAGCTCCCGCAGAACGAGGGAGTCCACCGACACCACCGGCGCGCCCGCCTCGTCGTACGCCGCCAGCCGCACCCCGGAACCGTTGCGGGTCAGGCGCACCCGCAGCACCCCCGCGCCCGAGGCGTGCACCTGCACGCCCTCGAACGCGAACGGCACCCGCGGCCCACCCGACTCCGCGCCGAGCAGCAGCCCGATCGGGTGCAGGGCCGCGTCCAGCAGCGCCGGGTGCACGCCGAACCGCGCCGCCTCCGTCGCGGCGTCGTCCGGCAGGACCACCTCGGCGAACACCTCGCCGCCGCTGGTCCAGGCCCGCCGCAGCCCCTGGAACACCGGCCCGTACGCCAGGCCGTGCTCCGCCAGCGCCGGGTACCACTCCGCCAGGTCCACCTCGGACGCCCCCGCGGGGGGCCAGGTGACCGTGTCCGGCTCGTCGGCGGTGGACGACTCCAGTACACCCTCCGCGTGCCGGGTCCAGCCCGCCTCGGGGTCGTCGTCCGAACGGGAGTAGACGGCGACGGTGCGGTGCGTGGAGTCGACGGTCCCGTCCACCCGCACCTGGATCCGCACGCCCCCGCTGCCGGGGACGACCAGCGGGGCGGCCACGGTCAGCTCCCGCAGCCGGGAGAGGCCCACCTCGTCGCCGGCCCGCACGGCCAGCTCCACCAGGGCGGTGCCCGGGACCAGCGTCAGCCCGGAGACCGTGTGGTCGGCCAGCCACGGGTGCGTGGCCAGGGAGAGCCGGCCCGTCAGCACCATCTCGTCGTCGCCGGCCAGGTCCACCGTCGCGCCGAGCAGCGGGTGCTCGGCGCGGCCGAGTCCCGCTCCGGACACGTCGCCCGTACGCGCCCGGTTGGCGGCGGGCCAGTAGCGCTGGTGCTGGAAGGCGTACGTGGGCAGGTCGACGCGGTGTGCGCCAGTGTCGGCGAACCACGGCTGCCAGGTCACCGGCACCCCGTGCACGTGCAACTCGGCGAGGGCGTGCAGCAGGGCCTGCGTCTCCGGCCGGTCCTTGCGCTGGGCGGCGACGGCCAGCACGGCATCGTCGTCGGGCAGGATGTCCGCCGCCATCGCCGTCAGCACACTCTGCGGGCCGACCTCCAGGAACGTGTCCACACCAGCGTTCCGCAGTGCGGTGATCCCGTCGGCGTAGCGCACCGCCTCACGGACGTGCCGCACCCAGTACTCCGGCGTACGAATGTCGCCGGCGTCGGCGAGCGCCCCCGTCACGTTCGACACCACCGGCACCAGTGGCGCCGCGAACGTCAACCCGTCCAGGACCGCGCGGAACTCGTCGAGCATCGGCTCCATCAACGGGCTGTGGAACGCGTGACTGACCGTGAGCCGGCGGGTGCGCGCACCCCGGCCCTGCCAGAGCTGCTCCACCTCGTCCAGCGCCTCGACGGCGCCCGACACGACCACCGAGGTGGGCCCGTTGACGGCGGCGGTGCCGACGCGGTCGCCCAGCGCGGCGATCGACTCGATCACCGCGGCCTCGTCGGCGGCCACGGCCAACATGCCGCCACCGGCCGGCAGCGCCTGCATCAACCGGCCCCGCGCCGCCACCAACGCGCACGCGTCGGCCAGGGACAGCACCCCGGCCACGTACGCGGCGGTCACCTCACCGATCGAATGACCGCCCACGAAGTCCGGCACCACACCGAACGACTCCACCAGACGGAACAACGCCACCTCGACCGCGAACAACCCGGCCTGCGTGAACACCGTCTGATTCAGCAACCCGGCCTCGGCCGTACCCGCCTCGGCGAACAACACCTCCCGCAACGGACGCGGCAACAGCGGATCAAGCTGCGCACACACCTCGCCCAGCGCGGTCGCGAAGTCCGGGAACAGGGCGGACAACTCCCGGCCCATGCCGGCGCGCTGCGCACCCTGACCGGAGAAGAGCAGCGCGAGATGGCCCCGCTGCCCGGCAGCGCCGGAGACGACCGTACCGACGGGGTCGCCGTCGGCGAGGGCGGTCAACGCCGCGACCAGGTCGCCCCGGTCGGCGGCGGTCACGACCGCCCGGTGCTCCAGCGCGGGCCGGGTGGTGACGGAGGACCAGGCCACGTCCAGCGGACGCGAGGCCTCATCGGCGGCGAGCCAGCGCGCCCACCGGCCCGCCTGCGCCGACAGCGCGGCGGCGTCGCGACCGGACAGCAGCACCGGCACGACCGGCGGCACTTCGCGGCCGACGATCTCGCCCTCGATCACCTCGGCCGGCGGCTGTTCGATGATGACGTGGGCGTTGGTGCCGGAGATGCCGAACGACGACACCGCCGCCCGACGCGGCCGGTCCACCTGCGGCCACGGCGTCGCCTCGGTCGCCAGGGCCACCGCACCGGCCGTCCAGTCGACGTGCGGCGACGCCTCGTCCACGTGCAGGGTCGCCGGCACCATGCCGTGCCGCATCGCCATGACCATCTTGATCACACCCGCCACACCGGCGGCGGCCTGCGTGTGCCCGATGTTCGACTTCACCGACCCCAACCACAGCGGCCGATCCTGCGGACGCTCCTGCCCGTACGTGGCCAACAACGCCTGCGCCTCGATCGGATCACCCAACGTGGTGCCCGTGCCGTGCGCCTCGACAGCGTCCACGTCAGCCGGGGTGAGCCGCGCGTTCGCCAACGCCTGACGGATCACGCGCTGCTGCGAGGGACCGTTCGGGGCGGTCAGGCCGTTCGACGCGCCGTCCTGGTTGATGGCCGTGCCGCGCACCACCGCCAACACGCGGTGCCCGTTGCGCCGCGCGTCCGACAACCGCTCCACGAGCAGCACGCCGACGCCCTCGGACCAGCCGGTGCCGTCGGCGGAGGCGGCGAACGACTTGCACCGACCGTCCTGCGACAGGCCCCGCTGACGCGAGAACTCGATGAACGTCCCCGGCGTCGCCATCACCGTCACGCCACCGGCCAGCGCCAGGTCACACTCGCCGCTGCGCAACGCCTGCGCGGCCAGATGCAGCGCCACCAGCGACGACGAGCAGGCGGTGTCGACGGTGACCGCCGGCCCCTCCAGGCCGAACGTGTACGCCACCCGCCCCGACAGCACGCTGCCCGACGTGCCCGTGCCGACGAAGCCCTCGGCGTCCGGCGGCAGGTCCATCAGGCGGGAGGCGTAGTCGTGGTACATCACCCCGGCGAACACGCCCGTACGGCTGCCCCGCAGCCGCTGTGGGTCGAGGCCGGCCGACTCGAACGTCTCCCACGACGCCTCCAGCAGCAGCCGCTGCTGCGGATCCATCGCCAGGGCCTCCCGCGGCGAGATCCCGAAGAACCCGGGATCGAACTCCGCCGCCCCGTACAGGAAACCACCGTGCCGCGTGTACGACGTACCACTGCGGTCCGGGTCCGGGTCGAACAACGACTCCAGATCCCAACCCCGATCCGCCGGAAACTCCGAAATCCCGTCACCACCGGCGGCCAGCAACTCCCACAACTGGTCGGGAGACTCCACCCCACCCGGGTAGCGGCACGCCATGCCCACGATCGCGATCGGCTCGTCGGTGTTGGCGGTGAGCACCGCCGTCCGGCGGGCGGTGATCTGTCCGGAGACCTGCTCGTAGAGGTGGTCGACGAGCACGGTCGGGGTTGGGTAGTCGAACACCAGCGTCGAGGCCAGCCGCAGCCCGGTGGCCGC
Organism: Micromonospora sp. NPDC049139; assembly: GCF_055586845.1. Classification (NCBI taxonomy): domain Bacteria; kingdom Bacillati; phylum Actinomycetota; class Actinomycetes; order Micromonosporales; family Micromonosporaceae; genus Micromonospora; species Micromonospora sp. NPDC049139. The sequence goes on along the minus strand of NZ_JBVJHK010000008.1, from coordinate 39,893 downwards.
GTTCAGCCGGTTACGCAACTCGACCGCGGTCAGCGAGTCGAAGCCCAGCTCCCGGAACGCCCGGTCCGCCGGCACCGCCTCCGCGCCGCCGTGCCCGAGCACCTGCGCGACCAGGCCCCGCACCAACACGTCGACCTGGGCCCGCGCCTCGTCGGGCGCCAGGCCCGCCAGCTGGTTGGCCCAGTCGCCGCCCCGCGCGGCCCGTCGCCGGGACGCCGTCGACCCGATCAGGGTACGCAGCACGGCCGGCACCGGGCCGGCGGTGCCGAGGGCCGCCCGCATCGCCGGTACGTCGATCACGGCCGGCACCAGGGCCGCCCGATCCGCCACCAGCGCGGCGTCGAACAGCTCCAACCCGGTCTCGGCACTCATCGGCGTCAGACCCGCCCGCGCCGACCGTGCCCGGTCCGCCTCGTCGATCGAGGCCGCCATGCCCGCCGTGTCCCACATGCCCCACGCCAGGCTCACCGCCGGCAACCCGAGCTGCCGCCGCCACACCGCCAACCCGTCCAGGAACGCGTTACCCGCCGCATACGCCGACTGACCCGGCGAACCCAACACCCCCGCCACCGACGAGAACACCACGAACAGATCCAGACCCAGACCCGCCGTCGCCTCATGCAGGAACCAACCCGCCGACACCTTCGGCGCCAACACCCCAGCCAGCCGCTCGGCGGTCAACCCCTCGACCACACCGTCGTCCAGCACACCGGCGGTGTGCACCACACCCGCCAACCGGCCCTCGGCGGCGACCTCGGCGACCAGGCCGAACACCTGATCCCGGTCCGTCACGTCACAGGTCACCACCCGCACGGCAGCACCGAGCGCGGTCAACCGCTCCGACAACTCCCCAGCACCCGCAGCCTCCGGACCCCGCCGCGACACCAGCACCAGCGACCGCACACCCCACGAGGTGACCAGATGCTCAGCCACCAACGCGCCCAACGCACCCGTACCACCGGTCACCAGCACCGTGCCGTCGCCCACCACGTGGCCGTCGGCCGGCGCCGGGGTGACCGCACGCACCAGACGGGGCACGAACACCGCACCCGCCCGTGCCGCGACCTGACCGCCGTGCGCCACCGGCTCGTCGGCCACCGCAGCCATGACGGCCAGCGTCCCGGCGTCCAGGTCGCCGTCGACGTCCCCGAGGACGATGCGCCCCGGGTGCTCGGACTGCGCCGACCGCAGCAGCCCCCACACCGCCGCACCCGCCAGATCCGTGACCCGATCCTCGGCACCGACCGAAACCGCACCCCGGGTCACCACCACCAGCCGCGAATCCGCCAACACGTCCGCCGCCAGCCACGACCGCACGGCCGCCAGCACGGCCGACGCCGCCGCGCGTACCGCGTCCGGGACGGCGGCAGCCGGCGCGTCGACCGGCAGCACCAGCCCCGTCGGCGCGGCCACCTGACCGGCCTCGACCGCTGCGACGAGCGCCTCGACGTCCGGGAACGCCGGCAGGTCGGCGGGGGCCGGCGAGCCCACCAGCGCCCATCCAGAGACGTCCTCGGCGGCGGCGACCTCCTCGGCCTTCCAGGTGACCTCGAACATCGAGCGGGCCGCCGCGTTCGCCGCGGCCACGCCGGTCAGTTCGCGCAGCGCCAGCGAGTCGACCGACACCACGGCGGCGCCCGACTCATCACACGCGACCAGCCGCACCGTCGTACCCACACGCGTCAGGCGGACCCGCAGCACGCGCGCACCCGAGGCGTGCACCTGCACACCCTCGAACGCGAACGGCACCCGCGCCCCACCCGACTGCTCCGAACCGGGCAGCAGCCCGATCGGGTGCAGGGCGGCGTCCAGCAGCGCCGGGTGCACCCCGAACCGGGCGGCCTCCGTCGCCACCTCGTCCGGCAGGACCACCTCGGCGTACACGTCGTCCTCGGCGGTCCATACCCGGCGCAGCCCCTGGAACACCGGCCCGTACGCCAGACCGTGCTCCGCCAGCGTCGGGTACCAGCCCGCCAGGTCCACCTCGACGCCGCCGACGGGGGGCCACTCCCCCACGCCCGGCTCGTCGGCCGACGCGGGCTCCAGCACACCCTCCGCGTGCCGGACCCACTCGGCCTCGGGGTCGCCCTCGGCCTGGGAGTGCACCGCCACGACCCGGGTGCCCACCTCGTCGGCCGCGCCGACGCGCACCTGCACCCGCACGCCGCCGGAATCGGGCAGCACCAGCGGCGCGGCGATCGTCAGCTCCCGCACCCGCGACGCGCCCACCTCGTCGCCCGCCCGCACCGCCAACTCCACCAACGCCGCGCCCGGCACCACCACGACGCCGGAGACGGCGTGGTCGGCGAGCCAGGCGTGGGTGGCGAGCGACAGCCGGCCGGTCAGCACGGCCATGTCGGCGCCGGCGACGGTGACCGCCGCGCCGAGCAGCGGGTGCCCGGCCACGCCCAGGCCGGCGCCGGACACGTCGGCGGTACGCGCCTGACCCGCGCCGAGCCAGTACCGCTCGTGCTGGAAGGCGTACGTCGGCAGGTCGACGCGGGTGGCGCCGGAGTCGGTGAACCACTGCGGCCAGGTCACCGGCACGCCGTGGACGTGCAGCTCGGCCAGCGCGGCCAGCAGCGCCTGCGGGGCGTCACGGTCCCGGCGCTGGAGGGCCACCGCGAGCGCGTCGTCGGCGAGCAGGTCGGCGTTCATCGCGGTCAGGACGCTCTGCGGGCCGATCTCGAGGAAGGTGTCGACCCCGGCGGCGCGCAGGGCGGCGACGCCGTCGGCGTACCGGACGGCTTCCCGGACGTGGCGGACCCAGTATTCGGCGCGGGTGATCTCCTGCGGGTCGGTGAGCGCCCCGGTCAGGTTCGACACGACCGGCACCAGCGGTGCCCGGAACGCCAGCCCCGCCAGGACCGTGCGGAACTCGTCGAGCATCGGCTCCATCAGCGGGCTGTGGAACGCGTGGCTCACCGTGAGCCGGCGGGTCCGGACGCCCCGGCCCTGCCAGAACTGCTCCAGCTCGTCCAGTGCCTCGACGTCACCGGAGACCACCACGGCCGCCGGCCCGTTGACGGCCGCGATGCCCACCCGGTCGCCCAGCCCGGCGATCGACTCCGCCACGGCCGCCTCGGCAGCGGCCACGGCGAGCATCCCGCCGCCGGCCGGAAGCGCCTGCATCAACCGACCCCGCGCCGCCACCAACGCGCACGCGTCCGCCAGGGACAACACGCCGGCCACGTACGCCGCCACGATCTCACCGATCGAGTGGCCGCCCACGAAGTCCGGCACCACACCGAACGACTCGACCAAACGGAACAGCGCCACCTCGACCGCGAACAACCCGGCCTGCGTGAACACCGTCTGGTCCAGCAGGTCCGCCTCCGGGGTGCCCGCCTCGGCGAACAACACCTCCCGCAACGGACGCGGCAACAGCGGATCCAGCTGCGCACACACCTCGCCCAACGCCGCCGCGAACACCGGGAAGCGGGCCGCCAGTTCTCGGCCCATGCCGGCGCGCTGCGCGCCCTGGCCGGAGAAGAGCACGGCCAGTTGGGTACGCGCCGCGCCGGTGCCGGTGACCACCGCGCCGGACGACTCACCGGCGGCGAGGGCGCGCAGCCCGGCCAGCAGCTCGTCCCGGTGCGTCGCGGTGACCACCGCGCGGTGTTCCAGCATCGCCCGGCTGACCGCCGACGACCAGCCGACGTCGACGGGGCGCAGGTCCTCGTCGGCGGCGATCCAGCGGGCCCATCGGTCCGCCTGCGCCGCGACGGCGGCCTCGGACCGGGCCGACAGCAGCACCGGGGCCGGCACCGGCTCGGCGGCGGGTTCGGCGCCGCTGGCCGGCCCGCCGGCGGCCCGGGTGGGCTCCGCCTCGGCGGGCGGTTGCTCGATGATCACGTGCGCGTTGGTGCCGCTGACGCCGAACGACGAGATCGCCGCGCGCCGGGGCCGGTTCGCCGCCGGCCAGTCGCGCGCCTCGGTGAGCAGGGAGACGGCTCCGGCGCTCCAGTCGATGTGTGGGGACGGCTCGTCCACGTGCAACGTCGAGGGCAGCACGCCGTGCCGCATCGCCATGATCATCTTGATGATGCCGGCCGCCCCGGCCGCGGCCTGGGTGTGGCCGATGTTCGACTTGATGGAGCCGAGCCACAGCGGCTCCCGGCCCTGCCGGTCCTGCCCGTACGTGGCCAGCAGCGCCTGCGCCTCGATCGGGTCACCGAGGGTGGTGCCCGTACCGTGCGCCTCGACGGCGTCCACGTCGGCCGGCGTCAGGCGGGCGTTGGCGAGGGCCTGGCGGATAACCCGCTGCTGCGACGGGCCGTTCGGCGCCGTCAGCCCGTTCGACGCGCCGTCCTGGTTCACCGCGCTGCCGCGCACCACCGCCAGGATGCGCCGGCCCTCCCGCTGCGCGTCCGACAGGCGCTGCACCAGGAGCACGCCGACGCCCTCGCTCCAGCCCGTGCCGTCGGCGGCGGCGGCGAACGACTTGCACCGGCCGTCCTGCGACAGCCCGCGCTGGCGGGAGAACTCGATGAACGTGCCGGGGGTGGCCATGACGGTCACGCCGCCGGCCAGGGCCAGGTCACACTCGCCGCTGCGCAGCGCCTGCACCGCCAGGTGCAACGCCACCAGGCTGGACGAGCACGCGGTGTCCACGGTGACCGCAGGGCCTTCCAGGCCGAACGTGTACGCCACCCGACCCGACAGCACGCTGCCGGAGGTGCCGGTGCCGAGGTAGCCGCCCACGCCCTCGGGCAGGTCCTGCACGCCCGAGGCGTAGTCGTGGTACATCAGCCCGGCGAACACGCCGGTCCGGCTGCCGCGCAGCCGCTGCGGGTCCAGGCCCGCCGACTCGAACGTCTCCCACGAGGTCTCCAGCAGCAGCCGCTGCTGCGGATCCATGGCCAGGGCCTCGCGCGGCGAGATGCCGAAGAACCCGGGGTCGAACTCGGCCGCCCCGTACAGGAAGCCGCCGTGCCGCGTGTACGACGTCCCGGGGTTGTCCGGGTCGGGGTGGAAGAGCCGGTCGAGATCCCAGCCCCGGTCGGTCGGGAACTCGCCGATGCCGTCGGACCCGCCGGCGACCAGGTCCCACAGTTGCCGCGGGTTCGTCACGCCGCCCGGGTAGCGGCAGGCCATGCCCACGATGGCGATGGGCTCGTCGACGGTCGTCGCCCGCACGGCCTGCTGCTGGTCGGCGACCTGGCCGGACAGCTGCTCGTACAGGTGGTCGGAGAGAGCGCCGGGGGTCGGGTAGTCGAAGACGAGCGTCGAGGTGAGCCGCAGCCCGGTCGCGCTGTTGATGCGGTTGCGCAGCTCCACCGCGGTTAGCGAGTCGAAGCCCAGCTCCCGGAACGCCCGGTCCGCCGGCACCTGCTCGGCGCCGCTGTGGCCGAGGACCTGCGCGACCAGTCCGCGCACGAGCAGGTCGACCTGCGTCCGCGCCTCCTGCGGGTCGAGCCCGGCCAGCCGGTCGGCCCAGCCTCCGGTGCCGGAGCGGCGGCGCTTCGCGGCCGGTCCCACCAGGGCCCGCAGCATCGGGGGTACGCGGCCCGCGGCGGTCTGCGCCCGCATGGCGGGCAGGTCGACGACCGCCGGGACCAGCGCCGCCCCGCCGTGGGCCAGGGCGGCGTCCCACAGCCCGAGACCGACCTGGGCGGTCATCGGGACCAGGCCGGACCGGCTGACCCGGGCCCGGTCGGTGTCGTTGATCGACGCGGCCATCCCGTCGGTGTCCCACATGCCCCACGCGAGGCTGACCGCGGGCAGCCCGCGCTGCGCCCGCACCTGGGCGAGGGCGTCCAGGAAGGCGTTGCCGGCGGCGTACGCGGCCTGGCCGGGAGAGCCGAGCACCCCGGCGACGGAGGAGAACAGCGCGAACAGGTCGAGGTCGAGGTCGGCGGTCGCCTCGTGCAGCCACCAGCCCGCCGTGACCTTCGGCGCCAGCACGTCCGCCAGCCGGTCGGCGGTGATTCCGCTGACCACGCCGTCGTCCAGGACACCGGCGGTGTGGACGACACCGGCCAGCCGGTCCTCGGCGGTGACCGCCCGGACCAGCTCGCCGACCCGCGCACGGTCGGTGACGTCGGCCGCGACCACGCGGACGGCCGCGCCCAGCGCGGTCAGCCGCGCCACCAGTTCGTCGGCGCCGGCGGCCGCCGGGCCCTGCCGGGAGACCAGCACGAGCGAGCGCACGCCGTACGCGGTGACGAGGTGCTCGGACACCAGGGCGCCCAGCGATCCGGTGCCCCCGGTCACCAGGACGGTCCCCCGGTCGAGGGTCGCCGGGGCCGGTGCGCCGCCGGCGGCGCGGACGAGCCGGGGCAGGTACGGAATGCCGGCCCGCACCGCGAGTTGCCCGCCGACACCCGGGTCGTCGGCGGCGCCGGCGAGCAGGGTCAGCGCGTCGACGTCCAGGTCGGCGCCCGGCTCCAGGTCGGCCAGCACGATCCGGCCGGGGTGCTCCGACTGCGCCGAGCGCAGCAGGCCCCACACCGCCGCCCCGGCCACGTCGGTGACGCGGTCGTCGGGGCCGGTGGCCACCGCACCGCGGGTCGCCACGACCAGCCGCGAGTCTGCCAGGGCGTCGGCGGCCAGCCACGCCTGCACGGCGCCGAGGACGTCCGCCGTCACCGACCGCACCGCGTCGGGCACGTCCGTCTCGGGCCGCGTCGCGGGGACGGGCAGCAGCAGCGCCGCCGGGGTGGCGGCGGTCCCGTCCGTCATGGCCGTGGCCAGCGTCGCCACGTCGGCGTACGCGGGGAGCTGCGGCGCGCCGTCGACCGGGCGGTCGCCGAGGACGACCCAGCCGTACCCGCCGTCGGGCGCGGTGATCTGCTCGGGCTGCCAGGACACCTCGAACAGGGAGCGGTGGGCCTCGTTCGGAGCCGCCACCGACCCGGTCATCTCGCGCAGCGTCAGCGAGTCCACCGACACCACCGGCGCGCCCGTCTCGTCGACGGCGACCAGCCGCACGGAGTTGCCGGACCCGGTCAGGCGCACCCGCAGCGTCCGCGCCCCGACCGCGTGGACCTGCACGCCCTCGAACGCGAACGGCACCCGGGCCCCGCCGCCCGCCTCGTCGGCGGGCAGCAGCCCGACGGGGTGCAGGGCGGCGTCCAGCAACGCCGGGTGCACGCCGAACCCGGCCGGCTCCCCGGCCGCCTCGTCGGGGAGGGCGACCTCGGCGAACACCGTGTCCGCTGCGGTCCACGCCCGGCGCAGCCCCCGGAAGACGGGCCCGTAGGAGAGCCCGTGCTCGGCCACCGTCTCGTACCAACCGGTGACGTCCACCTCGGCCGCTCCTGGCGGCGGCCACGCGCCCACGGTGGGCTCGTCGCCCGTCGGGGCGCCGACGAGGCCGTCGGCGTGCCGGGTCCAGCCCGACTCCGGGTCGTCCTCGGGCTGCGAGTGCACGGTCACCGAGCGGCTGCCGGTCCCGTCGACGGGACCCACCCGGACCTGCACCCGCACTCCGCCGCCGGTGGCGGGCAGCACGAGCGGGGCGAGCACCGTCAGCTCACGGACGCGGGACGCGCCGACCTCGTCGCCCGCCCGGACGACGAGGTCCACCAGGGCGGTGCCGGGCACCACCACGGCACCGGACACGACGTGGTCGGCGAGCCACGGGTGGGTCGTCACCGACAGCCGGCCGGTCAGCACCACCATGTCCTCGCCGGCGACCGAGACGGTCGCGCCGAGCAGCGGGTGCCGCGCGACACCGAGGCCCGCCCCCGAGACGTCGGCCGACTGGCCGGCCGGCGGCAGCCAGTACCGCTCGCGGTGGAAGGCGTACGTGGGCAGGTCGACCCGCCGTGCGCCGGTGTCGGTGAACCACTGCTGCCAGGTCACCGGCACGCCGTGCACATGCAGGTCGGCCAGGGCGTGCAGCAGGGCGTGCGTCTCCGGCCGGTCCTTACGCTGGACGGCGACGGCCAGCACGGCGTCATCCTCGGGCAGGATGTCCGCCGCCATCGCCGTCAGCACACTCTGCGGACCCACCTCCAGGAACGTGTCCACGCCCGCCTCGCGCAGCGCGGCGACCCCGTCGGCGTACCGCACGGCCTCGCGGACGTGCCGCACCCAGTACTCCGGGGTGCGGATCTCCTCGGCATCCGCGACCGCACCGGTCACGTTCGACACGACCGGCAGCAACGGCGACGCGAACGTCAACCCGTCCAGGACCGCGCGGAACTCATCGAGGATCGGCTCCATCAACGGACTGTGGAACGCGTGACTGACGGTGAGCCGGCGAGTCCGGACACCCCGGCCCTGCCAGGTCCGCTCGATGCCGTCGAGGGCCTCGACGTCACCGGACACCACCACCGACGTCGGCCCGTTGACCGCCGCGATCCCGACCCGGTCGCCCAGACCCGCGATCGACTCGACCACCGCCTCCTCCGAAGCGGCGACCGCCAGCATCCCGCCACCGGACGGCAGCGCCTGCATCAACCGACCCCGAGCCGCCACCAACGCGGCGGCGTCCGACAGGGACAACACGCCGGCCACGTGCGCGGCCGTGATCTCACCGATCGAGTGACCGGCGAGCATGTCCGGCACCACACCGAACGACTCCACCAGCCGGAACAACGCCACCTCAACCGCGAACAACCCGGCCTGCGTGAACACCGTCTGATCCAGCAGGTCCGCCTCCGGGGTGCCCGCCTCGGCGAACAGCACCTCCCGCAACGGACGCGGCAACAGCGGATCGAGCTGCGCACACACCTCGCCCAACGCCGCCGCGAAGACCGGGAACGCCTCGGACAACTCCCGGCCCATACCCGCACGCTGCGCACCCTGACCCGAGAACAGCAGCGCGAGCTGGCCCCGCTGCCCGCCCGGGCCGAAGGCCACACCGGCCGAGGGCTCGCCCGCCGCCACGGCTTCGAGGCCCGCCAGCAGCTCGGCCCGGGTCGCACCGGACACGACCGCGCGGTGCTCCAACACCGACCGCGACGTCACCGACGACCACGCCACGTCCAGCGGGCGCAGGGTCGCGTCCCCGCTCAGCCACGCCGCCCAGCGGCCGGCCTGCGCCGACAGCCCGGCCGCGTCGCGGGCCGAGAGCAGCACCGGCGCCACCGCCGGCGTCCGGGGCGGTTCGCCGCCGGCGTCCGGCTCGTCCCCGGCAGGCGGGGCGGGCGGCTGTTCCAGGATGAGGTGGACATTCGTACCGCTGATGCCGAACGACGACACGGCGGCCCGGCGCGGCCGGTCCACGGCCGGCCAGGGACGGGCCTCGGTCAACAGGGACACCGCGCCGGCGGACCAGTCCACGTGGGGGGTCGGCTCGTCGAGGTGCAGGGTCGACGGGAGCAGGCCGTGCCGCATCGCCTGCACCATCTTGATCATGCCGGCGACGCCGGCGGCGGCCTGGCTGTGGCCGATGTTCGACTTGATCGAGCCGAGCAGCAGCGGCCGGTCGGCGGGACGGTCCTGCCCGTACGTGGCCAGCAGGGCCTGCGCCTCGATCGGGTCGCCGAGGACGGTGCCGGTGCCGTGCGCCTCGACGGCGTCCACGTCGGCGGTGCTCAGGCGGGCGTTGGCGAGGGCCTGCCGGATGACCCGCTGCTGGGCCGGCCCGTTCGGGGCGGTGAGGCCGTTGGACGCGCCGTCCTGGTTCACGGCGCTGCCGGCGATGACGGCGAGCACCTGACGGCCCTCGCGCCGGGCGTCGGAGAGCCGCTGGACCAGCAGCACGCCGACGCCCTCGGACCAGCCGGTGCCATCGGCGTCGGCGGCGAAGGACTTGCAGCGCCCGTCCGGGGCGAGGCCGCCCTGGCGGGAGAACTCGACGAACGCGCCCGGGGTCACCATGACGGTGACGCCGCCGGCCAGCGCCAGGTCGCACTCGCCGCCGCGCAGCGCCTGGGCGGCCAGGTGCACCGCCACAAGGGACGACGAGCAGGCGGTGTCGACCGTGACCGCCGGGCCTTCCAGGCCGAAGGTGTACGACACCCGGCCGGAGATGACGCTGTGCGCGCCGCCGGTGAGCTGGTATCCCGCCAGTTCGGCGGGCGTGTCGGTGGTGCCGTACCCCGACGGGGAGGCGCCGACGAAGACGCCGGTACGGCTGCCGCGCAGCTCGTCCGGGTCGATTCCGGCCTGCTCCATGGCCTCCCAGGACGCCTCCAGCAGCAGCCGCTGCTGCGGGTCCATGGCGACCGCCTCACGGGGCGAGATGCCGAAGAAGCCGGGGTCGAACGTGGTGGCGCCGTCGACGAAGCCGCCCTCGCGGGTGTGCGACACCGGTCGTCCGTCGGCGTCGACGGCCAGCAGCCGGCCCATGTCCCAGTTGCGGTCCTCGGGGAAGCCGCTGATCCCGTCGCGCCCGGTGGCGACGAGGTCCCAGAGGTCGTCCGGGCTGGCGACGCCACCCGGGTACCGGCAGCTCATGCCGACGATGACGATCGGGTCGTCGTCCACCGGCCCGGCGGGGCCCCAGGTGGCGACGGTGTCGACCTCGTGCAGGCGCAGCGTCGCCGACAGGTGGTCGGCGAGGGCGGCCGGGTTCGGGTAGTCGAAGACCAGCGTGGTGGGCAGGGTGAGCCCGGTGGCGGCGCCGAGCCGGTTGCGCAGCTCGACCGCGGTCAGCGAGTCGAAGCCCAGCTCCTTGAACGCCCGGTTCGCCTTGACCAGCTCGGTGCCGGAGTGGCCGAGCACGGCGGCGGTGTGCGTCCGCACGAGGTCGGTCAGGTACCGGTCCTGCTCGGCGCGGGGCAACGTCAGCAGGTGCTGCCGCAGCCCGCCGCCGGCGGCGTCCTCCGGCGCCCCGTCGACCACGCGCAGGGCGTCCCGAGCCTCGGCGATGTCGTCGAGCAGGGGGCGGGGGCGGGCGGCGGCGAACGCCGGGGTGAACAGGGACCAGTCGACGTCCGCCACGGTCACCGACGGCACGGACCGACCGACCGCGCTGCGCAGCGCGTACACGGCCTGGGCCGGGGACATCGGGCTGAGGCCGCGCCGGGCCAGCAGCTCCTGTCCCTCGCCGCTGGCCATCCCGCCCTCGGCCCAGGGTCCCCAGGCGACGGCGGTGGCGGCCAGTCCGCGGGCCCGGCGCCGCTCGGCGAGGGCGTCGAGGAAGGCGTTGCCGGCGGCGTACGCGGCCTGTCCGCCGCTGCCCCAGATGCCGGCGATGGAGGAGAACAGCACGAACGCGTCGAGCGGCCGGTCGCCCAGCAACTCGTCCAGGTGCACCGCGCCGGCGATCTTTCCGTCCAGCACCTCGGCCAGCCCGGCCAGGTCGGTGTCCGCCAGCATGGTCAGTTGGCCCACCCCGGCGGCGTGCACCACCGCCGTCAGCGGCGCCGGGTCCGCGTCGATGTCGCGCAGCAACGCCTCGACCCGGGCGCGGTCGGCCATGTCGGCGGCGACCAGGGTCACCCGGGCGCCCAGCCCGGTCAGCTCGTCGCGCAGCTCCGCCGCCCCCGGGGCGCGGTCGCCCCGGCGGCTGGTCAGCACGACGTGGTCCGCGCCGTTGGCCGCGACCCAGCGGGCCACGTGGGCGCCGAGCGCCCCGGTGCCACCGGTGATCAGCACCGTGCCCGACGGCTGCCAGCGCTCGACCGCGCCCACCGCCGCCGGCGTGGCCCGGACCAGTCGCCGCACGAACACACCGGAGGGTCGTACGGCGACCTGGTCCTCGTGGCCGCCGCCGGTCAGAACGCCCACCAGGTGGTCCCAGTCGGCCCGGTCGGGCCCGTCGGGCAGGTCGACCAGGCCGCCCCAGAGCTGCGGGTGTTCCAGCCCGGCGACCCGGGCCAGGCCCCACAGGCCACCCTGGGCGACGCTGCGGACCGGGTCCCCGTCGCCGGTGCTGACCGCGCCCCGGGTGACCGTCCACAGCGGCGCCGCGATGTCCGCGCCGTGCAGGGCCTGCACCAGCGCCATCGTGGCGGCCGTGCCGAGCGGCACCGCCGGCTGGCCGGGGTGCGGCGCGTCCAGCAGGCCCAGCAGGGACACGATGCCGGAGAACCGCCGGTCCCCGACAGCCTCGGCCACCCGCGACGTCACGTCGTCGCGCTCCGTGAGCGGGTCCACCGCCAGCCGGGACACCTCGCCGCCCGCGGCGGCCAGCGCGCCCGCGAGCGCCTCGGCCCATTCCGTCACCGGCGTCTCGCCGGCCGGCTCGACCAGCAGCCAGCCGCCCACCGGGGTGGCCGGGGTCGGGGCGGTGGTCCGCTTCCACACCACCCGGTACGACCAGCCGTCGACGACCGCGTCCCGCAGCCGCGCCTTGCGCCAGGACGACAGGACCGGCAGGGCCGGGGCCAGGACGTCCAGGGCGGCGGCGTCGAACTGCGCCGCCAGGGCGGCCACGTCGGACCGCTCCACCGCGGACCAGAACTCGACGTCGACCACGTCGGGGCTGACCGGGCCGGTGGCCGACACCGGCATCTGCTCGGGCCAGTAGCGCTGCCGCTGGAACGCGTACGTGGGCAGGGCGACGGGGCTCGCGTCGGCGTCGGCGTAGACGGCCGGCCAGTCGACGGACGCGCCGTTGACGTGCAGCTCGGCCAGGGCGGCGAGCAGGGCCTTCACCTCGGCACGGTCGGCGCGCAGGACGGGCACCGCGACCGGCGCGGCCTCCCCGTCGGCGTCCGCCGGGGCCTGCCGGCCCAGCACGTCGCGGGTCATCGCGGTCAGCACGCTCTGCGGGCCGACCTCCAGGAACGTGTCGACGCCGGCGGCCCGCAGGGCGGCGACCCCGTCGGCGAAGCGGACGGCCTCGCGGACGTGCCGCACCCAGTAGTCGACAGTGCGGATCTCGTCGGCGTCGGCGAGCGCGCCGGTCACGTTCGACACGATCGGCAGCGTCGGCACGGCGAAGGTGAGCCCGTCGAGGACGGCCCGGAACCCGGCCAGCATCGGCTCCATCAGCGGGCTGTGGAAGGCGTGGCTGACCCGCAACCGACGTGTCCGCGCGCCCCGCTCCCGCCAGAGCCGTTCCACCTCGTCGAGGGCCTCGACGGCGCCGGACACCACGACCGAGGTGGGGCCGTTCACCGCCGCGATCCCGACCCGGTCGGTCAGGCCGGCGATCGACTCGGCGACCGCGGCCTCGTCGGCCGCGACCGCGAGCATGCCGCCGCCCGCCGGCAGCGCCTGCATCAGCCGACCCCGCGCCGCGACCAGCGCGCACGCGTCGCCGAGGGACAGCACGCCGGCCACGTGCGCGGCGGCGATCTCACCGATCGAGTGGCCGCCCACGAAGTCCGGCACCACACCGTACGACTCGACGAGCCGGAACAGGGCCACCTCGACGGCGAACAGCCCGGCCTGGGTGAAGGCGGTCTGGTCCAGCAGCTCCGCCTCGGCGGAGCCCTCGGGGGCGAACAGCACCTCCCGCAGCGGGCGCGGCAGCAGCGGGTCGAGCTGGGCGCACACCTCGTCCAACGTGGCGGCGAACGCCGGGAACCCGTCGTACAGCTCCCTGCCCATGCCGGCGCGCTGCGCGCCCTGGCCGGAGAAGAGCACCGCGAGCGGGCCACGGTCGGCCGCCTGCCCGGCGACCACCGCGCCGGACGGCTGCCCGGCGGCGAGGGCGCGCAGCCCGGCCAGCAGGTCGTCGCGGTCGGCGGCGGTGAGCACCGCGCGGTGCTCCAGCGCGGACCGCGACACCACCGACGACCAGCCGACGTCGACCGGGCGGACGGCCTCGTCGGCGTCCAGCCACCGGGCCCAGCGTCCGGCCTGCGCGGCCAGCGCGGCCTCCGACCGGGCGGACAGCAGGACGGGCACCGCCGGCAGGGCGACGGCGGGCGCCGGGCCGGCGCCGGCGCGGGCCGCACCGTCGGCGTCGGGGGTGGGCGGCTCCTCCAGGATGGTGTGGGCGTTGGTGCCGGAGATGCCGAACGACGACACCGCCGCCCGCCGGGGACGGTCGGTCACCGGCCACGGCCGCGCCTCGGTCACCAGCGACACCTCGCCGGCCGACCAGTCCACCTTGGGCGTCGGCTCGTCCACGTGCAGGGTGGACGGGACAAGCCCGTGCCGCATCGCCATCACCATCTTGATCACGCCGGCCACGCCCGCAGCGGACTGACTGTGACCGATGTTCGACTTGATCGAGCCGAGCAGCAGCGGCCGATCGGCGGGACGATCCTGCCCGTACGTGGCCAGCAGGGCCTGCGCCTCGATCGGGTCGCCGAGGACGGTGCCGGTGCCGTGCGCCTCGACGGCGTCCACGTCGGCGGTGCTCAGGCGAGCGTTGGCGAGGGCCTGCCGGATGACCCGCTGCTGCGCCGGCCCGTTCGGGGCGGTGAGGCCGTTGGACGCGCCGTCCTGGTTGACCGCGGTGCCCCGGATCACGGCGAGGACGGGGTGTCCCTTGCGCTGCGCGTCCGACAACCGCTCCACCAGCAGGATGCCGACGCCTTCGGACCAGCCGGTGCCGTCGGCGGCGGCGGCGAACGACTTGCACCGACCGTCGGGGGCGAGCCCCCGCTGCCGGGAGAAGCCGACGAACGGGCTGGGGGTGGCCATGACGCACACGCCGCCGGCCAGGGCGAGGTCGAAGTCGCCCTGCCGCAGGGCCTGGCACGCCAGGTGCAGCGCGACCAGCGACGACGAGCAGGCGGTGTCGACCGTGACCGCCGGTCCCTCCAGGCCGAGGGCGTACGCGATCCGCCCCGAGACGACGCTGGTGGCGGTGCCCGTCAGCAGGTAGCCCTCGTCGGTGCCCTCGGCCTCGCTCTGCGGGCCCATCCCGTAGCCGTTGGCGGCGGTCCCGACAAAGACGCCGACCTTCTGTCCGCGCATGGACGCCGGCGCGATGCCGGCGTGCTCGAACGCCTCCCACGACGTCTCCAGCAGCAGCCGCTGCTGGGGGTCCATCGCCACGGCCTCCCGGGGCGAGATGCCGAAGAACTCGGCGTCGAAGTCGGCCGCGTCGTAGAGGAAGCCGCCCTCGCGGGTGGTGGACCGGCCGGCCCGGTCGGCGTCCGGGTCGTACAGGTTGTCCAGGTCCCAGCCCCGGTCCGTCGGGAAGCCGCCGATCGCGTCGCCGCCGGCGGCCACCAGGTCCCAGAGCTGCTCCGGGCTGGCGACGCCGCCCGGGTAGCGGCAGGACATCGCGACGATCGCGATCGGCTCCCGGGCGGCAGCGGTCAGCTGCTGGTTGAGCTGACGGAGGCGGCCCGTCTCCTTGAGCGACGCGCGAAGCGCCTCGACGACCTTGTCTGCGGACGTAGACATCATGAGCTCCGTACTGGGGACAACGGTCAGGAATCGGTTCCGTCAAGCGCCAGCCTGACGAGGGTGTCGGCGTCCATCTCGTCGAGGTCCAGGGCCCCGTCGGTGGTGGACTCGTCGCCGCCGCCGTCGGCGTCGGTGAGGTTTAGCAGCAGGTCCAGCAGCCCGGCCTCGCGGATGCGGGCCAGCGGGATGGTCGCCAGCGCCTGCCGCACGGCCGCCTCCGCCGGGTCGCCGTCGTCGGCCTGGCGTGCCTCGGGCACCAGCCCGTCGAGCAGGTGCTCGGCGAGGACGGCCGGGTTCGGGTAGTCGAAGACGAGGGTGGCGGGCAGCGACAGGCCGGTGGCCCCGGTCAGCCGGTTGCGCAGCTCGACCGCCGTCAGCGAGTCGAACCCCAGCTCCTTGAACGCGCGCTGCGGCTTGACCCGGTCCGTGCCCTGGTGGCCGAGCACGGCCGCGGCGTGGTTCCGCACCAGGTCGACCAGGTGCCGGCCCTGCTCGGCGCGGGGCAGGGTGAGCAGGTGCTCCCGCAGGCCGTCGGCGGCGCCGCCCGGCTGCTCGGCGCCGTGACCGTCGAGCGCCTCGCGGGCCTCGGCGATGTCGTCGAGCAGCGGTCGGGGGCGGGCCGAGGCGTACGCCGGGGCGAAGACCGCCCAGTCGACGTCCGCCACCGTCAGCGCCGCCCGGGTCTGGCCGACGGCGTGCCGCATGGCGTACACGGCCTCGGCCGGTGCCATCGCCGTCAGGCCGCGTCGGGCCAGCAGCTCCCGGGCCTCGCCGGTGGCCATGCCGCCGTCGGCCCACGGCCCCCAGGCCACGGAGGTCGCCGTCAGGCCCCGCCCGCGACGGTGCTCGGCGAGCGCGTCGAGGAAGGCGTTGCCCGCCGCGTACGCCGCCTGCCCGCCGCTGCCCCACACGCCGGCGATGGAGGAGAACAGCACGAACGCGCCCAGCGGCCGGTCGCCGAGCAGGGCGTCCAGGTGCCGCGCGCCGGCGACCTTGCCGTCGAGCACGGCGGCGAACGCGGCCAGGTCCGTCTCGGCGATCATGCCGACGTCGCCGGCGCCCGCCGCGTGCACCACGGCCGTCAGCGGCGCGTCGTCCTCGTCCAGGCTCGCCAGCAGGGCCGCCACCTGGTCGCGGTCGGCCACGTCGCAGGCGACGACCGACACCCGGACACCCTGCGCGGTCAGCTCGTCGCGCAGCTCCGCCGCGCCTGCGGCCCGCTCGCCACGGCGGCTGGTCAGGACCACGTGCGCGGCACCACCGGCGGCCACCCAGCGGGCCACGTGGGCGCCCAGCGCGCCGGTGCCCCCGGTGATCAGCACCGTGCCGGACGGCTGCCAGCGCTCCGCCGCGTCGGGGGCGGCGGGTGCCGACCGGACCAGACGCCGGACGAACACCCCGGAGGGCCGTACGGCCACCTGGTCCTCGTCGCCGGCGCCGGTCACCACCCGCGCCAGCCGGTCCCAGCCCGTCGCGTCGACCTGCTCGGGCAGGTCCACCAGGCCACCCCACAGCTGGGGGTGCTCCAGGCCCGCCACGCGGCCCAGCCCCCAGAGCGCGCTCTGGGCGGCGTCGCCAAGGATGTCGTCGTCCCCGGTGCTGACCGCGCCCTGGGTCAGGCACCACAGCCGGGTCGTCGCGCCGGTGTCGTGCAGGGCCTGGAGCAGCAGCAGCGTGGCGGCCGTCCCGACGGGCACGGCCGGGTGGGACGGGTGCGGCTGGTCACGGAGGCCGAGCAGGGAGAGCACGCCGGCGACCGGCCCGTCGGCCAGCGCGTCGGCCAGCCGCCGGGCGAGGTCCGCCCGGTCGGTGCCGACCGGGTCGACGGTCAGCCGGACCACGTCGGCGCCGACGGCGGCGAGGGCCTTGGTGACCGCTTCCGCCCGCGTGCCGTCCGTGAGGTCGTCCTCGGCCGTCACGAGCAGCCACGCGCCGGGCTTCCCGGCGGCGGCGGCGAGGTCGGTCCGCTTCCATCCGACGCGGTACGACCATCCGTCCACGACCGCGCGCCGCGTCCGGGCCCGGTGCCAGGTCGACAGGACCGGCAGGGCCGGGGTGAGGGCGTCCAGGGCCGCGCCGTCGTCGCCGAACTGGGCGGCGAGGGCGGTCAGGTCGGCCCGTTCCACCGCGTCCCAGAAGTCGGCGTCGCCGCCGTGGGTCGCCGCCGTCCGTGGCCGGGCCGCCGGCTCGGGCCAGTACCGCTCGCGGTGGAAGGCGTACGTGGGCAGGTCCACGCGGCGTGCGCCGGTGTCGGTGAACCACTGCCGCCAGGTCACCGGCACGCCGTGCACATGCAGGTCGGCCAGGGCGTGCAGCAGGGCGTGCGTCTCCGGCCGGTCCTTACGCTGGACGGCGACGGCCAGCACGGCATCGTCGTCGGGCAGGATGTCCGCCGCCATCGCCGTCAGCACACTCTGCGGACCCACCTCCAGGAACGTGTCCACGCCCGCCTCGCGCAGCGCGGCGACCCCGTCGGCGTACCGCACCGCCTCACGGACGTGCCGCACCCAGTACTCCGGGGTGCGGATCTCCTCGGCATCCGCGACCGCACCGGTCACGTTCGACACGACCGGCAGCAACGGCGCGGCAAAGGTCAACCCGTCCAGGACCGCGCGGAACTCATCGAGGATCGGCTCCATCAGCGGGCTGTGGAACGCGTGGCTCACCGTCAACCGGCGAGTGCGAGCGCCCTGCTCCCGCCACGCCCGCTCGATGTCGTCGAGGGCCTCGACGGCCCCGGACACCACCACCGACGTCGGCCCGTTGACCGCCGCGATCCCGACCCGATCCGTGAGGCCGGCGATCGACTCGGCCACCGCGGCCTCGTCCGCCGCCACTGCGAGCATCCCGCCTCCGGACGGCAGGGCCTGCATCAACCGACCCCGCGCCGCCACCAACGCGGCGGCGTCCGACAGGGACAACACCCCGGCCACGTGCGCGGCCGAGATCTCACCGATCGAGTGACCGGCGAGCATGTCCGGCACGACGCCGAACGACTCGATCAGCCGGAACAACGCCACCTCGACCGCGAACAGGCCCGCCTGGGTGAACACGGTCTGGTCCAGCAGCTCGGCCTCCGGGGTGCCCGCCTCGGCGAACAGCACCTCCCGCAACGGACGCGGCAACAGCGGATCGAGCTGCGCACACACCCCGCCCAACGCCGCCGCGAAGACCGGGAACGCCTCGGACAACTCCCGGCCCATACCCGCACGCTGCGCACCCTGACCCGAGAACAGCAGCGCGAGCTGACCGCGTACGGCGGCGGAACTGGCGACCACTCCGCCCGACGGCTCGCCCGACGCCAACGCGGCAAGGCCCGCGAGCACCTCGTCCCGGGTCGCACCGGACACGACGGCCCGGTGCTCCAGCACCGACCGCGACGTCACCGACGACCACGCGACATCCACGGGGCGCCGTTGTTCGTCCGCCGCCAGCCAGCTCGCCCACCGGCCGGCCTGCGCCGACAGTCCGGCCGCGTCGCGGGCGGACAGCAGCACCGGCACCACCGGCGGCAGCTCCCGGGCGACGACCCCGCCCTTCACCACCTCGGCCGGCGGCTGCTCGATGATCACATGCGCGTTCGTACCGGAGATACCAAACGACGACACCGCCGCCCGACGCGGCCGATCCACGACCGGCCACGGCGTCGCCTCCGTCGCAAGAGCCACCGCACCCGACGTCCAGTCGATGTGCGGCGACGGCTCATCCACATGCAACGTCGGCGGCACCAGACCGTGCCGCATCGCCAGCACCATCTTGATCACACCGGCCACCCCGGCCGCCGCCTGGGCGTGGCCGATGTTCGACTTGATCGACCCGAGCCACAGCGGCTCCCGGCCCTGCCGGTCCTGCCCGTACGTGGCCAGCACGGCCTGCGCCTCGATGGGGTCGCCCAGCGTCGTGCCCGTGCCGTGCGCCTCGACCACGTCGACGTCGGCCGTGGACAGCCGCGCCGACGCGAGGGCCTGGCGGATAACCCGCTGCTGCGACGGGCCGTTCGGCGCCGTCAAACCGTTCGACGCGCCGTCCTGGTTCACCGCGCTGCCGCGCACCACCGCCAGGATCCGCCGGCCCTCCCGCTGCGCGTCCGACAGGCGCTGCACCAGCAGCACGCCGACGCCCTCGGACCAGCCCGTGCCGTCGGCCGACGCCGCGAACGACCGGCACCGACCGTCGGGTGACAGACCCCGCTGGCGCGAGAACTCCACGAACGTGCCCGGCGTGGCCATCACTGTCACACCGCCGGCCAGGGCCAGGTCGCACTCGCCGCTGCGCAGCGCCTGCACCGCCAGGTGCAACGCCACCAGGCTGGACGAGCACGCGGTGTCCACGGTGACCGCAGGGCCTTCCAGGCCGAACGTGTACGCCACCCGACCCGACAGCACGCTGCCGGAGTTGCCGGTCCCCACGTAGCCCTCGACGTCGGGCATCTCCATCAGCCGCGTCGCGTAGTCGTGGTAGATCACGCCCGCGAACACGCCGGTCCGGCTGCCCCGCAGGCCCGCCGGGTCCAGGCCCGCCGACTCGAACGTCTCCCACGACGCCTCCAGCAGCAGCCGGTGCTGCGGATCCATCGCGAGGGCCTCGCGCGGCGAGATGCCGAAGAAGCCGGGGTCGAACTCGGCCGCCCCGTACAGGAAGCCACCGTGCCGGGTGTACGAGGTGCCGGCGTGGTCGGGGTCCGGGTCGTACAGCGACTCCAGGTCCCAACCCCGGTCGGCCGGGAACTCCCCGATCCCCTCCCCGCCGGTGCTGACCAGTTTCCACAGCTCGTCGGGGGATTCGACCCCGCCCGGGTAGCGGCAGGCCATGCCGACGATCGCGATCGGTTCGTCGGCGTCGCCGACCGTCGGCTCGTCGGAGGCGACGGCGCCGGGCCGGCCACCGACGAGTTCCGCGTACACGTGGGCCGCCAGTACCTGCGGGGACGGGTAGTCGAACACCAGGGTCGAGGTGAGCCGCAGGCCCGTCGCGCCGTTGACCCGGTTGCGCAGTTCGACGGCGGTCAGCGAGTCGAAGCCGAGGTCCCGGAACGCCCGGTCCGCCGGCACCGCCTCCGCGCCGCCGTGCCCGAGCACCTGGGCGACCAGGCCCCGCACCAGCTGGTCCACCTGCGCGAGGCCCTCCTCCGCGCTGAGGCCGGCGAGCCGGTCGGCCCAGCCGCCGGCGCCCTGCCCGGCCCGACGGCGGGTCGCCGCCACGTCGACCAGGCTGCGCAGCATCGGCGGTACGACCGCGCCGGAGGCCGCCGACCGCAGCGCGGGTACGTCGATCACCGCCGGCACCAGCACCGACCGCTCCGCCCCCACCGCGGTGTCGAACAGTTCCAGTCCGGTGTGGGCGTTCATCGGCCGGAGTCCAGCGCGCGCCGTGCGGGCCCGGTCGGTGCCGCCGATGGACGCGGCCATGCCGGCGGTGTCCCACATGCCCCACGCCAGGCTCACCGCCGGCAACCCGAGCTGCCGCCGCCACACCGCCAACCCGTCCAGGAACGCGTTACCCGCCGCATACGCCGACTGACCCGGCGAACCCAACACCCCCGCCACCGACGAGAACACCACGAACAGATCCAGACCCAGACCCGCCGTCGCCTCATGCAGCCACCAACCCGCCGACACCTTCGGCGCCAACACGGCCCCGAGCCGCTCCGCGGTCAGCCCCTCGACGACCCCATCGTCCAGCACACCGGCCGTGTGCACCACACCCGCCAACCGGCCCTCGGCAGTGATCTCGGCGACCAGCGCGTCGACCTGGCCCCGGTCCGTCACATCACACGCCACCACCCGCACAGCAGCACCCAACGCGGCCAACCGCGCCGACAACTCGGCCGCACCCGCAGCCTCCGAACCCCGCCGCGACACCAGCACCAGCGACCGCACACCCCACGACGACACCACGTGCTCCGCCACCAGCCCACCGAGGGCACCCGTGCCACCGGTCACCAGCACCGTGCCGTCGCCCACCACGGCACCGTCCGTCGGTGCCGGGGCGACCGCACGCACCAGACGAGGCACGAACACCGCGCCGGAGCGGACGACCAGCTGGCCGCCGGCCGGGTCGGCGGCGAACCGGGCCAGGATGCCCAGCACGCCCGGGTTGAGCGCGTCGTCGACGTCGGCCAGGACGATCCGGCCAGGGTGCTCCGACTGCGCCGACCGCAGCAGACCCCACACCGCCGCACCCGCCAGATCCGTGACCCGGTCCTCGGCACCGACCGAGACCGCGCCCCGGGTCACCACCACCAGCGTCGAGCCCGCCAGCACGTCGGCCGCCAGCCACGCCTGCACGAGGCCCAGCACGTCGGCGGTCACCGTGCGTACGGTCTCCGCCGGGTCGGCGTCGTCGGCGTTCGATCCGGACGGCGTGAACAGCAGCAGGCGCGGCGGCGTGATGCCGGCCTCGATGGCGGCCCGTAGCTGCCGGATAGTCTCGGCGGAGGGGCCGCCGGGGACACCCGGCAGGGCCGGCCCGCCCAGCACTGCCCAGCCCGACGCGTCGTCGACCGGTTCGGCCTCCTCGGCCTGCCAGACCACCTCGAACAGCGAGCGGGACGCCGCGCTGGCGGCGGCCACGCCGGTCAGCTCCCGCAGGACGAGCGAGTCGACCGACACCACCGGCGCGCCCGCCTCGTCGCAGGCGGTCAACCGGACCCCGGAGCCGTTGCGGCTCAACCGCACCCGCAGCGCCCCGGCACCCGAGGCGTGCACCTGCACGCCCTCGAACGCGAACGGCACGCGCGGCCCACCCGACTCCTCCGTGCCGGGCAGCAGCCCGATCGGGTGCAGGGCGGCGTCCAGCAGCGCCGGGTGCACCCCGAACCGGGCGGCCTCGGCCGTCGCGTCGTCCGGCAGGACCACCTCGGCGTACACGTCGTCACCACCGGTCCAGACGCGCCGGAGCCCCTGGAAGACCGGCCCGTACCGCAGGCCGTGCTCGACCAGCGCCGGGTACCAGCCCGCCAGGTCCACCTCGGCGGCGCCGGCCGGCGGCCAGGCGGCCAGCCGGGGCTCGTCCGCCGTCGCCGGCTCCAGCACGCCCTCCGCGTGCTGCGTCCAACCCGCCTCCGGGTCGTCGTCGGGACGCGAGTAGACGGCGACGGGACGCTGCGGCGTCTCCGACGCGGACACCCGCACCTGGATCCGTACGCCGCCGGACTCGGGGAGCACCAGCGGCACCAGGACCGTCAGGTCGCGCAGCCGGGGCAGGTCCACCTCGTCGCCGGCGCGTACGGCCAGCTCCACCAGCGCCGTGCCCGGGACCAGCGTCACGCCGGAGACGACGTGGTCGGCCAGCCAGGGGTGCGTGGCCAGGGAGATCCGGCCGGTCAGCACGACCTCGTCGTCGCCGGCCAGGTCCACGGCCGCGCCGAGCAGCCCGTGTCCGGCCACACCGAGGCCGGCGCCGGTGACGTCGCCGGCGCGCAGCCGACCCACGGCCGGCCAGAAGCGCTGCCGCTGGAACGGGTACGTCGGCAGGTCGACCGGGCGGGTCGCGGCCGGGAGGAGGGCGGTCCAGGTGACCGGCACTCCGTGCACGTGCAGCTCCGCCAGCGCGTTGACCAGCGACACCGGCTCGGACCGGCCGGGGCGGAGGGTCGCCACGACCGCCGCCGACGGCGTGGCCTCGTCGTCCGGCAGGCAGGCGCCCACCATGCCGCCGAGCACCGCGTCGGGGCCCAGTTCGAGGAACGTTCGCACGTTGCGCTCGCGGAGGGCCGCGACCCCGTCGGCGAACCGGACCGTCTCCCGGACGTGCCGGACCCAGTAGTCGGGGGTGCCGATCTCGTCGGGGTCCGCGACCTGCCCGGTCAGGTTCGACACGATCGGCAGGACGGGCCAGTGGAACGTCAGTGCGTCGAGCACCTGCCGGAACTCGCCCAGCATCGGCTCCATCAGCGGGCTGTGGAACGCGTGGCTGACGGTCAGCCGGCGGGTGCGGACGCCCCGCTCCCGCCAGGTCCGCTCCAGTCCGTCGAGCGCCTCGACGTCCCCGGAGACCACCACGGCGGTCGGGGCGTTCACCGCCGCGACGCCGACCCGGTCGGTGAGCGCGGCGATCGACTCGGCCACCGCGTCCTCGGGGGCGGCCACGGCCAGCATGCCGCCGCCGGCGGGCAGGGCCTGCATGAGCCGGCCGCGCGCCGCGACCAGCGCGCACGCGTCGGCCAGGCCGAACAGGCCGGCGACGTGCGCCGCCGCGATCTCGCCGATGGAGTGCCCGGCCACCAGGTCCGGCACCACCCCGAACGACTCGACCAACCGGAACAGCGCCACCTCGACCGCGAACAACCCGGCCTGCGTGAACACCGTCTGGTCCAACAACTCCGCCTCGGCCGTACCCGCCTCGGCGAACAACACCTCCCGCAACGGACGCGGCAGCAACGGATCAAGATGCCCACACACCTCGCCCAACGCGGCGGCGAAGACCGGGAACGCGCCGGACAACTCACGACCCATCCCGGCACGCTGCGCGCCCTGACCGGAGAAGAGGACGGCAATCCGCCCGCTCCGGGCGACTCCCCGTACGACGGTGGCCGCAGGTTCGTCGGCGGCCAGCGCGTCGAGGGCGGCGAGCAGGCCGTCGCGGTCGCGGGGCAGCAGCACCGCGCGGTGCTCGAAGGCGGTCCGGCCGGTGGCGAGGGCCCGGCCGATGTCGGCGACGGTGAGCTCCGGCTCGTCGTCGGCCAGGGTCCGCAGCCGGCGCGCCTGCTCGCGCAGGGCGGCGTCGTCGCGGGCGGAGAGGACGCAGGCGACGAGGTCGCCCGGCACCGTCGTGGCGGGCGGCGCGGCAGGCGCCGGGGCGGGTTCCGGCGCCTGCTCGATGATGGTGTGCGCGTTGGTGCCGCTGATGCCGAACGACGACACCGCCGCGCGGCGGGGCCGGTCGGCGGCCGGCCACGGCCGCGCCTCGGTGAGCAGGGCGACCGCCCCGGCGCTCCAGTCGATGTGCGGGGATGGCTTCTCGACGTGCAGGGTGGGCGGCAGCATGCCGTGCCGCATCGCCAGCACCATCTTGATCACGCCGGCGACGCCGGCCGCCGCCTGGGCGTGGCCGATGTTCGACTTGACCGACCCCAGCCACAGCGGCCGGTCCTGCGGCCGGCCCTGCCCGTACGTGGCCAGCAACGCCTGTGCCTCGATCGGGTCGCCGAGGGTGGTGCCGGTGCCGTGCGCCTCGACGGCGTCCACGTCGGTCGTGGCGAGCCGGGCGTTGGCGAGGGCCTGCCGGATCACCCGCTGCTGGGCGGGGCCGTTCGGCGCGGTCAGGCCGCTGCTGGCGCCGTCCTGGTTGACCGCGCTGCCGCGGACGACGGCGAGGACGCGGTGGCCGTTGCGCTGCGCGTCGGAGAGGCGCTCCAGCAGGAGCATGCCGACGCCCTCGGCGAAGCCGGTGCCGTCGGCGCCCGCGCCGAAGGCCTTGCACCGCCCGTCGGCGGACAGGCCGCGCTGCCGGGAGAACTCGGTGAGCATGCCGGGGGTGGACATGACGCTCACCCCGCCGGCGAGCGCGAGGCGGCACTCGTCCTGCCGCAGCGCCTGGGTCGCCAGGTGCAGCGCCACCAACGACGACGAGCAGGCGGTGTCGACGGTGACGGCCGGGCCCTCCAGGCCGAACAGGTACGAGATCCGGCCCGAGGCGACGCTGCCGGCGCTGCCGTTGCCGACGTGGCCGCCCAGTTCGTCGGTGGTGCCGGCGGCCTGGGATGCGTAGTCGTGGTAGATGAGCCCGACGTAGACGCCGGTGCTGCTGCCCCGCGCCGAGTGGGGGTCGATCCCGGCCCGTTCGAAGGCTTCCCAGGACGTCTCCAGCAGCAGCCGCTGCTGCGGGTCCATCGCGAGGGCCTCCCGGGGCGAGATCCCGAAGAAGGCGGCGTCGAACTGGGCGGCGTCGTGGAGGAAGCCGCCCTGGCGCGGTACGGAGGTGACGTCCTCGCCGTCGGCGCGCAGGTCGTCCAGGTTCCAGCCCCGGTCGGTGGGGAACGGCGAGATGACGTCGGCGCCGGCGGTGACCACGTCCCAGAGCTGCTCGGGGGTCTGCACGTCGCCGGGGAACCGGCAGGCCATGCCGATGATGGCGATCGGCTCGTCGAGGGCGGCGGTCGTGGCGACCGCGGCGGGCCGGGCCTCCGCCGCCGCGCCGCCGAGTTCCTGGTCGAGGAACTCGGCGAGCACCACCGGGGCGGGGTAGTCGAACGCCACGGTCGCGGGCAGCCGCAGCCCGGTCGCGGCGGACAGCCGGTTGCGCAGTTCCACCGAGGTGAGCGAGTCGAAGCCCAGTTCCTTGAAGGCGCGTTGGGTGTCGACGCTCTCCGCCGAGCGGTGCCCGAGCACGGCGGCCACGCTGGCGGCCACCAGGTCGATCAGGTGGCCGCGCCGCTCCGCGGGGCTGAGCATCGCCAGCCGGTCCCGCACGGACGCGGTGTCCGCCGGGCCCCGGCCCACCGCGCGCCGGGCCGGGGCGGTGGGTCGGATCAGGTCTCGCAGCAGGCTGGGCACGGCCCGGCCGGCCGGCCGCGACGCCGCCGGCGGCAGGTTCATGAGTACGAGGTGCGCGTCGCCGCGCCGGCGCGCCAGCTCGTAGAGCGCCACGCCCTGCTGGTCGGTCAGCGGGGCACTGGTGGCGCGAATGGCCTTGCGGTGGTCGGTGCCGCCCAGGTGGGCGGTCATGGCGCTGCTGGTGGCCCACAGTCCCCAGGCGAGGCTGCTGGCGGGCAGGCCCTGCTGGTGGCGGTGCCGGGCAAGGGCGTCGAGGAAGGCGTTGGCCGCCGCGTAGTTGCCCTGCCCGGGCGAGCCGAGGGTGGCCGCCACCGACGAGAACACCACGAACGCGGCCAGGTCCAGGTGCCGGGTCGCCTCGTGCAGCGCCCAGCCGGCGTCCACCTTCGGCGCCAGCACGGCGTGCAGGGCCCGCTCGTCGAGCGAGCCGATGGTCGCGTCGGCGATCACCCCGGCGGTGTGGACCACCGCGGTCAGCGGGTGCGCCGGCTCCACCAGCTCCAGCAGCCGGGTCACCTGCGCGGGGTCGGCCACGTCGGCGGTGCCGACGGTGACCCGGGCGCCCGCACGGGTCAGCTCCTCGACCAGGTCCCCGTACTGCTCCGGGCCGCGGCGGGAGGCCAGCAGCAGGTGGCGGGCCTGGCCGGTGGCGACGAGGTGCCGGGCGAACACGCCGGCGAGGGCACCGCCGGCGCCGGTGATCAGCACGGTGCCGTCCGGGTCGGCCGGCGCGGGCACCCGCAGGACGACCTTGCCGATGTGCCGGGCCTGGCTGATGTGCCGCAGGGCCTGCCGGGCCTGGCGTACGTCCCACGCCCGCACGGGAAGCGGCCGCAGCGCGCCCTGTTCGAAGAGGGCGAGGACCTCGGTGAGCATCTCGCCGATGCGCCGATGTCCGGCCTCGTTCAGGTCGAACGCGCGGTACGTCACGCCCGGGTGCTCGGCGGCGACCACGTCCGGGTCCCGCAGATCGGCCTTGCCCATCTCCACGAACCGACCACCACGCGGCAGCAACCGCAACGACGCGTCGACGAACTCCCCCGCCAGCGCGTCCAGCACCACGTCCACCCCGGCACCACCGGTAACCGACGTGAAGGACCGCTCGAACTCCGTCGTCCGCGACGACGCGATCCGCTCCTCGGCCACGCCCAACCCACGCAGCACACCCCACTTGCCGGGACTGGCGGTGGCGAACACCGTCGCGCCCCAGTGCCGAGCGAGCTGGATCGCGGCCATGCCGACCCCACCCGCGCCGTTGTGGATCAGCACCGACTCGCCGGCCCGCAGACCGGCCAGGTCACGCAGCGCGTAGTACGCCGTCAGGAAGACCACCGGCACGGACGCGGCCTGCGCGAAGGACCAGCCGGCGGGGATCTTCGCGACGAGGTCGCGGGCGGCGATCACCTCGGGGGCGAAGGCGGGCTCGAACATGCCGAGCACCCGGTCGCCGGGCACCAGGTCGGTCACACCGGGACCGACCTCGACCACCACGCCCGCACCCTCGCTGCCCATCACCGCAGCCGGATCCGGATACATCCCCAGACCGATCAGCACGTCCCGGAAGTTCACCCCCGCCGCGCGCACGGCGATGCGCACCTGCCCCGCGTCCAGCGCGACGGCAGTGGCGGGCACCATGCCGATCCCGTCCAGGGTGCCGGGGCTGACCGCACCGACCCGCCACAGTCCGGCCGGCGGGACGAGTTCGTCGGCGGCCGGGCCGGCGGGCCGGCCCAGGCGCGGGGTGCGCACGTCGTCGCCGCGTACGGCCACCTGGCCTCCGGTGGCCGACGGGTCCTCGGCCACGCCGGCCAGCACGGCGAGGGTGGCCGGGGTGAGTTCGCCGTCGACGTCGGCGAGGACGATCCGCCCCGAGTGCTCGGACTGCGCGGAGCGCAGCAGGCCCCAGACCGCCGCGCCGGCCAGGTCCCGCAGCGCGTCGGCCGGGGTGGCGACCACGGCGCCGCGGGTCAGCACCACCAGCGTCGTGTCCGCCAGGGCCGCGCTGTCCAACCAGGAGCGCACCGCGTCCAGCACCCCGGCGGTGACCGTACGAACGAGGTCGGGCAGGTCGCCGTCCGGCGTGCCGGCGTCGACCGGGAGGACCAGCGCGCGGGGCGCCTCGACCGACCCGGCCGAGACCGCCGCGGTCACGTCGTCGACGGTCGGGAACACCGGCGTGGCCAGGCCCGCCGGCGCCTCGCCGGCGCCGAGCAGCACCCAGCCGGAGACGTCCCGCGCCGGGGTGACCGCCTCGGGCTGCCACGTCACCTCGAACAGCGACCGCTCCGCGCTCTCCGCACCGGCGGCGTCGCTCATCTCGCGCAGCGCGAGCGACTCCACGGAGACCACCGGTGCGCCGGACTCGTCGCCGGCCACCAGCCGGACCCGGGAGCCGGCCCGGGTCAAGCGCACCCGCAGCGTCGTGGCGCCGGAGGCGTGCACCTGCACGCCCTCGAACGCGAACGGCACGCGCGGTCCGCCGGTCCGCTCGGTCAGCAGCAGCCCGACGGGGTGCAGCGCGGCGTCCAGCAGGGCCGGGTGCACGGCGAAGCCGGCGGCGTCGGTGGCCGCCTCGGCGGGCAGGGCCACCTCGGCGTACGCCTCGTCGCCGGCGGTCCACAGCCGGCGCAGGCCCCGGAACGCCGGCCCGTAGGCCAGGCCGCGCTCCGCCAGCGCCGGGTACCAGCCGGCGAGGTCCACCTCGGCTGCCCCGGTCGGCGGCCAGGGGCCAACGGCCGGCTCGTCGGCGGCCGACTCCAGCAGGCCGTCGGCGTGCCGCACCCAGGCGGCCTCCGGGTCGCCGTCGGGCTGCGAGTGCACCGCCACGGGCCGGGCGTCGGAGCCGTCGGCCGCGCCGACACGCACCTGCACGCGGGTCGCGCCGGTGTCCGGCAGCACCAGCGGCGCGGCGACGGTCAGCTCGCGCACCCGTGACGCGCCCACCTCGTCGCCGGCCCGCACCGCGAGTTCGACCAGGGCGGTGCCCGGCAGCACCACCGCGCCACCGACCACGTGGTCCGCCAGCCAGGGGTGCGTCGACACCGACAGCCGGCCGGTCAGCACGACCTCGTCGTCACCGGCGAGGCGCACCGCCGCGCCGAGCAGTCCGTGCCCCGCCGCGCCCAGGCCCGCGCCCGACACGTCACCGGCCGCCGACCGGTCGACCGCCGGCCAGAACCGGTCCCGCTGGAAGGCGTACGTGGGCAGGTCGACGGGGGTGGCGCCGCAGCCGGCGAACACCCTCGTCCAGTCCACGGGCACGCCGGCGACGTGCAGGTCGCCGAGGTTGGCCAGCAGTTGGCGCGGCCCGTTCTCGTCGCGGCGCAGCGAACCCGCCACCACGCCCGCGTCGCCGGCGCCGGTGGCCCGGTCGAGCGCGTCCTGGACGGCCACCTTGAGCACGGGGTGCGGGCTGACCTCGACGAAGACCCGGAAGCCCTCGTCGACCAGCCGGTCCACCACGGGCCCGAGCCGGACCGGTTCCCGCAGGTTGCGGTACCAGTACTCCGCGTCGAGCTCGGTGGTGTCGATCAGCTCCCCGGTGACGGTGGAGTGGAAGGCGACCGTGGTGGACCGGGGCTCGACCGTGCCGAGCCCGGCCATCACCTCGTCGCGGACCGCGTCGACGTGGCCGCAGTGCGACGCGTAGTCGACGGCGATCTGCCGGGCCCGGATGTCCCGCTCGGCGCAGTGCGCGAGCAGCGCGGTGACCGCCGCCGAGTCGCCGGAGACCACGGTCACGGCGGCGCCGTTGACGGCGGCGACGGAGAGGCTCCCCTGCCACGGCGCGATCAGCTGCTCGGTGTCGGCGGCCGGGAGCGGGACGGAGACCATGCCGCCCCGGCCCACGATCGCCAGCAGGCCGCGGCTGCGCGCCACGACGAGCCGCACCGCGTCGGCGAGGGTCAGCGCGCCGGCGACGCAGGCCGCGGCGATCTCGCCCTGCGAGTGCCCGACGACGGCGGCCGGCTCCACGCCGCACGAGCGCCAGAGCTGCGCGAGGGACACCATGACGGAGAAGAGCACGGGCTGGACGACGTCCACCCGGTCCAGCGGCGGCGCGCCGGGCGCCTCCCGGAGCACGTCCTCCAGGGACCAGTCCACGTGGCGGGACAACTCGTCCGCGCACTCCCGCATCCGCTGCCGGAAGACCGGGGAGGTGTCCAGCAGGTCCAGCGCCATGCCGGCCCACTGCGAGCCCTGGCCGGGGAAGACGAAGACGACCTTCGGCGTCGCGTCCGTGGCGGTCGGCGCGCCGTCGGCGGCGGCGAGCGCGGCCAGGCGGGCGACGGCGTCGTCCCGGTCGCCGGCCAGGGCGACCGCGCGGTACGGGTGGTGGGCCCGCCGGGTGGCCAGGGAGAACCCGAGGTCGCGCAGGTCCAGGTCGACGTCGGCGGCGAGGCGCTCGCCGAGGCGGGCGGCCTGCTCGCGCAGGGCGCGGGGGTTGCGGCCGGACACGAGCAGCGGCACGGCGGCGGGCCCGACCAGGCCGGGCAGGTCATCGGCCGGCGGGAGCGTCGCCGGGGCGGCCTCGGCCGGCGCCTGTTCGATGATGGTGTGCGCGTTGGTGCCGCTGATGCCGAACGACGACACCGCCGCGCGGCGGGGCCGGTCGGCGGCCGGCCACGGCCGCGCCTCGGTGAGCAGGGCGACCGCCCCGGCGCTCCAGTCGACGTGCGGCGAGGGCTCGTCCACGTGCAGGGTAGGCGGCAGCATGCCGTGCCGCATCGCCAGCACCATCTTGATCACGCCGGCGACGCCGGCCGCCGCCTGGGCGTGGCCGATGTTCGACTTGATCGACCCCAGCCAGAGCGGCTCCCCGCCGTTCCGGTCCTGCCCGTAGGTGGCCAGCAGGGCCTGGGCCTCGATCGGGTCGCCGAGGGTGGTGCCGGTGCCGTGCGCCTCGACGGCGTCCACGTCGGTCGTGGCGAGCCGGGCGTTGGCGAGGGCCTGCCGGATCACCCGCTGCTGGGAGGGGCCGTTCGGGGCGGTCAGCCCGTTGGACGCGCCGTCCTGGTTGATCGCGGAGCCACGCACGACGGCGAGGACGCGGTGCCCGTTGCGCCGGGCGTCGGAGAGCCGCTCCACCAGCAGCATGCCCACACCCTCGGACCAGCCGGTGCCGTCGGCGCCGGCGGCGAACGCCTTGCAGCGCCCGTCCGGGGCCAGCCCGCCCTGGCGGGAGAACTCGGAGAACATGCCGGGCTGCGCCATCAGCGCCACCCCGCCGGCCAGGGCGAGGTCGCACTCCCCGCCGCGCAGCGCCTGGGCGGCGAGGTGCAGCGCGACCAGGGACGAGGAGCAGGCGGTGTCGACGGTGACGGCCGGGCCTTCGAGGCCGAAGGTGTAGGCGACCCGCCCGGAGGCGACGCTGCCCGCCGTGCCGGTGAGCAGGTGCCCCTCGAGGCCGTCCAGGTCGTCGCGGCCGCTGCTGGCGTAGCCGGAGGAGGCGGCGCCGACGAAGACGCCGGTGGCGGTGCCGGTGACCCCGGTGGGGTCGATGCCGGCGTACTCGAAGCTCTCCCAGGCGGTCTCCAGCAGCAGCCGCTGCTGCGGGTCCATGGCGAGGGCCTCGCGGGGGCTGATGTTGAAGAAGCCGGCGTCGAAGTCGGCTGCGTCGTAGAGGAAGCCGCCCTGGTCGGTGACGGTGCCGCCGGCTTGGTCGCCGTCCGCGCCGTACAGCCGGTCGAGGTCCCAGCCGCGGTCGGTGGGGAATCCGCCGATCGCGTCGGACCCGGAGGTGACGAGCTGCCACAGCTGCTCGGGGGTGGCGACGCCGCCGGGGTAGCGGCAGGCCATGCCGATGATGGCGATCGGCTCGTCGGCGTCACCGGTGCCGACCGTACGCACCGTCGGGCCGGCGCCGGTGGCGTGGCCGAGCTGCTGGAACAGGTGGTCGGCCAGCCGGGCCGGGGTGGGGTGGTCGAAGGCCAGCGTGGCGGACAGCCGCAGCCCGGTCGCGGCGCCCAGGCGGTTGCGCAGCTCCACCGAGGTCAGCGAGTCGAAGCCCAGGTCCTTGAAGGCCCGGGCGGCGGAGACCGCCTGTGCCGAGGCGTGACCCAGCACGGTCGCGGCCTGCCCGCAGACCATGTCGACCAACGTCTGCCGGGCGTCCGCCTCGGGCAGGCCGGCCAGCCGGTCCCGCCAGAACGCCCCGGCGGTCGGTCGGTCGGTGGCCGTGCGCCGCCGACGGGCGGCGCGGACGAGCTGCCGCATCAGCGGCGGCACCTGGCTGGTCTCGCCGGTGACCTGGAGCCGGGCCGCGACGACGACCGGCGCGGCCGACGGCAGGGCCGCGTCGAGGAGTTCGGCGCCCTCGGCCGGGGAGAGGCCGCTCATGCCGACGCGCCGCAGCCGCTGCTGGTCGTCCCCGTCGAGGTGCGCGGTCATCGCGCTGGCGGTGGCCCACATGCCCCACGCGACGCTGGTGGCGGGCAGGCCCTGCTGGTGGCGGTGCCGGGCGAGGGCGTCGAGGAAGGCGTTGGCCGCCGCGTAGTTGCCCTGCCCGGGCGAGCCGAGGGTGGCCGCCACCGACGAGAACACCACGAACGCGGCCAGGTCCAGGTGCCGGGTCGCCTCGTGCAGCGCCCAGCCGGCGTCCACCTTCGGCGCCAGCACGGCGTGCAGGGCCCGCTCGTCGAGCGAGCCGATGGTCGCGTCGGCGAGGATTCCGGCGGTGTGGACCACCGCGGTCAGCGGGTGCGCCGGGTCGACCCCGGCGACCAGGCCGGTGACCTGCGCGGGGTCGCTGACGTCGACCGCCACGGCGGTGACCTCGGCTCCCGCGTCGGTCAGGTCCCGGACGAGGGTGGCGTAGTCGTCACCGCCGGCCTGGTCGGGGTGACGGCGGGAGGCCAGCAGCAGGTGACGGGCCTGGCCGGTGGCGACGAGGTGCCGGGCGACCACGCCGGCCAGCGTCCCGGCGGCGCCGGTGACCAGCACGGTGCCCTCGGGGTCCACCGGGGCGGGAATGCGGAGCACCACCTTGCCGACGTGCCGGGCCTGGCTGACGTACCGCAGCGCCTGCCGGGCCTGCCGCACGTCCCACGCCCGCACGGGCAGCGGCCGCAGCGCGCCCTGCTCGAACAGCGCCAGGAGTTCGGCCAGCATCTCGCCTATCCGGGTGCTGCCCGCCTCGTTCAGGTCGAACGCGCGGTACGTCACCCCCGGGTGCTCGGCGGCGACCACGTCCGGGTCCCGCAGATCGGCCTTGCCCATCTCCACGAACCGACCACCACGCGGCAGCAACCGCAACGACGCGTCGACGAACTCCCCCGCCAGCGCGTCCAGCACCACGTCCACCCCGGCACCACCGGTAACCGACGTGAAGGACGACTCGAACTCCGTCGTCCGCGACGACGCGATCCGATCCTCGGCCACGCCCAACCCACGCAGCACACCCCACTTGCCCGGGCTGGCGGTGGCGTGGACGGTGGCGCCGAGGTGGTGGGCGAGCTGGATGGCGGCCATACCGACGCCGCCCGCACCGTTGTGGATCAGCACCGACTCGCCGGCCCGCAGACCGGCCAGGTCACGCAGCGCGTAGTACGCCGTCAGGAAGACCAGGGGCATCGACGCCGCCTGGGTGAACGACCAGCCGGCGGGCATCTTCGCGATCCGCTCCCGCGCGGCGACCGCCTGCGGGCCGAACCCGAACTCGAACATGCCGAGCACCCGGTCGCCGGGCACCAGGTCGGTCACACCGGGACCGACCTCGACCACCACGCCCGCACCCTCGCTGCCCATCACCGCAGCCGGATCCGGATACATCCCCAGACCGATCAGCACGTCCCGGAAGTTCACCCCCGCCGCGCGCACGGCGATGCGCACCTGCCCCGCGTCCAGCGCGACGGCAGTGGCGGGCACCAGGTCCACCCCGTCCAGCGTGCCCGGGGCGACGGCGGCCAGGTGCCACGGCCCGGACGACGGGGGGGTCAGGTCGTCGCCCGCCGGCCGCACCAGCCTCGGCACGAGCGTCCGGTCGGCGCGCAGCGCGAGCTGGCCGCCGGAGACCGACGGGTCGACCGCCGCGCCGGCCAGCACGGCCAGGACGGTCCGGTCCAGCTCGCCGTCGACGTCGGCGAGGACGATCCGCCCCGGGTGCTCGGACTGCGCGGAGCGCAGCAGGCCCCAGACCGCCGCGCCGGCCAGGTCGGTGACCTGGTCGTCGTCCCCGGCGGCCACCGCGCCCCGGGTCACCACGACCAGCTTCGCGTCCGCCACCTCGTCGGCGGCGAGCCAGGAGCGCAGCACGCCCAGGACGCCGGTGGTGACCGCCCGCACGGCGTCCGGCACGGCGACGCCGGGGTCGCCGGCCGGCACCGCCAGCAGCACCTGCCGGGCCGGCTGCCCGCTCGCGGCCAGCGCGGCCACGTCGGCGTGGACCGGCAGCTCCGGCAGTGCGGCCGGCACCGACCGGCCCAGCACCGCCCACCCCACGACGTCGTCGACGGGGAGGACGCGCTCGGCCTGCCACGCCACGTCGAACAGCGACCGGGCGGCGGCGCCGTGGGGCGTCACCCCGGTCATCTCCCGGAGCACCAGGGAGTCCACCGACACCACCGGCGTGCCCGCCCCGTCGCAGGCGACCAGCCGCACCCCGGACCCGTCCCGGGTCAGCCGCACCCGCAGCGTCCGGGCGCCCGAGGCGTGCACCTGCACGCCCTCGAACGCGAACGGCACCCGCGGCCCGCTCGCCGACTCCCCGGCGAGCAGCAGCGCCACCGGGTGCAGCGCGGCGTCCAGCAGCGCCGGGTGCACCCCGAACGCGGTGGCCTCGCCGGCCGCCTCGTCAGGCAGCGCGACCTCGGCGTACACCTCGCCGTCGGTCGACCAGACCCGCCGCACGCCCCGGAACACGGGCCCGTACGACAGGCCGTGCTCGGCCAGCCTCGCGTACCACCCGGCGAGGTCCACCTCGGTCACGTCCGCCGGCGGCCACGCGCCGACGGTCGGCTCGTCGGCCGACGTCGGCTCCAGCACACCGTCGGCGTGCCGCACCCACTCGGTGTCGCCGTCCTCCTCGGGCTGGGAGTGGACGGCGACCGACCGGGTGCCGGAGTCGTCGGCCGCGCCGACGCGCACCTGCACGCGTACCGCGCCGGACGCCGGCAGCACCAGCGGCGCGGCGACGGTCAGCTCGCCCACCCGGGACGCGCCCACCTCGTCACCGGCGCGTACGGCCAGCTCCACCAGGGCAGTGCCCGGCACCACCACGGCGCCGGACACGACGTGGTCCGTCAGCCACGGGTGGGTCGACGCCGACAACCGGCCGGTCAGCACCACCTCGTCGTCACCGGCGAGCCGCACCGCCGCGCCGAGCAGCGGGTGCCCCGCCACGCCCAGGCCGGCGCCCGTCACGTCGCCGACGCGCCACGGCACCACCTCGGGCCAGAACCGCTCCCGCTGGAAGGCGTACGTGGGCAGGTCGACCCGGCGTGCGCCGGTGTCGGCGAACCACTCCTGCCAGGCCACCGGCACGCCGTGCACGTGCAGCTCGGCGAGCGCGGCCAGCAGCGCGTGCGCCTCCGGCCGGTCCCGGCGCTGGGCGGCGACGGCCAGCACGTCGTCGTCGGGCAGGATGTCGGCCGCCATCGCGGTCAGCACGCTCTGCGGGCCGATCTCCAGGAACGTGTCGGCGCCGGCGGCCCGCAGCGCGGTCAGCCCGTCGGCGTAGCGGACGGCCTCGCGGACGTGCCGCACCCAGTAGTCGACAGTGCGGATCTCGTCGGGGTCGGCGAGCGCCCCGGTCAGGTTCGACACCAGCGGCAGCGTGGGCGCGGCGAAGGTCAGCCGCGCGACGATGCCCCGGAACCGCTCCAGCACCGGCTCCATGAGCGGGCTGTGGAACGCGTGGCTCACCGTCAACCGGCGGACCCGCACGCCGCGGTCCCGCCAGGCGCGCTCCACCTCGTCGAGGGCCTCGACCGCGCCGGACACGACGACGGAGGTCGGCCCGTTCACGGCGGCGATCCCGACCCGGTCGGTCAGGGCGGCGATGGACTCCGCCACCGCCGCCTCGTCCGCCGCGACGGCCAGCATCCCGCCGCCGGCGGGCAGGGCCTGCATCAGCCGGCCCCGGGCGGCAACGAGCAGGCAGGCGTCCTCCAGGGACAGCACCCCGGCCACGTGCGCGGCGGCGATCTCACCGATCGAGTGGCCGCCCACGAAGTCCGGCACCACACCGAACGACTCGACGAGCCGGAACAGCGCCACCTCGACCGCGAACAGCCCGGCCTGGGTGAAGGCCGTCTGGTCCAGCAGCTCCGCCGCCGGGGTGCCCGGCTCGGCGAACAGCACCTCGCGCAGCGGCTGCGGCAGCACCCGGTCCAGGTGCCGGCACGCCTCGTCGAGCGCGGCGGTGAAGGCGGGGAACTCGACGTACAGCTCCCGGCCCATGCCGGCGCGCTGCGCGCCCTGACCGGAGAAGAGCACCGCCAGCGGACCCCGGTCCCCGGCCCGGCCCGCGACCACCGCGCCCGAGGGCTCTCCCACCGCCAGGGCGGCCAGGCCGCCGAGCAGGCCCGCACGGTCCTCGGCGAGCACCACGGCGCGCTGGTCGAGCGTCGACCGGGACACCACCGACGACCAGCCCACGTCGACCGGGCGCGGCTCGGCGTCGTCGCCCAGCCAGCGGGCCCACCGGTCCGCCTGCGCGGCCAACGCGGCCGGCTGCGCGGCCGACAGCAGCACCGGCGCGACGGCGGGCCGGCGGGGCGCGGCGGCCGGGTCGTCCACCGGTTCGGGGGTCGGGGCCTGCTCCAGGATCAGGTGGGCGTTCGTGCCGCTCATGCCGAAGGACGACACGGCGGCCCGCCGGACGTGGTCGTCGCCCGGCCACGGCCGCGCGCCGTCCAGCAGCGACACCGCCCCCGTCGACCAGTCGACGTGCGGGGACGGCTTCTCGATGTGCAGGGTCGGCGGCAGCACGCCGTGCCGCATCGCCATCACCATCTTGATGACGCCGCCGGCGCCGGCGGCGGCCTGCGGGTGGCCGATGTTCGACTTCAGCGACCCCAGCCACAGCGGCCGGTCGGCGGTCCGGCCCTGGCCGTACGTGGCCAGCAGCGCCTGTGCCTCGATCGGGTCGCCGAGGCGGGTGCCCGTGCCGTGCGCCTCGACGACGTCCACGTCGGACGGCGTGAGCCGGGCGTTCTCCAGCGCCTGCCGGATGACCCGCTGCTGAGAGGGGCCGTTGGGGGCGGTCAGGCCGCTGCTGGCGCCGTCCTGGTTCACGGCGCT
The DNA here is from genome assembly GCF_055586845.1 of Micromonospora sp. NPDC049139. Taxonomy (NCBI): domain Bacteria; kingdom Bacillati; phylum Actinomycetota; class Actinomycetes; order Micromonosporales; family Micromonosporaceae; genus Micromonospora; species Micromonospora sp. NPDC049139. Next base: position 3,000 of record NZ_JBVJHK010000008.1, on the reverse strand, counting down.
GCCGCGGATCACCGCCAGGACGGGGTGCCCGTTGCGCCGGGCGTCGGAGAGCTTCTCGACCAGCAGCATGGCGACGCCCTCGGACCAGCCGGTGCCGTCGGCGTCGGCGGAGAACGCCTTGCACCGGCCGTCGGAGGCGAGCCCCCGCTGGCGGGAGAACTCGACGAAGGCGCCGGGCGTGGCCAGTACGGTGACGCCGCCGGCCACCGCGAGGGAGCACTCGCCGTCCCGCAGGGCCTGGCCGGCGAGGTGCAGCGCGACCAGCGAGGAGGAGCAGGCGGTGTCGATCGTGACGGCGGGCCCCTCCAGCCCGAAGGAGTACGCCAGCCGGCCGGACATGACGCTCGCCGCCGTGCCGGTGAGGACGTAGCCCTCGGCGCCCTCGGGCAGCTGCCGCAGCACCGACGTGTAGTCCTGCCCCGCCGTGCCGACGAACACCCCGGTACGGCTGCCCCGCACCGACGTGGCGTCGATGCCGGCCCGTTCGAAGACCTCCCAGGTCACCTCCAGCAGAAGCCGCTGCTGCGGGTCCATGGCCAGCGCCTCGCGCGGCGAGATCCCGAACAGGGTCGGGTCGAACAGGCCGGCGTCCCGCAGGAACCCGCCCCGGTTGCTGTAGGTGGTGCCGGGGTGGTCGGGGTCCGGGTCGTAGAGCCGCTCCAGGTCCCAGCCCCGGTCCTCGGGGAACGTGCCGGTGGCGTCGACGCCGCCCGCGACCAGGTCCCAGAGGTCCTCTGGCGAGGCGACCCCGCCGGGGAAACGGCAGGCCATGCCGACGATCGCGATCGGCTCCGCGTCCTCGTTCTCCAGCTCGCTCAGGCGCCGGCGCGCCAGGCGGAGCTCGGAGGTCACCCACTTGAGGTGTTCGAGGAGCTTGTCTTCGTCCGCCATGACCCACCCGCCCAGAGCTTGCTATCGATCGGAATCTGCCGATTCGCTGACCACACCACCGCCGGCGGCCCGGCTTCGTGCACAGGTGAGTGGGGGCGTGGCCGTCCGACCCATGCGCCCGATCCCTGTTTCCGAATCCGTTCCGTGCCTGCTCAGGCGTCCGTCGCGCCGGAGCCCCTCGCCGGCACATGCCCGCCACCGTGAGTGGACGGTACTGAGCGCCAATGGCGTCCCCAACCCCTAGAGAACCCCTCATCGGCAGGGCCGGAAGGGCCGCCGTGGCTCGCGGGAAAGAGACCGTCGATCCGCATCGTGCGGGCCGGTCAGGCGGGGTGGCCGGCGGCTGCCGGCAGGATGCGGCGCAGCCGCCCCGGGGGCGTGGAGCGGCGCCGCCACTCCCGCGGGTAGCCCACCGAGACCTCCTCGAACCGCACCCCGTCGTACCACGTGGTGCGCGGGATGTGCAGGTGGCCGTAGACGGCGACGCGGGCGTCGAAGCGGGTGTGCCAGTCCGCGGTGGCCTCGGTGCCGCACCACTGCGCGAACTCCGGGTACCGGAGGATCCGGGTGGGCTCGCGGACGAGCGGGAAGTGGTTGACCAGGACGGTGGGCAGGCCGCCGCGTTCCGCGGTGAGCCGGCGCTCGGTCAGGGCCAGCCGCGCCCGGCACCAGGCGTCCCTCGTCGGGTACGGGTCCGGGTGCAGCAGGATCTCGTCGGTGCAGACCACGCCGACCTCGTGGGCCCGCGCCAGGGCCTGCTCCTTGGTGTACGTCCCGGGGGGCCGGAAGCTGTAGTCGTAAAGCAGGAACAGCGGGGCGATCAGCACCGGGTCGTCGCCCTGCGGGTCCCAGACGGGGTACGGGTCTTCCGGGGTGACCACCCCGAGGCCTCGGCACAGCTCCACCAGGTGCCGGTAGCGCTCGTCCCCCCGCAACTGGACCGGGTCCTCCCGGGGAGTCCAGAGCTCGTGGTTGCCGGGGGCCCAGATCACCTTCGCGAAGCGCCGGCTGAGCAGCCCCAGCGCCCATTCGATGTCGCTGGCGAACTCCCCGACGTCGCCGGCGACGACGAGCCAGTCGCCGTCCCGCTCCGGCCGCAGCCGCTCGACGATGGCCTTGTTCTCGGCGTGCACGACGTGCAGGTCGCTGATGGCGAGCAACTGAGGCAGGCCGGATCCGGCCATGCGGACCTCCCGTCCATCCGGGGTACCGCACGCACCCTCATCCGTACCGTCCGACTGCCGGCGGGCAGCACGGGACGGCCTGAGGGTTCCGACCCTACGGAGCCGGACCCGCGCAGGCACACCCCTAGACAGCCGCCGCGCACCCCTAGGCGGCGGTGACCTGCCGATGTCGGCATCGGCAGGTCACGGGTCACGCCCGGCGTGCCGCCGCACCCGAGCCGTGCCCGTTGCGGCGCCGGCCGCGCTCCGCCCGCCTCGGGCGGGCCCGGTCAGGACTTGCCGAACTCCCGCTGGATGATGTCGAACAGCTCCTCCCGGCTCGCCGACTCCAACTCGTCGCCGGCGGCCGGCGTGGGGGTGGGGGTGGGACGCCCTCGCCACCGGGCCACCAGGTCCTCCAGCCGGCCGATGACCGCGTCGTCGAGGTGGCCGTCCGGCAGCCCGCCGAGGAGTTGGTCGAGGCGCTCGATCTCCGCCACGATCGGCAGCGCCGGCTGCCCGGGTGCCAGCTCGGCCCGCAGGTGACCGGCCAGCGCGTTCGGCGTGGGGTGGTCGAAGACGAGGGTGGCGGGCAGCCCGATCCCCGTCTCGGCGGTCAGCCGGTTGCGCAGCTCGACCGCGGTGAGGGAGTCGAAGCCCAGTTCGAGGAAGCCGCGGCCGGGTCGGATCCCGCTCGGCGTGGCGTGCCCCAGCACCGCCGCCGCGGTGCCGCGGACCAGGTCGAGCAGGATGCGGTCGCGCTCCGGCTCGGAGGCGGCGGCCAGCCGCTCCCGCAGCGCCGACGCCGCGCCCCCGTCATCGCCGTGCGGCCTCTCCTCGACCTGCGCGGGCTGTGCCTCGGGGATCTCGGTGAACAACCGGCTCGGCCGCAACGCCGTGAACGACGACACAAACCGATCCCACCGCACATCCGCCACCACCACCT